>NZ_CP018617.1:600000-1200000 GCF_002849855.1 Vibrio azureus
CCAGAGGATACCATTCTCTACGTGATGAGATGGGAGTAATGATGCATTTAATAGGTATTGTTGCCAAGCCTCTTCTACCGTCGAAGCTGCACCCCCATGACGCATAAGTTCACGCATAACTGAATCTTCATAGGCGGGCGCTAATTGGTCCATGTGAACAAACCAAATATTACCTCCAACGGCTTTATTCAGTTTAGGCTTGTCTTTAGATAACTCGTAGCTGCCTTGATCTGTTAATACGAATACGACATCATAATCACTCGACATAGACACATGAGCAGCTCTGTTCCATAGATCACTATCAGTGAGCAGACCATAATAAGTTACGTCATCCATATTGCTTAACGATGTGAGCTCTTCATTAACTGGGTGGACATAAACATCCAAGTTCTTCGTATGCTCTTTGAGAAAATCCAGAGCCTTGGGAAGTACCGCCTTCTTCTTATGCATACTATACGAACTATCAATTAATACAGCGGCACTCACTGGAGCACTTTCTAATTTCTTGTTCAGAATAGAAGCGGTAATTTTATCACTACTTCCATCTGCTGAAGATATTGTACCGGCTTCCATAGTGGTAAAGTTTGCAGGCGTGCCTTTAAGAGGCGGCATCCATGCCAAGCCATTTTCAAACTCTATACCATTAAGAGAGCGCTGACTTTCATCGTCCCAATACACATTTCTCTTTTCTAATAGATTCGGCAGTACATGTTCTACATTGTTTTGATTCAATGTATTGTAGGTCAACCAAAGGTGCATGGCGGGTAGTTTGCCAGTTACGATATCGTTTTGTCTAGGAAGGATAGGGAACACACGCAATCGATATTGCAGTGGCCCAACTTGCTCAAGCAAGGCTGGATCTATCCGGCGACGGATTTCTCGCTTATATATTTTTTGAGCAGATCCACGAGGCGATACGATAAAGGGTTGAGCTTTACTTTTATCATTAGATTCTCCCAACCATAATCCCGTAACCGCTGAGTTTGAAGGCAGCGAAAAATAGTAGAAAATTTCTTGTCTGTCGCGAGTTTTATTCTCATACACCTCATAGATCTCAACATCTGTTGTCATATTTTGTTTTGTCGTGGTGATTTTTTGTTCTTTAATCCACACTTTCTGCTGATTGATGTTGAGGAGGCCTGCTTCAATTTGCCCACGATCAGAAGTGGCACTTAAAGATATTGAGATGGCCTCTTTCTCTGCACGTTGTATAGGGATATCAAACATTTCTGCATAAAGTTTTGCTGCTTTCTGGTCATCTTCTTTTTGCCCATCATAGAGTATTGGCGAAATAAGGGCTCTGTAGATGGAATCTAACCACGTATAGTTACTCGGACTGTCGCCGAATGTGCGGCTATACATATGACTTATGTGATTGACTTGATCCTTAACACTCACATAACGATATGGGTATAGGTATGCATTGAGTAAACCTTCTCGGATTTCATCCTCATTTGTTAAAAGAAAAGCCTTTTTTTCAGCCGGGGAAACTGTGCTTTGCGCTTCGAACCAGTTGAATACCTGTTGTTGTGGCTGTTGATCTACCAGCACGAAACAAGTGAGCCAAACGACCATTACGGTTGTGGTTGCAACCGCAGCATATTGCCAAGTTGTTTGTTTTGCTTTTTTCCACCACATTGAACCGTAAAAACAGACGATCGCGATTGGAAAGCCAATAAACAAAGCCCCCGTAAAGAAAAACAAAAAAGCAGCAAATGGTAGCCAAAAAATCAAACTAAATAATGCTTTCCACATGTGTGGCATCGTAAAGAACTTGTAAATTGTCGTGAGCCATTCAAGTTGGACAATAAACGATAAAAATTCCCAGCCTAGAGGGATGGCATAAAATGTCAGGATTGCACCAAAGTACAGAGAGGTGATTAAGAGTAATGCAGAAAAGAACATGTCTTTTCGCGATGATCGACTTTCACCTGATGCATCCCGTAAGAGAAAATATCCGAATATAGCAACCGAAGCGACTATGCTAACAATAAGAAACGTGCTGGCTAGCGTGAGCTCACGTAAGGCAAAAAGCCTAATAAGGCCGAGAAAAAACAGAGGGGCTTCAACGCCATAGAATAACCGAATCTGTAAATCTGGCCGTCCATTGAGTTTTTTACATGTGATATAAAGACTACCGATTGGCACTAAAATCAGTAGCCAAACGCTGATGAGGAAATCAAGAGAGAGCAGCCCTCCAAGTACAGCTAAGGTAAGCCACACTCCTATAACAGGCATGATGCCAAAAAGCGTGATGGCCAAAAATGAGATATTCCATCCCCAGAAGGTTGAATAGCTGGCAATTCTGGCAATTTTATTCCGTGAAGGTATCCATTTCATCATTATCTTTCTCCGTACCATTCTCAAAATTGGCCTTTATCAAATTTTCTACAATAATGTTATTTGGTGAGTATGGTGTTTGCAAAATCATTGAAATCATTGACCATTTTTTCTTTTTGCTAAGAATATATTGTAAGTACCGTGAAGTGAAGTCATCTGTTGCGTGATCGCCAGATTGCAACCAATAAATTCCCGTAGCACTGCCTTGATTTAATGACAGGAGCCTGAAATGATTTTCTCCAATTTGAAGGGTTCGCATGGAATCAACCTTAACGCCTCCTGCAACCATGCATAATTCAGGTGCATGAAACATGTTAAAGTCACGGCTTTGGACAAGCAGCATTGAGCCAGAATTGCCTTTCCATTCAAAACGCCATTTTCCTGCAACTGTTTCTTCACCTCTTGAAAAGTAGCGCTGTTCTTGACTAGTTAATGGTATAGATTCTGTGACTGAGGCTAATATAGGCATTGATTCTATTGATAGCTCTACAGTGTCATGTTTTTCGCTTTTTACCGAAAATAATTGCAAAAAGAAAAGCATAAACAGGCAAATGATCCACTTTTGTGGCCTAATAAAACTAGGCTGCGATAATGTTTTATTTGTTTCAGGCACGTACCGTAGTAAGAACCAACCGGCCAAACAGCTCAGTGCAAAGCCTAATATACCAAGTGGTAAATGAAGCATTTCAGCTAAATATGGCATGTTGTAGAGCGATGTAAGCAGCGTCAGTATTAAGATGCGAAACGTATTTGCTGAAAGTAACAGAAATATAACCAGAATATATTTCCACAAGACGTTCCAACTCATTCGTTTGCCCAGAACGACGAGTGCTGCTAAATAAAATGCACTTCCTACCCATAGGCTTTTTAGCCCACTACAGGGGATATCAATATGCGCAATAGAATTTTCGGTGATGATAATGTCATGTGAAGAAACAGCATGAAACCCAAGAGCATTCAATGTTTGTTCGACGAGAGAAGCTGTTGCCAACCTTAAACCAAACCCTAAGCCAGAACTGAACTCCAAATAGAAAGGTACAGCGAGCGACAGCAGAATCGCAATATTCAATAATTTTTGCCACTTATGCCATATTGATGCTTGTAGGCCAAGCCAAGCATACATTCCAAGTAGAAAGAAGGTGACATGAAGTTGATAAAAATCAATGGTATGTGAATTAATGACTGAGAAAGTTGCCACAGTTAAAAATAAAACCAGTGGAGACTTCTCGGTTGATGTGTGTGTGCTGAAGCGTACTTTAGAAAATGTGTATCCAATAACGACAATAACTATTGATAGGAGCAGCAAAGCATCTGGTCGTGCTTCAACTTTATTAAATAACCAAAGAACGGTTTGATAATGAGCAGCAAGCCATAAGACTGGCAGTAATAAATTTAAATAAATTGACAAAATACTCTACTTTTAACTTTTGGTTCTGTCGCAAGATATTGACTACATACCCAAATGACCTCAATATATTTAACCATAACATGGTTTTGTCGCATGACCCAATTTGCTTTGCTTTTGTATAGTATTCAGTAACTAGGTTGCCAGTGTATACAAAGCTTCGTAAATCAATTTAATTTTGATGTAGCTAGTTTTATTTTATTCACCGATATGAATTCAAGCATCGTGAAGCTGTGATAATATTTATCTTCGGATATTTAGGGTTAGTTACTTTTTATTTCTAAAATTTGAAAATAATGTTGAAACCTACCACCAACTCACATAGAAGTGGGTGGTAGGTTAGTGTTTAAATCATCACTGAATGTTTATATTGTTATCTCGCCTGTCATACATATCAGGAGTGGTGTGCAGGCCTCCGGCGTAACCTGCAGCTTCCAGTGTTTTTCTTACCTCACTGACATCTTCAGCCGTTACTGGCTCTTGTTGATCACCAAGGTTTTGGCGCACAAAGGTTATCAACTCTGCGAGTCGATCGTCAGAAAGGATCTCTTCAAAGCTTGCCATTGGCATAAAGTTCCTATCTGGATCAATATAGGTAGGTTGTAAACCTCTCACCGTAACCGCAATTGTGTTGAAAGGATCACTATGCATAATGATGCCATTATTCAGCAGGGTTGGAGCAATAGGGTCTCGACCTTTGCCATCATCCCCATGACATGCGCCACATGTTTGCTTATATGTCGTGTAGATCGGCTCTTGATAAGCTTGTTGATCAAACCCTTTTGGTTGTAATGGTACAGCCTCTTTATCCCGGAAATTATAGGTGTCACCACTAAGAAGGTAATAAGACATCGAAGCAATATCTTCTCGTGTCATGAGGCTTAGGCTGTTTTTGATCACATCTGCCATTCCCGCAAATGCAGTGCCTTTATCAGAATGACCCGTATGAAGAAAATCAGTTAATGTTTCTTCGTCCCAACCATCAACATAAAGTTCAGTTGCTGTAATGTCGGGCGCATTCCAACCATCGATTAAGTTGCCTTGGAAGATTCGTTCTGGTATTAGAGCCATTGCTATGTTTCGTGGCGAATGACATTCAGAGCAGTGACCCAGTCCACTTACCCAATATTTGCCTTTTTGCCACTTCTCCACATCAGTAACGGTGTCCTTTAATTCTTCAGGCAGCGTATAGTCAATCGGATCCGTGTCCATAAAAGCAATGTTCCAACCGAGCAGTCCGAGTCTGATATTTGCAGGGAACATCATGCTGTTATCATTATCTCGACGCGGGATAGCAGGAATAGACTGCATGTATTCCCACAAGTCTTTCATGTCTTGATCGGTTAAATGCTGATATGAGGTGTAGGGCATTGCAGGGTAAAGGTATCCGTTTTTGCCTTTACCATGAACAAGGGCAGCACGAAAATCATCATAGTCGTATGATCCTATACCTTGAGTGACATGAGGTGTGATGTTCGTTGAGTAGACAGTTCCAAAAGGGGTAACAAAGGGAAGACCTCCGGCAAAAGGTTCTCCTCCTTCTGCACTATGACATGCAACGCAATCACCTGCATGTGCGATGTATTCTCCACGTTTGACTGCTGCACTATCCAAGGCACTGAGTTTATTTGCTTCTTTCTTCTCTGCATCACGTAAGTAAGCACCGATGGCTAATATTTCATTATCGCTTAACTGCTTATTAAAAGCTGGCATCACGTTATTTAAGCCATAATTGATTGTGTGTTGGATCTCTTCAATACTGCCACCATGAAGCCAAATCCCATCTGATAGATCGGGCACACCTGTTAACTGATTCGCCACAGATCCGTCACCGTGACAAGATGAACAGTATTCGATGAACAGCCGTTTGCCGAGCTCAACATTAATTTCTGGCACGTCACTGTGGCGTTGATTAAGAGAGGCGAGGTAGTAAGAAATTTTAGCGACTTGATCTTTGCGTAGAACTTCAGACCAACCTGGCATGGCACCATTCCTTCCTTTGGCGATGGAATGAATGACAGCTTGATCATCGCCGCCATAGAGCCACTCATTGTCGATCAAGTTAGGAAAATGCTTTTGTCCTTGAGCATTATCTTGGTGACATGCTGCACAGTGAGTTTTAAATAATGTGTGACCACTTTGCACAATCTCTTTGTTTTGAGCGAGCGCTTCTAGTGATGTATCTGCAGGTATAGAATCTAGTTGTTGATCAAGTGTCGTGGTGGGGGAACTGAGTTTGTCATCACTTTGTTTCCAGTTGAGTAGCCCTTGCCACTGGCCCAAACCTGGGTAGAGCACGAGATATCCAGCCGATAAAACAAATGCGATGGCGTAACACCCAAACAACAGCTTTGGAGGAGGGGCATCTTTTTCATCAATGCCATCGAAAGATTCAATGGTACGATCTTTGTTTGCACTATGATTGCTACGCCAATATTTAATGACGACGCTCACCATCAAAATAAAAAAGATGATGGTGCAGGCTATTGCCCATAGGTTCCAAAATGTACTCATGGTGTCACCCCCTGTGCAGTATCTTGGCCAAGACTTTGCAAGTAGCGGATGAGTGCTTCACCTTTGGTTTTTCCTCGAACTTGCAAGCGGCCTTCAGAAATCTGCTGATCGGTATAGGGAACGCCTAAATCTCTTAGCGTTTCCATTTTGTCACCGATATCATCACCAGTCAGTGTTTGTTCAAATAGCCACGGATAAGATGGCATGATTGAGGTTGGAATCACCTGACGTGGATTGATTAAATGCAGAGTATGCCATTGATCAGAATATTTACGACCAAGGTTTGTTAAATCAGGTCCAGTACGTTTTGAGCCCCAAAGATTAGGGAACTCGTAAATGTCATCCGACTCTTGATTCGCTCGGCCGTTGCGTTTTATCTCTGGCTCAAGTGGACGAACCATTTGAGTGTGACAAACATGGCAACCTTCGCTGATGTAGATATCTCGGCCCGCTAACTCCAACGGGGTGAGTGGTTTTGCCAAACTATTTTTGGCGATGTCATCAGTGCGAACGATATTGGGCACAACCCACACCGCGAGAGAAAAAGACGCCACAACGAAAGTGGTAACTATCAAGATGATTACTGAGTGGGTAAAATCTTTACTCATGATTAGGCCTCCTTCTCAGTCATGACCGCTGGAGAACGAATGGTTTTGTACAGGTTAAAGACCATGAGGAATAGACCTAATACAAACAAGGCTCCGCCAACAAAGCGTAAAAATAGCCAAGGTGCTTTAAAGTTCATTGCTTCAATAAAGCTGTAGAGTAGTTCACCGTTATCGCTTTGAGTTAGCCACATGTAACCTTCGCCGATTCCTGCTACCCAAAGTGAGATGGCATAGGTAGCGACACCCGCATGAGCTAACCAAAAATGCCACTTAATCAATCGAGGTGACCATAATTCGGTTTTATTCCACAAGCGAGGGATGAAGTAATAGAAAACGGCGATACCCGACATGCCAACCCAGCCAAGAGCACCAGAGTGAACATGGCCGATTACCCACTCGGTATTGTGTGCCAGCATGTTAAACCAACGAATAGCAAGTAGTGGGCCTTCAAACGTTGCTAAGCAGTAATACAAAATCGCTGAGAAGAAAAACAAACAGATATAGTCTGATTTGAGTTTCTGTTTATTTTGTAAAAGCGTCATGGCGCTGTTAAAAGCCCCTGCCCATGAAGGTAGCCAAAGGATAAGTGACATAACGATCCCGATATTTTGTACCCACACTGGGACTGACGAATAGACAAGGTGGTGTGTACCCGCCCAAGTGTAAAAGCCGACTAAGCCCCAAAAATGAATCACAGATAATCGATAAGAATAAATAGGCCGTTCTGCAGCTTTTGGAATGAAGTAGTAATTCATTCCGATTACCCCAGCAGTCAGTAGGAATCCTACTGCATTATGCCCCCACCACCATTGCACAATGGCATCTTGTGCTCCAGCAAAGACGGAATACGACTTCATCAGAGATACTGGCATGGCTAAGTTATTCACAATAAAAATCATGGCGATCACAATAATGAACGCTGCAAAAAACCAGTTTGCTACAAAGATGTGCTCGACTTTACGTTTTGCGATAGTACCAAAAAACAAAACGGCATAAAGCACCCAAACGAGCACAATCAATAAGTCGATTGGCCATTCGAGCTCAGCATATTCTTTGGATGTGGTGTAGCCGGCTGGGAGCGTAATAAGCGCCAGAAGTAACACTAATTGCCAGCCCCAAAATACCATCCAAGATAGGCTTTTGTTGAACAGCCCACATCTTCCAGTCCGTTGAGCAATATATAACGAAGTCCCCATGAGAATGTTGACCACAAACCCGTAGATAACTCCGGAGGTGTGTAAGGGTCTCAAACGACCAAATTGAAAATATTGTGAATCGAAGTTAAGTACTGGCCAGTAAAGTTGCGCCGCCAAAATCACACCGATGATCATGCCTAGGACAGCCCAAACCACAGAGGCCAGAACAAAATACCTCACAACCTTTGTGCTGTACTGTGTTGTTTCTTGATGCATAAGAATGCTCCTAACTTATGGCTGTGTTGGGCTTCCTAATTTGGAATAAAAATGGGAAATATCTTCGATGTCTTGACTCGAAAGTGCGTCAGCTTGTTGTTGCATAAGGACTGCAAGCCCACTGGTTCTTTCTCGTGCTTGGTAGTCTTTTAAGGAGGAGATTAAATAGCTCTTTTTTTGTCCTCTTAAATTGGGGTAAACGTTTTGGGTCGCAATACCGTCAACGCCATGGCAAGTCATACAAACCTTTGCTTTTTCCTTACCAATTTCAAACTGCTCGTCGACATCTTTTGCGTGGGAAAGGGAGGACAAACAAAACGCGACAAAAAAACACGCTTTCAATGCAATTACGGTAGTTAAGTTAATGCTCTTTCTCATCACTGGGTCCTTAATCATGGAATGTTGCACAGAATGAATTGATCCGAACGACGATTGGTTTCATTTTGTGGTGAATAAGCCAGTTAAAATTTTTTGTTATCGATTAAATAGTAAACAGTCAAATGAGATATTGCTATGTTAGTGTTAATTTAGTTTGATTGTTTTGTAAGTAATACGTTTGAAAGTTGTTTAAAGAGCAAAAGTGGCTGCGGGATTGTTGTGTTTATCGAAAGGAGTAGGGCAATTTGAATCGATATTGAGAGCAGCCAACCTTCAACTGATATGACAGGTTGACTGTGAGTTGCCCGTTACCTCAAGTCTCTTGACTTAGAATGTCTGAGGTGATGATAAACCGAAGGGCTTGGTTAATGAGAGACGCCTAATTGGGCTTTAAAGCCAAGGATACCTTTGAATTAGGCTGACGACCGAGCGCCTGGCTTATCATCCAGCCTGTTTGAGCTAACAAAGGAAGATCGACACCTGTTTCAATTCCTAAGCCTTGGCAAAGGTAGAGCACATCTTCAGTCGCGACGTTACCAGACGCTCCTTTAGCATAAGGGCAGCCACCTAAACCAGCCACACTGCTATCAAGTGTCGATATGCCCATGCTTAACGCTTGATAGATATTGGCTAACGCTTGGCCCCATGTATCATGAAAGTGTACAGCAAGTTGGTGGATTGGGAGGGTGTTTTGTACGCATTCTAACATGCGTGCAATACGTAAAGGGGTTCCAGTACCAATGGTATCCCCCAATGATATTTCATAGCAGCCTATTTCGCTCAGGGTTTGAGCAACGCGGGCGACTTGCTCAGGTTTTGTCGGGCCATCGTATGGGCAATCTGCGACACATGAAAGGTAGCCACGGACAGGAATGTTGTTCTTCTGTGCAAGCTCGATGACTGGCTGAAACCGATTGAGACTTTCAGCGATAGAACAGTTAATGTTTTTTTGACAGAACCCTTCTGAGGCCGAAGTAAAAATAGCGACTTGGTTGGCGCCTGCTTCTAGTGCTTGCTCTAATCCTCGTAAATTCGGGGTGAGAGCCGAATAGATTATGCCAGAGTGGCGTTTAATATTCTGCATGACCTCTAGTGAATCGGCCATTTGAGGGACCCATTTGGGTGAAACAAACGAGCCAGCCTCAATGTGCGTTAAACCTGTTTTTGAGAGTGAGTTAATCAATTCTATTTTATCTTGGGTCGACACTATGGATTCATTTTGTAACCCATCTCGAGCGCCCACTTCAACAATAGTAACCTGATGAGGAAAGTTCATTAAGTATCCTTGGTTTTCTTAACGACCCAGCTTGGTGTCCGTTTCTCTAAAAAAGCGTATAACCCATCTTGACCTTGAGGTGAAACACGGATGTCAGCGATGAGTTGGCTTGTATAGTGGATCAGTTGGCCATCAATAGGAGCTTGATGACACTGCTGACATAACGTTTTGGCTTTGCGCATCGCATCTGGGCTGTTGAGCAGCAGGGTATCGATCAGTTGTTCCAGTGCAGTGTCAACGCTATCTGAAGGGTGGACCTCATGTACAATGCCATGTTGTTCAGCGACTTTAGCCGTCATCATTTCCGCACTGAGCATATAGCGTCTCGCTTGGCGATTTCCCATGGCTCGCACAACATAAGGGCCTATCGTTGCAGGGACCAAACCGAGTTTGACTTCACTGAGGCAAAATTTGGCATTATCTGCGGCAATCGCAATGTCACAACAACAAATTAAGCCTAATGCACCGCCAAACGCGGACCCTTGAATAATGGCGATCGTAGGTTGAGGAAAATTATCCAGTGTGTGCATTAGCCGGGCTAGGTTCTGCGCGTCATCTAGGTTTTGTTGTTTACTGCTGTTAACCATTGAGCGCATCCAATTAAGATCCGCTCCCGCAGAAAAATGCTTACCATTGGCGCGGATCACTAAGCAGCGGACATCAGTGCGTAATGCGAGATAGTCCAAGCGTTGGATCATGAGATCAATCATACAAGCATCAAAGGCATTATGTTTGTCGATACGATTGAGGGTTAAGGTTGCAACGCCCAAAGTATCGACTTCCCATAAGACATTGTCTTGACGTTGGTTGATGGGAGTGACGCTGGATGGCTGAATCTGCATAAAATGTCCTCTTTAGTTCGTTGGGTACAGGCCGTTCAATTAATGGATTCTTTTCAATGAGTAAACGAATACCCAAGCAAATTGAAATTACTTGGGTACAAGAACCCAATTACATTCTGAAAATACCAAAATTGCTGTCAGGAACAGGGGCTTTTGCAACGGCAGCCAAGGCATGAGCGAGCACTTGACGAGTCTCTTTTGGATCAATGATCCCGTCGTCCCACAAACGTGCACTGGCAAAGTATGGGTGACCTTGTGTTTCGTACAGATCCACAATTGAAGAGTGGAAAGCATTTTTATCTTGCTCTGGCCACTCTGCTCCTTGCCGCTTTTTCACTTCTCGACGAACCTGTGTGAGGACTCCAGCGGCTTGCTCTCCACCCATAACCGAAATGCGAGCATTCGGCCACATCCAAATCATGGTTGGGTCATAAGAGCGACCACACATGCCGTAGTTACCTGCACCGTAGGAACCACCAATGATGACAGTAAACTTAGGTACATCAGCACAAGCCACTGCCATAACCAGTTTGGCGCCGTGTTTGGCAATGCCTTCTGCTTCGAGTTTTTTACCGACCATAAAGCCAGTAATGTTTTGTAGAAAGAGTAGTGGAATTTTTCGCTTTGCACACAGCTCAATAAAGTGCGCACCTTTTTGGGCTGATTCTGAAAAAAGAATGCCGTTGTTTGCAACGATGCCAATCAACCGCCCTTCAAGGCGTGCAAAACCACAGACTAATGTCTTGCCATACAGCGCTTTAAACTCATCAAAATCGGAATCATCAACGATACGAGCAATGATTTCTCGCACATCAAAGGACAAACGAAGGTTGGCGTTGACGATGCCATAAATTTCTTCGGCCTCATAGCGAGGGGGTAAGACTGCTTTGCCTGAAGCCTCAAGCGTACTTTGATTGGTATTGGCTATCGCTTGTCTAGCAAGGTTGAGGGCATGCTCATCGTTTTCAGCGTAGTAATCGGCAACGCCAGATTTACGACAATGTACATCAGCGCCGCCTAACTCTTCATCTGTGACCACTTCACCAGTGGCTGCTTTGACCAGAGGAGGGCCCGCTAAAAAGATCGTACCTTGTTCTTTTACCATGATCGAAACATCAGCCATGGCCGGAACGTAAGCTCCACCAGCGGTACATAACCCCATTACAACGGCGACTTGAGGTATCCCTTCGGCTGACATTCTTGCTTGGTTAAAAAAAATCCGACCAAAATGCTCTTTATCAGGGAAAACATCCGCTTGGTGGGGAAGGTTGGCCCCACCAGAATCGACTAAATACACACACGGCAATTGACAACGCTGAGCGATCTCTTGCGCTCTTAAATGCTTTTTGACGGTTAAAGGATAATAGGTCCCGCCTTTTACGGACGGATCATTGGCGATGACCATACACTGAATGCCTTCAATGGCCCCAATGCCTGCCACAACGCCTGCACAAGGGATGGATTCTTCATAAACGTCCCATGCTGCAAATTGGCCAATTTCGAGAAATTCGCTGTTTTTATCGAGTAATCGAGTCACTCTTTCTCGTACGGGTAATTTTCCTTTCAACCGCTGCCTTTCTATGGCTTTTTGCCCACCACCTTGCTTGATGATGTTAATGTTTTTATTAAGGTTATGTACGAGCTCGTTCATCGCGGCTTTGTTCGATAGGAACAGCTCGTCAGTTGGCTTGGCTTTACTTTTGATGATGGCCATCATGACTTCCTTGTAGAGGGGTTAGCGTGATTCGTTAAAAAGTTCTCGTCCGATAAGCATGCGGCGAATTTCGGAGGTCCCCGCGCCTATTTCGTATAATTTCGCATCACGCAGCAATCTTCCGGTAGAATACTCATTGATATAACCATTACCGCCGAGCAATTGGATCGCATCGAGTGCCATTTGGGTAGCAAGCTCAGCGCTGTAAAGAATCACGCCAGCAGCATCTTTACGAGTACATTCTCCTCGGTCACAAGCAGCGGCAACGGTATACACGTAAGCACGCGCGGCATTCAAGCGAGAATACATATCAGCTAACTTACCTTGCACTAATTGAAACTCACCGATTGATTGGCCAAATTGCTTGCGATCATGAATGTATGGAACCACTTCATCTAAACAGGCTTGCATAATCCCTAATGGCCCACCAGCAAGGACAACGCGTTCGTAATCCAAGCCACTCATTAACACTTCAACACCTTTGTTCAATTCACCCAACACATTCTCTTTCGGTACAATGCATTGTCTAAACACTAATTCACACGTGTTAGAACCGCGCATGCCTAACTTATCGAGCTTCTGAGCATGGCTAAAGCCTTCAAATTCGCGTTCAATGATAAATGCGGTAATGCCTCGTGAACCGGCATGCAGATCAGTTTTTGCGTACACTACAAGCGTGTCTGCATCTGGGCCATTTGTGATCCACATTTTATTGCCATTAAGCACAAAGTGATCACCCTTATCTTCTGCCTTTAGCTGCATGCTGACGACATCGGAGCCGGAATTCGGTTCACTCATTGCCAGTGCACCAATGTGTGTGCCATCGACCAGTTTGGGTAGATACTTTTCGCGTTGTGCAGGGGTACCATTTCGATAGATTTGATTAACACACAGGTTCGAATGTGCCCCATAACTTAACGCGACAGAAGCTGAGGCTCGGCTGATTTCCTCCATTGCGATAACATGAGCAAGATATCCCATGCCTGCACCGCCATAGTTCTCGCTGACGGTAACGCCCAATAGTCCCATTTCACCCAGCATTGGCCATAAGTGATTTGGGAATTGGTTGTCTCGGTCAATGTCGGCAGCAAGAGGTGCGATCTGTTCTGCTGCAAAAGCATTGACGTGATCGCGTAGCATGTCCATGGTTTCACCCAGTCCAAAATTTAGCGAAGTGTAGTGAGTCTTCATGAGATATCCCTATTCTGTCTCGTGTAACGTTATCAGTGTTGGTGAATGTGTCAGTTAGCTATTGATGGAGCCTTGGGCGGTATGGACTCACTTTATAGCTTGTGGGGTGTTATTTCTTAACGCTTGTTTACAGCGTTCTCTGGCCGCTTCTAGTTCGCCCATGACAACGCCAATATCATCCAATTGTTGTTGAAGGTGTGCTTGTTTTTCATCAATAATGGTCAGCATTTTTATCAACTGCCCATTGGTTTGTTGGGTGTCGTAAAGTTCAAACAACTCCCGTATTTCGGCGAGAGAAAAGCCCAATCGCTTACCACGCAAAATCAATTTGAGTCTGATCTTATCTCGGCGTTGATAGACCCTGATATTGCCTTCTCTTTCTGGCTCGATAAGGCCGACATCTTCGTAAAATCGAATACTTCTGGTTGTAATATCAAACTCTTTAGCAAGGTCGCTTATCTTGTATTTTTCCACTGGTTTATTCCTTTTCGTGAAAGTGTTGGCTTCTTGAAAGTACCATGACGATCTGAGTCTGAAGGGGAAACAAATTTCTTGTCTTGGTAAAAAACAATAATGTTAATTTTGTGTTTGTTTACGTTTACGTAAATGTTAGTGCTATGCTTACGTAAACGTCAAGTTATCAAGGGATGAAAATTCATCTTGTTTTCGTTGGTTATGAGTCAGGTATTTATGAACTGATCATAAATTGAGGCACCAAATAGCTAAGGAAACCTTGAGCAGGGACGTCATCATCAACGTCAATGAGGTCAGCATTATGGAAAATGAAATTTGGATTGTGAGTGCGAAGCGAACCCCGATTGGAAGCTTTCAAGGACAATTGAAAAGTTATTCTGCGCCCGATCTAGGTGCGGTGGCTATTCGGGCAGCAATGGATGCTTGTGGTATTGAACAAGTTGATGAAGTTTATATGGGGTGTGTTCTACCTGCTGGTTGTGGGCAAGCACCAGCTCGACAGGCTGCATTAGGGGCAAAACTATTAGAGAACACGGGCTGTACGACAGTGAATAAAGTCTGTGGTTCTGGAATGAAGAGTGTCATGCTCGCTCACGATCTGATCAAAGCGGGGACCTTGCATTGTGCTGTGGCTGGTGGAATGGAAAGCATGACGAATGCGCCGTATCTACTTAAAGAAGCACGTAATGGTATGCGTTTAGGCAATCAAACCACTTACGACCATATGTTTCTTGATGGTCTGCAAGATGCTTACGAAGGGAATTTAATGGGGGTTTATGCCCAAAGAGTAGCAGATAGTGAAGCATTTTCACGTCAGGAGATGGATGAGTGGGCAATTCTTTCAGCGACCCGAGCACGTGAAGCTCAAACACAGGGCGTATTTGAGGAGGAAATTGCCCCTATAGAAATCAAAACGCGTCAGAATTCATCTTTAATGGAACACGATGAACATCCTAATAATATCAAATTAGACAAAATCCCTCAGCTTAAGCCAGCATTTGATAAGAATGGTTCAGTGACCGCAGCCAACTCGAGTGCCATTTCTGATGGTGCAGCAGCACTCGTTGTTATGGATGCTGCAAGTGCCCGTGAAAAAGGGCTCACCCCCCTTGCTGTCATTAAAGCGCATACTACTCACGCGAGGACGCCTGCTGAATTTACCATCGCGCCAGTGTTTGCGATCAAAGATTTGCTGTCGACATTGGACTGGTCGATAGACAGTGTCGACCTTTGGGAGATAAACGAGGCCTTTGCTGTTGTGACCCAGATGGCGGTGCGGGAGCTGGGGCTCGATCCTAACAAAGTTAATGTAAAAGGCGGAGCATGTGCGCTTGGGCATCCTATTGGCGCAAGTGGTGCAAGAATTCTGGTGACGTTGATCCACAGTTTACGTCAGCAGCAACGCATACAAAAACAGAACGGCTCAAACCAGCCTAAAGCATTGCGTGGTGTGGCATCACTGTGCATTGGTGGTGGTGAAGCCACGGCTTTAGCCATTGAAATTCCAGCTTAATTTTTCAATTTGAACGAATAGCTTTTAACTAAATTGATAGGTAAAAATATGACTCATAAGGTTCCTTTATTCCTCGCGGGTGAATTTCAGCAGTCACAATCGTCTGATTGGTTAGACGTGACAAACCCAGCCACCAACGAAACCATTGCTCACCTGCCATGTGCTACTGATGATGAGCTTCAAGCGGCGATTGATCACGCAAAAGAAACCTTCCATAGCTGGAAGAATGTGGCGATATCTGAGCGAGCGAGACTGATGTTGCGTTATCAGCATTTGCTTAAAGAACATCATGATGATCTCGCGACCTTGTTGTCCCATGAAACCGGCAAAACCTTTGCAGATGCAAAAGGAGATGTTTGGCGTGGTATCGAAGTTGTTGAGCAAGCGGGTAACATCGCAAGTAACATGATGGGAGAAACGGTAGAAAATGTCGCGACGAATATTGACAGCTACTCGTTAACTCAACCGTTAGGTGTGTGTTGCGGTATCACACCATTTAACTTTCCTGCGATGATTCCATTGTGGATGTTTCCAATTGCCATTGCCAGTGGTAATACATTTGTCTTGAAACCTTCTGAGCAAGTACCTCTGACGGCGATTCGACTTGCTGAACTGTTTGAACAAGCCGGAGCACCAAAGGGCGTATTGCAAATCGTTCATGGCCGTAAAGAGCAAGTGGATTTTTTGCTCACTCATCCAGACATTCAGGCGGTCTCTTTTGTCGGTTCGGTGCCTGTTGCTCGCTATATTTACACCACTGCAACGCAAAACTTTAAACGTGTTCAGGCATTTGCAGGCGCAAAAAATCACATGGTGATCATGCCGGATGCGAATAAACAACAGGTGGTGAATAACTTAGTTGGTGCGTCGGTTGGAGCTGCTGGGCAGCGTTGCATGGCCATTTCAGTGGCTGTTTTTGTCGGCAGCTCTAAACAATGGATCGACGATCTGAAGCATGAAATGGCCAAAGTTCATCCTGGGGCGTGGGACGATGAAAATGCAGCGTACGGTCCATTGATCAATTCACAAGCGAAAGAGCGGGTGCTGGGCTTAATTTCAGAAGGTAAACAGCAAGGTGCAGTTTGTGAGCTTGATGGCAGTCAGTGCAACGTTGAAGGCTTTGAAAATGGTAACTGGGTTGGACCAACGCTGTTCAGTAATGTCACCACTGAAATGTCTATTTACAAGGAAGAAATTTTTGGTCCAGTCTTACTTTGCCTAGAAGTCGAAACACTTGAAGAAGCGATCGAGTTAATTAATCGCAACCCATATGGCAACGGCACATCTATTTTCACTGCAAGCGGTGCAGCGGCCAGAAAATATCAACATGAAATTCAAGTAGGGCAAGTCGGGGTTAATGTTCCTATTCCAGTTCCATTGCCATTCTTCTCATTTACTGGTTGGAGAGGCAGTTTCTACGGTGATCTGCATGCCTATGGCAAACAAGCTGTCCGTTTCTATACCGAAACAAAAACAGTAACGGCACGTTGGTTCGATGACGATATCCCGAGTGGACCTAATCTGACGATTAATTTGCGATAAAGCATCATTTTGCGCTGAGCCGCCAGTTTTTTCTTAAACGTTAATTCTTAAGCTATTAACTTTTTAAACAACCGTTTTGCGCAAAGGTTTTTGATGCTTCACTGTCGGCTGTGAAGCATCCAAATATGAGGATTTGATATGGATTTTGAACTCAATGACGAACAACGTATGTTTGCTGATACAGCCCAACAGTTTGCCTTAGATCGTTTAGCACCGATGGCAGCAGAATGGGATGAAAAGCAAATTTTCCCTAAAGACGTGCTGCGTGAAGCGGGTGAATTAGGATTTCTTAGCCTTTATACACCTGAAGAGCAAGGCGGGCTCGGGTTAAGCCGATTGGATGCCTCAATCATTTTTGAAAAGTTAGCGATGGGCTGTACGTCTACGACCGCTTTTATGACGATCCATAATATGGTGACCTGGATGATCGCCAGTTTTGCGACACAAGAAGTAAAGCAACAATTCTGTCCTAAGTTGATCACAGGTGAATACCTTGGTTCTTATTGTTTAACCGAGCCAAATGCTGGTTCGGACGCGGCGTCATTAACCACGACAGCGACTAAACAAGAACAAGGTTATGTGCTTAATGGCGGCAAAGCGTTTATTTCTGGCGCTGGTGACACCGAAGTTTTAGTGGTAATGGCTAGAACTGGAGAGGCGGGGGCAAAAGGTGTGTCGGCCTTTGTTGTACCTGCTGATAGTGAAGGAGTGAGTTATGGCAGAAAAGAGCCAAAAATGGGTTGGAATAGTCAACCCACACGCAGTGTGACTTTTGATAAGGTCTGGGTTCCTCAAAGCCATTTACTCGGAGAGGAAGGGCAAGGTTTTGTCTTTGCTATGAAGGGTTTAGATGGTGGACGCATCAATATCGCTACCTGCTCGGTAGGGACAGCTCAACAAGCACTTGACCACGCCACTCAGTACATGCAAGAGCGTAAGCAATTTGGTCAATCTCTCGCTCAATTCCAAGCTTTGCAATTTAAGTTAGCGGATATGGCGACGGAATTAGTCGCGGCTCGTCAGCTTGTGCGTTATGCCGCCAGTAAATTGGATAAACAAAACCCAGATGCCACGGCTTATTGTGCGATGGCCAAGCGTTTTGCAACGGATATTGGCTTTCAAGTCTGTGACCAAGCCTTACAACTGTACGGTGGCTATGGCTACATCAAAGAGTATCCGATGGAAAGACACTTCCGAGATGTCAGAGTTCATCAGATTTTAGAAGGAACCAACGAGATCATGCGCTTGATTATTGCTCGTCGGCTGCTATCTGAAGAATCTGCTTTGCTCTGATCACTTTGTTATTACTGTTACCGAAAAAGGACTCACACTATGTCATCAACTGAAACCGCTTGTATTGAATACGTCATTAGTAATCACGTCGCAGTCGTGACCATGAACAATCCGCCAGCTAATACTTGGACTGTAGAAAGCTTAACGGCTTTAAAAGCGCTAGTACTTGACCTGAATGAAAATAAAAATATATACGCTTTAGTGCTTACAGGAGCAGGAGATAAATTCTTCTCAGCGGGTGCCGACCTTAAGCTTTTTGCTGATGGTGATAAAGCCGTTGCACTTAAAATGGCACGCTTATTTGGTGAAGCGTTTGAGACACTTTCTTCTTTTAGAGGTGTATCGATTGCAGCCGTTAACGGTTATGCCATGGGAGGGGGGCTTGAAGTCGCTTTAGCGTGTGATATCCGAGTTGCAGAAGAACAAGCCGTCATGGCATTGCCTGAGGCAAAAGTAGGACTACTTCCTTGTGCCGGGGGAACACAAAATCTGACGGCATTGGTCGGAGAAGGGTGGGCGAAAAGAATCATCCTGTGTGGAGAAAAAATAGGTGCCGCGAAAGCATGTGAGTTAGGTTTGGTGGAAGAGGTTGTGCCTAAAGGAGAGTCGTTGAATCAAGCTTTGGCTCTCGCTGAGTCCGTTGCGAATCAGTCACCTTCTTCAGTCAGTGCATGCAAGGTTTTGATTCAGAATATGCGTACGTCCCCTCTGTCTCATGGTTTGATAAGAGAGCGTGAGTTATTCGTGAATTTATTTGATACCGAAGATCAAACCGAAGGTGTGCGTGCATTTTTAGAAAAACGCCAACCCCAGTGGAAGAATCAATAGAGGTGAAGTATGACAGATAAAGTAACGTTCTCAGAGCAAGAATGCGCAAACGGGCTGAATCGAATAGGAATTGCGACCTTAGATAATGTGGCTTCACTTAATGCTTTAACTTTCAACATGCTGGAGCAGCTCAACAACCAGTTGATTCAATGGCAAGAGGATCCCAGCATTGTGTGTGTCATTCTCAAAGGGGAAGGCGAGAAAGCGTTCTGTGCTGGGGGGGATGTTAGAACCATGTATCACGTCATGCACGAGCATGATAAGCAAGCCACTGCTAAGTTCTGTACCGACTACTTTGCATTGGAATATGCTTGTGATTATCTCATTCATACCTACAAGAAGCCAATTATAGGTTGGGGAGAAGGCATTGTGATGGGTGGGGGTATGGGACTGTTTATGGGGACAAGCCATAAAGTTGTTACACCTAAATCTCGCTTAGCCATGCCAGAGATTAATATTGGTTTGTATCCGGATGTCGGTGGTACTTGGTTCTTGAGCAGCATTGATCCCGAGGTGGGATTATTTCTCGGTTTAACCGGAGCAATAGTGAATTCAAGTGACGCTGTCACAATTGGCCTAGCACAATGGATGCTACTGGTAGAGCAATTTCCTATTTTAGTTGAAGAACTGACAAGAGTGGATTGGAGTTCCGCAGATGCGCATTCTTTGGTCAGTGCTTTATTACAGCTTCTCCAGGAGCAAGTCGTCGACAATAAGCCACTTGCACAATTAGCGCCCTATCTCGGTGAGATAAAACAAGCATGTCAAGGTGAAGATCTCAATTTGATTGCTGAGCGGATCCAAGGTTTAAAAGGGGGCAGTGATTGGTTAGAAGCCGCTAAACAGTCGTTTGTCTCTGGCAGTCCGATTACCGCACATATTTGCTTCCGTCAGGTGAAGGATTACCACCACTTATCTCTTGCTGATTGCTTCCGCCTAGAACTTTCTTTGTCAGTACGCAGTGCCTTGCTTGGTGAGTTTGAGGAAGGAGTGAGAGCAAGACTGATCGATAAAGATGGTCAACCCAAGTGGATGTTCAATAACGTGAGTGAGGTTGATCAAACGGTGATTGATACCTTGCTCTCCTCATTATGGACAGAGCATGAACACCCGCTAGCAAACTTAGGAAAAGAAGGAAAACTATAATGAGCACAGTGGCATTTATTGGTTTAGGGAATATGGGTAGCCCAATGGCGCAAAACTTATTGGCCTCTGGGTTAAAAGTAAACGTCTTCGACTTGAACAAAGAGGCCACTAAGCAGTTAGAGCCTTTTGGGGCAATCGTGGCTGAAACTATCGATATGGCAATAGAAGGGGCGGGTACTATCATTACGATGTTACCCGCAGGAGAGCACGTTCGATCGGTCTATTTTGGGACTGGTGAAAGTCACTTAGGTTTGCTGGATAAAGCGCCAGAAAAAACCGTTTTGATTGACTGTTCAACCATCGACCCAAGTACTGCCCGTAAAGTCGCACAAGCAGCAGAATCTAAACAATTGTTGTTTGTCGACGCCCCTGTTTCTGGCGGGGTGGCAGGCGCTAAAGCGGGCACTTTAACTTTCATTGTTGGTGGCAGTAATGAAGCGTTTTCTAAAGCTAATGCTATTTTGCAGTACATGGGGAAAAATGTTTTTCATGCAGGTAAGGCGGGCGATGGTCAAATGGCCAAAATATGCAATAACTTAATGCTCGGTATCCTCATGTCAGGTACTTGTGAAGCCTTAAATCTCGGTATTGATCATGGCTTGGACCCAAAGGTGCTAGCCAATATTATGCTGCAAAGCTCGGGCAGAAACTGGGCTTTGGAATTGTATAACCCTTGTCCTGGCATTATGGAAAATGCTCCCTCAAGTCATCACTACCAGCCCGGATTTATGAGCAAGTTGATGCTAAAAGATCTGGGCTTAGGAATGGAAGCCGCGATGCAAACCCAATCGTCAGTGCCTATGGGAGCTCTAGCGCGGAATTTATATGCCTTACACAATTCTAATGGTCATGGTGAGCTGGACTTCTCCAGTTTATTTGAATTCTACAAGCATCAAAAAGGTTAAAGAAACGATATTGACTTTTGAACTCAGCTCAAATCAATTGAATAGTAGGCATAGATGATGGATTGGAGGTACAGATGGAGTTAAAAAATAGCGTCGTCGCGATCACAGGAGCAGGGCAAGGATTAGGGCAGACCATGGCAATAAGCTTGGCTCAAGCTGGTGCAAGGCTCGCCTTGATTGATATTAATGCTTCAACACTTGCACAGACCCAGCAGCAATGCCATAGCTTGAACACCCAGTGTGAAATTTACCAATTGGATGTCACCAATGAAGCGGAAGTTGAGGCAGCTTTTGATAAAATAATCACAGATTTTGGTTGCTTAAATGGACTCGTCAATAGTGCAGGTGTTTTACGTGATGGGTTGTTAGTTAAAGTAAAAGACGGTCAGTTCACTAAGATGCCACTTGAACAATTTGAAATGGTCATGAATATCAATGTGACAGGGACGTTTCTATGTGGCCGTGAAGCAGCGGTTAAGATGATCGAAACCGGGTCGCAAGGAGTGATCATCAATATATCCAGCGTTGCTCGTTCTGGCAATATGGGACAAACTAACTACTCGGCTTCCAAAGCTGCTGTTGCGACCATGGCGACAACATGGGCACGAGAGTTATCTCGTTATGGTATTCGTGCTGCTGCGGTCGCTCCTGGGGTTATTCGTACGGCCATGACAGACCAGATGAAACCAGAAGCGATAGAACGTTTAAACACTATGATTCCTGTTGGACGTTTGGGACAAGCGGATGAAATTGCTCAATCAGTCAAGTATATATTTGAAAATGATTACTTTACAGGGAGAGTATTAGAAGTGGATGGTGGTATCCGAATGTAAAAAATGATACCTAAGTGACCTCAAGATGCTGGGAACCTTGCAGTTTCAAGTGATTTAGGAACAGTTAAAGAACGTAAGTATACGCCATTAAAAAAAGCCACTTCATTGAAAGTGGCTTTAGCTTAAATATCTTAAAAGTGATATAAGATACTTTATTTCAAGACAATCTTTACTTCAAGACAATTTGTATTGTGAGACAAGCAACTTGAAGGTAAACAAAATTAATCTAGCATTTCTAGTAGAGATTTAGAGTAATCATCAGCAGATTGAGTGCTTAACCCCTTGTAACGTTTGATTCTCATTTTGTTTGGTTCGTTGATATGATCGATTAAAACCGCTTTCTCTGCCAAGCCAAAACCCAGTAACTCTTTCATCGCACTTTCAACATTTTCAGGTGAGCCAATGAGGGCGACAGTATCGTACTCTTTAAAAGGCTTGCTGCTTAAATCGTATTCGTAGTCAGCATTAATCGTTAAGATGTTACGATTAATATTAACCTTTTTTAGGCTGATGGCTTCATTAAATGCATTGTAAAGCGTTTCCGATTGATTATAAGGCACCGCATATGAAGAAAATGAAGCACATAAAGCTGTCGCAATAATTAGTTGAGATAATTTCATTTTAGGACCTATTTTAGTTTTGATTTAACAAACCACGCTTGTGGATGCGGAAGCCATCTTTACAGACAGTGTTAACTTTAATAATGTTGGATTTGTCGGCACGAACATATTGGTATGTACCTTCATGCTTAATCAGTTCACGTTTAATGTAATTGTTTCTGACTGCCATACCGCCACGTGTGACATCGTGAGAGTTGACAAACCACATTTCACGTTCGTTTCCTTCAACACAATTCTGTGCTGATGACGTTTCACGCCATACATACTGGCTTGATAAATCAGCATCCTTCCAAGAGCCCTCACCAAAAGCGGCATTAGCATTAATAGTTCTACCCTCTATGCCACTGAATTTATCTTCCAAGCTGACTGAAAGGTCACTTATTGCGGTTGGATTGAGTTTGTAAGTCCAAGAAGACCCTAAGTTAATACGTTGGTCATCTTTTTCTAGTTCCATCACTTTTATATCATCGGAAATTTCTTTAGAGAATTCCTGTGAAAAACCAATATCTAAACCTGCTGACATACCATCACTATCACGCTCAATATTACCTGAGATATCAAGAGAAACTGTTGAAGAAGTGGATACGGTTACATCACCACGGTCATTGAAGTCACTTGAAGGATAAACTTCCTCAACATCAAAGTTATTATTATCTGCCCCACCAGGGATACAACTTGCGAGGCCAGCGCCATTATTATCTGGATTATCGATGGTTTCTTCTCCAACGCAGGTGTTGAACAAGAAATGCCCTTGATACAGCTCGATAGTACTTTCTGTGATAGGCATATTACCAGCGCGAAGGAAGCTGATGGTGTCAGAGCGTGTTTTGTCCAGCAACTCTTTATTACTTGCATCAACAACAAAAGATTTGAAGTTTGTACCATGCCAAGTATTTGTTAGTGTGTATTGCCACATCGCAGCGTCTAATCGCCACCAGTACGTAGGTAATACTTTACCGTCACCACCAGAGTTAACTGTAAATAAACGAGTATCACCGTAACTCTGGTTTGCACCGGCATTTTCTGCATAGTTCCAAGCGCCTTTTTGTTTTACAAGTTGAGCGCTACTATCGTTATAAAGCATATAACGAGTACGTTTGGTTTCACCCGACACAGAAGAAAAAATAAGTAGGGCTTGTGTTTCAGAGATATCTACTTCCTCATCAAGCCAGTATTCCCAGGCAGCATCCCATCTTGAAGCCGTTGGAATATCATAATAATACTGTGTTGAGTAGCGGGAATCGATAGGAATTGCTGAACACAGGTCTTTGCTGATCTGTGAGTTATTATAATTGTTGTCTTGTAACCATTGATTACTGCGATCAACCATATTGTTAAATTTATGGCAAAGTTCGCTCGGTGTTAGTGATAAACCAAATACTTCTGCAGTAACAGTCTCTGGTGGAAATTGTTGAGCATAAGCAGTGCTAGAAGTGGACACTAATATGCCGATGCTTAGAGCAAGGGTAGACTTTTTCATTTTATTATCCCAGTTAATTGAAAGGGAAGCCGTTGGTTTGGCCTTCGATGGGGATAAAATCTACGCATTAAGAATATTATTATCAATTGCAGTTTGGGTTATTAATTGAGCTGTTTTAAGTGTGAAAATGTAAAATTAAATCATGCAATTTCTGTAGGTCACTGTTTATTATGGGGTTGGTGTTTTATTCTCAGGTTTTGTAATTTGTTGTCATATTATTTCAATTGTTTTTTATTTGCTGTTTTTTTCATTTTAATATCGGTGTGTCATTACTTTTTATGTTTTTTGTTGATTGTACTTTTTTAATTAAAAGCTGGTGTTGTATTAATATTGTTTTTTATTTCTGGTTATTAAAGAAAGTATAAGTTTAAGTCAATATGCCCAAGTGACCTCAAAATACTTGGGTATATACCCAAGTAACTAGAAAGAGCCGGCTATTCCGCTTCGTTGTCTTCCTTGAATTCGACTCAGTGACCTCGCTATGAATCAAGCATCTTGAAGTCACTTGGGTATAATTAGAAATGTAGCTTTGGTTAAGGTGTGTTATGAGAAAGAGGTTATTTGAATAGGTTTCTTTGGTAGCCGTTATCTCAAATAAAACTTAAGCATGAAAGAACAGCATTTTCCAGTTGAAGTTGCATATGAAGGCTCTGAACGATGGTCTTTTTTGGTACAGTATTATTTTGTGATTCCTCTCATAATTTATTAAATTAACACTATCTAATTTATATGTTTGTAATGGGTAAAGTTAATGAGATAGAGGGTTAAGTGGTGATTTAATAAAAGTGTATATAAATTAATTATTTATCGATTTTTCTTATCTTTTATCGTTATGTTTATTACTCTAATTATCTGAAACTAATAATTAAAAATGAAACCTTAGTTTTCAGTTATGAGTAGTGAGCTTTGCGTTAGCACTCATCATAATGCGTCGGTTGTAACAATACATTTTATAGC
Source organism: Vibrio azureus (assembly GCF_002849855.1). Classification (NCBI taxonomy): domain Bacteria; kingdom Pseudomonadati; phylum Pseudomonadota; class Gammaproteobacteria; order Vibrionales; family Vibrionaceae; genus Vibrio; species Vibrio azureus. The sequence goes on from NZ_CP018617.1 coordinate 625,272, forward strand.
GTAACAAAATATACATGTTAATAATGGGGTTTTTACCTCACGTTCAACAAATGGAGTTTTGCTAGAGGCGTACTGTTACAGTTGTTAAAACAAATATTCTAATGACCAAAGACAACCAATTTCAGGGGATTCCTCTGTTGTTGGCTAACCATCGAGAAAGTTAATGGAAGCTTCAAGATACAAGCGCATCTTAGCAAGAATGGGTATGGTGGGAACCACTCTCATGCTCGCAGGGTGCAACTCTGCTCTACTTGATCCGAAAGGTAGCATTGGTGTTCAGGAAAAAGAACTGATTATTACGGCTCTTCTACTGATGCTGATTGTCGTTATTCCCGTAATTTTAATGACAGTTTATTTTGCTTATCGCTACCGTGAAACCAATACGGATGAAGAATATGCTCCGGACTGGGCACATTCAACCAAGATCGAAATTGTGGTTTGGACTATTCCAATCATCATCATTGCGATTCTTGCTGCTATCACATGGCGTTCTACTCATGAACTAGAGCCATCTAAACCAATCGAGAGCGATGTAAAACCGATTACTATCGAAGTCGTCTCACTTGATTGGAAATGGCTGTTTATCTATCCAGAAGAAAACATTGCAACAGTAAACTATGTTGCGTTTCCTAAGGACGTGCCAGTTTCATTTAGACTGACTTCAGACAATATTATGAATGCATTCTTCATTCCTCGTCTTGGCAGTCAGATTTACGCAATGCCAGGTATGGTGACCAAGCTTAACCTGATTGCGAATCATACTGGTGAGTTCAGAGGTTTTGCTTCCAATTTCAGTGGTGAGGGCTTCTCACAAATGAAATTTACGGCGGCAGCGCTAGAAGATCGCACGGCATTCTTGAATTGGGTTCAAGAAGTAAAATCAAGCCCAGATCAAATTGAAGACTGGGAACAGTTCCGCACACTTGCTGAGCCAAGTATCGCTGCGCCTGTGACTTTCTTCTCTAGTGTTCCCCCATTTTTGTTCACTGACGTTGTGACCCAGCATCCAGGTTCAATGAACTGTTTGCCGGAAAATCTAGGAAAATCGTAATGTTTGGAAGATTAACACTTGATTCAATTCCTTTTCACGAACCGATAATCGTCATCACACTGGCTGTGGTTGCGTTAGTCGGTTTGGCTGTAGTGACTGCTATTACCAAAGCAGGTAAATGGCAATACCTATGGAATGAATGGTTTACTTCTGTAGACCATAAAAAACTAGGCTTTATGTACATCGCTGTAGCAATGGTGATGTTAATTCGTGGTTTCGCCGACGCAGTAATGATGCGAAGCCAACAGTTACTTTCTGCTGCGGGTGAGCCTGGCTACTTACCGCCACACCACTACGATCAGATCTTTACTGCCCACGGCGTAATCATGATCTTCTTCGTGGCGATGCCGTTGGTTATTGGTTTGATGAACATTATTGTACCGCTTCAAATTGGTGCACGTGATGTCGCTTTCCCATACCTAAATAACCTAAGTTTCTGGCTGTTTGTTGTTGGTGTTATTTTAACTAACATGTCTTTAGGTTTAGGTGAGTTTGGTCAAACGGGTTGGCTAGCATACCCACCACTGTCAGGCATTGAGGCAAGTCCCGGGGTCGGGGTCGACTATTGGATCTGGGCATTACAGATCTCCGGTGTCGGTACCACTCTAACAGGTGTCAACTTCTTCGTTACTATCTTGCGCATGCGAACTCCGTCTATGCCAATGATGAAGATGCCAGTTTTCACTTGGGCTTCTTTGTGTGCAAACATCCTAATCATCATTTCTTTCCCAATTCTGACGGTAACGATCGCGCTACTAACGCTTGATCGATACCTTGGCATGCACTTCTTTACCAACGACCTCGGTGGTAACGTAATGATGTACGTCAACCTGATTTGGGCATGGGGCCACCCAGAAGTATACATTCTTGTTCTTCCGATCTTCGGTGTATTCTCAGAAGTAACAGCGACCTTCTCGCGTAAGAAACTGTTTGGTTACGTTTCCCTTGTTTGGGCAACAATTGTAATTACGATTCTTGCTTTCGTTGTTTGGCTACACCACTTCTTTACCATGGGGTCAGGTGCGAACGTTAACGCCTTCTTCGGAATAGCGACAATGATTATCTCAATTCCAACCGGGGTTAAGATTTTCAACTGGCTATTTACTATGTACAAAGGCCGAATTCGCTTTACGACACCTATGATGTGGACAGTAGGCTTTTTGATTACCTTCACCGTTGGTGGTATGACAGGCGTACTGATGGCCGTTCCGGGTGCAGATTTTGTCCTACATAACTCTGTATTCCTAATTGCACACTTCCATAACGTAATTATCGGTGGTGTTGTATTTGGCTGTTTTGCTGCACTGACTTACTGGTTCCCTAAGGCGACTGGCTTCACAATGAACGAAAAGTGGGGCGTACGTGCTTTCTATTGTTGGATTGTTGGTTTCCTAATGGCCTTCCTTCCACTCTACGCACTTGGCTTTATGGGTATGACTCGTCGTATCAGTCAAGATATTAACCCAGAGTTCTTCCCATTCCTTGCGGTTGCGGCTGCAGGTACTGCTGTTATTGCTCTAGGCGTATTGTGTCAGTTCATTCAGATTTACGTCAGTATCCGTGATCGTGAGCAAAATCGTGATCTTACTGGTGACCCATGGGGTGGACGTACTCTTGAGTGGGCGACTTCTTCACCACCACCTTTCTACAACTTTGCACACCTACCAAAAGGTGATGAAGTTGATGCGTTCTGGTACCAAAAACAACGTGGTGAGTTTGATCCAAGCAAAGAAGTGGAATACGAGCGCATTCACATGCCTAAGAATACCCCAACAGGTATCTATGTATCTGCATTGTCACTAGTATTTGGTTTCGCAATGATCTGGTACATCTGGTGGTTAGCGGCTGCAAGCTTTGTTGGTATGGTCGTGATGTGTATTAAGCACAGCTACAATGACGACGTTGACTACTACGTAGAAGTTGAAGAGATCAAAGCAATTGAAGCAGAGCGTCGTGCTCAGCTTGAAGAAGCGAAGAAAAATTCAGCGAAATCTGATGATAAGAAAGAAGAGCTGGAGGCGTCTTATGCAAACTAATGCTGCCACTCACGGCCATGATGATCATCACGATCATCACCATGATACAAACGGCAACAAGCTGTTTGGTTTTTGGGTGTACCTAATGAGCGATTGTGTGTTGTTCGCAACACTATTCGCGACTTATGCAGTACTGCAAAGCGGTTCTATTGCTGGTCCTACTGGTAAAGATATCTTTGAACTGCCTTTCGTGTTTGTTGAAACCATGTTGCTGCTTTTCAGTAGTATCACTTTCGGCTTTGGCATGATTGCAATGAAGCGTAATGATGTTTCGGCATTAAAACGTTGGTTGCAAATTACCTTTTTGTTAGGCCTCGGCTTTATCTGTATGGAAGTGTATGAATTCCATCACTTAATTGAGCATGGTAATGGCCCTCAAGAAAGTGCTTTCTTATCTGCGTTCTTTACTTTAGTAGGTACGCACGGTTTGCACGTTACGTTTGGCCTTATTTGGTTAGCAGTTTGTTACCATCAGCTATCAACCAAAGGTCTGAACGAAAATATGTCAATGCGTTTCCAGTGTCTTAGCCTTTTCTGGCACTTCCTAGACATCGTTTGGATCTGCGTATTTACCATAGTGTACTTATTGGGGGTTATGTAATGGGACAACATCTAGATACAGGTGCTTCTGATTACGTTAAAGGTTTTATTGCGTCTTTGATTCTGACCGTCATACCTTTCTACTGTGTGTGGGCAAAAGTATTACCAGAAGCGGCAACGTATGTTGTGCTCTTTGGCTGTGCTCTTGTTCAAATCTTTGTGCATTTTAAATACTTCTTGCACATGGAACTCAAGACAGACGATGGCCGCTGGAACTTTGTATCACTTATGTTCACAGCAATTGTCGTATTGATTCTGATCGCGGGTTCGGTCTGGATTATTTACAACATGACCGTCAATATGAAGCTGTAGGCTAGGGTATGCTGAAAAGTTATTTGTCTATTACAAAACCGGGCATTATTTTCGGCAACCTGATTTCTGTTGCGGCGGGGTTCTTCCTCGCCGCTAAAACAGAAGCGGCCAGTTTTACACTATTGCTAACAGTGTTAGCGGGTGTTGGATTGGTCATTGCTTCAGGATGCGTAGTAAATAACATTTTTGACCGAGATATTGACCAAAAGATGAAGCGAACTCAACGTCGTGATTTGGTCTTAGGTAACATCAATAGCGATATCGCTTTTGTTTATGCCTTGGTCTTGTTACTCGTCGGTACCGCTTTATTATTCCAATTGGCCAACCCTTTATCAGCGGTTGTGGTTCTTCTTGGTTACGTGTTTTACGTGTTTTTCTACACCATGTGGTATAAACGTAACTCAGTTTATGGCACTTTGGTAGGAAGCCTTTCTGGAGCTGTTCCTCCTTTAGTGGGTTATCTTGCGGTGACAAACTACATTAGCTTAGAGTCGATTTTGCTCTTTTTAATGTTTTGTTTATGGCAGATGCCTCACTCATACGCAATCGCAATGTTTCGTATGCAGGACTACCGTGATGCAGGGATTCCTGTTTTACCAGTCAAAGAAGGTATTGAGAAAGCGCATCGTCATATGAAAGCTTATGTCGTGGCATTTACTCTGGCATCTATGGGGCTATTTGCTTTAGGTGAAGCGGGGTATGAATACCTAGCTGTTTCTGCAGCGGTGTGTTTTGCATGGACAAGAGTCACTTTCCGTCCGGTCGATAATGACAACTGTGTGCCGTGGTCAAAAGCGGTATTTAAGGTGTCGTTACTTGCTGTTATGGCGATCAGTGGTGTCTTAGGTATAGAGTTGATTCCTTTACCTTTTTAATCACATTTTCTCAACCATCCTAAGTATATTAAAGCCCTTATGTATCCGACGTAAGGGCTTTGTTGTTTTGGAGTATACCCAAGTAACCTCAAGATGCTGCGTTCAGCGAGGTGACCTTAACTCTCAGGCGCGGCAACGATTCGAAGATATAGTGGCTCTACATTGAGAATCGTTAACAAAGTCTGAGAGTTAAGGCCGCTCGCCCTTTGGGAGCGTGTCACTGAGCCGACTTCTTACGTCAGAGAACTTGGAAAGAGCCTGCTATTCCGCTTCGTTGTCTTCCTTGAATTCGACTCAGTGACCTCGCTCTGAATCAAGCATCTTGAAGTCACTTGGGTATATTCTTTTTTCTTATGTACTCTCAGGGTATCGAAGGTGATGCACGCATAAATCGTGAAATGCTTTGGCTTGAGGTGACACCGTTATATTGTTTAACCTAAAAATGCCAATCTCCCTTTCTAACAATGGATCAATCAAAGGCAGCCAAATTAAGTGAGAAGATTGGCTAGGAAATGCCAGTTTAGGTAGGGTTGTAATGCCAATACCCAGCTCCAAGACTGAAAACAAAGAAGTAATATTGGCCACGGAATAGAGCGCTTGTTCACTCAAGACACGGGCAGGGGTTGAATCTAATAAAAGGCATGTGCCATTTCGAATGAAAGGCTGTTGCTGTAATGATTGCCATTTTACGCCTTTCTTGTATTTGGCCAATGGATTGTCTTTTAAGCAAACCACGCCAACGGGATCAGAGATTAGGGGAGTAAACTCGATACTGCTTGCATTTAGGTATGAGGCATTACCTAACGCTAAGTCAACATCACCTGATAATAACCTTGCTTCAACTCCTGCAGCATTATCATCAAGTAAACTGACTTCTACATTAGGGTATTGAGTGCAAAACTTTTTTAGCACATTGGGGATCAGCTTGGCTGCAACGGATGGAATTGTTGCTATGCGTACTCGTCCTTGTTGGCCTGATGCCATACTTCTCAAGTCACTACAAAGAGAATGATAACCGCTAATAAACTGTATCACTTTGGGTAAGCATTGTTCTCCAAATGGTGTTAGTTTTGATTTATTCCCGGGCTCAAATAGTGGTTTACCAAGGTTTTCTTCAAGCGTTTTAATGGAAGTAGACAAAGCAGCTTGAGAACGATTTACTTTATGTGCCGCTGAACGAAATCCACCTTCCTGAACCACTGTCACAAAATGCATTAATTGCTGTAACTTGATGTTATCCATCACATTGCTTCCATCCCTTTAAATGCGTTAACTCTAGGTTATGTGATAAAAAAACTTATCACTATTAAAAAATTTACCGTTAGATTTATCGCATGTCAATGTGCAATATTTAACTAAATTAAAACAATATAATTACAAAATTAACCATTAGGCGATGTAGTCAATGAAAAAATATCCTGTAAAAACTGCGTTGTATGCTTCGAAAGCGCCATTGGAATGGGCCATTGTTAATAATGGTACGCTTTATACTGCTCAGATCCCGATCGATGAGTCTGGTGCTGTTGTTGAAGGGGGCATCGAAGCGCAAACGCGTCAAACCTTTCAGAACCTTGTTCACACCTTAGAGTGTGCCGGGGAGTCACTGGACTCAGTGCTTCAAGTTCTTATATACGTTACTGATCGTGAATACCTGACGACTGTGAATCAAGTTTACAGTGAGTACTTTGATGCCCCTTATCCTAATCGAGCCGCTATGGTCGTCGCGGGCTTGGCTCGTGAAGAAATGCTGGTTGAATTTGTCGTTTATGCGGCTGTTGAGCACTCAGAACCTAATCCATAGCGTCATTTTCTATTGGCTCATTTAAACCACAATGAGCTTATGCACATCAGTGCGTTTATTTAGTGCGTTTATGTAAGCCGAAACTATGCGACATAAAGAGTATTTGCAACAGAAAGTACATTTACATCAAGGCAACCTACATATTTTATGTATCCGTTCTTCTAAATGAAGACCACTAGAAATATATACCCAAGCATCTGAGGTTACTTGGGTATACACAATTACAATCAAAAGGATAGAGCGATGACTTTTATTAACGATGTCCAAGTAGAAAAGATCCAAGTTCAAGCAGAAAAGTCTCTATACATAGCAGGCGAATGGCAGGCAGGGATTGGCAGTATCGATAATATTAACCCGTCGGATATCACCGAGAATCTTGGTTCTTTTTCTCAAGCCAGTCAGGCTCAAGTTGAAGAGGCGATTCAAGCCGCGAGACAAGCTCAACCTGAATGGGAAAAAACACCGATTGAGCGCAAACAAACCATATTACAAGCTATCGGAGATGAGCTCATTGCTCGATGTGACGAACTCGGAACACTTTTGTCTCGTGAGGAAGGGAAACCTTTTGCTGAAGGGCGAGGGGAGATTTATCGCGCGGGACAGTTTTTTCAATACTTTGCCGCAGAAGTTCTAAGGCAAATCGGCGACTGTGCCGATTCTGTTCGTCCTGGTATCTCTGTGGAAGTGACACGCGAAGCCATTGGTGTTGTTGCTATTATTTCGCCTTGGAACTTCCCTACCGCAACGGCGGCATGGAAAATTGCTCCAGCGCTTGCATTTGGTAACAGCGTTATCTGGAAACCAGCCAACTTAACGCCAGCCAGTGCGGTTGCACTCACAGAGATCATTCACCGCCAAGGTTTACCTGCGGGAGTGTTTAACCTAGTGCTAGGAAGTGGCTCTCAGGTGGGAAACACACTGATACATTCTAAAGAGATTGATGGTGTTAGCTTTACTGGTTCAGTAGAGACTGGACGTAAAGTGGCCGCTGCGACGGCGCCGAATTTTGTGCGTAGTCAGTTAGAGATGGGCAGCAAAAATGCCTTGGTCATTGCAGATGATGCGGACATACAGATAGCCGTAGAAGCGACCATCGCGGGTTCTTTCTCTGGAGCAGGACAAAAATGTACAGCCTCGTCGCGTTTAGTTGTGATGGACGGTATTCATGATGCCTATGTTGAAGCACTGATCAAACGTATGAGCCAGCTTAAGGTCGGTCATGCGCTGGAAGAGGGGATCTTTATGGGCCCCGTTGTGGACGGCCAACAGCTTGAGGCCAATTTAGATTGGATTGAAACAGCACGACAAAGTGGTGCAGAGTTGGCATTTGGAGGAGAGCGATTATCACTGAAACATGACGGCTTCTATATGTCACCGACACTTTTTTTGAATACGCAGAGCTCTTGGTCTGTGAACCAAGAAGAAGTTTTTGCCCCGCTTGCCTGCGTGATTCGAGTGGCCGATCTAGAAGAAGCCATTGCAGTGACGAACGATACTCGATTTGGTTTGACTGGCGGCATTATCACTCAAAGCTTGCGTAACAGTGCCATCTTCAAACAGCAGGCTCAAACCGGCTGTGTCATGGTCAATTTACCTACTGCAGGGACGGATTATCATGTGCCATTTGGAGGCAGAAAGTCATCGAGCTTTGGCCCTCGTGAACAAGGCCAGTATGCCAAAGAGTTCTACACCGTAATGAAGACGGCTTATCAGCGTCCATATTAAGCGAGCGCCGTTTAGTGAAGTACTGCACTCATTGCACTGTTTCAACATTAAGGAGTAGGTATGTTTAAACAAAGGATTGTGATCGATGGATTACAGTATTGCAACTGGAACCGAGAATATTTTCAATCACTTAAAGATAGTGGTGTTACTGCCGTTCATGCAACCATGGTTTACCACGAGAATGCACGAGAAACGCTTAGCCGTTTTGCCGAGTGGAATTTGCGTTTTGAGCAGCACGCCGATCTGATCATGCCGATCTATTCTGTAGCGGATATTGAAGTAGCAAAGAGGCAAAACAAGGTTGGTTTTTTGTTTGGTGCACAAAATTGTTCGCCGATAGAGGATGAGATTGGTTTGGTTGAGGTGATGCGCCGTCAGGGGCTTATGATTATGCAACTGACCTATAACAATCAAAGCTTGTTGGCAACTGGCTGCTATGAACAACATGATGCTGGTGTAACACGTTTTGGCCGCCAAGTCATTGAAGAAATGAATCGAGTCGGCATGATCATCGATATGTCGCACAGTGCTGAGCGCTCTACTTTAGAAACGATCGACCTGTCTGCTCGGCCAATATGTATCAGTCATGCTAATCCTATTTTTGCTCATGACGCTTTACGCAATAAATCCAATATTGTGCTGAAGGCCTTAACACAGCGAGGAGGTTTACTCGGATTTAGTTTATATCCATTCCATTTGCCCAACGGTAGTCAATGTACACTGGACGATTTTTGCCAAATGGTAGCGAGAACGGCAGAGCTCGTTGGAGTCGAGCATCTAGGTATTGGCAGTGATTTATGCCTCAATCAACCACAACACGTTCTTGAATGGATGCGAAATGGTCGTTGGTCAAAAGTGATGGATTATGGCGAAGGATCTCAAGGGAATGCGGGTTGGCCAGATGCTTTACCTTGGTTTTGTGGTGCTGGTGGTATGGAAAATATCTATAACGGATTATTAAACATAGGCTTTAGCGAAAAAGAATCGGGAAGAATACTGGGTGACAACTGGTTTGAATTTTTGAAACAAGGGCTTGAGTCAAAGGCATAATTCTCATTTTTATTGTGGAGTCAGCGTATGTCTGATTTAGCGAAGAGTATCAAAGCGTCTGCGCATGGACGTTCAGTAAATAGCGTTTATCGCAAGAATTATTTTAAAGAAAATGCCACTAAGTTTGGCCTGAATAATCCAGCGCTTTGGTATAGCAGCAGTTTTGTAGGTGTTTTTGTTACTGCTGCACTCTATGATGGTGAAAAGTTAAATAAAATAGTAAACAACGGCTTTCAGCTTGCGGTTAGCTTCTTTGGTCCTTATTGGCAGGTTCTGCTGCTGCTGACCTTTCTCATTGGGCTTGGTTTAGCCTCTGGCAGAACAGGTCAGGTTAAGCTAGGTGGTTTAAGCAAACCAGAAATGAGCAGCTTTCGTTGGGTGGCAATCATATTTTGCACACTTCTAGCTGGTGGTGGTGTATTTTGGGCCGCAGCAGAACCGATTGCCCATTACGTTAGCCCACCACCGCTATATCTTGAGCAGACCGATAAACACCAACTTGCAGTCAATGCTCTTGCTCAATCCTTCATGCACTGGGGATTCCTCGCTTGGGCTATAGTGGGAGGCCTTACTTCGATTGTGGTTATGCATTTGCATTATGATAAAGGGTTGCCTCTTAAACCCAGAATTCTTCTTTACCCTTTATTTGGCAAGAAGGTCATCAAAGGACAACTCGGGGCGCTCATCGATGCTTGTTGTATTATTGCTGTTGCTGCAGGCACCATTGGCCCAATTGGTTTTTTGGGATTACAGGTTAGCTATGCATTAAATGCTTTGTTTGATATCCCTGATAGCTTTACTACGCAATCCCTGATCATTTTGTTTGCCATCGTTTTATATACCGCTTCTGCACTGAGTGGGATCAATCGCGGTATGCAACTCCTCAGCCGTTATAATGTTATTCTGGCTGTCATACTAATGGTTTATATCCTAATTTTTGGCCCGACAAGCTTTATCTTCAACGGTTATATCCAAGCTGTTGGCACTATGGTGGATAACTTTATACCGATGGCAACTTATCGTGGTGATGAAGCATGGTTGAGCTGGTGGACAGTGTTTTTCTGGGGCTGGTTTTTAGGTTATGGCCCAATGATGGCGATTTTTATTGCGCGTATTTCGCGTGGCCGTTCGATACGTCAATTGATAACCACAATTTCAATTGTTGCCCCATTAACCACTTGTTTTTGGTTCACCATTGTCGGTGGAGCTGGATTAGCATTTGAAATGTCACTACCGGGTACAGTCAGCAATGCTTTCGAAGGTTTTAATCTTCCGGGTGCTTTATTAGCAGTCACTCAACAATTACCACTTCCAACTTTGATCTCCATCCTCTTCTTGATTTTGACAACCATTTTTATTGTCACAACTGGAGACTCTATGACTTACACTATCAGCGTTGTTATAAGTGGTGAAACAGAACCAAACCCTCTGATTCGTGCATTTTGGGGAGTTGCAATGGGCGTGACAGCACTGATTTTAATTTCGCTTGGGGCGGGCGGGATTACTGCTTTGCAGTCGTTTATTGTCATTACAGCGGTGCCTGTTTCCCTCATTCTTCTGCCCTCTTTATGGAATGCTCCTCAGATAGCGCTTAGCTTGGCTAAAGAGCAAGGCGTTTAAGGATGGGTAACAGAGGAGAAGTTATTAGAGGAAACCATTAAAGGTTACTTGGAAATATAAAATAGTCTGAATATTAATGATAACAATAGGTGGTGAGCAAAATGGACGCACATCGTTCTACAGACGCAGAGACAATACTAAGAAAGGCAGCTATTGTCATGGACCCAAATCGGCTAGGAGCCATGCATCAAACTCGAATCAGTTTTGCGAGAAGTTTGATTCGAAAGATAGCGAGTCACGCTTGGCAATTTTCTTTAACGGAGTGGCAATTATGTCCACGCGGGTTTGGTTACGTTATCTATCGAATAGTCACGCCTGAAAACAGGTATCACTTTATCGCTTTTTGTAATGAAATAGAAGATGATGAGCGTAATGATAGAGTCATTGCTAATAAATGGGATGTGACTTTTGCACTTGTACAAGGTGAAGTAGATGCAGAGCTATTAAGGCAGTTAAGTGAAAACATTCCATTACAAGAAGCGGGGCGAAATTCTAACAAAGTATTAGTACTTGCCCGTGCAAATAAAAGTGTTCGTGTTTTTGAGCATATAATAAAAGCTTTATCTGAGGGGGTACAGCCACAAGCTCACGAGTTGATTGAAGTGGGTTATATTCTGCGTACTACAGCGGTTTATGGTAATGGTAAATTTGGTATTGCAGACTTTAATCGTCTAGAGAACAATCCTGATTTTTGCCAATCATTTAGTGCTCAAATGTGTGCCGTTTATCTGCTTAGGTCGTTCAGCTTAGATTGGGTTCATTATCTGGCAAGGCAGAAGGGAAATAATAACGCCGTTACCCTGAATAGAGAGCTTCAACGTTATCTTGGTGTGGGTAATGCAACTGGGTTAGGCATGGCCCCATTTTTAATTCATCACCCTTGTATCGTTGATCAGTGGATGACTACTCGAGAAAAAGCGATTGCTGAAGTCTTAGCATTAGATTGTGACATCCAGCAATGGAATGCTTTGGAGCGTTTGTTGCTTAAAGCGGTACGTCATTTAAAGCAGATTGTAACGATTAACGACTATCAGCAGCAGCTCAATCAACAAGCGATAAAAGACGTAAGGCAACTTATAAACTGTATGCCGTGGTTCATCGACAATCAGAAAACATGGTCAGAACTCGTTGAGCATAGTAGAAGTTTTGGTTTGGAGAGCCAAGAAATTCTGTTGTCATGTTTAATTGAACTCTACCCATGCATGGTTGATTCACTTTCTGAGCAAATGAATACAAGTGAATCCTTTTCTCTCTCGTCTGGACTTGCTGTAAAAGACTTAATGACCGCAATTGAGGAGAAGTATCAATGGGCCATCAAAGAAGATTACTCTCTTCCTGAAAGCTGTTACTGGTTTTGGTATCGCTCTAAAGATAAGGAGGAGCCAAGGCTAGGGGTTCGTGGCCAAGAAAAGGGGGAAGAAAACGAACTTCCTCTAGATATTGGCCGACAAGTTAATTGTCTCTATGGCAGCTTGCAGCAACATTCTTTCACGATGTCATTAGCAGAATTTTTATTGTTATACCCTCAATATCGGACTATAGCACGTCGTGTTTGGACGTTATGCCAGCGAAAGATGGGGGACGTACAAATGAACGTTATTCACCAAAAAACTCTACCTATTCATTTGTTACGATGTAAGCTATCAATGTTAGGTGCGACTAAATTTGACCCTCGTTCTGATCGTTGGGTACGCGTTACTTTCTTCCAAGGAGCGCCATTAATTGATGAAATTAATGATCCTAGCTATACCGATACATGGTTGTTTCCAATTATTGAAGCGACAGCGTCCATGAAAAAGCAAGCGCTGAAGGAGGGGTATGATGATTGTCTCTCATAATGAATTGGTTGCTTGTGTTTATAAAGCTTTCCTTGGTATGCGTCGTCAATGTGGAGAAGCGGATATTGTTGCTAACATGGTTGCAGATTTACAGATGGTCGGTTTGAATGGTATTCATTATTTTAACCAGGCAAGCCTGCGACTTAATTTGGACAATGACTGTGCTGCAAAGATAGTAAACGATACAAAAGAAGAATGTGAAATTGATTTAAACAATGGAAGTATCGCATGCCATTTACCAGCAATATTGGACTTTATTTTGGAAAAAATGGTCGCTTGCAAACAGGTTCGTATTAAAATAAACCGATGCCATGATCGTTGGTTAGCTTACAGTGAACTATTAAGGTTATCGGCTAAAGGGATATCTTGCAGAGTGGAATGGTTCAGTTTAAATGAGGCACTCCACGTCCAATACATCTTAAATCGTGGATGTATTGCTCCCGACATCTTTTTTGTAGAAAAAAACACAACAGATGAACAAAACGAAGTCGACTTTCAGCAGGGCAAGTCTATGATGATTGAGTTGTCAACTTCCTGCTTATCTGCTGAAAAGGCAGAAGGAAGCAATCTACGCCAAATAAGCAATACAACTCTGATTGAAAGGCGGAAACAATCTTTGGAGGAGGGTATTTATGTCGCAGATGGAGACTGGGAGCAATTAAAGCAAGCCGCCTCCATTTTCTTGGTTGAAAACAGCGAGCATTCTTCTTGTGGAGCAGGTGGGCTAGTGTAGAAAAAGACGGCATATACACAAGCATCTTAATATTACTTGGTTAGGATACTATGATGTATATACCGTCTCATGTTTTTATGCTTGATTAATAACATTTTTAATAATTCCTACCGCTTTGACTGTGGCACTCACCGCAACAGCAGTAACACCGACATCAGAAGCCGTGGACTCCACTGAGGTTAAATCGATTGAACTCGAAATCTCCTCAATGTTTTCCGTAGCTGCTGCAAGAACATCGTATGGAATTAGTAAGCCTGCTAAGCAGACAAAAAAGAGTTTCATGTACATAATAACCACTCCGTAAACAGTCAATTAAGCCGATTTTATTTGCCCAGACGTCATTTCACGTATTGGCATGGCAACGCGTAGTTGTTTTAACTCCATTGCTTTTGCTGCATGGATGTAAAAATCTTGTTCGACAACCCTAATTTTCTCCCAATGATCACGATAAACGATAGCTTGATCTTTATTCCATTCCTTGACACAAAGCCAGAAAGACACGGGATAACAAGCTTCACCGAAGCCTTCAAAACGCACACCACATTCATTGTGTAATTCAGGATGATTTGCACAGATTTCTTTAATTTTATCGATAAGATAACTGATATCTTCAGGTTGTGTTTCATGATGTAACTTGATGTCACCAGTGAGCAGGTAAAAGCCTCTTTTATCGATGTTTCTTACTGGGCTGTCCATGAAGACTTTATTTGGAAAGATTAAATGTTCACCACCAAACTCTTCTAATGTTGTACAACGAAGCCCTATATGATGTACAGCGCCAGATTTACCCGCAATATTTATCCAGTCTCCAGTTCTAAATGGTTTTTGTACCAATAACATTATGCCTGCAATAATGTTAGCTACTGCATCTTGTGCTGCAAAGGCGATGGCCATTCCACCAATGCCTAAACCCGCTAGAATAGTAAACGGGTCATGTCCTGCTGTTTGAATCGCGAGCATCAATCCATTCAGACCGATAAATAGAGAAGCTGCGAGTGACATAAAATCAACTAATGAGATGTCAAAGAAGTAGGGTTCTGCTGTCAGTTTTCTGCGCACAAAAGTAGCAAAAAAGACTTTGATGATTCTGGCGATTAAAAAAGTAAGACTCAGAATTAACAGAACGTCAAAAGTCAGCTTAATATTTGCAAAGTTATCACCGAGCATATCTTTGCAAGACTCAGCAAGTAATAGCGAGCCAGATAATCCTATTAATAATAAGACTGGAACACGCAAGCACTTATAAGTATCGGATGTGTAAACATACCGTAGAATACGCCAGAGCCTTAGGAAGCGGGCTAAACGTAAAATAGCGACATCTTCTAACCAACCAATACCACCGCTTAGGAACGGCTCGATAAGAACAGGTAAGCTTAAGACAACAATGGCGCAATCAAGACGGTTCCAGTTATCTGAAAAATACTTTTTAACGCCGAGATCGCTGAGTTTAACAAATAGCTCGAATGCAAAATAAAGCACACAAGCAAAATCGACCCATAAAATCCACGAGCCGATAGTTTTATCCAGAGATGGTTGAGTATCCAGAGCAACCATAACACTGGCGTTGATCAAGATAACAGTAAGAACAATAACTTCGTTAGTAATGAGTTTTGCGGCTTTTACCATAAAAATCACCTGTTGTTGAGTAGAAAATTCTAATATTGACTCGCATTTTGAGATGGTTTGCTTTATTGAACTAATGCAATAAGACAAGGAAGCATAAATACCAACCCACATATAGCGCCGACAAGAAAGCTGATGGTCTCCATACATACTCCTAGTTTTTTTACAATTTATAAGCAATTTCTTAGCCAATTTTAAGCTTCAACATAATTGGCCTGTATATTGCTTTGATGAAATTTTAAAGAGTATGCAAGTGAGGACTTATGTCAGACGATTATAAAATGATGAATAATCAGGCTAATCCTACTACTACAGCACCAATGAATGCCGATTTTGATTTCAACTATGGCCAAGATGACAGTCTAGGTAACTGTGAAAATTATGACATAGTAAAAGCGTTAGATAGAATCACAGTTGCAATACGAAACCATGAACAAGAAATTCATGTTGTAGACTTAGTTAATGAAGGATTCTTTTTAGGTTTTTTCTTAGTCATTTTTTGTGGTCTATTGGCACTTCCAATTGTTACTTTTATTAGGGTGTTAAGGGGATAACCATGTTGTCACTGATCTATGGCCGACCTGGAACTGGAAAAACGTATGAAGCAGTAAAGTTTCATATATTACCTAATTTAAAACTAGGTAATAAAATTTTCACAAACATCCCAGTAAGCATTACAGATCCAAATCTTGAGGTAAATGAAAGTCCACAACTGACTGATATAGTGAAGGTGATTGATGATTCAGAGTACGAGATCACCTTTATTTTAGATGAATTTCAATTTTTACTGCAAGAAGATGAAGAAGCTTGGTTTCAGCTTTTTGCGCAGCATCGTAAATTTAGAACTGATTTTTTTATTATTACCCAATCGCCTCTGTCTTTGCCTGAAAAAATACAAGATCTCATTTCATTTGCCCATAAAACAACACATAATCCATTTTTTTTAAAAAAGCTTTCATACATAAAAAAGGTTTATGATGGTGTTCCAACTGAAGAGCGAGTCGTTGTTTTAAACTCAAAGCTTCGTTTCTACAACAAAAAAGTATTTGGACTCTATGATTCTTACTATCAGAGGAACTATGTTAAAACTGGTAATTTACTTCATTTTGATAACAAAAGTAATATCATGATTTGGCCGATTATTGCAGTCTGTGTAATCGTATTTTTAATTTATAAATTCAGTGTTGAGAGAGAATTTAGTTTAAAGTCATACTTAGACCACTCATCACCTAGCATTAGTGCTAATAAAGAGGAAAAAGAAAAAATTGTGCCTGTAAAAGAAACAAAAAATAAAATTTATAACGAAGTTATGGTTGATGATAATAATGTTGGAGTAGATCAAGGAAGTTTGAAAAATAGCGATGACGAGCTTGTCGATATTATTTTTAAATCAAGGGTTTTTATTAATGGATGGCATTTGAAAAATAAAATTAAGGTATATTACTATGATGTTTGGCAAGAAAAATTTATGTTTAGAATTAAATCAGATAATCATATCTTTGATAAGATTGAAATAAAGGAGTATGAGGATTGCCTGATAAGTATCAATTATAAAAATAATATAAAGTTTATCGCTTGCCCTCCTGAATAACGGTGTAGAAACTTCTGTTCTATTCACTACGAAAGATGCTTTATTGTTTGCATTCTTTCCTTGTATGCAGTTTAATACTCCAGTTGAAGAAGAAAATCCAGAATTAACAACTTCTTAACATGCTTTCCCTGCTAAAATCTTATTTTTATATCTAAGCATAATTTTCTATTTTTTTTAACAAAAATAATTAATGTGTTATTTGTATTTAATTTATGTTCGATATGAGATCTTCTTTCATGAAATTTTCTTGATTTAACATTTCTGTAACCTTTAGAATTGCCAGTTGCATATATTTCACAGTTAACTCATCACAACTATTTAATTGATATTAAATATCGGTCTTCGTGTGTTTTTTTCTGATAGATTCGAAGTGAATACATCAAGGAGATAGATAAATGAGAATTAAAAAAAGACTGATCGCTATTGCCGTTGCCAGTGTAATGACGATGTCAGTATATGCAGGAGAGTCAGTCACTCTGACGAAGCCAGTTAATTTTACCAGCTTCTCTGGTCTAAATAAGCAGCTAGGTGTCAGTCATTCTTCAAGCTTTCAACAAGTTAAGAATATCTATTTAAAGAAACGTGGTATTTATAAAGTCAAGATTCAACAACATGTTTGGGGCGTACCCGTATGGGGACATTCACTAAATGCAACACAAAGCTTTAAAGGTGGTGCACTGAAAGGTGTACAAGGAAATTACCTACGCTTAAATGGTGTTGATCGTAGCTTCGTTAAACCCAAATTGAACCGTGCACAAGCGTTAAAAGTTGCATCAAAGAACTACGAAAATAAAGCGTTTGCTCGTCATATGCTGAAAAATGTCCAAGATGACTTGTATGTTTATCAAGATGGCAAAAAGACTCGACTTGTCTATGTCATTTCATTCTTAGACCGCAACAGTTTATCTCCTTCACGTCCATTTACGATGCTTGATGCGCATTCTGGTGAGGTACTTAATCGATGGGAAGGGATTACACATGCTGAAATAGGCACTGGCCCAGGTGGTAATGAGAAAACGGGCATGTATGAGTATGGCACGGACTATCATTACCTTGATGTTCAAGAAAATGGCACAAATTGTGTCATGGAGTCTGAAAATGTCATTACTGTAAACCTCAATGGTTCAACGGAAGGTCGTACACCATACAGCTATGAATGCCCACGTAATGAATTTAAAGAAATCAATGGGGCATACTCCCCGCTAAACGATGCTCATTACTTTGGAAACATCGTTTTTGATATGTATAAAAACTGGTTTGATACTGCGCCGTTAACCTTTAAGTTGATGATGCGAGTTCACTACGGCGATGGGTACGAAAACGCTTTCTGGGATGGAGAAGCAATGACATTCGGCGATGGTGAAAGTTACTTTTACCCGCTTGTGAGTCTGGATGTTTCTGCTCATGAGGTGAGCCACGGCTTTACCGAACAGAATTCAGCTCTTATCTATGCAGAGCAATCTGGTGGTATGAACGAAGCGTTTTCTGATATTGCAGGTGAAGCTGCTGAATATTACATGAAAGGCAGTAATGACTGGATGGTGGGGCATGATATCTTCAAAGAAGAAGGTGCTTTGCGTTATATGGATGATCCATCTCGAGATGGGACTTCTATCAATCATGCAGAAGACTATTATGAAGGTTTAAACGTTCACTACAGTTCTGGTGTTTTCAACAAAGCGTTTTACCACTTAGCAACGACCTCTGGCTGGGATACTAAAAAAGCATTTGAACTCTTTGTGCTTGCTAACCAGGTATACTGGACTGAGGATAGCAACTTCTGGGAAGGAGCCTGCGGTGTTAAAAATGCGGCTGATGATTTAGGTTATGATTCAGCAGCAGTGAACGATGCATTTGGTATCGTTGGTGTCGAACCATGTGCAGAGCCACCTCTACCACCTGAGCCAGAATATCAACGTCTTGAAAATGGCCAAGCGATGACCATCAGCGGATCAACGGGCTCGAAAACCTATTATGATATTGAAGTTCCGGAAGGGCGTGAGAAGCTCACAATAGAACTCGCAGTCGATAGTGGTGATCCAGATATCTATGTTGGTTTGGATTATGCGCCAAGTTCGACCAATAATATTTGTTCAAGTCTATCTGTTACTGATGAGATCTGTGAGATTGAGAACCCAGAAGCGGGTCGTTACACGATCAATGTATTTGGTTATACTGGTTACGATAATGCTGAACTAAAAGCCTCATTTGATGAAAGCGCAGAGAATATCCCTCCTGTCGCTGCATTTACTTACAGCGTAAATGGAAAAACAGTAGAGTTTGTCAGCTCTAGCACTGATAGTGACGGACACATTGTTTCTTATCAGTGGGACTTTGGCGATGGCAGCTCACAAACGGGTGAAACAGTAAGCCATACTTATTCTGATGCTGGAAGTTACAATGTCACGCTAAGCGTTACAGATAACGGCGGAAGCTCAACAGAAGCTAGCCAATCGGTAGTCGTAGAAGATGATGCTGTTGAGGCATTCCCACTTAAACTTAACTTCGGTAATAAGTTCCCAGATGGTAAAGCGCGCGTGAAACTGTCTTGGAAGTACGATACAGAAGACTACTTCATTATCAAGCGTAATGGTAAAAATGTTGGTGCAACTGACTTCCATTCCTACCTAGATAAGTTTGAGCATGATGGAACAGTTGACGTTGAATACCAAGTTTGTACGTCAGGAAATGTGTGTTCTGAAAAGAAACACTATCGTTTCATGAAAACAAATATGAAGAAAAATAGATAATAAACTAAAGCAAGGGCTCCAGTAGGAGCCCTATTTTTTTGGATAAATAATAACAGGACTATCAAATATGAAGAGGTCGCTTTTAGCGTTGGCGCTTTCTGGAGCTTTTAGTGTAACGGCAGGTTCGAATGTTGTAGAAAATGATAATACGCTGTGGATCACCACTGATGCAGACGCTCAACATCTAATAAGTAAACACGGAGCGAAAATATTCACAAGTGTTATAAATAATCGTCGTTCAGTTGTCGCTAAGCTAGATGCGGATCAATTAGCTTCTCTAACCAGTCACATGCATCATGAAAAAAATCGCTGTGGTGGCTATATGGTTCATAGCAGTCTTGAAGAGGCTAAACTGGCTGCTGAAATGCCTTTCACCCGTCAAGAATTTGAAAAACCGACAATTAGCCATCAAGACATAGTCACACCTCTGATAGCAATGATCGAGCCAAATCATATTGTCGATACGATTGAAATATTGTCGAACTTTACCAATCGATTTTATACCACCACTACTGGAATTGAGGGTTCAAACTGGTTATTAGAACGTTGGCAGCAAGAAATTGAAGGCGTCGATTATGCATCGGCTCGTCAAATATCACATCAAGATTACCCACAAAAATCGGTAGAAGTGACGCTTATCGGGAAAACTCACCCTGAGCAGATTGTTGTTATTGGTGGTCACTTAGATTCAACAGTAGGTAGTTTAACAACGGAAGGAACCATTGCACCTGGAGCGGATGATGATGCTTCTGGTATTGCAACGGTGACGGAGACATTGCGCTTGATGATAGCCAGCGGCGTTCAGCCAGATAAAACCATCAAGTTTTATGGTTATGCTGCTGAAGAAGTCGGTTTACGGGGCTCACAAGATATTGCTAACACACTCAAAAATAACGGTGAGCAAGTCGTTTCAGTGTTGCAATTAGACATGACAAATCATCAGGGTTCCGCTCATGACATCACTTTCTTGACCGATTATACAGACAGTAATCTCACTGAATTTCTCACTGAACTGTTAGATGAGTATGCCAGTGAGATAAGTTACGATTTTGATCAATGTGGTTATGCATGCTCCGATCATGCATCTTGGCATAATGCTGATTTCTCTGCTGCGATGCCTGCTGAGAGCTTATTTGCAGACACCAACCCTAACCTTCACTCTGAAGCGGATACACTGGATAACTCTGATCCGAGTGCGACTCATGCAAGTAAATTTGTCAAACTTGCCATCGCATATCTAGTCGAAACCAGTCTTGAATCCAGTTCGACCGTGATTGAACTAAAGGCAGGTGAAGCTGTTGAAAACCTCGAATCCGACTATGGTGAAGAGCAATTCTTTACCTTTGAGAGCCCTGAAGAAGGAAAAGTAACAATTGCAGTATCTGGTCCACGGAGTGGTGATGCTGACTTATACGTGAAATATGAAGACAGCGTATCAAGTACAAACTTCGATTGTCGTCCGTTTATTAACGGTAGCAATGAAATCTGTACGCTGAACAAGCCGGCTGGTGTTTTCAACATCATGCTGAAAGGGTACCGAAACTTCGACCAAACTCAGATCTTAGTTAACTTTGAAGCGACAGAAAGTACCGAAAAGTCGGGTGAATTTAAACTGGATATGGAGTTTGGTGACAAAAACCCGGACGGTCAGGCAAAAATCAAACTATCGTGGAATTATGATGTGGATGATTACTTCATCATTAAACGAAACGGCACCAACGTTGGTGCAACAGAGCTAAATAGCTATGTTGATGAATTTGAATTTGACGAGACGATTGATGTTGAGTACCAAGTGTGTACTTCTTCTGGAATTTGCTCGGAAAAACGAGACTACCATTTCGTCAAACCACTTATTAAAGCTTAGGTTCGGCTAAGTACACGTCATTTGGTTATTTTAAGGAAAAATAAATGAGAAAAAACCTAATATCTATGGCTTTGATCGGCAGTATGATGTCGCCTGCTTTGTTTGCTCAAACGGCAGAAAATAATTCTGTTTGGATTACCACAGATGCCGATGCGATGCATTTAATCACACAACATGGGGCTGAAATATATAAACCATTTTCTGGTAAAACACAGTCTATCGTGGCAAAAATAGAGATGAAGCAACTGGCAGCGCTTTCTAGCCACATGCATCACGATAAGCATCGCTGTGGTGGTTATATGGTCCATGAAAATAAGGCCATTGCTTTAAAAGCAGCGTCAATGCCCATTAACCGTCAAGACTACCAAAAACCGACCATAAGTCATCAAGAAAAGGTAAGGGAACTCATTGCTCAAATAGAGCCGAATAACATGGTCGAAACAATAGAAAACTTGAGTAATTTTACGAACCGCTTTTATACCACGTCCACTGGGATTGAAGCCTCCGATTGGTTGTTAGAACGTTGGCAACAAGAAATCGAAGGTGTAGATTATGCTTCTGCTCGCCAAGTAACTCATGCGGCTTACCCACAAAGGTCTGTGGAGCTGACTTTACAAGGTAAAACAACACCTGAGCAGATTATTGTGATTGGTGGACATTTAGACTCTACGGTTGGTAACTGGACGCGGGAAGGAACAATTTCCCCTGGTGCTGATGATGATGCGTCCGGTATTGCGACAGTCACAGAAGCATTGCGGTTGATGATTGCAAGTGGGATTCAGCCAGACAAAACCATCAAGTTTTATGGTTATGCTGCCGAAGAGGTTGGACTGCGCGGTTCGCAAGATATTGCTCAAAGCATGAAAGATGACAATGCCAATGTTTTGTCTGTTTTACAGTTAGATATGACAAACTATAATGGTTCTGCTAACGATATTACCTTTATTTCTGACTACACCGATAGCAATCTTAACGAATTTCTCAGTGAATTGATTGATACCTATGCCGATGAAATAAGCTATGACTTTGATCGCTGTGGCTATGCCTGTTCCGACCATGCTTCTTGGCATAATTTGGGCTATTCAGCTGCAATGCCATTCGAAACGATGTTTAGTGAATTCAACCCTCACATTCATACTGATGAAGATACGCTAGAAAACTCTGACCCAACGGCGAGCCATGCCTCTAAGTTTGCTAAACTTGCGATTGCGTATTTGATTGAATCTAGTTTGGGTCAAGAGGATGGCTCTATTCGACTTGAAAATGGTCAGCCAATTGACAACTTAGAAGCAGGGTATGGTGAGGAGCAATTCTTTACCTTTGAAACGCAAGAAGAAGGGCAGGTAACAATCACCATATCAGGACCGAGAAGTGGTGATGCTGACTTGTTCGTTAAGTATAACGATGCAGTATCCTTAACGAATTTCGACTGTCGCCCATTCCAAAATGGTAGCAATGAGCAGTGTGTGTTCAACAAACCTGCAGGTATTTTCAACATTATGATCCGTGGTTATCGAAATTTTGACCAAATCAGCATTGTTGCAAGTTTTGAAAAGACCGCAAATTGATGCTAAGAAGAGGTTAATTAGGTTAGACCTCGAGTAAAATGCCGCTCATTCCACAATGAGTGGCATTGTTTCTAAGCTAGCTAAAATGCGTTTATGCATTTGAGTGGGTATATATAAACATTTCAAAGTCACGTGGGTACAACATTAATCCCATGTTCATGGAAATAAAAGTGACTGGTTTCATCAGTCACTTTACCCCATAAAGTAACGTAAACTCACAACACCTCCAAATTAAATAATAATTAATTATTTTTTACATTATGACTTATTGTTGCTTAATTTAAATGTTTTTTGTTCATTCCTTAATGTTTAGATATCTTTATGGATTATTGATTTATTCATTATTATTATTTTTATATTTAGTGTTGTCTAATTTAGTTGTGTTATTATTATCAATAGCGATTAATTCAATCGCAGTGGTAATAAAAACACATGAAAAAACTTTCTAAAACGATTCAACTTGCTTGCGCAATGTTGTTTTTTTCTCCAACTTCTTTCGCACAAGAAGTAAACCACTCTACCGTGGTGCAAACGGTATATTACAATCAGGTAGACGCAAAGTACCAAGACCCGCTCTACCTATTTCAATTGGTGTTGTCGAAAAACTGTCTTAATTATCAGACAGAAGAACAGACATGCAGTACTTACTTAGAAGATAAGCGTGATAGTGTGTCATCGGCTTGGCACGCTGAGTCTGATCCGGTAAAAAAACAATACCTAAACATCAAGCTAGAAATGATAGAAAATACTCGTGTTGTTTTGGCAGACGTCCATCATGGTGATCAAGGTTACTTTAGCCCTATCGTCGCTGATAGCCGTGCAATCATGGAGGATCGCTTTGGTGCCCAAGCAAAACAACTGATCGTAGATCATTTGAAAGAAAACGATAATACTTTAAGTACTGACTATATCAGTACAGATCAACGTATGTTGTTAGATTATACAGAACAGGCATATGATTATCGCCAAGCTGTAATGGAACCTGAAGGTATTAATGTTCCACAACCGACTAAGAAAGAAAAAATCCACTATCAAGAACTGCTTTTTGCTAAAAAGTACCTTGAAAGTAAAATTTCTCTTACTGCAGCAGAAAACGAATTAAATGGCTATATAAAAGACGTGATTCGTGATCTTACTGAGTGTGCTGAATGTACTACTGATGTCATTGTAAAAGTCACAAATAACAATAACGTGACTTACCAAGAGATGTCTCTGGCAGAAATTGCTTTGGTCGGCTTCGAAAGGTTCGGGCCGGGAAGCGGTGATGTATCCGCTATCTACCCAGAGAAATACTTAGTCTCACAAAACGGTAAAATATCTGTAGCAAGGTTTATGTTTGAGCTCAGACAATATATTTTACAGAATCAGGAGACACTGCTGTTTACAAGAGATGAGCTCGAATCAGGAGCAATGCCTAGCGATATTGATAAAATGTCTTGGGAAGTCATGAAGGATGGCCTGGCTCAGCCGAAATGGGCAAGCAAGATTTGGAACTTAGGTGTGGTACCGAATATTCGTCGTTTATTTAATTCATTAGTCGCCATTACAACCGGCCCAACTGGAGCGACCTTTGTCGACTCTGCTTCGAAAGCAATGAATCAAGCGGTAACTTCAAACTTTAAGATCGCACACTTCGGGAAAACATTTAATATTGCAAGTGCTATTACAGCTGGAGTAAGACATCTACCAAAAGTAATTATTGGAGAGTCTGAGCGTCACCTATGTAACAGCGATGAGATTGCAGGAAGTGGATTTACCAACGGCATCACCCTAGAAGAAAAATGTGTTTACGTGCCTGACTTTTCATATAAGTCTTTCCCTATTACCGTAAGTTCACTGTTTGATCAACAAGAAGGTTCGGCACTCGTGGATCAGATGGCCAATGGTAATACGGCGACGGTAAGGTTATATCAAGTTCTGCCTTCTTTTATCAATCCTTGGGAATGGATTTTCTCAGGCCTTCATTATATTTCTGGAGTGGACCCAAGACAGTATGGCCAAGATATCATGGGATACAGAGTAAGCTTAGTTCATGATAGTGGTTCAATTGTGTTCAGAAATATCATCTTTGAAAAGCAACAACTTACGTTAACTAAAGAACCTTTATACGATGCAGATGTAAGCCACTATACATTAAAAATCTTTAGTAACTTAAACAACAATGAAGTTGCTAATTTTAGGCTAAACGAAGCCATGTTCTTACGAGTAAATTCTGGCGTGGTGAAAGGGAATAAATTTTACTTTGTTGAAGAGGTCTTTGATAACCAAAAACCAGAATACGTTAATAAAACGCGTGCTTCAAAAGTGTGTGGGTTAGCTCCACAAGGTACGAAAGATGAGGAATTCTATTACGAGTGTCTAAGCGATAAGTATTTCCCTCGTATTATTCCTGATTATTATATGGATAACATGCGTGTTGTATCAAAACCTGAATGAAAATTGAGCGCTGTTCTTACTCCGAGATCGTAAACTTGAGGGAGTAAATAAGAGATTTAAAGCGCTGAAATTCAAAGCTTTGATTTAACTCTTGTTGAATTACATGCCAATAAGACCAAACATGCCGCGTTAATTACTGATGCGGCATGTTTTTATCCGTTTGTACTACAGCGTCGAATTGTAATACTTAATCATTTCTTCTTGAGTCGCGGAAGTTAATTCAGAATTATTCTGTTGCGTTTTCATAATTTGTGCAAGTGAGGGGAGTATACTTCTTTCTACACGATGATCTTCCTGCCAGAGCTTGCCTCTCATAATGGCCTTAGCGCAGTGGAAGTAGACAGTTTTAACATCAATTTTAACGACTAGCTTTGGGGCTTTTTTGCCATCTGGGCATAATGCTTTTAATTCTTCGTCTATATGAAGAGTTGCACTTCCTTTGAGGCGAACGACTTCATCAATACCATTAACCATCAAAAGTAATCCAACATGTGGGTTATTAATGATATTTTTAAAGCTGTCTATGCGATTGTTTCCGGAGCTATCTGGAAGGAGTAGGGTATGAGAATCTAGTACCTTAATAAAGCCTGGTTCACCCCCACGAGGCGAAATATCGGTAAAGTTTTCGGAGTCAGTTGTTGCTAAAAGTGCAAAATGGCTATGCTCGATAAAGATTTTGGTAAAGCTATCGATTTGATATTGAACTTTGTTTCTGGCTCTTGTGCTCGGTTCGGGATATAGGGCTGCTAACTCATTTAACGTATTAATTTGGCTCATAATAGCTCTATGTCTTGTTGCTAAATAAGAAGTAGTATTATGTGTTTAGTTGTATTTTTTAACAATTATAAATATCTCTTTTGTGATTTTTGTCTAATGAACGAAGTATTGTATCTTGAAGCTACTTGGGGATAGCTATTGGGTTAGCATTGAATTCAGTAAAGCAACATTCAATCAGTGCTTTTAACTTTATTTATAGCGATAAAATATACAACCTGTTACTTATTTAAGTTTTTATACATTTTTCTTGCATAAAAAGTCAAAATTGTTAGTATAAATGCCAAGTGACAATTAATGCAGTATGGCAGCATGAGTATTCAAGTTAAAAGTATCAATAAATCTTACGGTAATACCCAAGTTCTACACGATGTCAGTTTTAATTGTGAAAGTGGTGAAACGTTGGTGTTACTTGGCCCAAGTGGTGCAGGGAAGAGCTCTCTACTACGTGTTCTTAACCTTCTAGAAGGAGCTGATAACGGTCAGTTAAACATCACTAATAACGCATTCGATTTTTCAACTGAAATCAAAGAGAAACAAGGTTTAGCGCTCCGCCGTAAAGTGGGCATGGTGTTCCAACAGTATAACCTGTGGCCACACATGACAGTGATGGATAATCTGATTGAGGCTCCGGTAAAAGTCTCTGGCATGAACAAAGAAGAAGCGAAGACGCAGGCAATGCAAATTCTCTCAACGCTGCATTTGGCCGACAAAGCGGATGCATGGCCGATGCAACTCTCTGGTGGTCAACAGCAACGTGTAGCGATTGCTCGCGCGTTAATGATGAAACCTGAAGTCTTACTTTTTGATGAGCCTACCGCAGCGCTTGACCCTGAAATCACGAACCAAGTGGTCAAAATCATTAATGATTTAAGCGAAACCGGAATTACACAAGTCGTTGTGACCCACGAGGTGGATTTCGCAAAGAAAATTGCTAGCCATGTTCTATACCTAGAAAAAGGGCACATCGTAGAGCACGGTACGCATGAAGCATTTGTTAATCCGAAAACCACTCAGTTTGCGGATTATCTCAATCACTAAATTAAATTTTTAAAGTTCAGTCTATTTAACAGATAAGCTCGGCTGTCATTGCGAGTGTCAGCCCACTAAGTACACACGGAGTATTGCAATGAAAAAGATTCTACTAGCTTCACTAATCGGCCTTTCTTCTGCAACCATGGCAGTGAATGCCGCGGCACAAGAAGAGATCAAATTCGCAATGGAAGCGACTTACGCACCGTTCGAATACATGGATGAAAACAACCAAATTCAAGGTTTTGATGTGGATCTTGCGAACGCACTATGCAAAGAAATGGAAGCAAAATGTACCTTCCACAACCAATCTTTTGACAGCCTGATCCCTGCATTAAAATTCAAGCGTTATGACGCGGCTATCTCTGCAATGGACATTACCGACGCGCGTTTGGAGCAAGTGAACTTTTCTGACCCTTACTACGACAACTCAGCAGCATTTGTTTCTATCAAAGAAAAAGTGGCTAATCAGAAAGCACTAGAAGGTAAGCGTATTGGTGTTCAAAACGGTTCAACACACCAAAGCTACCTGATT
Organism: Vibrio azureus; assembly: GCF_002849855.1. Classification (NCBI taxonomy): domain Bacteria; kingdom Pseudomonadati; phylum Pseudomonadota; class Gammaproteobacteria; order Vibrionales; family Vibrionaceae; genus Vibrio; species Vibrio azureus. The sequence continues at coordinate 653,086 of NZ_CP018617.1, forward strand.
GATCAAATGCAAGGCGTAACAGCGGTTCCTTACTCAAGCTACCAAGACGCGTTCATCGATATGAAGAATGGTCGTATTGATTCTGTATTCGGTGACACAGCCGTCGTAGCAGAATGGTTCAAGAAAGAAGACAATCTAGAGTACGTGGGCGAGCACGTTACTAACCCTAAATACTTCGGTAACGGTTTCGGTATCGCGGTAAACAAAGGGAACGACGAGCTAGTGAACAAGCTGAACACGGCACTAAAAACAGTCAAAGCGAACGGCGAATACGACGTAATCTACAACAAGTACTTCGGTAAGTAATATGGCACTAACGGGTTACTCTTTATCGCTTGTTCAAGCTAGTTGGATGACTGTCCAACTAGCCTTCACAAGCCTTTTAGTCGGTTTGATTCTGGCAGTGGTATTCGCCAGTGGTGAAATGTCTCGGCGGGTTTTCGTTAAATGGCCAACGACGGCGTTTGTGACAATGGTACGTGGCTTGCCAGAAATCCTTGTTGTGTTGTTTATCTATTTTGGTTCGACGCAGGTTCTGTTTTTAATCACCGGAGACTTTATTGAGGTTAGTCCGTTCTTGTCTGGCGTGGTGGCGTTGTCATTGATCTTCGCTTCTTATGCTTCTCAAACTTTACGTGGCGCCTTAAAAGCGGTCGGGAGAGGGCAGAGAGAAGCAGCAAGTGCCCTTGGCATTAGTCAAGTACACGCTTTTGTTCGCATTGTTTTGCCACAAGCTGTAAGACACGCACTACCAGGATTAACTAACCAATGGTTGGTTTTGCTGAAAGACACCGCACTTGTATCATTGATAGGCGTAACGGATTTGTTGAAGCAAGCGCAGCTAACGTCTGCAGCGACGCATGAAGCGTTTACATGGTATGCAACGGCTGCTGCAATTTATTTAGTGATTACGCTTATTACGCAACGTGCCGTCAAACTGATTGATAAGAAGTTCTCAATTCAAGGTATGAGTATGGGACAGGAGGCGACCGCATGAACGAACAACACGTTTGGCAAATGCTGGATGGCTTAGGCACTAGCCTTCAATTGACCGCCGCTGCCTTGGTTGTGGGCTGTCTCTTAGCTCTAATGATGACGCTGACTCTGATCCTACGTACTCCGGGCTTGCATTGGATAAGCCGTGGCGTCATCACCTTGTTCACAGGTACGCCTTTATTGGTACAGATTTTCTTGGTGTACTACGGTCCGGGCCAATTTGATGTAGTAAGAGAAAGCATATTCTGGACATGGCTAAGCCAACCTTGGTTCTGTGCGATGTTGGCGTTAGCGCTCAATACCGCGGCATACAGTACTCAGCTGTTCAAAGGAGCGTTTAACGCGATTCCTTCCGGGCAATGGCAAGCGTGTCGTGCTCTGGGTATGAACAAAACGGCAACGCTAAAAGTGCTGCTGCCATACGCAATTCGTCGTGCTGTTCCGGCTTACTCGAACGAAGTGATTTTGGTCTTCAAAGGCACGTCACTAGCAAGCACGATTACGATCATGGATCTGATGGGTTACGCGCAGCGCATTAACGCGCAAACTTACGATACGCTGACGGTATTTGGTATTGCAGGTGCCTTTTATTTAAGTGTAAATGGTGCTTTGACTTTGATATTTCGCCAAGTTGAGAAAAAAGCACTGGCCTTTGAAGCGGCTTAAAGGAAACCTTATACCCAAGTAACCTCTTTCTGAAACAAACACCTTGAGTTCACTTGGGTATATAGACAAGTTGATGTTAATGATTACGTCTTTGCTTAATCAGTAACAGAACTTGTGGTAGCAAAGACATGATGATCATACCAAACATGAACCCGTACTGAAGCAGAGTAAAGTTTTCATCGAGCAACACATATCCAGCGACGATTCCCGCAAGCGGATTGGCGACGCCTCCAAAGGTAAAATCCACCACGCTCATTCTTTGTAACAACCAAACATAGACACTATAGGCGAAGACGGTGTTGAGTAAAATGACCCAAAGTAAGCCGACTAGGTTTCGTAAAGAAATATGACTCACAGCATCTAAATAAGGCTGTGGTTGTAAAAATGCAGACAGGCAAGTGGCAAGGGAAAGAACGACGCCACCTAAAATAAGTTGCCACGTCAAAACAGTCCACCAATGAATTCGAGAACCTAGAGTCTTGGTTACCGTGCTTCCTATTACGATACACATGATTGCAGAAAGCATCGCGATCAAACCTACAGGGTTTAAATTCATTGAACTGGGGTTAAATAACAACCAAGCCAGTAGGATTAAAGCTGAACCGCATAGCACTTGACTCTGAGAAGGTTTCCGTTGGTGGAAAAGCCAACTAAAAAGCATGGCAAAGACAGGGACAGATATCATCCCCACGCCAGAAATCGCTGATGGTAAAGTTAACGCCATAACAAATATGAGTCCAAAAAACATTGCTATATTAAGAGTGCCAAGCACAGTTAATACCTTCCAATCTTTTCTTTCTGGTAACGTTGGTTTTATGGCGAGAAGTATAAGGCCAGCGGGTAAAGAGCGAAGCGCTCCCAGCAGCAGTGGTGGCCACTCTGCGAGTGTATATTGTGTTACAGCATACGTAGTCCCCCAACAAAAAGCGGGCAGCATAGCAAAAATAATATTCATGTAAAGTATCTTTATATTGAGATAGTTTTCGCAAAGATACCTTAGTGTCTGGTTACTGTAAAGTATCATTATGCTAAGATATCTTTCTGAATGAAAAAGCTGTTGGAGGCGATCCTTTATATGGACGCGGTTGAAAGAGCAATCAGTCAATGGTCACAAGAACGACCAGAGCTAGATACAGAGCCCATGGCGGTCATGGGGCGCTTGATGAGAATTGTGAAGCACATGGAAACTCATGTTGGCGAATTACATAAACAATACGGCCTAAAATTAGGTGAGTTTGATGTACTTGCAACATTAAGGCGAAGCGGTGCACCATACAGATTGACGCCATCGGGGTTGCTTGGTTCATTAATGCTAACATCAGGGGCAATGACCAATCGTCTTGATAAATTGGAGAAAAAAGGCCTGATTGTGAGAGAGCATAGCAGAGACGATCGTCGAAGTGTGACTGTCGAACTGACTGCCCAAGGTTTAGAGTTGATCAACACCATGCTTGAACACCATCTTCAGCTGCAACATCAACTTATCAGTGCTTTGAGCAAAACTGAAATAACAGAGTTTAATCAGATCTTAAAAACACTATTAAAAAATTATGAAGCGTGATTTTAGCGGAGGTATTTATTTAGCAGGTATATATCTTTAGCGAGTATATACCCAAGTGACCTCAAGATGCTTGATTCAGAGCGAGGTCATCTCGCTGAACGCAGCATCTTTAGGTTATTTATAGTTAAACGGCGTTAAGAGCAAAAGCTTATTAACGCCGTTGTTGTTTAGGCAATACTTGTGGATGGAAATTTTAATCAGGCATCTTTAATTGATGTCATAATAATCCACAACATGCATATTGTCTAAATAGTAAGCAGGAATGGCATAAGGGTAATACTTGTCTTCTAAACATGAATAAAAGAAATCACTATCTTTGATTCCGGATCCTATTCGCTGGAGACCACAAACTTTTGATGCTCTCATACCGTTTACGAATTCCGGTTTATGGTTATCAAAAATTTCTTTAACAAAATAGAACGCGTTGCCTTTAACTACGCCGCCATAACTTCTTTTAAACATGGCTTCATTGAGTTGGAATTCAATGACCTTGTTATCTTGATTAAAAATCTTTAATGTGTAGTGAGTTATGTCTTCGTCAAATAGGGCTGATCTTTTCAGTGTTAACTCTTGTTTAATTGAAACTGTTGTATTGTGGATAATAGCACCACTATCGTGCACAAGAATTATCCTATAAGCTTTATTGTCTGAATCATTTAATTGTGAGCTGATACTGATCGGAAATGTACTGGACCTAAAGTTGGGGACATAAATACATAATTCCTCTAAACTTATACCTTTAGTGAATCCACTTCCTTCAAATTCATCTCCATAGCATAAATAGCGAAATGATTCACCAAAAATAAGCTTAGGTAGATGTTTTACCGTAAGGCCAACAGCACTTGCAATGTTGATTGTATTACCAATATTAGCCAGCTTGAAATTCGTTGTGACAGCTCTACTCATGGCTTTTGAGGACTCTTTCAAGAAAGTCACTTGTGTTTGGCCTGTTGTTACATCAATGATGGAATTATAGAGATCGCGTAAATTGGGAATTGCACCGACTTCCCAAATAGTCTGATTTAGTTCATTTTTATTCGATATACTTTGCTTCATCAACCTCCATGACTTTGTATCGATGTTATTTGGCTTTGTTGCTGATTGTAGTTTATCTAATGGAACAAAAAACTTCGCTTCATTTTGCATTACAAACAGTCTGAGTGCATGAATAAAATCTGTAACAGAAAAATCATTCTCATTCTTTATCGTATATTCATATGGGTAGGTAACTTCAATTCGTTCTGTGCCAGAAGTAAGAGTAGAAAACCCAAACAGGATTATATCCATTATTGTTATATCTTGATAAACCAATCTGCCGTTGATGCTTTTCTCTATTATGAGGTTGGTTGTACAAGTTTCACATTGAGCTATATCTTTTATTATTGACTTTATATAGTTTTCTAATGCTTGTTCAGTAGGGCTCCTAAATAGTTTTTTCTCCAAATATTTAACCGTGAATAACAGTTTTTGGTAATATATTTTTTCTTTTTTTGTTAGAACATTCTGTAGATTATAAGCATAGTCCATATTCTTTTTAGTGCGAAATTTATCGATGGATTGCATATATTTTTTTGCTAACTCTTGATATGAGCCAGAAAAATCAACCCCTGTTTTGCCTCCATTTTCATTTAACTCAGAAGAAATAACTTTTTCTACTCGTTCTTTTAGCTCTTTATCTATAATACTCTTTGTATCTTCGATAATCGGGCTGATCATCTTACCACTTCCAAAATGGATATCGTGAAGAATAATTCTTGTGTTTAAAAGAATATCTTCTTTAATAAATAAATATTGTTTTTTTACAGGGTCGTTTTCTCGATACCAAGCACGAGTAGTGCTTTCATTTTTACTTTTTAGGTATTTATGGCAAGTTTCATAATCGGTTTTGTAGTTGATGCACTCTCGTGATAGAAATAGTTGGAATAAATAAAGAGAATCATGAAATTTAGGATCAACTTGATTATAATATACTGTTTCTACTACAGGTGAATGTTCAGTTGCTTCGGCAAAACATAAATGACTTGTTAAAGGGAAAATACATAATAATAGTGTTTTTAGCTTCATGTTACCTTAACCATATGATTGATAATATTCGCAATACTAATATCTTTGGTTTGGCTTATAAATAAAACTGATGCTAGTTCAATTTAGATAAAAAGCATAAAATCTCAATTAAATAAATGTTTTGAGGGTTAAATGAATGTTTGGGTAAGTATAGTGATTAAACTGCCATGCAAAGTGATTATGATTGTTTTTTATCTATGTGATTTAAATCACGATTTTATTGTTGGGTTGCTTAGAGATAAAGCCTTTAATCAATGGAGAAAGCGGCTTTAATTTTAAGAAAAAGGCAACCTATAAAATGCTTTGTCTGATACAATTTACTTCTGAAAGACATCATAGAGAGCAGCAAAGTGAGTCAAAAGCAACCAAATAATCCATTACATGGTTTAACCTTAGAGAAAATTCTTGTACGTTTACAAGAACATTATGGCTGGGAAGGGCTTGATGCTGAAATCCAAATCAACTGTTTTTACAATGAGCCATCGATTAAATCCTCATTAAAGTTTTTGCGCCGGACTCCGTGGGCAAGAGATAAAGTAGAAGCGCTTTACATTAAAACCTTCTGTCAGTAATAGTCAATCAATCTTCTCAAGTAACCTTGTGCTAGTGTGCTCGAAAAGAAGGCAGGCTTTGCGATTTTTTGACACTGTCGCTTTGTCTGCCCTGCATCTCATCATACATTTTTTTAAATGGGTATACATTTAGCGTTCAATGACAATTTTACCTGTCCCAACAATCTTAGAGTCTTTTGACATTCTGATTTGTGCGGTGTGTTTTTCTGACGAGAAAAAAGATTTGGCATGCGTTTGATAGCGTTCTATCATTTGGGCGTGTTCTTGTTTTTGATAGTGAATTTCCCACTTTTTAATCTCAGTATTGTATTGCATAAAAGCAAAGCCAGTTGTATTTTTGAACGTTGTTTCCCCTTCTTGGTAAAAACCGTAGTCGAGAAAGCTCATGTAGTTAATAAGCCCATTACCATGCACTTTGACATGATTATACTGTTTATCTTCTCTACTGCCTTCAACATGATAAACCCTAATATGTTTGTCATCCCAGTCATCAACAACGAAAGAACAACCACTAAAGCTTGGGGTGAAAATGTATAAATGGTCACGATGTGGATCAGGATGTTTAGGGACGTTCAAAAATTTACCTTGCGCAACCCAATAAGCCATCTGACAGGTTAACTTTTCAGGTTTCTCTCCGGCAGGTACATCCACGATACGAATTGCCCCTAACGTACCATGGGCGTGTTGATACTGCATACCAGTGAACACCAACTCTCCACTTTCCTGAACTTCTTTCATTGTATTTGAGTTGAGTGTCATCAATTGACGATTGATCAAATCAACACTGACAGCTTGTGCGGCCAGGCTCTCTCCAAGAAGTTCTGAAGGCATGATTCGTTTTCCCGTCGCACTGATTGTTTCTATGGGGAAATGGGGGTCTGGAGAGTCAATCGCCCCTGCAATTTCACGTTCATCACCGACAAAGATTCGATTTTTTTGGACTATGGTTAACGTTGTGATATTGATGATGGGAAGTTGAGCTGGGAGAGCCGCATAATGAATATGTGTTGCGTTATCTGCAGTAATTGGGGTTGTATATTGTCCCCATATGCTTGAAAAAGGATACACGCCACCAATTTTATAATCTTTAATTAATGGCTCTTGAGGTTCTTGTTCAACAGGCCTTCGCCTAACTGGGCTGCCTTTTGCTGTTGCTATGGCCACAATATGTTCTAAATCTAAGCTTGTTGCATTATCGTCTAACCACGATTTATTGATGTCATTTAGCTGAGAAGAACTTAGCTTTTCTGCAGTGTAAAGTAAGTGTTGATTATCGCAAAGTGACTGCTCAACTTTATAAGGTATAATCATACTGCTGTAGTGATGTTCAGAGAGCAGTTCATCGGTTAAAAATTGTTTATTTGATAACGTTATTTGGTAAGCGTATCGATTCTTACCAAGAATTTTGTATTCTCGGAGAAGTTCGGCATCGACAAAATGATAAAAGTAACCTTCGGTTGGCCATGCAAGTAAGTTCGGGGTTATTTGAACAGCTAACTTAATGGGAATAAACTCTGCATTGATCTTGTTACTTTGCTTTGGGTTGGGAGTAACGTTGTAGGTTTGTGAATGACCACTGTTTATGAAGGCATTATGATGCAGTTTTTTGGGCTCAGATACTGAACATTGAGTGGTTAATATACAGCTATTCTCGTTCGTCTCTTCTATTTTCCAAGCAGAAGTTGAGGCTTCCGCTTCGGTTTTACCTAATAACCATTCGCCTGTTTTGAGATGGTGTGTCGCTTCTGCGTTACAATACAACTTGATATTGATTGCAAACATAGCATCAGGTTGTACAAACTCTTTAATCGGTGATTCTGCGGTTATGGATGGAGAGCATTCATCTGCAATTGGTTTATAGGCTGCATTCGTTGTTTTTCGGCTTTTATCCCATGGTGATAACATTCAATACAATCCTTAATAATAAATTTATCAATGATTGTATGCCTTTCGATGACGTGTTCCTTTAGGTATAAAAACCAAATTACTAGTAATATTAACGGTTATTTAAGAATTCGGATTTAAATCACAACTCTATCATTAGCTTTATTGATGGTTTTGCAAGGCTTAGATTTGTTATGTTTATGGCTTATTTCTCATAGGTTTAGAAGATAGGGCTTTAGTACGACTTTGTTAACAATGCTTAATGAAGCACCTATGTCTACGAATCGTTGTTGCACCTGAGACTTAAGGTTATTTCGCTGAAAGAGCACCTTGAAGGCACTATGTGTACCCAAGTTACCTCAAGGTGCTTGATTCAGAGTTACGTCACTGAGCTAACTTTTGCATTAGTTAGTATATAAGGTGGCATGCTATGAATTTAAGTTTTTAAAACTTATAGTTGACTTGAGCAGAGACAGAGTCTGATTGAAAATCTTTAGCTAGCATGAAACGGCGATATTCCAAGCCAATTCCTACATGCTGAAATAAGACAAATTCAGCACCGGCACCAAAATAAGCATGGATGCTGTCATCCGAAGTTTTTTTGCTGAACCCTGTGTTTTTATTCTTAATTGTTCTATCTAACTCAGAGTAGTTTGCCCCACCTATTCCATAAATATTAAAAAAGTTAACAGGGTAGTAGTTGGCTTTGAGGCCCAAATAAGTTGAGTTATATTCTATGGATTGTTCTTCATCGGACAGTGTGGTTGATAAAGCCGTGGTTAAAACACCTTTTGAAGCCATACGGCCAATTTCAGCTGAAAAGTTAGGATGAAATTGATAAGCATAATTGAACGTTTGACCAAACCCAATATCATCATCTTTATTGGATTCAATCGTTGCACCCCCAAGACCATAACCAATTTGATGGCTTGCTGCGAGTGCATGAGATGATGAAAGCAATAAACAAGCGATTGCTGCTGATTTTTTAAACATGAAAATGACTCCTAAAATCTAATCAATGAATTTATCAAATTCACATTCACCAGTCAAATGTATGGTGTTTTGTTAAATTTGCCTTGGAAATGAATTAACTTACTAGCAATGTAATAATTTTTAATCAGACATTTCACCTTCTGTTGTGAGTATTGATATGGGTTGGTCAGGCTTTGCGTAGCTTAAACGGTGTATTTTTTGTGGAGTGTGATAACTGTCCAGACCAGAAATAGAAACAATGTCCAATAGGCTGAGATCAAGATGTCCATCTGGCATCATTGCTTGTTCAGGAAGGCTAATTGTTTGAATTTCTCCGATTAACATCTCGGTTTGATTGCTATTTATAATAATGTGCTCTTTTAAAGCTAGGCCAATCCTTAAGTTACTTTCAAGAACAAAGGGAGCAGAAAAGTTATCTTGATAGTAGGGGGTAAGGCCTACACTTTCAAATTCTGAAATATCCTTCGCATAACGCGCTGATGTTTGGTGGGCTTGCTTGATGAAATCTCTATTGATTGCATTAATCGTGAAATAATGAGTATCTAAAATATTCTCAAGTGTATGACGGCGGCTCTTTCTGGGGCGCACAATGAAACCAAGTAGAGGTGGATTAGAACCGAGGTGAACAACGGAACTGACAATGGCAAGGTTCTCTTGTCCTTGCTCATCTCGTGTCCCGATTAAGTTTGCGCTTTTATATCCTGATAGAGAATTGATAAGACGAGCGCGGTGGCGGGTTTCCATCGCTTGAATGTCTTTGTGAGAAATTTTCTTTTGAGTCATAGTGGTCTCTTATTTTTTGTTTTAGGCTAGCTGATTTGTTTAAGATTCTTTCTGTTTCTGTTTCTGTTTCTGTTTTGTTGGTCGAACATGGGTCAATAAAATTCGTTTTCCCTCTGATCTGACATCCTGACGTTTTTTCCAACGCCAAAGTCTATCGCGGGCACTTTTGGCGCAATCGTCTAATGAGATAATCGGCTTTAAGTACGGTGAATCTTGATCAAGTTCATACATGATGGCTTCCATAGAGGTCATCTTCCATGGTTCGAACAAAAGTGGAATGGGGACCAAAGCGAGTTCTGGCAGCCATTTATGGATAAATTTCCCTTCAGCATCATGCTCCTGTGCCTGCTTGGTTGGGTTGTAAATTCGAATGGTATTGGTTCCTGTGATCCCCGCTTGCATTTGAAATTGTGGGTAATGAATGCCGGGTTCAAAGTCGAGAAACAGCTGAGCTAGGTGAGTGACGCCATCTCGCCAATCCATGTTCATGTGATGAGTTAAAAAGCTGACTAACATTGCACGCATGCGAAAATTGAGATAACCGGTATGATCAAGGCAGCGCATACAAGCATCTATAAGTGGAATTCCTGTATTACCAGATTTCCAAGCAAAGAGTTTTTTCGAGTCCTTGATACAAGAATTATTGAGTAATGGTTCGTATGCTTGATTGATACATCGAAACTCCATGTCACTTTCACTCTCAAACTTCTGAATAAAATGACAATGCCAATGTAGCCGAGAAGATAAAGCGATTAAGCTACGTCTAAATCCTGCTGTTTGCCAATTTTGCAATAGGTATTGATAAACTTCTCGTAGTGAAATGTTGCCCCAAGCCAAATAAGGAGAAAGACGAGTGCATGCCGTTCTCGACTCGGAAGGGCTTGAAATACTGCAATAGTACTTTTTACCTCTACGCGTAAAAAAGTCTTCAAGCGTTTGCCAAGCCAGTCTACTTCCACCAGTTTGCATTCCTCTGATCTTCACAAGCCAGTTTGCTGGGGGAGCAAAGGCTAAGCCAAATTCGTCTGGCTCTAAATAATGAAGAGAGCTAGCGTTGAGAACCGTATTACAAAGCGGAGCGCGCATAAACTTTTGCCAGTTTTTATCCCAATCTAAGCGGTTTTTTACTCCTCTTAGTACTGCTCCTTGCTGAAATTCATACCAATCTATTTGGTTTGAATTGAACCAAGTTGACATTTCTCTATCTCGGTCAAAAGTACAATTTAACCCGATTTCTTGATGAGAAAAAACAGCATTGATTTTGTATTGAGACTGAATGGCCTGGAAGCAAGAGCGTGCATCACCGAACAAAACCGAAACACGACTATCGTAGTCTAGTAATGCAAGGTTTAAGTCTTGTATGGATTGCCAGATAAAACGCCAATGACGAAGTGAATTGTGTGGATTTTCAATCAGAATTGGCTCGACGATGTATAACAACACGGTAGGGTGTTTGGAAATAAGCGAGTTGTATAAGGGAGCATGATCAGTGAGCCTCAAGTCTCGTTTTAGCCATACCACATTGATTTCTTTCATTTAAAGCTTACACCCCAGAAACTCAACAAACTTTAGATTTAACCTTTATGGAAACTTATGTGCACCCATGTGATACGCAGGTAAAAGCCGTTTTATGAAAACGATACTTTGGGTGTACTGGGTATATACGTAATCGAACGAAAAAAACACCAATCCTTGATCGGCTTTCATTGTTTATGGGTATACAAAAGTACACACCCAAGTGTCTTAAGGTCATTGGGGTATCTTCATTTGAAAGGGAAAGGAAATATGGCGATAGCACTGAGTAAACTAGAGAAGTACTTTTATATCGACAAGTTGGTTATCCATTCAATCGATTTAGCGCTGTATCAAGCTTCAGTCGTGATCGATGGCCAAGAATCAATGATTATCGATGATTCAGGTCAGCTTTTACGTGAACATTCGATTTTAGCCGTGCAAAAGCGCTGCCGCCATTTGAAAGCCAATTCTCATGTTTTACGTCAGAGTAGTGCTTATGACGAGATGGTTGGTCAACCAACTCGAGAAACAGCAAACACGTTAGAAGTTCCAATTGGGAATCATAAGCTCTACTGAAATTGGGCTCTATATTGTTGTAACCCTGTTAATCAGACAAACTTCACAGGGCATTACTACTCGCTTTTGTACTGAGGTGGATTGGATAAGTGGTAACATTTATCTCCTTATCCAATATTCACCCATACCCGAGTATCTTTAGGTCATTTGGATACACACCTCTATGCGTCAGACCCTTTGTAACGCTCGACTAATTTATGCATCACTCTTATTCCTGCAAGGGCAAGGACCACTCCTATCATCACGTTGAACACGGATTCCGAGGTTCCTTGATAAGCATTACTTCCTAAATCAATAGCAGCAGAAACAATCAACAGCCTTAATGCAGTGACTAACGATGCTGCGATGCCAGTTAGATCCGGAAATATCTGCATCGATTTAGCGAAGAACAAACCGATAGACAATCCTGCTCCGACTGAAAATAAACACATGACACTGGTTAAAAACAAAGGTGAGTTCAGTAATGTCTCTGGAGCCAAAGCAAATATGGTTGTACTCGCAAATATTAAGCTGAGACCAGTATTTTTTAATTTATCAACGCCAAATCTATCTATTAAGCGCGAGTTGTTTAAGTTGACCAATACAAATGTACCCAAGGTTGCCATTTGATAGAATGGAAAAACATCGGGTTTGACACTTAAATGTTCGATGTACAGTAAAGACATATTCGATACGTAAATCATGTAAGCGGCAAGGATCAAACTGGTTATAAGAGTGTTGTACCAAAATAAAGGCGATGATAACACTGTCCGATAATCAGTGGCGATTCGCTTAGGTGCTAGCTTTTTTCTTTTCGTCTGGCTAAGGGACTCCGGTAAGAATAAGAAACACTTTATTGCAGAGATAAAGACGAGGACTGCGATAAAAATAAAGTTAGTGCGGTAACCAAAATTTAGGCTTATCCAGCCCCCAATCAAAGGTGCGAAAGCCATTAAACTCACAACGAGTGTATTCAAATCAGCGATAAGCTTGGCGGCAGACTCTTTCTCGAATAGGTCAAAGATCATCGCTGTCCCAACGATTACGCACGCCGAACTTCCAAAGCCCTGTAAGAGTCGAAAAGCAAGAAGTTGTTCAATATTGTCAGCGAAAATGCAACCAAAACTGGCGATGAGAAAAATACTGAATCCAAACATCAATACTTTACGGCGGCCAAAGTGATCAGATAATGGTCCATAAAGCAATGAACCGACACAAATACCGATAAAGTTATAACTTAAAATGCGCTGTACCATCACTGCATCGGTATTGAAATCTTTGAGTATGTCTGGGAAAGTCGGTAGATAAATGTCAGTTTCCATTGCTGCACCAAGGAATATAAACACCATCAAAAATCGAAACCACTTTCCAGTATGGGAAATAGGAAACATAGTTAATCCAATAATAATTTTTGAGTAATATACCCAAGCACTGAGGTCACTTGGGTATACCCGAGTACCTGAAGTTACTTAGGTATAAACATGACTAAACGAGTAGGGCGAACAGTCGGTTCTGAATAGATTTTTATACGCAAGTAGATTGAGGTTACTTGGGTATACATGAAATAACGCATAATCGAGAGGGATATTACGCAAGGGTTAAGATTTATCACTTGTTTGTGAACAAGCGAAATCAAAATTTAACATATTTAATTTTGATTACAAGCATGAAAGTAGGAATTCTTTTATTTTATTGAAAATATACCCAAGTAGCCTGAGGTTACTTGGGTATGGGGGAATCTTGAGTTATTTAAGTGTTGAAGTCATTCATCCTGAAGTAATGAATTTAATCGCTACGCGATTGCAGACTCTAAGATCTCACGCGTTTTCTCAAGTGTAATTGCTTGGTTTTCACCTAGTTGTGTATAGCCGTGTGAATCTAATTGAGCCACAACTTGTTCAATCGCTTGTGCTTTTGTTCCTTCGTAATCAGAAAATTGTGTGGCGACATTCAAGCTCTGGTAGAAATTTTCAATCGCATCAATAGTACGTTCAGCTAAGTCTGAGCTATCATTCAAGCCAAATACATTACGGCCCATTTGCTCCAATTTATTGCGCTTAGCTTCAATTTGGTTTCTCAGTAGTGATGGCTGAACAATAGCGAGTGAACATGCGTGGTCGACATGCCAAAGCGCGGTAAATTCATGCCCGATCATATGAGTCGCCCAATCTTGAGGTAGGCCAACACCGATCAATCCATTAAGAGCTTGGTTGGCTGTCCACATAAGATTTGCACGCCAAGCATCGTTATTGCGTTCATCAAACTGCTCGCCAAGTGTCAGCAGGTTTTTTAGCAGTGTTTCTGCATAACCATCTTGTACCATCGCATTGGTTGGTAGGGTAATATATTGCTCGCATACGTGTACCCATGCATCAACCAGACCGTTGAGCAATTGACGTTCAGGCAGAGACTTCATTACGTCTGGATCCATGATGGCAAACTTAGGCTGAACTTCAGGGCTCATAAAAGCAAGTTTTTCCTGAGTTGCTTTGCGTGTGATCACCGCTCCCATATTGGACTCAGAACCGGTAGCTGGCAAAGTAAGCACTGCGCCAAGAGGTGTTGCTTGAGTCACTTGATGTACACCAGTCAGGATATCCCAACCATCACCATCATATTTCGCTGCTGCAGCAACGTACTTTGAGCCGTCAATAACAGAGCCACCGCCTACAGCGACAATGAAATCAATATGCTTTTCTTTAACGAGTGCAACGGCTTTATCCAATGTTTCCTTTGTTGGATTGGCTTCTACACCTGAAAATTCAAGCCATGAGTGGTGACCTAAAGATGCAATAACTTGCTCATAAACACCATTCTTTTTGATCGACCCACCTCCATAGATGATAAGTACTTTTTTATTACTATCAATCGCTTGGCTAAGAGAGTCGATCTGTCCTTGGCCAAAGTGAATAACCGTTGGGTTAACATAGGTGAATTGCATGCTTGGTTCCTTGTATAAACGGGATCTTATTATTTTGACTTTTTAGTCATTATTTAATTTGCATATTAGTCCTAGCTGGTGGGTTGTTGAAGCCCATATTCTCTTTATTAATTGCCTATTCCTACAAAATCGTTATTATTGACCTTGTTTTTACCAATTAATGTTTCTACATGGGTCTACTTTTATGAATACACTTGCTCAGTTGATGCACTCTTACGTTGAAGCTAAAGGCTGGGGGGAGCTCGAGGGAATCAGAGAAACAGAAGTAAAAAATGTATGGTTCTATAGGAGTAGTACTGGTAACCCACGTCAGCCGTTTACTTACCAATCCGGCATCATTATGCTCGGACAAGGCCAAAAAAACATTTATCTTGGAGAGAGGCCTGTTACTTATTCCTCGGGGAATTATCTCGTGGTTGGCGTTCCTATGCCACTAGAGTGTGAAGCATTGGCTATTGATGGCGAGCCTCTGTTAGGTTTGTCGATCAGTATTGATTCTCAACGTTTACAACGGTTGGTCAAAAAGCTAGAACAACAAGATTTCCAAATTGATCAAGGAAATAAACATAACTCGAGTGGCCTTGAGTCTACGAAGATGGAAGAACACATGGCTGACTGTTTTGTTCGTTTAATGAGAGCACTCCACAGTAAGACTGAAGCGGATATACTTGGTGATGCGTTGGTTAATGAAATTGTATATCGAGCATTAATTGGTTCAAAGGGACGCGTTCTCTTTGACCTTGCTCACCATGATGGTCATTATGCACGAATTGCCAAAGCACTTTCTAAAGTGCACGAAGAATATGATCAACCCATTACGGTTCAGTTGCTTGCTGACGAAGCGAACATGAGTATTTCAGCATTTCACAATGCTTTTCGCAAAGTGACTTTTGAATCACCTCTGCAATATTTAAAGAAAGTAAGATTAAACAAAGCGAAAGAGTTGATCCAAATAGAAGGTTTACGCATTAATGATGCTGCGCGCAGAGTAGGTTATTCAAGCCCCTCTCAATTCAGTCGTGAGTTTAAGCGTCACTTTAACCACTCACCGCGAACAATTTAGTGTCTATAGCCAAGTGACTTCAAGATACCTATAAAAATAATCATTGGTAATTGAGTTTATAGTCCTTAAAATGATTTATATACCTAAGCATCTTGAAATTACTTGGGTATCTATCCTTGATAACTAATGTAGAGTGATTTTATGCTTCGTGATTACACCTTCGAATGTCTTGTAACTATGCCGCGCCACGAATTAGAAGAGTTCAGTGCTCGTATGATCAGCAAAATGGTTCCAGAAGATGTGATGAATGAACTATTTACCTTCGAGCAAGAAGAAGTGGATAGTGAAGACCGAATGTTATCTGCACGACTTGATGCCATGCTGCGAATGACAGCAATCGCTTTAAGCGAGATACAGCAAGCGTTTGATGAATCAGAAAATGCAAAACAAAACAGTGAGAGGATGACTCGATTAGTGCTTTGGCACTTTTATGCTATCTCATTTAACTTAGAAGAAGCGATTACTCTCGAAGCACATTGTGCACAAGTTGAAAAGATCTTAGCCGAGGCCCCCATTGATGTTTTTGCCTGGGTGAAAAGGTTAACCGACTTGCTACACATCTACGCTGAGATCAATGCTAATGAGAATGGGGAAGTCTAAAAAAGGTAAAGGCGGAGACATAAAATGTTACTCGAAGATCTTCAAGTCGTGGTTAAAGTCGCCGAATGCCGAAGTATTACAGGAGCCGCGACTCACTTAGATATGCATGCGGCAACGGCCAGTGCAGCAGTTAAAAGAGTGGAGAAATCGTTGGGTGTTGAGTTATTTGTGAGAACGACTCGTCACCTTCGTCTTTCTCATGCCGGAGAACGATATTTACCACAATGTGAAGCGGCCTTACTGGCACTTGAACAAGCAAAACAAAACTTGCACGATGATTTAGACATTATCGATGGTGAGTTAAGAATGACCATTCCATCTGATCTTGGAAGAAACCTCGCTAGCCGTTGGCTTGATGATTTTATGGAAGCCAACCCTAAAGTTTCATTAAGAGTCAGTGTCGGAGATAGTCGAGTTGATTTTTACCGCGATTCAGTAGATATTGCATTGCGCTATGGCTCCCCGACGGATTCGAATATCTATGGGTTTAAAGTGTGTAATGTTCCCAGACTCTTGTGTGCCAGTCCTGAATATCTAAAAAAGTACGGAACGCCTTGCCACCCTAAAGATCTAACAGCATATAATCCTCTTTTCTATCAAATGCATGATGTGCTTCATGATGTATGGGGGTTTAACGATGGTGAACAAGATTACAAAATAAAGCTCAAGGGCAATCGAGCTTCCAATGACAGCGATTTGGTTCGACGATGGTGCATAGAGGGCAAAGGGTTAGCAATGAAATCTTGTTTGGATATGTCGACTGATTTACTGTCAGGCAGAGTCGTGAGTGTGATGCCAGAGTTCAAACCCACACCGACAGAACTTTGGTTAATATGCCCAAGCAGGCAATTGATCACCCCTGCGATGAGAATACTCAGGGACAGTTTTAGGCGCAATACACAAGAGATTCTGTTGCAATTGGCAAATAAAGGGCTGATTGAAAAAAGTGACTTTGAATAGAGTGTCTTTCAATAGAGAGTGAGCCTTTAAATAGAAGAGCGGGCACATAGTAACCTTGCTCTGAATCAAGCATTTTTAGGTCACGTTGGTACAAGTATTTTGAGAAAAATTGGATAGATGAATAAAAGGGGCATCAACATGCCCCTAACTAAGAAGGTTATAAAACCGTTAATATCTTTTCTCGTGCCAAACGTGATTTTGGCAAACTTGCATTGTAGTCTTCTTGCTGATGATGATATCCAATAGCCAGTGCTACATCACATTGATACCCATCTAACTCTTGTTCAAACTCTTGGTTGACTAAATCGATATCAATGCCTTCCATTGTGGTTGAGTCAATGCCTAAACGTGCCAAGACATGCAGCGTATTACCCAGTGCAAGGTAAGTTTGAGCTTTTGTCCATGCTGAATTATCACCATTTATATCAGTATTTAGCTCTGCAAATGCAAAAGGACCAAAAGCTTGTTCACGTTGTTCTAAGGGAGTTCGACCGTCTTTAATACCTTTATCGACCACTTTCGCATAGTCATTGCGTGTGTAGTTAGGTTTATGAGCAAATAAAATAATGTGCGATGCTGCTTTGACATGAGGTTGATTGAACTGATGCATGTTGGCGAAAGTATCGTGCATACGTTGTTTTGCTTCATCACTTTCAATAACAATAAACTTCCAAGGTTGTGAGTTAATGGAAGAGGCAGAGAGACGCATCGCTTCATAGAGAACCTCAAGATCTTGTTGAGGAATACGTTTACTTGGATCGTAGCGTTTGGCAGTGTAACGGTGTTCTAAATCAGTAATGATTGGATGAGTCATGATGGTCTCCAAAACTAAAAATCGATGAATGACATAATGTCATATTTCCAAGTATCTTGAAGTCACTTGGCTAGATGTTGTAGATATTAACGGTATTACTCGAATTAACAAACGGCCGCTCATTTGATTAATTGTCAAAAATAATTTGATAATAAATCAGATTTTCAATTGGTTTTTTACGGTAATACTTGATATTTGGTCATTTAGATACAGCGCAGTGATGTCGTTCAGAGTTCAGCATCTTGAGGTTACTGGGCATCCCTAACACAGACAAAAACAAAATGGTAATCAATGCTAATTTATTTTATTATTCATGATCTTATAATAAAATCTAATTTTAATTACTACTAATATGATATCGTTATTTTTTATCGCTCTACTTGGTTCCATGGTACCGGGAGCAAGCTTCGTGATTACTGTACGTAATAGCCTTTTTGGTTCAAGATTATGCGGATTGGCGACCGCATTAGGGTTGTCATTGGGAATGGCTTTCCATGCCTCTTATTTGTTACCTGGGTTGCGTTGGTTTACCGATCATTCTTCTATTTTTCTGCTGGTTATTGGTTATATTGGAGCAGCATATCTCTTTTATTTGGGAGTTAATTGCCTAAGAGTAGAGAAAGCGGATGTTGATCCTGATGTTACTGCGACTAAAGAGGGGATTACGCCATGGAAATCATTTCTGAGTGGTTTTATTACCGATGTCTTAAATCCCAAAATTGTGATCTTTATTTTAGCTTTGTTGAGCCAGTATATTGATCATGATTTAACCGTAGAAAAATATGTTTCCTATGGGGTTATTTTATCTTCTGTTCAGCTACTTTGGTTTGGGTGTGTGGCGATGTTCTTTTCATCGGCTGTTCTAAGAAAAAAACTTTATGCTGTTTCCCACTGGATTGAAAGGCTATCTGGCGTTGCGTTAATCTCACTTAGTACAACGATTATGTTGCAAAATTTGAGTATTCTGTGATTGTACCCAAGTGATCTCGTTCAGAGTCACGCATTAGAGATTATTGCGATAACCAACTAATAAAATAAACATTTAATGTGAGGTACTTACTGAGGCACCTCATTTTTAATCCAAGTGATGTAATTGATTTAAGTATCACTTTCATTCCTTATCCTAGCCGAGTGCAAAGATTGAGCCATAAACAAGGTAAAAATAAAAAAACGATAATGTCTTGTGTAAGTTTATTCTTGTAGTAACGCTCATTAAAACAGCGATATAGTGAGATGCTGTTTCCAAGTATATTGCGATCTACTTGGGTATGGAAAAAGTGAGCTTATTTTTCACCTTCGAATGAATGGATTCACTCAAAAATGAAATCAACTCTGCATCTTGAAAAACTATCAGCTAAAAATGAACATATTGCACTCCCTTGGATTGACCAATTTGAACTCATCGCCAAAGAGTTCCCTCACCATAAAGCAATAGTTAACCCGTCTGGAGAACATTACACATATCAACAAGTTGATTTAAAGGCAAATCAGCTCAGTCGTTACTTACATAACATGCTACTGAGTCATCGAGTTGAAAAAGAGCAGATTATTCTTGCTCTGTGTACTTCGAGAACAAATCTAGATATTTCGGTGATGCTGATTGCCGCTCTAAAAGTCGGTGCGGCCGTTCATATATTGGAACCTAAATTAGGTGCAGACGTTAACGGTAAACGACTGATGCAAATAAAACCGGATCTCATCATTCTTGATCAGGAATATTCCGATCTAGAGGGGGATTTTTCTAACTTCAATACCCTTGTATTAAATGCTCATCAACCTAATATTGAACAAATTTTGACTTCGCCGCTTAACATAAATTGTGAGAGAAATAATGCTCTGGTGTTATGCAGCTCGGGGACAACAGGCGAACCAAAAGTGATGGTGATCCCGATGTTACCTCTTGCAAATTTGACCAGAGCAGGGCACGAAGAGCTCAATATTGATCACAAGAGTAACGTGGCTCAGTTAGCTCGGCGTAATTTTGACGCATTTTTCCATGAAATTCTTATTACTTTAGGCAACGGTGCTTGCTTGGTTTTACTAGAAGATCCCGTATTATTTTGCCCTGAGCAATTTGCTACTTTTGTAAGACAGTACTCGATCTCTCATATCACTATAACGCCTTCTCATATGGGACATTTGCTACAAAAGAGGCGTCATAGACCAGATAAGATCTTCTCCGCAGTAGAGACAATTATGCTGATTGGAGAAGGATTTACGGAAGTGCTTCTACACAACCTTGTTGAGACGGGAGTCTCGCGTGTCGTGAATGGATATGGGCCCTCTGAAACTGGAATATGGGCCATGAGTGCGATACTTTTCGATCAATCTACGTCTAACAAAATCAGTGCTCCTCATTTGGGTAAACCGATTCGAGGTGTTGATGTTAGAGTAATGAGACAAAACACAAAAACTCAACTTTGGCAACTTTGCGGAGTCGGTGAACAAGGCGAGTTATTTATCAGCAATCGTCTACAAAATGTCTATTTAGACCCAAAGAAAAATCAAAATAGTTACCTTTATTTACCTGACCCAATAACAAATAATATTGAGTGCTTTTATCGTACAGGAGATATTGTCACTATTAGCAAAACACATGATCTTGAGTTTGTTGGTAGAAGAGACAATCAAGTGAAAATATCAGGCCAACTTGTGGTGACAGATGAGGTGAGCAATCAATTAAAGTTGGCTTGTCAGCAGTTATTCAAAGATATGAATATCAATATATATGTTGATATTGAAAAGAATAAGCAAGGCGTACCGACTTCGCTCACTGCTTACCATACTGCTTCGGATGCAAAATTTGCGTTGTACATATCGAACCGTTTATCTGATTATTTATCGTCGCAACTGCCGACGTATATGCAGCCAGCGCGTTACGCATGGGTTGCAGAATTCCCAGTCAAAGTGAGTGGTAAACTCGACGTTGATAGCATAAAAAGTCATGCTCGGAATTCTAAGCAAGCTGATGGGCCCAAAATAAAGCCTCACACTCGCGTTCAGACATATATTGCAGAGCTTTGGCAGCAAACACTAGCGCTCGACACACCTGTTTATTTGCACGATGTTTTTAATGAGTTGGGTGGTACCTCTCTTCAAGTAAACTCGATGTTATCTAGGTTAAATCATGAGTTTAAAACCAGTCTTAAAATTGATTCTGTTATCAAAAGAGTGACTTTAAAAGAACTTGCCCATCTCATTGAAACATCAGTGCAAGGTAACAACAGTTTGCAACGAGTAAATAAACTCCATAGTCATACATCAGAAGCTCTTGAAGCATCGATTCATTCACTTATTGAGATGAAAGCATCTGATGGAAAAGACAATCTATTTTTGGTTCACCCTGGGGATGGGCACATTCAAGTTTACCAAAAGCTTGTTAACCAACTTGCTGAAAATGTCCGTGTTTTTGGATTAAGAGCTCCCGGTTCTGAAGCGGGAGAAAAGATAGAAGCCATGAGTGTCGAAGATTTTGCGGAGCGTTATGCCCAATTAATCATGACTCAGCAGCCAAAAGGGAATATTTCACTGCTTGGTTATTGTGCAGGAGCACCAATCGCAGTTGAAGTTGCCCGTTTAATTGAAAAAACCGGACGAAAAATTTCATTACTCGCTTTACTTGATATGCCCAACGGATATCACTCTCCTGAAAATATCGATATTTCTCAGGGGCTAGCGAGTTTCTTCGCACAACGCTATCAGTCTAAAATCAGTGCTAAAGAGTTGCGTTGCCACAGTGATTCACTCGAAGACCAATATGATTATCTTTTTGGTCATGCCCAAGCAGAAAATAAAGTGTCTCATTCTGAGTACGGTGTGATCCGTGATGCGTTGACTGGCGTGATGTATGAGCCGGAGGAAGACGATCCTCGTGAAACCATGCGTCTGTTTTTTAAATATGCGTTCAAACTTGACATTGATCATAAAGATTTGCACAACAAAGGTTCATTTGAGGAACAATTAGACTTTATTGTTGCTGAAGGTAAACGGCTAGGCCTGTTCCCTCATGAACTTAATACGGACTACTTTACTCGACTTTTGGCAATGGAAAATATGTCTAAAAATGCCATTCATGGTTATGTTCCTTCACCACTAGACATTCATGGCAAGATACTTTATTTGCATGCAACGCCGAGTATTACAAACCCTATGGCTTGGTACCCTAACTCAGACACGTGGCGAGAGTTCATACCCACAATGCATGTCCATCAACTCTCGGGTGATCATTATTCTATTGTTCGTGATGAAAATGACATCAAAGAAATGCTTCATGTCCTCGAAACCTACAGTGACTTTTTGTTAGTCGGTTAGTGGACTTTCATTATACCTATGACCAAGTATCTTGGGGTCGCTTGGGTATAAGCTTTTTATTTGCTAAATTAGACCTCGCGACTCTTAGCCAAGTGTCATGAACACCTTTGAGCGAACAATATTCAAACGAGATAAGGGATAACAATGGATAATCAATACATACCAGCAAAAGTATGGGCATACGACAGCGCAAATGGCAGTCAAGGGTCGACGTTGAACCGTCCTGACTCTGGGGCACGCCACGAGCAAACACTTCCTATTGGTATTCACCCATTTCAACTTTACTCGATGGGGACACCCAATGGGCAAAAAGTAACCATTATGTTTGAGGAACTATTAGCGGCTGGTGTGAAAGAAGCTGAATACGATGCGCATCTCATTAAAATTGGTGATGGCGATCAATTTGGTTCTGGTTTTGTAGCGGTCAACCCAAATTCTAAGATCCCCGCACTCGTTGACCGCTCAGGAGCAGAAGTCGTTAATGTGTTTGAATCCGGCAATATCCTATTGTATCTGGCTGAGAAATTTAACCATTTTTTACCTAAAAACCCTTTGAAGCGAGTTGAAGCGATGAATTGGTTGTTCTGGCTTCAGGGTTCTGCCCCCTATTTAGGCGGCGGGTTTGGCCATTTTTACGCTTACGCGCCAGAGAAATTTGAATATCCAATTGATCGCTTTACGATGGAAGCTAAGCGCCAGTTAGATGTGCTCGACAAACGTTTGGCTGACCATACATATTTAGCCGGTGATGAATACAGTATTGCAGATATCGCAACATGGACCTGGTACGGAAATCTTGTTTTAGGTCGCCTTTACCACGCTGCTGAGTTTCTCAACGTTGCGAGTTATACTAATGTGATGCGTTGGGCTAAGGCGATTGAACAACGTGAACCAGTTCAACGTGGCTCGATCGTCAACCGCACATGGGGTAAAGATTGGGAGAAAGTGACAGAACGTCACCAAGCCTCCGATATTGATGCCGTATTAGCTAAAAAACCGTCTTAATTCATTTGCCTAGAATAAAAAGGGATGTCTACCCCTAATGATAAGCTTTCAATGAGGTGAGTGGTTCACTCATCTTCAGCATCTTGAGGTTATTTGGATATATACCCAAGTGACCTCAAGGTGCTTGGGTATATTTTATTTGAATACCTAGAACTTTCACTAAAAATAAAAATTAAACTTTTAATAGTTTATACTTCTTATTCATAAATATTAATTAATGTTTATCTTTTGAATCTTTAACTTGTTGATTAAATTTGATTTTTAAGTAAAAAGACGGCATTGTATAATATCGAATAAAAGTTTAATGATTATACTCAGTATTTCTAGATTACTTGGGTATACCAATAATATGGAATTAAATCTTATGCAGAAATATTATATTGTGCCGCTGGTTACTTTTTTACTCGGAAGTCTATCAGGCTGTGCCTCGATTAGCCAAGAGGAATGCTTGCTTGGTGACTGGTATCAACTTGGGTTAGCTGATGGTCAAGACGGTAAAAAGAACTACGCTGCTGATTATAAGAAGGACTGTTCTGAATATAAGGTAAAAATGGATATCAAAGCGTACAATCAAGGCCGAGATGAAGGACTAAAAGCCTATTGCACCTATGAAAATGGTGTATCACTTGGACAATTAAATCAAACTTACAATTACGTTTGTCCAGCTGGCCTTTCTGATGCATTTTTATTTGGTTATAGGCCATATCACAACTTGGCAAGTGCAGAGGCCGAAAGAGAAAATATTGAAGAACGAATGGACCGCTATCGAGACTTGTTGCGAGATGAAGAGATAAGCAAAAGCGACAGGAAGGAATACCGTCGAAGCTTAAAAGTGGCTAAACGTGACTTCAGCCAAGCTGAGATTAAAATAAAGAAATACGGAAAGGAACTTGAGCTTCACAAAATTTCAGTCGAGAAAGCCAAGATCACCAAACAACTTGCCAGTCCTCATCTCTCTACTAGCCAGAGAATTAAATTAAGAGAGCGTTTAGACTCACTTACGCAGCAGGAGTCTGTTTATAAAAGCCTGTCATACGTAGAAAACACACTACAAGGTATAAAAGACATTGCTGACATGTTTGAGTATGAGTCAGTAAGCTACTAGTGAATAAAACCTCGGATCTTAAGTGAGCGTAAATTAAGTAATTAGCTTCGAGGTTTTATTATACGTTTACCAATCGATATGGTTGACGCCAGAGGCTAATAAATAGCCCCAAACAATAAACTGCCCTATACCGAGTACTAAACCAATAAAAGTATAAAAAGAAAATCGCTGCCAACGAACTTGATTCACTCCTGCCATAAAGGGAACAAACCAGGCGACGGGGCCAAGTAAACGAGCAAAAGTCATTACCTTGCATGAGTGACGATTCATTAATAAACGACATCTTGCCATTGTACGACGAGCGCTAGGAAACCTACGTAAGACTCTTTTTTGAGCAAAATAACCATAATGTCGACCAATAAAAAAGCTTATTTGATCTCCTATTAATCCTCCTAAAAATACAGCAATCACGGCATGGCTGTTTCCTTTGTATAACTGGTAACCTGCTGTTATCAAGAAAGGCTCACCAGGTACAAAAATGTTTGGTCCAATGAGCGAATCAAAAAAAGAGCCTAGGAATAGGCCCAATTCATCCAACATAGCGATGCCTAATATTGCGAGAGATTAAGATTGTTGGTAATGACCAAATTTGTATTCAATTTCGTTATTTCTCATTTCGCCGAAAAATAACCGGCGAACATTTGCTTTTAGGTAAGTAAACCCTGTTTTGTACAATCCATCTTGCTCTAGGCGACGAGGATCGAATTGAAATGTCATAGGAAGCAGTCTGAAACGCCAAGTTTTGCTGGCTTTTTTAACATAATGGCAGTCTTCACATAACACGATCTCTTCGTCAAAGCCGCCAATTTCATCATGAACGCGCTTAGTTGAAAATATGCAGGCCCCGACAGCTGTAGGGAAAAAGAATTGAGTGCAAAATAATCCAATATTGAATAGGCCATAGCCAGCTTTATAGCTCTTAGAAAGATTCTTAGAACCCATGTAAATGCCAGCAATTTCAAGTTTTTCTTTTGTCAGTTTTGTGATTGCTTTTGCCAGAAAATCTTTATCCAGCCTTACATCCGCATCTAAAAACAAGATTCGTTCATATTGAGCTAATTTAACTCCGGTATTACGACCTAGGCTTACACCGCGACGATCCATACGATGAATGGTCAATTCAGGTAGAGCTGTACGATATTTTTCGGCGACGTCACAAGTATGATCGTCACTATTAGAGTCAACAATAATCACTTCGTAGTTTTGAAACGTTTGGCGACTTAAGTCATCCAAGAGGCGAGCAATTTTTCTTTCTTCGTTAAGAGTAATAATAACAATACTAAGTGGTTTCATAATCATAAGCTCCCGATACCAATGTGTTTGATTAGGAGAATTATGCACATGCTATGCTGAATAACTTATGAGAGGTTGGTTCATATTCAGTTAATTACAGCTGCAATTGAAAAAAATGCGCATAAGTTGACATATGCTTACATTCTTACATATAAATAACTTTAGCTTGCGGTTATCACTATAAGTTGCTGATTTTATGTTGAAATGCGCGAGGTTTGGCGGCACTATACCTAACACTCATACCGTTCTCTATTGGAGTCTAAATTGATAATAGAAATATCCACACAACCAACAGAAGATGAATTAAATATGATCAGTGAAGGTATTCGTTCATTTAATGCCCCATTCTTGCCCAATGATGGTGAATATGAGTCAAATGGACGATTTGTTATAACGGTTAAAAACGATAAAGGTGAATTTATCGGAGGAGCTCAAGCCAATGTCATGTGGAGCTACTGTGTTTTAGAATTACTTTGGCTGTCAGAAGAGTGTCGTGGTAAAGGAGTGGGAACGTCACTCATTAAGCAACTCGAAAGTTTTGCTACAGAAAAGGGATTAACTCAGATTCGAACGGAAACGTTATCCTTTCAAGCAAAACCTTTTTATGAAAAGAATGGCTTTCGCGTATATGGAGAATTACATGATACTCCCAAAGGCCATTCGACATACTTTTTGGTTAAAGACCTTTAAATAAGGTCACTTGAGAATATATTTAATAGTGATTGGATTGAGCTTTGCCTTTATATCTTCAATCCACTAATATTTTGGCCAAATTAGTGGGCGATCACATCATTACACCAGAGGCTAAGACATTGAGCGACCAATCAACTGTCGTCATCATTGAAGATGAACCTGCCATCGCAGAAAACCTTATCCATGTATTAGAAATGGATGGCTACCAGGTCGAATGGTTTGCTACTGCCGGAGAAGGCTTAACATTCTTACATAATCATTTGGCGGCGTTGTTAGTATTAGATGTGGGCTTACCCGATGGAAATGGTTTTGAATTATGTAAAACCATTCGTCAATTTTCTGATATTCCAATCATTTTTCTTACCGCAAGAAGTGATGAGCTTGATCGTGTGGTTGGGTTAGAAATAGGGGCTGACGATTATGTAACAAAGCCTTTTAGCCCAAGAGAAATGTTGGCACGCATCAAACTTCGAATTAAATCAAAAACATTCCAGACTCCTCAAAACACAGAGCAAGAGGGAATGACGAAAACGGTAACGTCCGTTGATGATTTGATGGCCGACAATTTTGACTACAGTGTCGGCGACCATATGCTTGGCCTAACGGCGGTCGAGTTTAAAATTCTTGATAAGCTGATTAAGCTATCGGCCAACGTATTAAGTCGAGAACAGCTAATGATTGCGGCAGATATGGCCCCAGAAGCCGTCTATGAGCGTAATATCGACACTCATATAAAGGCAATTCGTCATAAGCTCAAACCATTTGATATGGCCGAGCGAATCGTCACTAAGCGCGGTTTTGGTTACTTTTACAGTGTAAAGGGGGAGTGATGAGCCGTTGGCCAAGGATACCAATTGGACTGAGGTTGTTCTTTCTCTACTTTCTTTTAGTCGGGTTGACCGCTTACATGGTGAGTAAAACCGTAGTACAAGAACTTAAGCCAACCGTTCGACAAACCACCGAAGAGACCTTGGTTGATATGGCGAACTTACTCGCTGTTTTAGCTGAGGAAGAAGTTGCTAACGATAAATTATCGCAGAGTCGTTTTTCTAAACTTTTAGCCGCATATGGGCAGCGAGAGCCTCAAGCTCGTATCTGGGATGTCGGCAAAAAAGCAATCAACCATCGAATTTATATTACCGACAGAAACGGAACCGTGATTGCTGACTCTTGGCAACAAGATATAGGTAATGACTTTTCACAGTGGAATGATGTGTATCTCACGCTTCGTGGCCAGTATGGAGCACGTAGTACTATGGAAGATCCCAATGATCCTCTTTCTACTGTGATGTACATTGCTGCTCCTATCTATCACAAAGGGGAAATTATTGGCAGTGTAACGGTTGCTAAATCGAATCGTTCAGTGCAGCCATTTATCGACCTTTCTATACGTAATGTTCTGTTTTGGATGGTATTAATGAGTGTCTTAGTGTTACAGGCAGGTGCATTGTTTGCTTGGCGAATCCACTCAGCACTGAATAAACTTGAGAACTATGCCATAAAAATGGGGCAGGGAGAAAAGGTCTCCAAGCCGACATTTAGAATCTTCTATGAATACGGCACACTGAGTGATGCTCTAGAAAAAATGCGAAATCAACTTGATGGTAAGCAGTATGTCGAAGAGTACGTACAAACATTGACTCACGAATTAAAGAGCCCTTTAT
This sequence comes from Vibrio azureus, assembly GCF_002849855.1. NCBI lineage: Bacteria > Pseudomonadati > Pseudomonadota > Gammaproteobacteria > Vibrionales > Vibrionaceae > Vibrio > Vibrio azureus. The sequence continues at coordinate 681,124 of NZ_CP018617.1, forward strand.
CGGCGATTAAGGGAGCCAGTGAGATTTTGCAAATGCCATTGCCAAATCATAAGGTGACACGCTTTGCGAGCAACATTGAGCGAGAAAGTGATCGGATGCAGTCATTGATTGACAAAATGTTGGAGTTGGCTCGCTTAGAAAAACGGCCAGATCTTGAGCGAGTTGAGTCGATTTGCTTAAACAAAATGGTCAAAGAAGTTGTCGATGCGGCAGATGCTCGTTTAAGTGGTAAGTCTGTGGTGGCTAAGATTCACATTGATGAACAACAAACAATATTAGGGGATGCTTTTTTACTTAAGCAAGCGGCTTTTAACCTCATGGATAACGCATTAGATTTTGTGGATGATGGAGGTAAAATTGAGTGGCAAACTGAAATTTCAAAACACACCATCCACTTATCTATTTTTAACACTGGCCCACACATTCCAGACTATGCTATGCCGCGTTTAACAGAGCGATTTTATTCTCTCGCACGTGAAAATGGCGTTAAAAGTACAGGGCTAGGGCTAAACTTTGTCGAACAAGTGGCCAAGCTGCACAAAGCAACGTTACTGATTGAAAACGTTGAATTTGGCGTCAAAGTAAGCTTGATTTTATCAACTCCATAGAAACTCCATATTAGCTCCATTCATTCTCCAAGTTACGGGATTACATTACTTATACCCAAGCATATTGAGGTCACTTGGGTATACCCAAATGGAGAATAATAAATGAAAAAAATGCTCAATAATCAGATAGCAGCAAAGATTGCCCTAGTCCTGGGCTTGGTTGCTTTACTGCAAATCCCACTTTCAATGGTCAGTGGGTTGATATCGGAACGATCTTATCGGCAAGAACAAGTAAAAAAAGAAATTGCACACAGTAGCAGTGGTGAACAGCGAATTATTGGTCCGTTCATTATGGTGAATTATACCGAGACAAGTTATCAAAATGAAAAGCGCCATACGTCTAAACGGCAAAGATTTATTTTACCGAGTACTTTTAATATGGGCGCAAATTTAGACAGTTTTGAAAAATATCGCGGCATCTACCGTGCACGGTTATATAAAGCCAAAGTAGGACTGAAAGGGGTCTTTGATGCCCAAGATTTAGCGGCCCTACGTTCACTAAACATTGAAAATGTTAACTTAGTGGTTGGCATTGAAGACAGTCGAGGACTGATTCGTATTGATGACATGACTTTGGCTAACTCAAAAATCAAAGTAATGCCAGGGACGGGATTAGAGTCGTTGCCTCAAGGTTTCCATAGCCGAATAAAACTGAACAACTTCAATTTAAATCAGCCTTTGGCGTTTGATCTTAATTTCCTGCTGCAAGGAATGGGCCAGTTGAAAGTGACGCCAATTGGAAGTGATACTAAAGTACACCTTTCATCGGTGTGGGCACACCCAAGCTTTATTGGAGACTCTTTGCCTATCTCTTCTGAAATCTCTGAAAATGGTTTTAATGCGCAGTGGGTGAGTAATAATTTTTCCACCAATATATCGCAACTATTTCAAAGTTGTATTGTCTCTAATAAAGCCTGTCGTGAATTAGAACAACGACAAATGGGCGTTGATCTGATTGATCCCGTTGACCACTACCTGAAATCCCATCGAGCCGTGAACTACTCTTTATTAGTGATCACACTCGTATTCGCTAGCTTTTTCTTATTGGAGCTCTTGCAAGTACGTCCGGTTCACCCAGTGCAATACAGTTTTATTGGTTTAGGTTTAGCGCTGTTTTACCTGCTATTGATTTCGATGAGTGAACATTTGGGCTTTAACTGGGCTTATGTTATCTCTTCAGCAGCTTCAGCCGGATTATTGGGTATTTATGTGAGTGGCATCTTGAACAAGAACAAACACGGTGTGGTATTTGGATTATGTCTGTTTGGCTTATACCTGTTGTTGTTAGGCCTGCTACAGGCAGAAAACTATGCGCTGGTGATGGGGTCGTTATTATGTTTTGTGGTACTGAGCGTCATCATGGTGGTGACTCGAAATGTGGATTGGTACTCTCGCAGTGCGAAACCAAATGAATCAGAAATCAATGAATTAAAAAATGACAATGTCGAGAATAATAGCGTGGAAGACACGGAAATAAAACAAAGAAAAAATTCTACCGAGGCGGTTGAAAATGATTAACGATAAGATGCAAGGCCCGCTACAAAGTAATAAACATAATGCTTCAGCAGAGTTTTACTTTCGTTTCTCGATGAATAACCTGGTAAAAAGTTGTGCAATATTAGTCTCAATGGTAGTGATTGCACTTTATGTTCGAGATAGTTTTATCCGGCCTACTTTTGGGGATGTATTGGTTGTGATGTGGCTATACTACCTCGTCGCCAGTGTCATTCATATGCCTGCAAAGTGGCTATCAGTTTTAGTTATTTCACTGGCGTTTTTTATTGAGTTTGCACAATTGCTACAGGTAATAGCTTGGTTTGATATCGCACCATCATCGCCAGTAGCCATTATCTTTGGCGCGACGTTTGACTGGAAAGATCTTCTTGCTTACTGCGTGGGAGGTTTTATTTGCTGGTGGTTAGAAAGAAAATGAGCATTGTACAGTCACAAAGTTCTACAAATAGAACCTATACATTAATCAACTTAAACAGTGGGCTAACGGTGTGCCGTCCCTGCCAATTAAAGCGAAAGGTACGCAATAAATCGAGGCTAAGTTTGCTTAAGAAAGCCTATCTTTGGTCACTGATTCATAAAGAGTCAGCTTAAAAATGCAGTAAGAGATAAAGGTAAGCGGGTTTACCAATCGATAATGCGAGCCTTTTCTCTTATCATTTTCTATACCCAAGTATCTTGAGGTTACTTGGGTATATATACACTAGGTGAATTCGGGGTCATCAAACAATACAACGTTGTGGGTTGAACTGAACTTCTGCGTGGTTGGGTGATAAATCATCAATGATATCTTGTATAAGGTTATCGACTTTATCGGTGTGGTCGTGATGTGGCATAGTAATAATATGAGCAATATTACCAGCGTGGGCGAGTGAATATTTTCGCCAAATAGGCTTGGAAGGGCATGGAATGACAACAATATTTGAGTTCCTATTACGCCACGCCTTGATATTGACAGATTGGAAGCGTTGGACAATATATTCTGCCATTTCTAAACAAGTGCTCACTTTTCTTTTCCAATCAGGTAAGGCATTACTTTTTATCGCTACCCAAAGAAATAAAGTGCTATGGCCATTTCTGGAGCCACTGATAGTCTGATCTCTTGACACAATATAATCAACCTCAACAGAGATTTGCTCAACCATCTTCCTCTTTACGAGAACGATCCCACAGGGGAGGGGTGAACCAATCATTTTGTGACCTGAAAGACTGATTGAATCTATGCCATCATCAAAAGAGTAGGGCTGCGGTTCTTCCACAAACGGCATAATCATCCCACTGAGAGCGGCATCTGCATGGATATAGTATTCCTCGCGTTTTATTCCTAAAGAAGCGATATCACTTTGGATTCTTTTTATGTTATCTGTGGCACCAAGCATGGTTGTACCAATATTAGCGAAAATAATGGGATGTTTTTGTCTGTCTTCTTTAATTTTTTCTATTAATTGGAGATAATTTATTTCACCATTAGGCAAAGAACTGATCTTTCTTGCTGGTATTTTTAATAATCGAATGATCTTTTCAACGGAATAATGTGTATCTTCAGAGTAATAAATATAAGCGGATGGAAACATCTCACGAGCAAGATAGCATGAAAATAGATTACCTTCTGTCCCACCATTGGTGACATAGCCCCAGCTATCTTCAGTGGGGATCTTAAAAAGTTGTGAGAAGAATTCAATTATGTCACGCTCAAAATCAAAAGAATTTAGCTTGTAAATGCCATCTATTCTCCAATCACCACAGTTATTCAGAGAAAACCTTATAAACTGCTCTACCAGGGTGGAATCAAAATCCTCTGAGCTTGGATAGCCAAAGTTAAAGTATTGATTATCTTTGCAATGTTGCCAAAAATTTGTGAGTTTACAGCGGTCTTCATCAGATAGGTTCATTGATTTACTTTCCAGCTCGTTTTAGGTATGGTCTTCACATCAGCAACCATAGGTTCTGACTCATAAAAGTGTTCTGATGTTAAAAAACTTAATCCAATCTTTTACTGATCACCAAGATAAATAGGCACTTTTTGAAGGTATCATGAATAAGATAAGCGCAAGTTCAAACTTTATTGACACATTATTGTAATACGATTGCCAGTTCTGAGGCCTTACTTTTGCCAGTGTACTATCAGCGATGAACTATGGGACTGTAAACTATGGCCTTATTTTTAGGGGGAAATGTGACGCCATTTATTTTATCTCAGGTGTTGGTCTCGGTGGCGATTTTATTTGATTTCGCTTCTTTTCAGTTCAAAGATCGCCAAAAAATTGTAACTTGTTTGTTCTTCTCAGCTGCACTGATTTCAAGCCACTTTATGCTACTTGAACAATGGACAGCTGCAGCTTTAATGAGTGTCGCCTCAGTTCGGTATTTGGTGAGTGCGTTTTCTACCTCACCCAAGCTGAAATATACCTTTTGCACCGTATCAATTGTCACAAGTATTGTTACTTTTTCTGGTTTAGTGAGTGTTGTGAGTTGCTTGGGAACATTGTTTCAAACGGTAGCTGCGTTTAATAAAGATGACCGTCTATTAAGGCAACTTATGATAGTCGGAACATCTTTATGGCTACTCAATAATTACCTCGTGGGTTCGCCCGTTGCAGTGATTATGGAGGCGCTGTTTATAGCCAGTAATTTAGTTGGTTATTATCGATACTACGGTAAAAACTACCAGAGAAAGATCTGAAGCACAGTTAGTCATTTAAGCGTTATTTTTGATGATCGTTTCATCGCAAGGTGCGATCTTAAGTGGCTAATATTTATAGATTTTATTTTTTATTGATGTATTATACGGGCCGAGTCGGTATATGCCCATAAAGGATATTTGGGTATAGATAAAATCAATAATTAAAGGGATGAATTATGATAAAAATACAAACGACACATAAAATATCCAAAGGGTTAGTAAGCTTAATGGTTGGTTTGTTTTGTTTACTCGTTGGCTATAACAACATAGTCGATTACGACACTAATCATCAGTTTGTTCAGCATGTACTCAACATGGATGCCATGGAGTCATGGTTTCAGGGAGAGCAGCTTAAGGGCCGAGCAATCAAGAATGATACGCTAGTAAAAATCGGTTACTGGATAATTATCGCAGGGGAATTTGTTGCTGGATTTTTTTGCGTACTCGGTGCATTCATTATGCTAAAAAATATCCAGCAAGATAGGTTTGAGCATGGACAATCTTGGTACCTCATAGGTGGTACAATCGCTGCACTTGTTTGGTATTTTGGATTTTGTGTCATAGGAGCTGAGTGGTTTCAAATGTGGGCGAGTAAATGGAACGGGCAAGATGCGGCGTATTCATTTGTCAGCTTTATCATGATTACGATGGTGTATATTGTGATGCCATCACCAAAGGAAGCCATTTAAGGTTAGTCTGTCAATTTAACAAGTTGAGTCGGTCGAATGCGTGCAAAATTAAAATTTATACTGGCACTATCTCTACAGATGTTTTCTTAAAGGGTCTGCTATCAGTGCCAGTGTATTACGGATATACGACCACATTTTTAAATTTAAACTGAAACTCTTTATTTTAATGGCTTTTAATGCATTCACATCTAGTTATTTTTATTCATAAGTTTATTTTAATTGGTTTTAATTAAAATATAGTAATTAATGTGGCTCTATAATATTGACTTAAATATTTAAATTGATATGATCTTACCGATCCTTTCTTTGTGTCGTATTAGTTTGAATAAAATCACATTATACCTATTAACCTTATCATTTAGTATAATCTCTAATTTTTCTTTTTGTCATGATAATGACAGAGATGTAAAAAATGACTGGTCATATATTAGTTCATTACCCAAATGGCTTCTGCTTACTCATCATGAAGAGGGGTTTTTATCATCAGGCAGTAGTGTCTCAACAAATGGTTTTTTCTTATCACTAGATGGCAAGAAGGATCCAGAAAAAGAATTAGAAGCAACAGTTAAAGCTTTTTTGAAAAATCCAGACTCTCAGTGCCGTTTTCCTGCAAGAAAGATCTGGATTAAACAAGTGATGCCAGATATCGACTTACCTAAAGTTAATTGCCCCGATTATGAAAACTATATAAATAAATTTAGAACTGATAGTATAAGTGTGATATACGCGAGTGGGTATCTCGGAAACCCTGCATCAATGTATGGGCATGTTCTATTAAAATTCAATGGTAATAACAACAGGTTATTGGATAATACATTTAGCTATGGTGCTCAAGTACCCAATAATGAAAATAAAATAGTGTATATGTACCAAGGTATAACTGGTGGTTATCAAGGTCATTTTTCCAATCAAAAGTACCATCATCAGAACCTAGTATACAACGAATCAGAACTTCGTGATCTTTGGGAGTATAAACTTAATGTTTCTCAGGATAAGATTGATTTCTTACTTGCACATTTGTGGGAGTTAGAAAATGCTCATATGGACTACTATTTTTTTAAACAAAACTGTGGTTATCAATTAGCCAAACTTCTGGAGCTTATACTTGATCGCCCTCTGTTAGTTGCCGAAAAATCATGGGTTGTACCATATGATCTAATTATGATGCTCAATCTGGGGAACAAGGAGTCAAGCCTTATTGACGATGTAATATACCATGAATCTCGACAAGAAAAACTGTATAAGAGGTTCAGCCAACTTAATGCACGAGAGAAAAGTTACTTAGAAAAGCTTATCACTCTTCCAACAGAGGCAACATTAGAAGAAATTCGTACTTTAAGTGAGAGAGAGGCTAAAAGAGTTATTGATGTAATGTATGATTATTTTGCATTTATTGAGGTTAAAAATAACGGCCTTAATGAGAGTGAAACTTCAAAGAGAGACATACTACTTAAAGAACGATTCAGATTGCCTGCGGGAGAAGTTGTTTGGAAGGAAGAAAAATATACACCGCCACATCATGCTCAAAAAACTGCAATGATTCAAATATCGCCAACATTTAACAGCGAACTTGGAAGGAGTATTAATTTACGTTTTCGTGCAAGTTATTACGACTTTCTAAATCTAAATACTGGTCGAGTACCTTTTTCAGAGCTCAGTCTTTTTGATGTCAATTTCTTGTATTCTCAAACTGCTAATAGTTTATCTTTACGTGAATTGAGACTTTTTAATATAAAAAGTCTCAATGTATCTAATACAGAATTGGAACAAGATGAATCATTTGCATGGGCTTTATCTTCAGGATATAAACCCAGTAATCTCTCTTGTTTAGATTGTTCCAATTTATTTATGGAAGGCTTTCTGGGTAAAAGTCTTGGTTTGAATGAACACTCAGCTGTGTATGCAGCGTTAGCAGGCGAACTTCAACTATCAGATCTAACAGAAGCAAAAGCTTATATTGGGCCTGAGTTAGGTGCGGTGTTCAATATCACACCGTATTGGGCTACTTCTCTAAAATTGGGTAGTCATTTTAAATTAAATGATATGGAACAACACAAAAACTACTTTCAATGGGAACAACGTTTTCTTCAAAGTCGTGATTTTGATTTAAGAACGTCGATTCTTTACGATGAAGCTTTTGAATACACAATTAAATTTTCAATCTATTGGTAATAAAATGAACAAAAGAACATTCTGTACACTTATTGCATCCACTTTTTTAGCAGTAAACGCATCTGCAGCAAACAAAAATAATATTAATCCATGGGAAGACTGTGGTATTGGTGCCATCATTTTTGAGGATAACAGTACAGCAGCTGCTATTTCTAATGTTATTTTTGACCTAGGTACAACCGCAGTGTCTTCTCAAGTTTCTTCCGAAGATTCATGTAATGGAAAAAGAGTTAAAACTGCTCAATTCATACAAGATAACTTTGATCAGATAATCGAAGAAACATCTCAAGGTACAGGCATTCATCTTACTGCAATGCTCGACATGCTTGAGGTTGACGAACATCAAAAGCCAGAGATGATCAGCTCGATCAGAAATAAAACTGCTCAACAAGTTTTTGAGAAGCGAAGTACTCCTCAGAGTTATTACGATAATGTTGTTGCAAGTCTATAGCCTTTGCTGACTATTTAAATATAAGGGGGCTTTCATTTAATGAAATAGCCCCCCACTTAATGAAATAGTTCCCAAAGAACTTAAATTCTTATTTGGAAGCTGCACTAAAAGTACGTAACATTTGACTTTTTTAGATATAAACAGGCGTTAAACATAAAAGCCAGATCCAACTCTTAATTAAGAAGTAAGAAGTAAGAAGTAAGAACAATGAGTAAATTTATTAGGGGACTATTTTCTGCTGATCTATTAGTAGAGCTCAGTGAGAGTAAAGTAGCCGTTAAAACACTTGGGGGTGGGGCACAACTTGAGTATGAACCTTACTTGGCAGTGGAAAACACAGGGAAGTATAATAAAGTCAAAGGTGTGGGAGCGGAAGCAAAATCATTAGCAGATGAAGTGACTGTGGTGGTAAATCCATTTTCACATCCACGTCTATTAATCTCAGACTTTTATTCTGCTGAAAAACTGATACAGCATGGCTTACGCAGCATTCAGAAAACAAAATTCTTTCAACCATCGCCTCGAGTCATCATGCATCAATTGGATAAATTGGAAGGTGGGTTGACCCATCTTGAAGACAGAGTTTTGCGAGAACTTGCCATAGGTAGCGGTGCTAGGGATGTTGTCGTTTATCTTGGAGACGTATTGGATTCTAGTAACACGACTTTTGATGAAATTAAAAGAAGCATACCCAACGGACCTCAAGGTGGTTGAGTATATATTTCTTTTTCAATTGATTAATTGATATTTCTCTATTGCCTGAGCTAAAAGCTGAGTTAGAACGTATATATTCTGTTCCCAAGTTGTCTGACGCAAGAAGTCGTCTCAGTGACACGCTCCCAAAGGTCATCTCGCTGAACGCAGCATCTTGAGGTTACTTGGGTATAAAACCTAATATTTTTAGAATAGGCAGATCGAAATGAAACTGACTTCAGCAACAGAATCAAGAATTATAGAAATGGCCTGGGAGGATCGCACGCCATTTGAAGCAATTAAGTTACAATTTGGCTTAAGTGAACCTGAGGTTATTCGCTTTTTGCGTCGTCGACTTAAGCCAAGTAGTTTCAAGTTGTGGCGGCAAAGAGTGTCAGGCCGCAGCACGAAACACATCAAATTACGCAACCCAGAAGTTTCTAGAGGCTATTGTCCAAGTCAGTATAAAAACCGTTAATTTTGCCTGATAGCTACACTCACTCTCATAGCTAATTTGAATCTTTTTTCAAAAAATGCTCGTTATATTAATGTGATCTATATCACCTTATGAGTTAATCAGATAGAATAGCAGTTCTATTCAATATGACCTTTTTTAACATTACCTCGAGAGTAGATTAAGAGATTGTTATTAAAAGAAGTTTACTTCGAGGATGTTGCTATCTTAAGTACAAATAATATCACCATGCAATTTGGTGCTGAACCACTATTCGAAAATATTTCAGCTAAATTTGGCAATGGCAACCGTTATGGACTTATCGGTGCGAATGGCTGTGGTAAATCTACATTCATGAAAATTTTAAGCGGAGCTCTAACGCCAAGTTCCGGTAATGTTTCGATGACTCCAGGGTTAAAACTGGGTGTCTTAAGCCAAGATCAGTTCGCGTTTGAACAATTTAGCGTCATTGACGCTGTGATTATGGGTGATCGAAAACTGTGGGAAGTTAAGCAAGAGCGTGACCGTATCTACTCATTACCAGAAATGAGTGAAGAAGACGGTATGAAAGTCGCTGAGCTTGAAAGCGAATTTGCAGAGATGGATGGGTACACTGCAGAAAGTCGTGCAGGTGATATATTATTACAAGCTGGTATTGAAGAAGAACTGCATTTTGGTTTAATGCAGCAAGTTGCTCCTGGTTGGAAATTGCGTGTGCTTTTAGCTCAGGCTCTTTTTTCTAACCCAGATGTGTTATTACTTGATGAGCCAACCAACAACTTGGATATTCATACCATCAACTGGCTAGCCGGTGAACTGAATCAACGAAAGTGTACGATGCTCATCATTTCACACGATCGCCATTTCTTAAATTCAGTATGTACCCATATGGCAGATATTGATTATGGTGAGCTACGCATCTATCCAGGTAACTATGAATATTTTCTTGAGGCGTCGGGTCTGCGTCGTGAGCAACTTCTGGCTTCAAACGCTAAGAAAACAGCCGAAATTAATGAACTACAGGATTTCGTAAACCGCTTTGGTGCGAATGCATCAAAAGCCAAACAAGCCAGTTCTCGTGCTAAGAAGATGGATAAAATTCAACTCGACGAAGTAAAAGCAAGTAGCCGTGTCACACCATCAATTGATTTCGGTGAAGGTAAAAAATTACATCGTTTAGCATTAGAGCTACAAGACCTAGGTCACTCATTTGGTGATGAACATTTGTTTGAAAAAGGCAATTTATTGCTAGAAGCCGGTACGCGTCTTGCTATCATTGGTGAGAACGGCGTTGGTAAAACAACATTCTTACGTTGCTTAGTCAATGAGATCGACCAAACTCAGGGTATTGTAAAGTGGTCAGACAATGCATCGATTGGTTATTGTCCTCAAGACAGCAGTGCAGACTTTGATAATGACCTTACTATCTTTGAGTGGATATCTCAATGGCGAACAGTTAAGCATAACGATCTTGTAGTGAGAGGAATTCTTGGGCGCTTGTTGTTTACGGCTGATGATGCGAATAAAAAAGCCAAAAATTGCTCTGGCGGAGAGAAAAACCGCCTGCTCTTTGGTAAGCTCATGATGCAAGACATTAATGTACTCATCATGGACGAGCCAACTAACCATATGGATATGGAAGCCATTGAAGCCTTAAATAGTGCGTTAAAAGTTTATACTGGAACTTTGATCTTCGTCAGCCATGATCGTGAATTTGTTTCGTCGCTCGCGACTTCAATTATTGATATAAAAGACAAAAATTTGGTGAGTTTTCAAGGTACATTTGAAGAATATATGGCACATCAGCAAAAAGCATCGGGTGCTGTGTAATCAAGTAGTTTTGTTAATAAACATCATAACTTTAGGGAAAACTTGCTCTTCTAAAAAAGAGTAGCATGTTATTCGTTATAATAGAGTGACATGAACTTAAACAGATGAAGTGGTGAACACAACATTCGCCACTTATAAATTAAGGAGCCGATCATGAGCCATGAATTCATGACCGATGAAGAACGAATCGAGTTGCAACAAAATAATCCATTGCACGGTCTTAAGTTAGAGGACATGCTCAAGCAGCTAGTCGACCACTACGGTTGGGAGATACTGGATACCGCGATGCGCATGAATTGTTTTAACACTAAGCCGACGATTGCGAGTAGTGTCAAATACCTCAAGAAAACAGAATGGGCCCGTGAGCGAGTAGAGAACTTTTATCTTTACCGCTTCAAGCGTATGCCTAAAGCGTCAGAGTACGAATACAACCTTCCACCACGTGCACGAACTTTTCGTCATGGGCTAGAACCACGTGAGCCAATGGAGTTAACGGTAGAATCCATTCTTGCATCACAAGCGAAAGCAGCTTCTGCACACAAAGAACGTTCATCGAAGCAACGCAATGATAGAGCTCGTTTTAACCACCGCCGTCGATAATTTTGAATCAGTGTTAAAATCATCTTTTAGCTAATTCGTTATTTGAGTTCGATAACGACATTTGTTTTGAAAACGGTTTAATTATACCCAAGTAACCACGTCCTTAATCCAGAATCTTGAGGTCACTTGGGTACATGCTTCACAGGCCATTTTTATACAAGTCAAATGTTGAACCTGTTTTTTGAGCAACGGCATTTCCATTTATTTTTCATAACATATCACATACGAACTGATCGAGTTTGTACCCAGTAAAACATCTTCTAAACTGACTTATTTGATCTCACAAAGCCAAGCTTTGATATCGTGAATGGTTGAAATTTAGCCAGTGCCTCTGTCCTATAAAATATTTTACTCAATGAGATCTTCTCTTTACAAGCTCACTTTGTACAAAAAACCATTAGAGATCTAATTAAAGCTAAATGTTGTGATAAGAGCTTAATTGAGTTGTCAGTCGCATTTATTACGCCATTTGAAGGGCATGCCTTGCTATAGAGCTTAATGTTTGAGCGATAATAGACAGTACATTTGTTTAGAGTACAAAGTAAATGCATATTCCTATAATCGTTTCAGCGCCTTGGGTGTCTTTCCCCGAAATGGATGAAAAATCTGGCCAATATGGCTCGTTCAGTGAACCCAGTGCGGATGATGGTGTGGACATATTCCATCTAATTGCCCAGTGCCCTCCACTAGATACTAACTCTGCCTACTGTAACTTCTTGCAATCTACCCACTTTCGCCACACTAGTCTTATTGCCCGATATCAGGGAGAGATCAGTGGCTTTGTTTCAGGCTATTTAAAGCCAGAAGATCCAAAAACATTTTTCGTGTGGCAAGTGGCTGTCTCTCCAAGTCATCGTACGAAAGGCCTAGCCTATCAGATGCTTCGCTCTTTATTATCAAGGCAGGGGATGCAAGGTGTGGAAGCGATTGAAACAACGATAACAGAAGACAATAAAGCTTCTTGGGCTTTATTTAAGAAGATTGATGTTCAGCATGGGGAAAGAGGATGCATCTCGATATTCCTCGACCGAGAAACACACTTCAAAGGTAAGCACGAAACCGAGTATCTATATCGAATCCCTCTTAAAGCAGCTATAAAATAGGTAAATAAACTAACCATGGATATTTTTAATCAAAGAGAATCACAAGTACGATCTTACTGTAATAGTTTCCCCGTTGTTTTTACCAAAGCAAAAGGGTGCTGGCTTGAGACTGAAGCAGGTGAGAAGTATCTCGACTTTCTTGCAGGAGCAGGTTCACTGAATTATGGGCATAACCACCCGATTTTGAAGCAAGCATTACTCGACTATATTGCAACGGATGGGGTGACGCACGGGCTTGATATGCATTCGCGATCTAAAGGTGATTTTCTAAAAGCTTTTCAAAAAAATATACTTAAGCCAAGAGCCCTTGATTACAAAGTGCAGTTTACTGGACCGACCGGAACTAACGCAGTTGAAGCTGCACTTAAGCTTGCTCGAAAGGTAAAAGGACGCAGTACAATTGTTGCTTTTACCAATGGTTTCCATGGGTGCACGATGGGAGCTTTAGCTGCTACAGGCAATCAGCATCATCGACAAGGTGCCTGTGTTAGTTTAAATGATGTTATGAGATTGCCTTTCGAAAACTATGCCGATATTGATGGCCTCAAGTTATTTGAAACCATGCTCAACGACAATTCCTCCGGTATGGATAAACCTGCAGCAGTATTAGTTGAAGTGGTGCAAGGAGAGGGGGGATTAAATGTTGCTTCAAATACATGGCTAAAACGCTTGAGTGATATTTGTCAACATAATGATATCCTACTGATTGTCGATGATATTCAAGCAGGATGTGGTCGTACTGGCACCTTTTTTAGTTTTGAAGGAGCCGAAATTAAGCCAGATATAGTGACTTTATCAAAGTCCATTAGTGGATATGGCCTACCAATGGCCATTGTATTATTGAAGCCAGAACTGGATATCTGGAAACCCGGGGAGCATAACGGGACTTTTCGTGGCAATAATCACGCCTTTATTACGGCGGCAAAAGCACTCGACATTTATTGGTCAGATAATGCAGTATTCGAGGAGCATATCTCAAACTGCTCTGCTTTGATTTCGGAAACAATCACCTTTAATTTGGATCGTCACCCTGATTTATTCATTAAACAAAAAGGCCGCGGCATGATGCTAGGTATTGAATGTCGCAATGGTCGATTAGCGTGCGCGATAGCTAAAGTGTGCTTTGATAATGGTTTAATCATTGAAACTGCTGGACCAGACGATGAAATTATCAAGTTTTTCGCTCCACTGACCATTAATGAAACTGAACTTCAACAAGGCTTAGCTATATTTAAACAATCAGTAGAAGCCGTCATACAACAACAATTTAAAAAAGTATCATAATAAGGGAAAGACATGATTGTTCGAACGTTAGAAGAGTGCCGAGACAGTGAACGCAAAGTTTCCACAGATACTTGGGAAAGTGTTCGGATGTTGCTTAGAGATGACAATATGGGTTTTTCATTCCATATTACGACTATCTTTGAAAATACAGAGACTCATATTCACTATCAGAATCATTTAGAATCGGTTTACTGCATGAGTGGAAAAGGAGAGGTTAAGGTAGTTGGCGGACAAACCTATCCGATTAAGCCTGGTACGTTATACATCCTAGATCAACACGACGAGCATTATCTTCGTGCATACAAAGGAAAAGATATGGTCATGGCATGCGTGTTTAGTCCACCAATCACTGGAAAAGAAATCCATGACGAAGATGGTGTCTACCCGCTTGTTGAATAAATAATATGATGGTCTGACTAAACTTAAAGAACCAGATATCAATATTTTCTCCTCTCTTAGAGTACAGTAAGTTTTGTTGCTGAGAGAGGAATGGTTGACTCAAAAAGTTACTGTTTTATATTGTTTTTTGGATTTTCTGTTGAATTTCAAAAAGATGATTGTTAGATTGCTTAAATGAAATATACTTCAAAGCCTACATCATTATTGTCTTGGTGGCGCTCTCATTAGAGCGGCACGGAATTCTTACGTTCTTAAGCTGCTGGAAGGTAGCTAAGACGATATTTGTTTTGTATCTCCAGTAGTGATCTAATTTAACTAGGAGATATACCTGTGAAAACGAAGCAAAATACTCATAAACCAGAAATCATTTTAACTGGTGATAGAGCGACAGGCCCGCTGCACTTAGGCCACTATATCGGCTCTTTAAAGCAGCGCGTTGCTTTACAAGAAAACCATGAGCAAACGATCCTCGTTGCCGATATGCAAGGCCTCACTGATAATGCCTATAACCCAAAAAAAGTATCGTCCAATATTCTAAATGTTGTCGCGGATTATCTAGCTGTTGGTATTGATCCAAATAAAACAACGATCTGTCTTCAATCACAATTGCCAGCCCTCGCTGAGTTGACCATGTATTACAGCAATCTTGTGACCATCAGTCGTCTAGAGCGAAATCCGACAGTAAAAAGTGAAATTCAAAACAAAGGATTTGAACGTTCACTCCCAGCAGGTTTTCTTACTTATCCTATATCTCAAGCTGCTGATATAACTGGGTTTAACGCAACTTTAATCCCAGTAGGGGATGACCAGCTACCTATGATCGAACAAACGAACGAAATAGTAAGAAAAATTAACTCACTAGCAGGACGTCTTGTGTTGACTCCATGTAAACCTTTATTAAGTGCTGCGTCACGATTACCGAGTACAGATGGCAAAAATAAGATGTCTAAGTCGATGGGTAACGCGATTAATCTTGGCGCTTCTGAAAAAGAGATCTCGGTCGCTGTCAAATCAATGTATACCGACCCTAATCACCTAAGAGTTGAAGATCCCGGCAATCTCGAAGGAAATGTTGTATTTACCTATCTTGACGCCTTTCACCCGGATGTAAGCTATATTCGTCAACTCAAACAACATTATCAAAAAGGAGGCCTTGGTGATGGCATAACAAAAAAGGTACTGGAAGAGTGTTTACAAGAGATGCTCAAGCCGATAAGAGAGAGAAGAGCAGAGTTTATCAACGATAAAGCTCAACTGATTGATATTTTAGTTAACGGAAGCCAAATCGCTAGAGATAAAACAGAGAAAGTCCTTTTTGATGTCAAAGATATCTTCGGGTTGAATCTTTTCTGAATAATTGAGAATCATGCATTTGTAGCGTTGTAGGTTAGGAATATTATGTTTTTAGGAAACTGTAATTGTGGGAACGTACAGTTTAAGGTAGACGGTGATGTTAAGCGTATCGTCAATTGTCACTGTAATTTATGCCGAAAAATGAATGGCTCAGCGTTTTCAACCTATGTTGTGGTATTGGAGTCTGACTTTAAATTGACGAGCGGTAGCTTGTCATTTTTTGATGTGTCAGAGAATGCACATATACCCAAGTGACCTCAAGAAGTCGGCTCAGTGACACGCTCCCAAAGGGCGAGTGACCTTAACTCTCAGACTTTGTTAACGATTCTCAATGTAGAGCCACTATATCTTCGAATCGTTGCCGTGCCTGAGAGCTAAGGTCATCTCGCTGAACGCAGCATCTTGAGGTTACTTGGGTATAACCCTTTTGTAGTACATGCGGTACACCGATATTTAACTCTAACCCTAAATATGCAGGGTTAAATATTTTACATCTGGGCAGTCTCGATATCGAGTTCGTTGAGAGGTTAAAACCAGATGTAAACATCTATGATGAATCAAAAGTGAATTGGTTAAAGAACTTGTCATATTTACCCACTTTCCAAAAAACGATGGAATAAAGGAAATACCCAGGGGCTTAAGGCACTTGGGTATATTCTATTCTGCATAGACGACTGAGAGAAGCAGTCAATAGGCGGCTAATTATGCAAAAGGCTATTTGAATCTTTTACAGGTTCACTCAGAGCTGAGATTCTTTATTTTAGTGTAAATCTCTTCGGCTTCTGCTGTAAGGCGGGAGTAGGTCCTAATGTCGCCTCTGCGTTGTGCCTGCATGGCCTGTTCCAAAAGCATTGAGTGCTGTTTTTTAATTTTTGGGTGGGGTTCGATTTTAAAAAAGAAAACATGGAAAGTACCGATAAGAGTGTGATTGTAGCAATTCTTACGTAACCACTGTGCGTATGGTTCAAAGGTTTTTATCATCAGCCTATACATGACATTCAAAAGAGAGTGCAACATCTATTCATCATTACTCAATTGATATTTATATTATTACTTTACATGATTTTGGTGAAAATCACTTTAAATTCATTGAGTTGTTGACACTATGCTCTGTGAGGGATACATTATTTAGATTCGCATTTTGTATGAATTTAAATAAATATATTATCAGGAATTATTTTTGAAAAAGGTATTACTATTCGGCTGTCTTGCGGCTTTTCAAGTTAATGCAGGCAATGTCATTAAACAAAAAATAGAAAATTATCATGCTCCGATTGAGTTTGATCGTATGACGGAGTGTATCAGTGATAATACAGTTTACTCTGTAGGCATGATCATCAAGAAAGACGGTCGAAGATTTATTTGTAATAAATTCAAATTAAAATCTGACCGACATTTAGATAAAAAAGCTCCTGCATCGTGGAGAGAGAAGAAACAGTTTAACTAGGCAATTATTTGTCGTTTGGTGATTCTCAACGTCAATATTCAATAAATAAGATACTGTCTATAGGAAAATGGACTCTTCAAAATCTTTGAACACTCCTAAAGACTACCTTAGTAGATAATACTCCTTTATCGGTAGGATGGAATATACTTGGCGGTTGAACGTGGTCTTTCATTCAGTTGGACTGCCAATATTCGACAGCATCGGTGGGACTAAGCAAGCGATTATAAACCTTGGGCTTGCCTTGTTACAGTCTCCTATTGACAGGGCATCGCACAGGAAAGAAAGCTTCTGATTTATTGAAAGAAGCTCTAGAAGAGCGTTTAGAGGCAATACCTACAGGCAGACCTAATTGAGTCCTTTCAGTACAAGCAGTAATTCAATTTTTTAGCTTCAATATGTATTAATCGAGCCCGTATTTTAAACCAATACGCGGCTTTACTCTTGTTCGGCTTCTCACGCAAAGGTGCTAAAATGGCTTGTGTTTCTTCAGGCGGTAATAGATCATAAGTGATAATTAATATTCATCCATTACAAACAGGAAAGTGCCTTCATGCGTAAATCAGATAAAAAGGTCGAAAACCTCATCATAGGTGTGTTAACCGAAGTCTGTGAAGATACATTGAAAGATTATGACGGTTTTCTTTGGGTGACTCATACAGTTAAATTTACTAGCTTTCCACAGAGTTTAAAAATTATTTGTGTGTTCGAAACCGATCAATACAGAGCAAACTTTTTCAAGGGAGAAGGTCATCAGCATGTCTCAACTGTAATCCAGAAAGCGTTCAATAAAGTTGGTGTGTCACTAAAGAGCGCCAGTAAGCAAATTAGTTACGATATAAAATATTAGAGCCTAATATTGAAAAACAGTTATTCCGCATATGCTTTTAGTGACATTGATAAATAATAACTTGGTATAATTATAAAATATTAACGGGTTTATTCCTTTTAAATCGGGATAGCCATAATAATTAAGATAAAGAACTAAGCAAGTTATATAAGATAGATATGCGAATTTTAATTTTACTATTAGCTGTACTGAGCATGACTGGATGCGAAGACCCAAATGAAAGGAACCTTAGAAAGCAAGCGAATGAGTATTTGACCTTTGCAGAAAAAGGGGACGCTGAAGCTCAATATAACCTAGGTAGCATGTACGCAGATGGCGAAGGCGTACCTAAAGACGAAAAGATAGCTTTGTCTTGGTTAACAAAGGCTGCCAAACAAGGGCATCTAGGTGCTCAAAACAGCCTAGGAACGATGTATGTAGAAGGGAAAGGGGCTGCTAAAGATGCAATACAAGCAGCAACTTGGTTCAGAAAAGCGGCTGAGAAGGGATACCTATATGCTCAAAAAAATCTAGGTTATTTGTACCAAGATGGTATTGGCGTACCTCAAGATGATCAACAAGCAGCTTATTGGTATAGAAAGGCTGCTGGGCAAGGAGATGAGGACGCTCGAAGCTGGCTTGAGAGTATGTGTAAAGAGGGCAAAGGGTGTGTCAGACCTTCGAAACGATGATATGTACTAGAAGGAAGGGTATTAAGAGAATCTAATATGGCAGGTGTAGTCGTCATAATCCTTGCAGTACAGTTGTTGGCTCTCGAAGGTGGGGATGAGTTTATGGCTAACTATCAGAAACACTCAGGGCAGGGCTTTCACGATTTTTCAATTAAGAAATAATGACTGCCGCTTTATAGCTATACCCAAGTAACCTCAAGATGCTGCGTTCAGCGAGATGACCTTAATTCTCAGGCGCGGCAACGATTCGAAGATATAGTGGCTCTACATTGAGAATCGTTAACAAAGTCTGAGAGTTAAGGTCACTCGCCCTTTGGGAGCGTGTCACTGAGCCGACTTCTTGCGTCAGACAACTTGGAAAGAGCCGGCTATTCCGCTTCGTTGTCTTCCTTGAATTCGACTCAGTGACCCCGCTCTGAATCAAGCATCTTGAAGTCACTTGGGTATATTACAAAAGGCGTTATTTTCGAGGCGACCATTGTGTTGCCTCATTTTGATCTCACTAAATACAGCGCTTAAGAACTTAGACAATAAAAATAGAGAGACGAGTTATGGCAGTTTTAGACATTCTTACCGCACCAGATCCTAGGCTTAAGGTTAAAGCGGAGAAGGTTCAGGATGTTTCAACGATACAAACATTAATTGATGATATGTTGGCGACACTATACTCAACTGACAATGGTATTGGCTTAGCATCAACCCAAGTCGGCCGTAAGGAGGCTGTTGTTGTTATCGACCTTTCAGAAAATCGAAATGAGCCACTAATTTTAGTCAATCCTGAAGTGGTGAGCGGCTCAAACAAAGCACTAGGTCAAGAAGGCTGCTTATCTGTCCCTGATTATTATGCCGATGTGGAGCGCTTCACCTCTGTTGTTGTGAATGCTTTAGATCGAGAAGGTAAGCCAATAACCATTGAGAGCGATGATTTTCTTGCCATCGTAATGCAACACGAAATCGATCATTTGTCGGGCAACTTATTCATAGATTATTTATCGCCTCTCAAACAAAAAATGGCGATGAAAAAGGTGAAAAAGGTGAAAAAGTATGTTCGCTCGCACTCTTAATCAAGCACACTGTGTTTCTCATGTTATTTGTGATGAAAAAACGTGAAATATGCGGTAGCGATATGCTTAGATGAGTGTGTATTAGTCTAGTTCGCTATGAAGTACTGAGGAAAAAAGCGCTGTAGTCTGGTGTTGCCATGTGGGCAATGAGATCAAGTCTACGAAGACCTATAAATTTTGAAAATACCAAGCACCATGAGGTTATCTGGGTATAGCATCTAAAGTACGAAATTTTATTCAACAGTTGTCAGGTTGATTCTTTTTAATTCAGTTAAAGAAAATCAAAGAATAGATTAGAGTGAATTCATATTCTTGCACTCAGTTTTGATAGGTGACATTTATGCTTACAAGAGCGAACTCAATTCATATAACAACTCCAATAACGGCTAATGAACGCAGAACAACAGCGGGGAAAGAGACGACTTTACCAGTAAAGTCCCTTGCGAATGCTCAGCCTCCAGTCATGCTTTCACTTGCTGATTTTTTGGGAGAAGGTACAACTTCCAATGACGTATTAAAAATGAAAGCTGGTCCTGTTAATTCAAAAGCTCATACAATCAGCAGCTTTAGCTCTGAGGGCCGCCCAGTTAGAGATGATAACTCTTTAGCGATAAATCATGACACCCAATTCAACAATAGATTTTCATCTTTACAAGAAAGTGTAGCGAGTGCCACTATCTTAAAAAACCCAGAAAAGTTTTCGAGTGGAATTAATGCAGTCTCGAAGAATATGGCTGATATGCTCGAAAAATTATCTGTTGATTCAAATAAAGAACACCAGTTTTTAGTTAGTGAGATAGTTAAATCTGTGTCTAAGGAAGGGCAATTCGGAAAAGCCCATGTAAAAGACAAGGACGATGTTATAAAAATTCTTAAATCTGACTCAGATAATACATCTACTTTTCTTCAAAAGATACTTATCGTTAGATCTCTTGGTGCTTTCATGATCGACCACGCAACAAAAGATGAAAGCAAATATGAATTCTTAAAAGAACATAATAACAATGATATTAAAAATATCTTGGTAAAGTATGAGGATTCAAACCTGTTTGGAAAACGTATCTCTAATGGTCAACCTGGTCCTGGCACCCTTGAGGCTGGTATTCGTGGTAGAACCAGTGCAATCGAAGGAAAAACTGAAAAGAACAGGACTGACATCGGGATCATGGATAAAAAAGACTATGAATCTTTACCTCTCACTTTGAAAAGGGATTTAGATGGTGGAGAGAGCATGGGCAAAGATAGGCTGTTCTTCCGAACAAAAATAATGAATGAAATAGATAAAGACAAAGGTATAAAAGTAGCCTCCCCATTTGTTAAGAGAACGTTTGAATCTGATAAACCATTAATCGCTTCGATTTCTGGAAGTACAGTTTGTATAAACTTAGCGTCTGAATTTATGTTGCCTAGCTATGACAAAGAAAGTGTAAATGTTGCTGCATATTCGTTTTTAGTTGGTGGTGGATATCATTCTGGAACAGAAGTTCTTGACGTAGCAAAGAGAGACTTTAGTGCTAAACCGCAAGACTTCAATATAAATGACTACGTACTAAGTAAAGTAAATTCTTAGAGCTAACCTAGTATTAAAACTGCTTATGATAATGAGGCGGCCATTCGGTTGCCTCTTTATCTCTCGTTTCTCGGAATATTTCAGTCAACACTGATGGTGGTTTTAATAAAGGGCACTGATAGCCTATGTAAAATTAAAGCCGTATTATGGCATTCTTATACTTTTATATGGAAGATGCATTGAAGTACTTAATCTTTACAATTCTAATCATATCTGATGTCTGTTTTGCTAACTTAGTGGAGGGGACTGTGAAGAATGAGTTAGTTAACCCTAAAAAGATGGCAAATTTTAGATATATCTCCCCACGAACTTCGCTAAACAACCTGTACTTGTCATTCTGATCCCCCCCCAGCAGTAACGTGACTCTTTCATGGTATTGAGTTAGGTGATGGGGATAGTCCAGAGCACATACCTCATGTATAAGATGAGCCCGTCATCCCAGCGAGCGAAGCGAGACTAGGGATCTACTTGCCAAGTGCTCGAATTTACTCAACAGAACCTTAACTCTCCACACCCTGTAGATAGATCTTGAATCACGTTTATTCCTCACTGTTTAGGATGACGATATGATTAGACTAGTTGTAGGTTAGAATCTGTTATTCAAGTGACAGATTATGTTCTGCCATTCCAGTAGCAGGTCAGAGCCCGTCATCCCAGCGAGCGGAGCGAGACTAGGAATCTGCTTTCCGAGTGCTCGACCTTCATCAACAGCACATTAACTTTCCACACCCTGTAGGTAGATCCTGAATCACGCTCGTTCCTCACTGTTCAGGATGACGATATGGTTAGTCTAGTGGCAGGTTAGAATCTGTCATTCCAGTAGCAGGTTAGAGCCTGTCATTTAGATCACGTCATCCCAGCGAGAGGAGCAGGATTAGGTAGTTGCTGCCATGTGCTTGGTCTTTATAAAGATATATTGTAATAACGGTCAGTAATCTAGAAGTCATATTGTTAATAAGCAAAATAAAGGCTATTATTTTCTGTTTCGTTATAATCTCATATGGGTATTTAATCTTTTTAAATCATAGGCATGGCACATGTATATGTCGCATTGTAAATTAACTATGAATTATTAATTGCGAAGTACCAGTTATAACGTTTTTTAACGAAATAGCGTAAAGCCCAATCCATGCTCACACCAAGTAAAGTGATTAATATCACATAAGGGATGATCACTTCCATATTCATGTAACGTCTCATTAAAAAGATACGATAGCCAAGACCGCTTGTAGAAGAAATACCTTCTGCTGCGATTACAAAGAGCCACGCACTCCCGAGGCTTAATCGAATAGAATCAATCAGCTTGGGAATAACCATGGGCATGATAATACGGTATGTGATGGCTAAGTCTTTTGCTCCCAATGTTTGAGCTTTGATAATCGTCTCCCTTTGGATAGAGGATACATATAGAGAAATATCTCGAGCTATTATGGGGGCGGTGCCAATGAAAATCAGCATAACTTTACCAAAGTCACCAACACCAAATGTGATGAAGATGATAGGTAGAATAGACAGCGGTGGGATCATCGCGATAAATGTCACTAGAGGACCAGTAAGAGCTTTAAACCCTTTGTATAGTCCCATATTTAATCCCACCATCAAAGCTGTGATAGAAGCAAGAAAAACACCAGTAAAGATTCGGTATAGAGAATGGAGTGTATCAGTCAGTAAGAGATAATCACCAGTTCGGCGATCTTGGATAAAGGCCATACGTATGAATGCATCGATCATCTGTGAAAGTGTTGGAAGTAATTTATCACTTTCATTAGATAAGTGCCGATAGTAAGAAGCCACAAAGTAGAGAGCAATTAACAAGACAAAAGGAATAATCATTAAAAAAATGTTCATTCTTTTTGATGGTTGAGCATGAAGTCTAAATAATTGCGGGCGTGTCATTAATTATAATACCTCAGAAAAACCGTCACATATATACATGACGGTAATATTTGTATAAAGTTAAAGTTCGTTTTTTGCAGCCATTTGCATAAAAGTCGGGTCGAAACGTAGCTTCACGTTTTTCTTATCACCGAGCACTTTATTACCTGGAAATTGAATCCCAATGAAGTCAACATTAGAAGCGTTCATTCCAAATAAACCATTATCAAAGCTAAATTGACGGATGTAATTCATTGTTTCAATAGCTTTCTCTCCCTCAAATACTTTTGCCGCATCTGCTGGATTGAAATACATAAAAGTGGTTTTGAGTTGTGCACGGAACTCGGCCTCAGTACCACCGGCATTAGCTGCCATCTCAGCAATGAGAGCATCAGCATCTTTTCCTCGAGCATTTAATCGGCCCATTAATTCATACCATGCTCCTGTCATTGCCTTTTTAAAGTTCTCACTTGCATCGGTACGAACGATAAGGAGATCCATAATCTCTTGAGGAATTTCTGATGAGTCAAAGATCAGCTTAGCGCCTTTGTCATTGCGTATTGTTTGCAATGGTGGGTTCCACGTTACAGCAGCAGCATTAGGGTTAGAAATGAATAAAGAAGCGATATCAGCATCTGACGTATTTACAACAGAACCCAAGTCACGTTCTGACATGCCGTTCATCTGTAGAGCTCGAGTCAGAAGGTATTGAGATACGGATAGTTCAACAAGATTTACATCACGACCTTTTAGATCTGCGATAGAGTCACCATTCTTGATTACAATGCCGTCATTTCCATTTGAATAGTCACCCATGATAATTGCTGATGAGTCAACACCACCAGTAGCCGGGATGGTTAACGCATCCATGTTTGCCATAGCACATGCATCAAATTCACCACTGGTGTATAAGTTTATAGATTCTACGTAGTCATTAACGAGAGTAATATCGATATCGACATCGTACTTCTTCTCCCACTTTTTTAGAATTCCAGTAGACTCGAGAAGTGCATATGGTTCCCAGCCCGTGTAGTGAGACCAAGCTACTTTATAGTGCTCAGTAGCACTGACAGCCATTGATGTGAATGCCATTGAAGCGGCAATAGAGCCTAAAGTAAAAATGCGTTTCAAATTATTCATTATTTATTTCCTTAAAATAGATTTATTTTTGCTTTGTTTAATCGCTTCTGTTACTTGAGAATGATGTTGAATTGTTCACGAGCATGATGGCCATGTTCAATGCGCGCAATATTCTTATCCATCTCTGTGGTGATAAATTTCAGGTCAGAACAACCGGTTTTCATCGTATCTAAAGCTTCACTGCGGTATTTGCTAACATTATCAAGAGCATTTAAACTTTTAGTGAATGCCACCTTCATTACTTCCACTTGGATGTAAGGCTCTGAGGCAAGTGAAAGGATTTCTATCCCCTGACTTTCTAATTTATCGGCAACGTCTATGATCATCTTTTCAGTGAGTTCTTTTGTCGATTGCACAGCAGTAAGGATCTTTTTTTGTCGAGCAAGTGCAATGGCTAAACTTGCCGCGATACCTAATGCGACCATAGTGTGTTTAATAGCGCGATCAACACCACGAACGAGTTCTTCGTTTGTTTTTATCAAAACTTCAGAGACAACCCATGCTTGTTGGTAAATCCCTTTTGATGTCACTAGGTCTTGCAGGCGTTGACGGATAGGGAAGTGGACTTCATCTTTCAGAAATCGTTTTTGATCGTCGTTGGTTACACCTTCAAGACGTTCCTCAACTTGTTTATCTATGTATTCAGCGAACGTGATATAGTCATCTAACTTAAAAAGCATTTTTCGGTATGAGACTTGATCATCTTTCAAGGTCAGATTGTCTCGTTCAAGCTTAGTTTTGCCTTGCTCAAGACCTGTGATGATGCTTTTAAGGATGGCATCGGTAGATTGGTACTTAGCAATCCAAGTTTGCAAAGGGCTTGGTAGACCAAGTGATGAGAGGAAGCGACGAAGACCTGAGACATTCGTGAAATCGAATCCATTAGGGTCAATACTACGAGCAGTATCTTCCATTTTAAGAAGTTGGTTCGCCACATCACTGCCATTTTCGGAATCAGACATGAGTTCACTAAGTGGCCCTTGAAGAAGCTTGGATTGTTCGGTGAGTCGAAGTTCAATATCGCTACCAAGGGACTTAACACTCTTAGCCACGTCCAGTTGAGAATCAAGATCACGAGAACCAATTGAAAAAACATTTTCAATCCATTGCTCTGCATTGTTTTTTACATCTTCAGCAATATCATCAACCATTGGAGTTGAAGGTAGTTGCTTTTCAACATCGCTAATAGTTGGAAGAACAATTGCTTTTTCATTTACAACTGATTCCATAGTCGCTGTCTGCATTATTTATTTCCTATTTATCTGATAAGTCATACTTTTTAGTACGGCTGATTAGTATTTGAATTTCTTGCATTGCCGTATTAAGTCGAACTTCGCCAAGTCCTTCACGTGTTTGAATTGACCCTAAGCTGCTCGTTACTTCATCGATTTTTGTCATCACTTGCTCATTTGCTATGAGAATGTCATCCATTTCTTTTGTGGTATTTTTGTAGATTGCCAAACGTTGGGATAATGCTTTTTTGGTCTCAGTTGGAAGCATATCAATACCAAGTCGCTTATTTATGTTCTTGATATCAATAGCACTGATGCTGTGGCATAAAACCATATAGCAACGTAGGTTATCGACAGCACCCAAATAGAGTTGCTCGGCTGTAGTTAGATAGCGCCCATGGGTCATCTCATCATTATCAAATTGAAGGTTTAACACTCTATTGAATGATTCAAACTTTTCTTGGAGCTGATTTAGTTGATGAAGAGCATTTTTTTTATCGAATTCACTAAGCTCAGTTTTGATAGATTCACTTATATGTTCACGTTTGGACCGTGTTTCTGTTCTGACCTGCTCAATAATTTCAAGCATTGCTTTGTGCTTGCCAATTACATTGCGGTTCACAATAAAGCCAATACAACCGACAATAGAGCAACAAGACACCCCTACGATTGCCATGAAAAGGTCAGAAGTGGTAAACAAAGTAGCAGCGGTACCGCTAAGCAACCCGATTACAGCTGTAGATAGAGTGATAGGGTGATTAAAGGTTTCCTTAACTAACCTCGTATTTAATTCCACTTCAGATAATTGAATTGTTTTTGATCCAGCCATAATTAAAGCGTTCCAGCTTTTAAGATTAACTCAACTCTTGGTAGTCGGTATTTGTAAGCTCGATGGCTTTCGTTTGGCTTACGTGAAAGAGGCTCATCAGCACCAATACCAATTGCTCTTATTCGTTCTTCTTCTATCCCATGAGTAATAGTCAAGTAACGAACAACGGCATCAGCTCGATCTTGGCTTAGTGCCTTATTAGCTTTAGGATCTCCCAAAATACCAGTATGACCTTTGACTGAAATTCTAAAATTAGGATAGTGAGCTAAGTCTTTTGCAGCCTCGTCTAACATGCGTTTGGCTTCAAGTGATAACGCTGAACTTGAACGACTAAAATGAATGTTACGTACCTTTAGAGTTCCCACTTCATGTAAATCGGCCCACTGCTCATCAGTAAGTTTGTTAAACTTTATCGCCATGTTTGAGTGAGGCTGTTCTGTGTGAGAACCCCCTGTTTTTTTTCTGAATAGTTCATCGATAAATGAACTTTGTGTTATCAGATATGGATTCTCATCAGGCAAAGGATTTTGTTTTAAAACACCTGTTGATCTTAAAATATCTAGGTCGTTTTCAATTACGCTGACTAGGTATTCATTCCCAGAAACAGTATCTAAAGTAGAAAACCAGTCATAGATATTAGAATACAAATCAATCCACTTAACGCCTTTCAGCATCGCTTGAACATCAGGCTTATCAAGACCTGTCGATTTTTGTAATTCACGAACCAAACTATCAGGCGAGTTTTTGTAGAACTTTAATGCATCAAAATACTTTTCAAGTACAGAGTGTACGATTTCAGGTTTATTTTTTGCAAAATCTCGATTAACCAATAAAACATCTACAATGAGGTGCTCTGTATCTTCAGTACCTAGAATTTTCTTAATTCCTTCAACACCTAGGCTTTTCGTAACATATGGTTCCCAGACTACAGCAGCATCTACTTCATGATTTTTTAGTTTTTCTGCCGCTTCCTCTGCACTGTTTGTTGCAATTAACCAGTCACCACGACGCTTGAATGTTGAGACATCAAAGTGTACGGCTAGAGAACGAACTAACTGTTCACTTGGGCTATCTGTAGCGAGTGCTACTCGTAATGATGAATGATTTTTTAGGTCATCGATCGATGATACAGAGTCACCCCATGCAAGCAGGGCATCGCCACCCTTAGATTCATCGATAATAGCGACGATAGTACCGGGGTATTGAACCTTTTTACCCAAGGCTAAATAGGCATCTATACTCGATACGGCAAAATCAATTTCACCTTTCTTGAGTTGTTCGAAACGTTCTTCAAGGCTAGGGTTATTGTCACAAACAGAACGTATACCATCGTTGCGAAGATTAGCCTTAAAGTTTCTACTACATAGAGGGTAGTAGCCTACCCAACTATCAACGCCAATTCGTACTGTATCATGGATTGATTGTGCGTCTGATGTTGCCACAGTATGCGCTTCTGAACGATCATCTGAAAAGCTCTTAAACAGAAAGAGGCCAACCATACCAAATACCAAAACGACGACCGCAATGCCTTTATTCATAGTTATTCCTTATCAATACTACTTATCGTTCATTGCTACTGAAAAGAGTCATCTTTGAAACTGGACGATTCTGCTAAAACACTTTTTAGACCTTCTACCAGTTCAGTGGCGTTAGATGCAGGCTGATAATTTATAATACCGCTTTTATTCAATGCATGGTGTTCACCAAGACAGAATCCAATCGTGTGGATATTAATAGGTGTATTAGCGATGATGTCATTAACCACTTTAATCATCTTTTCTTCATCGCCAGCCTGACCATCCGTTAACACGACAATGTTATACTCACCATAGCCTTGCTGCTTTTGCCCTTGCTCTTGTAATTTTTCACTTGCATAACCTAAAGTGAGACCCAGTGGCGTTCCACCACCTGCCACTGCATTATTAGTAACCGCTTTCAAAATGAGAGGGTCATTTTTTTTCAGTGGAACAACGTCTCGTGCTCCTTTTTCATCGAAAAGTATCAAACCCACATTGCTATTTTTTGGTAAAGCATCAAAGAAGTTACCGATAGCTCTTTTGGCCACATCAATACGTCGTTCACCGTTGCCACAGCCCCTTTCATCCATAGAGCCAGAGCTGTCGAAAATGACGTAGTAGTTTGACGTTTCTTTTTCTTTGGAGAGAATGAGTTTTTTATCATCGGTTCCAGGCCAAGATTGATCTGCACCACGTAGTGCATAACTTTGTTTTGGCGTGAGCCCTGAAATCAGAAACTGATGAGTTTTTTCGTTATCATTATCAGCAAGTACTTTTTCTTGATCGCAACCAGCCAAGATAACTAGAGAGAGTAAAGCTAAAGAACAACGTATTCTTTTCATGTTTTGCTCCATGGTTATAACGGCAAGAATGCACTTTCTTCAGCTTCAATCTGAAGAATTCGGAAAACGACACGCATATTGCTTAACCATTCTTGTTCTGTTTTTGGGGCGCATGGGTCTGAACCACAGATGCCTGTTTTAGGGTTTGAAATGCCATGGCCAATGACTGAAAACTGGCTTTGGTCCAAAGAAATATTATTTGTTGAGCCATATTTCACAATTGAATCACGAACTTGCTGCGCTCGCGTCATTGACAGATTTTTAGCGGATTGCTTTACCTGATTTAGAATAAAGATACCTTCACCACTTTTCTTCTTACGAAGGTAGCCCATTGGGTCTGAGTGACCTTCAACTGTAATTACTGCACCAGCGTATGTCTGAGCGAGTTGCGTTACACGTTTGAACTGATCCTGATATAAGGATTCATTAAAATCGTTTTGGTTTGGTTTGAAGAAAATTTCGAATTCAAACACGGTGCTATCATCTAAATTGCCCATTTTTTGTTTTCTTTCAACGACTTTAGCAACTTGGTTAGAATTAAAGGCGTTTTTATTACTTGTTCTAGTCGTTACACCGTTAGCAAGCATTCCGTAGTTCAAATCAGCTTTAAGTACTGTGCCTGTTGTCTTAACCATTCCAAGTTGCTTGATAGCGTTGGCTGACTCAGTAACAACTTGGTCAAAGTTACGAAAGTTATTAGCATCGTTGAAGAAACTAATATTGCCGTCAATTCCAACGGCTGTGGCATCTTGCAACAAGCCTGCTGCATCTTCTGAGGCTTCAGGTGTATCAAGAAGTAACTCTGCTGATGTACGCATCAGTTTTGTATATTCACTCGAACTTGCCTTCATTGAGGCTAGATTTTCTTGTGATTTAGCCAACCCGAGTGCCAGCTTTTCTATCTCGGCTTTATTTGACTGGTAGTAGTCATTGCGCACTGCGTATACATCCGCGATGACTCGGTTCGCAGTTTTGGTGGAAAGTAAGATAGAAGTACCGCGAATACTGTCTTCAGAACCATCTCCAACACCACCGCCAGAAGTAGCGGCAAGAGCGTCTGGAATTATCATAAATGCAGCATCGACATTCGACTGTCTCAAAGCTTCTAATGGCGTTTCGTCAGTACCTGATAAGTCTTTCGTCCAAACAAACGTGTTTTGGCTTATCTTACAACCTGCGTCATTTAGAATTCGATAAGCGTAGTTTAAGTGAGGGCCATCCATATTGATTGCGATGGTTTTTTTACACAGGTCACTTGCACGTTTGATATTATTTTTTACTACTAGAGCATCTCCACCGCTCGACCAGGTTAATTGATAGAAAACAACAGGAGTTAAATTATTATCCCCTTTAACCGCTGAAGCCGCCATGTTTATCATTGACATTGAGCCACGTAAGAAAGGTGTCTTGCCTGAAATATATTGTTCTAACTGTTTTTGGAATATATCTTCACGATATAACTTATAAGCTAGTCCACTTTTCCCAAAGAGAGAGCCTTTTTGTGTAATGTCATCCGTACCGTTAGCTGCAATTGTTGCGATATCACCCCCCCATGTTATTAGAGGTAATTTATATGGCCCTGATACAAGGTTGCGTGGAGACGGTAACTTACGAGCTTCTATCGGCTTTACATTTACATATGTCACTGCTTGGGCCATTAAAGGCATAGTAAGTAAACATGCTAAGAAAGACTTTTTCATCGAAAATAATCCTTAATTACTGATTGCTGGCTTATTCAAATTAAATTAGTGCGAAAACTGTCTACGTGCTTAAGATTAAAATCATGGATATGCTGAAGAAGGCTAGGGTCAAAAGCACGTGATTTAACCGAAGTAATCAATTCTTGGAAGTGTGGGTTTTGTTTAATTTCAGTAGACTGAGCGACTCGAGTTAATGGATGATCTTCAACTATTGTTGCGCCATGTCGAGGTTGCTCAACGCCGCTGTTGTAATACTGGCTCAAAGCGAGCAGTCTTGAGCCAACAAAACATGCCTCTTCAAGACTATGAGTAATAAATAAAATTGTTAATCCTAATGATTCCCATAATTCCAATAAGAAAACTTGTAATTGTTCTCGAGTGTCAGGGTCTAGTGCCCCAAATGGTTCATCCATAAGTAATATTTTGGGATGTACTATTAGAGTTTGTGCGATAGCTGCACGTTGCTGCATACCACCGCTCAACTCATGAGGATATTTGTGCGCTGCATTTTCTAAGCGTACACGCTTTAGATAATACATCGCTTCTTCTTCAATTTCTTTTCTTGAAGCGGATTTATTGCCGCTAATCCCGAGATAACTGGGGCCGAGCATGACGTTTTGAAGAACAGTCATATGAGGGAATAAACTGTACTTTTGATAAACAACACCACGTCGAGGATCTGGGCTACCAATTAACTTATTTTGCAGGAGAATAGTACCAGAATCTGGTTGCTCTTGACCTAATATCAAGCGTAACAGAGTGCTTTTACCACACCCTGAAGGTCCAACTACTGAACAGAATTCACCTTCAGAAATAGCAAGGTTTATATCACGTAAAATAGTTTTACCTTCGTAACCTTTGTAAACATTTTTCAAGTGTAAAATATGTTTATCTGACATTATCATCTCCACATGTGCTGAATGCGTTTTCTGATTTCTTAGAAAGGTGTTGTGCTTCCTTCAATTTTTATACCCACGTTGTCTGACGCAATAAATTAGCTCCAAAATTTTGTTAACGATGCTTAATGTTGAATCACTAAACCTAAAATCTGTTGTTGTGTCTGATAGTTAAGCTCGTCTATATGAACACAGAGTCTTAACGTTACTTGGGGATAGAATAAGAATTTCACTTTTAATCGAATAATGAATAAAAGTGTAAATTTAGCTTTTTAAATATTATAATATTAATAGTATGCATTTCAGGTTATATGATTGTTAACGTACCTGATTTTATGATGTGTGAAACTTTATGTTCAAAGAGAGAGTAGGTCTACGATGATTTTTAAATAGTAACATATTAACGCTGAATCCAATTAGTAATACCTTAGTCATTATACATGAAGAATAGATATAAATAAGTGATATAAAAGAAATTGGCATATTTTCTAATATAAAGAACGATTAGTTAGTTCATTTTTAAATAAAAGCTGGTGAAGTGCCTAAAATGCCAATCGATTCGATTTAGTTGGTATCTTGAGGGGGGAAAAGTAATGTGTTCTTCATTACTACTATGATGATGGTATCGTTATTTCAGTGACAAGTTAGAATCTGCCATTCCATTAGCAGGTCAGAGCTCGTCATCCCAGCGAGCGGAGCGAGACTAGGGATCTGCTTTCCGAGTGCTCGACCTTCATCAACAGCACATTAACTTTCCACACCCTGTAGGTAGATCCTGAATCACGCTCGTTCCTCACTGTTCAGGATGACGGTTTGGTTAGACTAGTGGCAGGTTAGAATCTATCATTCCAGCAGCAGGTTAGAGTCCGCCACCATTTTCGCGGACATGGAATATAAGTCAAAAAACACAAAAACAAAACGACACTCAGAACAGCACGCTTGGCTTAATGTCCGTAAGCGCAGCATAAGTGATTCAAAATATGACGAGTATTAACTTTATGAAAGAGCAGGCTATACATATCGATTTTCTTGATACTGATAAGAGACAATTTGTATCTGAGCAAGTGATTGAAGATATTCTTGAGTGGGAAATCATGCACGGCGTGGCTTTTCGTCAGGCTGACAATACCGCAAGGCATGTCCCATTCAGTATTGCGCCGATGACAATGGAACGTTCAGCGTATGACCACCTACGTAAGGTTACCCCCTTGATTGCTAAACTGGTGAGCAACGTTTCTGAAGATCATCGTTTTCTGCAAACCTCATTGAGTGAGATGGCGAAAGCCGACCCGTTCTTCGGTCGCTTGATGGAATTGCACCTACAAGCTCATGGAGATTCAGCCGCCCCTAAGCAACCTGCTCGTCAGCCGCTGTTATTAATGAGAACAGATTTTATGGATGACCGCCAATACGGGGCAAAAGTGATTGAATTTAATGGCATAGCGGCGGGAATGGGTCCTTTCGGTCAACGTGCTTTCGAGCTGCATCGTTTTGTAGAAAACCAATGGAACGAGGTTTACCGAGAGTGGCTAGAAGATGACTCAGCAACGCCTGCCGATAATCAAGGGTTGGAACAATTAGCCCTAGGCATCGCAACAGCAGCAAAAAAGGTTCAAGCCTATTTTGCAGATTCTGACAAAAACAAAAATCCTGATCAAAAGCCAACGTTCTTAATGATCGTCCAAAAAGGAGAAGACAATGTGTATGACCAACACCTTTTGGAGGTGGCATTACATAAGTTGGGCGTTCGTACAGTAAGACGTACATTCGAACAATTGAGTTCTCAACTTTCAAGTGGAGATAACCAGCGTCTGATCCTTGATGGTGTTGGCGCTATTGATACCGTGTACTTACGGGCAGGCTACCAGTATTCCGATTACTGCGCGCCAGATCTGAACGAAGAGATATGTTGCCACACACTAAGCCAAACTCGTCTTTATATTGAACAGCATTACGTGGCAATGAATGCGACCATCAGTCAACAATTAGCGACAAGTAAGTCCATGCAAATGCTACTAACGCAAATGCCAGCCGAAACTTATGCTCAATGGGGGCTGTCGCTTGACGAAGCTCATTTAGTGAAAAGCGTGTTGGCAGACATGAAGGCGATCACGACAGAAAGCATTGAATGGTTTAATGAGAGTGCGAGTAAAAAAGAGTGGGTATTAAAAAATCAAGGAGAGGGTGGGGGTCACTGCGTATTTGGTGAGGATATTAGCGCAACGTTGAAATCTCTAAAGCCAGAAGAATACAATGCGTGGGCGTTAATGCAGCGCTTGTACCCACATGAACGTGACACCCCAACCATTGCAGTCCGAGATGGCAAGCAAACCTTAGTTAGCGACCTGGTTAGTGAAGTGGGCCTTTTTACCGCGCATTATCAAGGTGAACCAGTGACAGAAAATAACGGCTATGCCGGATACTTAATCCGCAGTAAACCCGCCAGTGAAAATGAAGGAGGAATACACAGTGGGCAGGGTATTTTGGACTCGTTAGTTTTGATTGACCAATAACTGGCTTTAGATTTGCGATGTGCAATCTGAGTATGGGTTGTACTGTAGTGGCCGAATGAAATTAGCCACTAAATTTAAAGGTTTGACAACAGCGAGCGGAGCGAGACTAGGGATCTGCTTTCCGAGTGCTCGTTTTAAGTACTGCAATAATCTAAACGGATAAATCCTAAATCTTATTTCATGTGCATTACGTTGTAATAAACTTGTCAATTTGTTGATGAAAATTTTCTATGGAAACCATAAGACATAGTTTTTGAGAGATATATTTAGTTGCAGTATGATGTTCCAATTGTGTGGACGGGACTTTATTACAGCTTATGAAGTGAGTTTTTAAAGTGCAAGCCGAGGTACCTGTCCTTTTATTTGACTTAGTGAGTTAAAGCATATGCCTGCAACTACCATTACGAGCAAATGGTATAAATTTGATATTCATACACACACACCTGAATCGAGAGATTATCGTGAGCCCTCATCTCCCGAACCTGAGTTGTGGCTCAGAACGGCAATGGAGCGAGAACTGGACTGCATAGCGATTACAGATCACAATTCAGGGGGGTGGATAGATAGACTCAAGGCTACATATGAACAAATAAAGTCTGAAGAGTGGTTCCGTCCACTTGTGATTTTTCCTGGAGTAGAAATCACTATCTCTTTGGGCGCGTCACGAATACACCTGTTAGCAATTTTCGACCCAGGTAAGTCAACACAGGACCTGACTAGATTCTTGGGTAGTTGTGATTTGCAAGGTGACTTTGGTGATCCTGAGGCTTGCTACACCACTCAATCGATAGAAACTATAGTAAAGAAAATCGCTGAATCAAATGGTGTCGCAATACCCGCGCATATTGACGCTCCTAAAGGCTTGTTGCATGAAGTTACTAATACGAACCCAGACATCAAAGCTCATTTAACACTATTTGACGGAGCGCAATTTGTTGCTCGAGATTATCTATCGAGTGGCTCTATTCATGAAGAGTTAAAAAAAGATGCAAGCCACCTAGCAACCGTTATGGGTTCTGATGCTCATATGTTGGCTGACATTGGTGGTAGCTATAGTTGGATTAAGATGGGAACACCTTCCATTGAAGCTCTCAACTTTGCCTTGAAAGATCACCAATTTTGTATACTGAATCAAGCTGAGAATCCAAACACCCTTCCAAGGTCTTATATCGAATCATTAAAAATTAGCGGTATGAAGCATTGTGGAATGAATCCGACTAACATCCCAAAATTTCAATTACACCCTTTGTTTAACTCTATAATCGGCGGACGCGGTACAGGAAAGTCAACTTTTATTGAGTCATTAAGGTTGTCTCTTGGAAGGAGCCAAGAACTAGAAGACTTACCTAGTGTTGGAGCTGATGTACGGTCTTTTGTAGATGGAGTCACTACAGACCGCACTCTAATTGAAGCTAGATTCGTTAGAAATACCTCTAGGTACCGAGTTAGTTGGACTAAAGAGGGGGGCGTAAAGTTCGAAAGAGCTGATGAAGGAGGTTGGGTTGTAGATGAAGGTGATGTGAGTGAAAGGTTTGCCGTTAATATATACAGCCAAAAGCAAATAAACGCACTTGCCTCAAACCCAACAAGCCTTTTAGAACTAGTCGATCGTTCTCCTATTGTTGATATAGAAAGCTGGAATTCTCGTTTTGTACCTCACCAGCGACTCTATATGGAGCTAAGTTCAGAAAAAGTTCAGCTAAGTCGCAACATTTCGAAAGAAGGTTCTAAGAACTCAAGGCTCCAAGAATTGATGAGCGACATAAATGGCTTTGAGTCTGGTGGACATAGTCAAGTATTGATTCGAAACCAACTGATGACGACATTAAGCCGTCTACTTTCGAATGCAGGTAACATCGATGATATTTCGAACAGCTTCGATGAATTGCTTCAAGAAACCGTTCCTAGCTTGAATACGACTCAAATGGAGTTGCTTGAGGATCCTCTTAAGGAAGAGCTTGTTGCTATACAAAGTGCATTTGAAGCTGAAGTGAATGAAGTACTAGGCCAAATTGAAACGCTTAAAACTCGGATAGTTAGAGCTAAGAAGTTACGTGACCAAGCTATTCAATCATCCAATTGGCATACACAAAAAGTGTTATCGGATGAGCGTTATCAAGACCTTGTTAGTGAATATCAAGAACGTGGCTCTGAATTTAATACGCAGGAATATGAGTCGTGGATTTCAGAAAAAGTGAGGATAGAACAACAATTAGAATGCATCGAAGTAGACAAGGCGCGGCTGAGTGAAGTAAGTGTACAAAAGGAAGGTGAACTTAATACGATGTTAGAACTTAGACGTGAACTACAGACTAAGCGGCAAGAGTTTATAGATAGCGTTCTTGTCAATAACGATTATGTTCAGATGACAATCAGACCATTTTCAGACTTATCCAAAGCAGAGCGTCAATTCAGAACTATTGTCGGGCATGGTAAATTCTCTTCTTCTGTATACGAAAAGGGAAATGATACTTCGTTACTGTATGGACTTTTCAATGCAAGTAATACTTTCGAAGAAAAAACATCGGCACTTAGGGAACTCAAGAGTGCTATAAAATCATTGGTATTGGGTGAACAACCTAATGGATACAGAATTGATCGTCGATTCATAGATTTCCTTACAGAAAGGTATGAGAGAGAGCCTGAATTTATGGCAAGGTTAGACTGTTGGCAGCCTGATGATTTGCTAGAAGTTAAGTACTCACCACGTGGGGATGGGACTCATTTTGCAAATATTAGCAGAGGATCTGCTGGTCAAAAGGCCGCTGCGATACTCGCTTTCTTGTTAAGTCACGGAGAGGAACCAATCATTATCGACCAGCCTGAAGATGATCTAGATAACGCACTAGTTTATAGTTTGATTGTTAATCAGATTCAAAAAAATAAGGCACGGCGACAAATTATAATTGTTACGCATAACCCTAACATTGTCGTAAATGGAGATTCTGAACTAGTTAATGTTATGGAATTCCGTGGAGGGCAAGTACAAATAAAAGCCAGTGGAAGTTTAATAGAACAGAATATTAGAAACGAAGTCTGTGAAATAATGGAAGGTGGGAGAGAAGCGTTTAGTAAAAGATTTCATAGAATATCAAGGTTGTGAAGAAACTTTGACGTCAAACTTCTTTAAATATCTATAATTTTATGAGTTTAGTTAGGGGGGAGGATACATACGCCTAGATAGTAGATGAAAATAGAGGCGACAGACTTGATTTAGTTTACCCCCAAAAAAGCGAACCACTCGGTTCGCTTTTGTCTATCTAACCCCAAAACTACTCTTGGTAATTTTCCATGCCCGGGCATGAACAGATCAGGTTACGGTCGCCGTAAACATTATCGACGCGGTTGACCGTTGGCCAGTACTTCCAAGATTTGGTTGCCTTAGAAGGGAAGCAGCCGATCTCACGAGAGTAAGGGCGGTCCCACTCGTCAGCAGACAAGTCCACTTGAGTGTGAGGCGCATTAACCAGTGGGTTATTATCCAGTGGCCATTCACCTTTTTGAACTTTAGTCATCTCTTCGCGGATAGCGATCATCGCTTCACAGAAACGATCCATCTCTTCCAGATCTTCCGATTCCGTCGGCTCTACCATTAAGGTGCCCGCAACAGGGAAGGACATGGTTGGCGCGTGGAAACCGTAGTCCATCAAACGCTTGGCAATGTCTTCTTCGCTGATACCTGTTTCTTCCTTCAGTGGACGAATATCAATGATGCACTCGTGAGCAACACGGCCGTTAGTGCCACGGTATAGCACAGGGTAGTGAGTGCGCAGTTGCTCCATCACATAGTTTGCATTCAAGATCGCAACTTTGGTGGCTTCAGTTAGGCCTGCTTCACCCATCATGGCAATGTATGCCCAAGAGATTGGCAAGATAGACGCACTGCCCATATCCGCTGCTGCAACCGCAAACTGCTCACCATCGGCACCGTTCTCAACGTGACCCGGTAAGAAAGGCGCAAGGTGAGATTTCACTCCAATCGGTCCCATACCCGGGCCGCCTCCGCCGTGTGGAATACAGAAGGTTTTATGCAAGTTCAAATGCGACACATCAGAGCCGATAAAGCCCGGAGTCGTGAGGCCAACCTGTGCGTTCATGTTGGCACCGTCCAAGTAAACCTGACCGCCAGCCGCATGTACCATCTCACACACTTGTTTCACTTGCTCTTCATACACACCGTGGGTCGAAGGGTAAGTGATCATGATGCTTGATAGGTTGTCTTTGTGCTTTTCAATTTTTGCGGCCAGATCGTCGATGTCGATATTGCCATCCTCGTCACACTTCACCACCACCACTTTCATCGACACCATAGAGGCTGTCGCTGGGTTAGTGCCGTGGGCAGAGCTTGGGATCAAACACACGTTACGATGCGCTTCACCACGGCTCTCATGGTAACGTTGAATGGCAATCAGACCTGCATACTCACCAGAAGCGCCCGAGTTCGGTTGTAGCGAAAAAGCATCGTAGCCAGTAATTTCACATAGCTTCTGTTTTAAATCTTTCGCTAGCGCCGCATATCCTGCCGCTTGATCTGCCGGTGCGTATGGGTGAATGGCACCAAATTCAGGCCAAGTGACCGGAATCATCTCAGCTGCTGCGTTAAGCTTCATGGTACAACTGCCCAGTGGGATCATGCCGTGCGTCAGTGAAAAATCTTTATTTTCTAACTGTTTTAGATAACGCATCATCTGTGTTTCACTGTGGTGAGTGTTAAATACAGGATGCGTCAGGTATTGACTTGTACGGCGAAGCGCTTCTGGAATCGCGGCAAATTCATTCATTGCGATTTCACTAGAAAGCGATGAGATCGCTTCTTTTACGCCAAATACCGCAAATAGCGCAGCAATGTCTTCTGTGGTGGTGGTCTCGTCACAGCTGATACCAAGTTGATTGGGTAGCTTGCGTAGGTTGAGGTTCGCCGCCAGTGCACTGTTGTACAACGATTCAGTGTTCGTACCAGTGTTGATGGTGATGGTGTCAAAGAAACTGTTGTGCGCCAGCTCAAAACCGCTTTTGGTTAAACCCGCGGCGAGAATCGCCGTCATATGGTGAGTACGACGTGCAATGGTACGCAAACCTTCTGCACCGTGATACACCGCGTAGAAAGAGGCCATATTGGCCAGCAGAGCTTGAGCTGTACAGATGTTTGAGGTCGCTTTTTCACGGCGGATATGCTGCTCACGCGTTTGCATCGCCATACGCAGCGCTTGATTGCCTTTGCTGTCGATGGAAACGCCAATCACACGGCCTGGCATGGTGCGTTTATGTTTGTCACGAGTCGCCATAAATGCAGCGTGAGGACCACCGTAACCCATTGGAACACCAAAGCGTTGTGCAGAGCCGATCGCCACATCAGCGCCCATTTCACCGACGGGTTTAAGCAGTGTAGAAGCTAACAGATCGGTAGCCACGGTAACTAGGGTTTTGTTGGCTTGAGCTTGTGCAATAATATCAGTCAGATCGCGCACTTCACCGGTTGTGCTTGGATATTGAAGTAGGGCGCCAAATACGTCTTGTTGAGGCAGGGTATCGGCATTGCCGACCATCACTTCAAAACCGATGAACTTAGCACGGGTTTTCACTACTTCAATGGTTTGTGGGTGAACATCATCAGCAACGAAGAACACGTCGCTTTTACTCTTACCCGCACGTTTACACAGCGTCATTGCCTCTGCGGCGGCGGTGGCTTCATCAAGCAGAGAAGCATTGGCGATTTCAAGGCCTGTTAGGTCCATGACCATTTGCTGGAAGTTAAGCAAAGATTCTAGGCGACCTTGAGAGATCTCTGGTTGGTATGGAGTATACGCCGTGTACCAGCCAGGGTTTTCCATCACGTTACGTAGGATAACGTTTGGTGTGAACGTGTTGTAATAACCTTGGCCAATAAAGCTGCGGTTAATTTGGTTCATATCCGCAAATTGACGCATTGCTTTAAGCATATCTGCTTCGCTTTTGGCAGCGGCGAGCGTCATTGGTTGCTCTAAACGGATTTGAGCAGGTACGGTTTCATCAATCAGTGCGTCTAGGCTGACGGCATTGATCGCTTCCAACATTTTGGCTTGGTCGGAAGAGTTTGGTCCATTGTGGCGAGCAACGAACTCATTTTGTGTACTGAGGCTTTGAAGTAATTCAGTCATTGTCCTTTACCTATTCTTTGTTCGGGTAACGGAGGCTCGCTACTGATAATATTAATTATACGACCGAACTTAGAAAAAAAGCTGTCACCTTATTGAGTCGAGGGACAGCTTTGATTCATCCTATTCTTCTTCTTCAATGATGCTTAAGTACTCGTCGGCATCACGAAGGTCATTTAGCTCTGATGGAACAGAGAGTTTCACTTTCACAATCCAGCCACCATCATACGGCTCTTCGTTGATCAGTTCTGGACTGTCTTCAAGCTCTTCATTGACTTCGACGATTTTACCAGTCACAGGGGAGTAGATGTCTGACGCGGCTTTTACTGATTCCACTAAAGAAAAGCTTTCACCTGATTCTACTTCGTCTTCCACGTCCGGTAGATCGACGAACACCACGTCACCGAGCATTTCCTGTGCATGAGCTGAAATCCCGATAGTCACTGTGCCGTCTTCGTTATCACGGACCCACTCGTGGCTGTCTGTAAACTTCAATGTTTTGTCCATTACTTAATCTCCAAATAACTGGTCAGAAATTGTTCTGATGTAAAAATAGGTTATCGGTAAAGGGGGAAGCGGTCACAAAGCGCTTTGACTTCTTTGCGTACGCGCTGTTCTACTTCTTTGTCACCTTCAGGGTTGTTCACCAAGCCATCCAGTACGTCGCCAATCCAATGACCAATAAGCGTAAATTCTTCAATGCCAAAGCCTCGGCTTGTGCCGGCGGGTGTTCCTAAACGGATCCCAGATGTAATCATAGGCTTCTCTGTATCAAATGGGATTCCATTTTTATTACATGTGATGCCAGCACGTTCTAATGCTTCTTCTGCTTTGTTGCCTTTCAATCCTTTAGGGCGTAAATCTACCAGCATGAGGTGAGTATCCGTGCCACCCGTGACAATGTCACAACCACGACTTTGCAATACTTCGGCAAGTATTTTGGCATTGCTGATCACCGAGCCGATATAGTTTTTGAACTCAGGACCTAGAGCTTCACCAAAGGCCACCGCTTTGGCTGCGATAACGTGCATCAGTGGGCCACCTTGTAAACCAGGAAAGACTGCTGAATTGATCTTTTTGTTGATGGCTTCATCGTTAGTCAGGATCATTCCACCACGGGGGCCGCGCAATGTTTTATGAGTCGTTGTCGTAACGACATGGGCATGAGGCAGTGGGCTAGGGTGTGCTCCAGCAGCAATTAAACCGGCGATGTGGGCCATGTCGACCATCAGGATGGCATTGACTTCGTCGGCGATCTCACGGAATTTAGCGAAGTCCAGTGTGCGAGGAATGGCACTGCCTCCGGCGATGATCATCTTAGGCTGGTGCTCTAGGGCCAGTTTGCGTACTTCTTCGTAATTGATTTCTAGTGTGTCACGCTCCACACCATATTGCACTGCGTTAAACCACTTACCCGATAGAGCAGGACGAGCGCCGTGTGTTAGGTGGCCACCTGCATCTAATGACATGCCAAGAATGGTATCGCCAGGGTGTAATAAAGCCAATTTCACTGCGCCATTCGCTTGCGCCCCTGAGTGAGGTTGAACGTTGGCGTATTCGCAATTAAATAGCTTTTTTGCACGTTCGATAGCAATGGCTTCGACGGTATCAACATGCTCACAACCACCGTAATAACGACGGCCCGGATAGCCCTCTGCATATTTATTGGTTAGGCAGGTGCCTTGAGCCTGCATTACGGCTTTAGAAACAATGTTTTCAGAAGCGATGAGTTCGATTTGTTCTTCTTGGCGTGCGCATTCAGCTTGGACACCGGCGAAAACAGCATCGTCTGTTGCGGATAGGTTAGTAGTGAAAAAATTTTCCAAGCTGTGGTTAGGGTAACTTTTGTGCATGATGGTGACCTTGCAAATTTGAAAATGTACTCGAACACTCGATGACCTTTTGGTGCTTCTTGAGTCCATTTATGCTCAAAACTGCTGAACTGCGAGGCAGAACAGGATGAAATATGCTCCAAATTAGCAGGAGCAAAATACCGCCGATTGATGTTTTCCTTGCTTACCAATCTTTTACGGAATGTATATCTCGACATCTAACAAGTCGGTAACATAGCGTTAGACGAATAAACAATCAACCAATAATTTCCTATAAGAAACAAATTTTCTGATTTTGTTAACAAAGTATGTATTATTTGGTGTGATGTTCTTTTAACCGATCAGTGCATCGTGCACAATAAAGCCAATATTAAATGAAGTCGGTGTTGAGAAGGATTTATGGCCGAGAATATTTACGATGAATACCCTTCGATGAGGTTAGAAAAAGAACAAACAGAGCAAAATATTGAGCCGCTGAAATTAGGCCAGCGGATCAAAGATATTCGATCTAAACTCGGAATTACCTTAGAAGAAGCCAGCAACCGTACTGGGCTTGCTCGCTCGACCCTGAGTAAAATTGAGAACGAACAAATATCTCCAACGTTTCAGGCGATGCAAAAGTTAGCCAGTGGCTTGCAAATTGATATGCCACAACTCTTTGAACCACCGATAAAAAAAGTAGCAACAGGGCGTAGGGACATTACCAAAAATCAAACAGGTAAACCGCACCCGACGCCTACCTATGAGCATGAGCTACTGGCAACCCAGTTATCCAATAAAAAAATGATGCCTTTCAAAAGCCAGATCAGGGCAAGGCGTTTTGGAGAATACAAAGATTGGGTACGTCATGATGGCGAAGAGTTTTTATTGATCTTGTCAGGTGAGGTCATGTTTTACTCTGAGTTCTACGAGCCGGTCACCTTAAGTGAGGGAGACAGCGTATATTATGATGCCAATATGGGGCATATCTTAACCAGTGTCAGTGAGCAAGATGCGCAGATTCTATGGGTGACAGCTCGGTAATGATAATAAAATGTAAATTTCTTATAGTGAAAGCAAACGTTTGCTGTGCATATTTTAAAGCCAGTTTTATGC
Organism: Vibrio azureus; assembly: GCF_002849855.1. Lineage (NCBI taxonomy): Bacteria > Pseudomonadati > Pseudomonadota > Gammaproteobacteria > Vibrionales > Vibrionaceae > Vibrio > Vibrio azureus. Next base: position 724,159 of record NZ_CP018617.1, read on the forward strand.
CGAGAAATCAGGTTTAATAGTAACTTTATTGTCAATATCACCATTTATTTAGAGTTGAAGTGTATCTAAAATGTTAAAAGTCACATTTTTGCATGCCAACTGATGGCTATACGTGCAAATCAAAATCAGTCATGTTTATTATTGGAAACATCTCGACATCATCACGGGTTTATTCATACGGAGACTACAATGACTCAAGAACTTCTCAAAACACCATTGCATGCCCTTCACTTGGAAGTGGGCGCGAAAATGGTCCCGTTTGCGGGCTACGATATGCCAGTTCAATATCCTCTGGGCGTAAAGAAAGAGCACTTACACACTCGTGATGCTGCCGGGTTATTTGATGTTTCTCATATGGGCCAGTTACGTTTGCACGGAGAGGGCGCCGCCGCTTTCCTAGAGTCTTTGGTTCCTGTCGATATTATTGATCTTGGTGCTGGTAAGCAGCGTTATGCGTTTTTTACCAACGAGCAGGGCGGTATCATGGATGATTTGATGGTAGCAAACCTTGGCGATCACCTTTTCGTTGTTGTGAATGCGGCTTGTAAAGAACAAGACATTGCCCATTTGAACGCGCATCTACCAGCGGGTGTGACTCTAGAAGTCATAGAAGACCGAGCTTTACTGGCGATTCAAGGGCCAAAAGCGGCGGAAGTGTTAGCACGCTTTGCCCCTGAAGTTGCAGACATGTTGTTTATGGATGTACGTAAAATCGAGTTATTTGGCACGGAATGTATTGTGTCTCGTAGTGGTTATACTGGTGAAGATGGCTATGAAATCTCCGTACCTGCGACACATGCCCAAGAGCTTGCTACTAAGTTAACGGCAGAAGCGGAAGTCGAGTGGATTGGCCTCGGGGCGCGAGACTCACTTCGCCTAGAATGCGGCTTATGCTTGTATGGTCACGATCTTGACCCAACAACTACGCCTGTGGAAGCAAGCTTATTGTGGGGCATTCAAAAAGTACGTCGTGCCGATGGCGAACGTGCTGGTGGTTTCCCTGGTGCTACGATTATCCTTGAGCAAATCGAAACCAAAGACGTTGCTCGTAAACGTGTAGGTTTGGTTGGGCAAACTAAAGCTCCAGTGCGTGAAGGCGCAGAATTGTTTGATGCAGAAGGAACCAAGATTGGCATTGTAACCAGTGGTACAGCTGGCCCGAATGCAGGCAAACCGGTGTCGATGGGCTATGTACGTGCTGATCTGGCTGCTATCGGTACCGAGTTGTTTGCTGAAGTGCGCGGTAAAAAGCTCCCAATGACGGTTGAGAAAATGCCATTTGTTCCTCAGCGTTATTACCGCGGCTAATTTCGCTTATTTGACTGAACTGACTAACCCCACTTGAGAGTGGGGTTTATAAATACAGAGCAGAGAGAATGACCTTAGTTCATGGTGTTAGATGGTGCTGTAAATTTCATAAGATAATAGCAACCCAAGCTATCACTGTTTTTACTCACACTAATGAAGTCATTCTTTTGATAAAAATCAATAGCTTGTTTATTTTTTGTCATGCATTTTAGGCTCAAGGTAGGGTATAACGATTTCGCTTTCTGTAGTAGCTTCTTCCCTACGTTTTTTCCTTGATAGCTTTTTGCAACGTATAGGTGATGAATAAAACAGTCGGGCTCCCAAATAGAGATAAAGCCGACAATTTTATTCTCAGAAAAAGCAACCCAAATGCATTCTCCATCGGTGTCTTTTTCAAAGTCTGAAAGTTGATAATCACTTGTATCGAGCCAATTAAAGGCGGTGGTTCTTGTTGTTAAATACAGCTCACTCAACTCTGCCAACATGCCACGATTATATGCTTTTATTTCCATGTTATTCCCTTGACTACTCATACCTATATCCAAGCATCTTGAGGTTACTTGGATATATTTTATCCTATTTTAATTTCAAAAAGTAAGAGTTTCATGCGTATACTAACCCGGTACCTGAAAAACAGAGTTGATTTCAATGAATAATTACAGATTACACAGTTTTCTCCTTATTAGCTCACTGGCCTTATCTGGATGTAGCTCTATGGGCAACCTTTTCTCCTCTGGCTCAACTCATGATGAGATAAAAAGTGTCAAAAGTGCGGATGCGGCAACGATAGCAACCTGGGTGGATAACCGTATTCTTAAACCTATTGGGCTATCTGCTAAAGACGATAATCCACGCTACTTAACGGGCTCTGCTGATCTCAATCGTGATGGCACAGCAGAACATATTGTGCTGATGCAAGAGCGTTACTTCTGCGGCAGCGGCGGGTGTGTGGCTTATCTATTTGATAACGAGGGTAAAGTACTTGACCGGATGACGGTAACAAGAACGCCGATCTTGTTGGCTGATACGCGTTCGAATGGCTGGCAAGATTTCATTGTATGGAGTAACGGTGCCTATCGTAAGATGAGTTTTAATGGCGAGTCTTATCCACATAATCCTTCAACACAGCCAACAGTGAAAAGAGACACGTCTGCTGCGATTGCTAATGTGATGGCAACGGAGGTCTATCAGCAAGATGGCTACGATATTATGCCTGCGGATCAAACCACGCTTTGGACTCCTGATTATGTTTATCACTTCACGTTTAAACACCATGGCGAGCCACAAAGCTTGTATCATGCAACCGTGAATATGAAAACTAATCATGTCGAGGTTGAATCAACGCCTAAGTAATACCGCATAATCCCGTGTTTCACAAACATTAAGCTTGGTAAAAACTTAGTGCTGCAAAAACTAGGGGGGCTATTTAAGTCCCCCTAAACTGTTTGTTACTTTTGAGTACAAGCAGTATCGAGTGGTTCGCCTTCTGCTTCTTCAACGTTTGACTTTACTTTTAATAATGCGTAAAAGGCTCCTGTGACCAAGCTTCCCGCACTGATCGCTAATAAGTAGAGTAAAACGGGTGAGATAGCATGAGGGATCAACAAAACAAATAGCCCGCCATGTGGTGCCATCAGCTCTGCGCCAAATAACATAGATAGTGCCCCGGCAATGGCACCACCCGTCATACAGGCAGGAATCACACGGAAAGGATCTTTGGCAGCAAATGGAATTGCACCTTCTGAAATAAAACACAGCCCGAGTAGAAAAGAGGCTTTTCCTGCTTCTTGTTCGCTTTTATCAAAATAGGATTTGGCAAGTTGGGTTGCGATGCCCATACCTATAGCGGGGACCATACCAGCCGCCATTATTGCTGCCATAGGGGCGTATGTTTGAGAAGCCAGCAAACCAACGCCAAAAGTATAAGCGGCTTTATTGACAGGCCCTCCTAAGTCAAAACCCATCATTGCACCTAGGATAAGCCCAAGAAAAATGGCATTACTAAAGCTGAGATTATTAAGAAAATGGGTTAACTCATTCATTATATTGGCAATGGGATGGCCAATGATATAGATCATGCTCAAGCCAGTAATGAGTGTTGCGATGAAAGGAATTATCAGGACAGGCTTTAACGTTTCCAAAACATTGGGAAGTGATACTTTTTCGGCAACAAACTTGGCACTGTAACCAGCGAGGAAGCCAGCAGCGATGCCACCAAGGAAACCCGCTCCAATAGTGTGGGCCAACATACCACCAACCATGCCCGGAGCGAAACCAGGCCTGTCCGCTATGGAGTAAGCGATAAAGCCAGCAAGGACGGGGATCATAAGACCGAGTGCGGCATCGCCACCGATTTTCATTAGAGCTGCGGCAAGAGAACCTTCTTGTTTAAATGCTTCAATTCCAAACATAAAAGACAGTGCGACCAGAAGGCCACCCGCGACTACGACAGGTAGCATGTATGACACGCCAGTCATCAGGTGTTTTTTAATACTTTCATTAATTTGACTTGAGGTTGTCGAGCAGCCTTCGTCATTAACAGGCATATAAATTTCTGCTTGTTTTAGAGCATTACTGACTTCGTTACTTGGATGACTCAAAACAAGTTTTGTCGTAGTGAAATACACTTTTTTGCCATGGAATCGAGTCAGTGGAACATCAATATCGGCTGCAATGATGACTAAATCTGCTTGCTCTATTTCTTGTGGTAATAGGGTCTGTTTCGTGCCAATGGAGCCGCGTGTCTCAATTCGTATATGATCGCCTCTTCGTCTGCACTCTTCTTCTAGAGCTTCTGCGGTCATAAACGTGTTCGCTATCCCGGTTGGGCATGATGTGACCGCTACAATATTTGTGCTGGTGGGAGTGGCCGTTGCTTCTAATAAAATCGCGGTATTAGCCACTGCCATTTGTAGAAAAGCCGTCGCGTCGTGTATGACAGAGCTGATCTCGGCTTGATAAATCTGTTTGCCAACAAATCGAGAGGTATCAATAGCAACGTCAGAGGCAATGATCACTACTTCAGCTTGCACAATATCATCTTCAGTCAAAATTTGTGGCTGAATGAGATTTGTCTGACACTCAATTTTTGCATGCCAACCTAATTTAGCTGCTGCTTGCTCTAGTAAACCCGCGGCCAAGATGCTATTTGCTATTCCGCTTGGGCAAGCCGTAATGATCACAATGCTTTTCATATTCCCTCTGTAGAAATTTGTTGTGTCTTGAACCCATCAAAGAGGTTCCGTGGAAATTTGTCTGACCTGAGTTTGTTTAAGAATGGATGTCAGTTGCTCTTCGGGGGCCAGCCCAACTCCTATTTGTGTTACAGCCAGTGCAGATAGGGCAGTCGCAAAGCGTATCAGCTCGCTTGTTTCCATCGATTGCATGTGCCCCCAGCAGAGACCTGCGACTAAGGTATCGCCAGCACCAACACTACTTGTAACTGGCATCACTGGAGGTTGTGCATAGAGACACTCTTTGTCACCGAGGTATATCACGCCTTGTGAGCCAATAGAAACGATGATGTTTTCTATACCAGTACGGCTTAACTGGCGCGCACCTTCCAGACAAGCTTGTTTGGTATGGAGATCTCGACCTAAATATTCTCCAAGTTCTTGATGGTTCGGCTTGATCAGCCAAGGTATGGCATTAATTCCTTCAGCAAGAGCAGATTTACTGCTATCAAACAGGACTTTTTTGCCACTTTTGCCTAAGAACTCAATCCAAGTTGCTAATTGTTTGGCACTGACGCCCGGAGGCAGGCTACCGGAAAAAATAAAATAATCGTGCTCGGGCATCAGTTGATATAAGGTGCGTTCAAACTGAGCGATAGCATCTTTTGAAATGTGTAAACCAGGAAAATTAATGTCACTGACTTGTCCATTGCTTTCGACCAGTTTGACGTTAATACGTGTGTCACCAGAAACACGAATAAAGGCATCACTGATATTCAATTGGGTAAACAACTGCTCGAAAGGCTCGGCGTTATTTTGACCTAGAAAGCCAGTGACGGTGACTTCAGCTCCCAGTTGAGCGAGAATTTTGGCCACATTGATGCCTTTTCCTGCTGCATGAAAGTGGCTTTTATTAACGACGTTTACATTGCCTGCATTAAAGGCATCGAGAGAGCCCGTGAGGTCTAAAGCAGGGTTGAGAGTGATTGTGACGACTTTTTTCGTCGATGCATTTGTCATTTGACCAGTCATTAGGGTGTTCCTATTCGATCTGCAAGTCCTGAAATCATCACTTTACCAATAGATTCGATTGCTTGCTCAGCATCTTGTCCGTCAGCAATAAATTTGAGGTGGTGCCCTTGTTTGACACCAAGAGAAAGGACCTTAATCAAACTTTTAGCATTCACTGGCTTACTGTCACTATTGAGGTTAGTAACGTGAATGGTTGATTGAAACTTGCGTGCTTCTGCCACCAGCTTTGTATCCGGCCGGGTATGAAGGCCATGTTTGCTTTTGACGACAAAAGTCGCACTACTATAGCGATATTTCTCTAGTGGTAGTTCCCCCTGAGAGTGAAAAAGAGACAACATTTGTTCATCACTGGCCTGCAATAGCAGTGATTGCTTTTTCTCAAAAACAAGGTTAGAAATGATATCCATAAACTTTTTATGATTGCAGTGACAAACTGCGAAAGCGAGTAATGCTTTGACAGGTTGACCTTTAAAAGCAAAGGACTGCTTGCTAGAAATGAATGCAAAGCCTGTTCGTATAACATGTCTGTTGGTGCCAATGAGCCAAATACCTTTACCAAGTGGCGATGGGGCTTGAGATGTCAGTTCTGAGGTAAAAATTGAATCACCGCAGCCGTTATTTTTGAGTAGGCCAGCTGCTGCTGCAATGAGTTCAACCATATTCGTTGAAGGAAAGTGTCGTTGAATTAAGCTTTTATCAAATAGAATATCTCGCTGATTGTTGCCTTGAAAAAGTTCAACGATATTTTGTTTGTTGTTTAGTTGCCGAATTTTTTGCTGAATCGATTCATTGGCAAGTACTCTTGTCAGTTGTTTCAAAATGTCCAAATGTTCATCAGAATTTGCGGTAATCCCAATGACTATGTATACAGCATTGCCGTTATCCCATTCAACGCCTGCTGGATAATGATGTACGACGACAGAGGTTTCATTTACTAGGTTTCTCGTGGAGAGTGTGCCGTGGGGGATGGCAATACCTTTACCTAAATAGGTCGAACACTGAGCTTCGCGTTTGAGCATGGCGTTAATATAGAAGGATTCAACAGCGCCTTTGGAAACAAGAGAATGACCGACTTGCTTTATTGCATCAAATTTATTTTCTGCACTTTGATTAAGAAATATGTCACTTTCGTTTAATTTGAGCATGGTAATTTCAACATCTAAGGATTTTCGCTTCTCTGCTTGCTCATTACTAAGTCATCTCGCTTTAAATCAAGCACTTTGAGGCTACTTGGGTATATGCCGAAGTAACGTTTTCCCCTAGCAAGATTAGGTCAAAACAAGATTATATTTTTATTTAGGCTGTTTTGAATGAGTCCGTATTGTGGTCAGAGTGTATTTTATTGAGTCAGGCTCTATTAAAATGTTATCTGGAGCTGACTCAGCATCACTTTTTATGGGTATATATTGAATTTATTGTTTCATAAATTCAATGGGTTAGTTTGGTGTTGTGCAGTTAGTTTGATAAACTACACATAATTCGATTTAATTGGTGATATGAGATAAATTAAAAAAGCTTAAAGTAAATAAGGTGTACATTTATGTTTAATAAACGTTTCCATTTATCCTTATTGTGTTAATTGTTTTTTTTGATATTATTTGCCTTTGGGTGGTTAGCGTATCAGATGTTGATTTCTGCAGTTAGCGCAACAAACCCATGATCACTGGCATATCTGTCTTGTGCAAAACAAGGATTAATTAAATGTTTGTCACTAACAGTATAATTAATAACTTGAGCAATACTTCTATCATCAGTCGCGCAGAATTCTTGAGATAAAATGATGTAATCCAGCACGTTACCTGTACCGAAATGGTAGTGTGTTGCCTGCCTGTCCTTTGTGGGAAGAGGAGTTTGCAACGCCCATCCATCATATAACTGTAATTCTTGCTTTAGGTTGTCATGGTTATTGGTTAACAGAACTTGAGTTACGCTATTCTCAGAAATAGGCTGGTTCATGTCCCCTAATAGTACAGTCGGCATGGGTTGACTGGCATATTTAACCTGCATTGCATGCCTTAACATCGCTGCTTCCCATCCACGCTGCTGGGTGGAAAGCCAACGTGCTATAGGGGGAGAGGCAAGCTCTTGTTGACTGGCTTCTGCAGGGCGTTGTGATTTTAGATGGGTAACATAGACCGCCATATGACCCAGTCGAGGATGCACAATCTGCGCACAAAGTGGTAGGCGACTAAAAGTGGGAGCCTGAAAATCTCCATAGGCTTTTAGCGCATGCTCATCAATAGTTACAGGGTAATATCTTTCAATCGGAAATCGTGACGCAATGGCGACAACAGGTCGACTATAAATATAATCGGATTCAACATGCGGAGTATCCACACTGGCAAAATACGGGTAGCCAATCTTGTTAAAAAAGTGGCGTGCGTACTCAATGCTGAAGACTTCTTGTAGGCCAATAATATCCGGGTTGAGTTGTTCAACCTGTTGTTGAGTCCAGCTTAGTTTCCCTTGCCACTCTTGCTGAGAATAAATATTCTCGAAGTCGTAAAACGCATTTGGTGGCGCAAGGAAGTTGAGCAGATTAGCGCTGACAAACGTGATGTGTTTTGATGGGTCTGACGTGCTCATTTTCAGTTACTTAGATTGAGTATGTACCTAAAATATACACCTTGTCGTCGAGGAGAGCTAGCTTGGCGAAAACGACTCAACTCACGCACAATGAGGCGAAAGTTAACGTTTCTATTTTTGCTTATTCCGTTTACACTGCGGTCGTCATAAAGTAAGAGTGGATAAGATGAATCAAGATTACCAAAACGAAATAGACTCTCAAGATGAAGAAATTGAAATTGAAGCGATTGGCATCGAAGTCGATGCGCATCCAATTGAATTATACAAGCTCTTCAAAATCGCCAATTTAGTCAGTGGTGGTGGAGAAGCCAAACATGTGATTGATGAAGGTTACGTTGCGGTTAATGGAGAACTTGAAACTCGTAAGCGTCGCAAAATGTACGATGGTGATTTTTTTGAATTTAACCAAGAATACTACGTGGTTGTTTGTGATGCACCAGTAACAGAAGTGGAAACGCCGCAAGAGAAAGCTGAAAAAAAACTTAAAAAAGAACAAGCATCTCGGCAGAAGAAAAAGGGCGCTAAATCAAACGCAACCAAAGCTAAAGTGTCGGGGCCTAAGTCGACAGGACGCAAGGCAGCCGACAAACAGCGTCGCGAGCAAATTAATGTTTTATCTCAGTCTGCTAAAGCCCAATCATCCAATAAAAACCACAAAGGCAATCCATCTTCTGAGAAGACAAGGGACCCGAAAAGTGGCCGCAACAGCATTGACTTTTTCTGATAAGAGTCGGTTTTTCTGACTCCGTAATATTTCTCTGAATCAGTAATGGTTCGTGTCACCTTGCCTTTGTACGCGAGAACTTCACGGCACGCGAAAACTTAACGTTTGAATCAGACGTCAGTTATTGCGTGCGTTTCTCCATGTGTTTGAACAAACAGGACAAAGAAAAGCACAGTAAGAAATACGCTAAGCCAACGATTAACCATACTTCAAAAATGAAGCCAGACGAGTTGGCCATTTCTGTACCAACAAAAGTCATTTCTTGGATCGAAATCAGTGACACAATAGACGTATCTTTGACCAGTGAAATGGTTTGTCCTGCCAAGGCGGGGCCGATGGCTTTAAATACTTGGGGAGCAATCACAAAGCGATACGTCACCCAGCGAGATAATCCAAGAGATTGGCACGCCTCCCACTGTCCTTTATCTATTCCTTGTAATCCAGCTCGAACAATTTCGGCAATATAAGCCGATGACAGTAAGCCGATACACAGTACGCCTGAAAGTAAGTTTTCCCATAAATTCGTAGGGCCAAACAAGAATGCCTGCAATGTGGAAATCTCACCTGAGTGATGGCGTAGAACAGATTCAAGACCAAGCAAAGGAATGATTTGGTTCGAGATAAAAAAGTAAAAGATAAACACAAATACGAGAGGAGGAATATTTCTTACTAACTGAATAAAGCCCGTGGCGGGTAATCTCAGCCAAGAGGAATGAGAAAATCGAGCCAAGCCAATCAAAACGCCGAACAATGCTGCAAAGGCTAAGCCCCACAAGCTCAAACGAAGGGTTGCGACGAAACCTTGGAAAAAATAAGGCATCCCGCCATTTTTTGTCGGGGTGAAAAGTAAATCGATGGTTTCACGCCATTGCCAAATATAGTTAATTCCAACCGTGGAACGTTGAATAAGCCACCAACCCGCGACGACACAAATGATTAGCAGCCCCCAATCAAGGCGGTTGAGACCATTGAGGCGTTTAAAAAGTGTGTTGGGCTGAGGCGGCTGTTGGTGGACGGGATAAGAACGATTCACATCAAGTTCCTTGTGCGTTTAATGCTTTCGAACTACTTTACGACCATAAAGCAGATCGAGCTATTTATCTTTTGTTTATCTATTACTTATAACTAGATACAGAATACAGAATACAGAATACAGAATACAGAATACAGAATACAGAAGGCTTAATCCCCAAGCTTGTTGCGTTTACTTGGGGATTTGAAGACAAGCACTTCAGGTCAAACTTTAAAAGACAATTACTTAGCCTTAGCCTTAGCTATCTGGTCTTGCCAATCTAAAGTCGAGAACCAATATTCATAACGTTCATCGAGCCAACCATCTTGAGTTCGTGCTTCAATCCATTGATTAAAGAAAGCTTGTTTGTCTTCCTCTCCCAGACGAACGGCAAAGGCCTCATTACCTTTGGATAGGCGTTCACTGAATGGTAAAAAGAGCTTGTTGGCATGTTTCACAGATTCATGCTCAGGCTTCGGACTCGAGGCGATAACGGCATGAGCATTACCGTTGAGCACTTCTTGGAAAGCTTGGGCTTCATCATCAAACTGCAGAATCTTGGCTTTTGGAAAATTCTCCCTAGCGACTTGGACGGTATAAGCGCCTCGACGAGCCGCAATTTTGACTCGGCGAGAGTTAAAATCAGAAAATTCATTAAAACCCGCGGCGAGATCTTTATTGGCGGCGACTTGTACCCCAGAGTGCGAATAGGGCTCGGTAAATAGGACGCTTTTGGCGCGTTCCGGTGTAATCGACATTCCACCGATAATGACATCAAACTTTTTGGCTAACAGGGCAGGGATAATGCCGTCCCATGCGGTCGGAACAAATTCCACTTTTAAGCCTGTATCAGCGGCTAAGCGTTTCGCAACATCAATCTCAAAGCCAATCAGTTCACCTTGTTTATTTCGCATGGCCCATGGAACAAACGTCGACATTCCGACACGTAGCGTGCCTCGTTTTTTGATCTCATCAAGGTTCGAGGTGTTTTGCTCATCCTTGTTCATTGCTGGAGAGGCGGAATTTGGTGTTGCTGCGGTTGCCGTTACCATAGAAGGTAAGGCGATACTTAGGCCGAGTAGGGCCGTTATTGCTGTTTTAAAAATAGTCATAGTACTTCCTTATGGTTTACGCCAACTGGCTCCTAATTTATGTTCGAGTAAAGCTGAAATCGCTGACATGGTGAGCGTCAGCACAAGGTAAATCGCAGCGACCGTAAACCACACTTCAAAAGGCATTGCGGTTTCTGAAACGATATTTCGTGCTTGTGTTGTCAGATCAAAAATAGCCATAACGCTGACGATAGAAGAGTTTTTGACCAAAGATACAACTTCGTTGGTTAAGGCGGGTAATGTACGTTGCAAAACCTGCGGCATGATGACGCTTTTGTAGGTCGTAAAAGAAGACAAACCAAGGGTTTTTGCTGCTTCAAATTGACCTTTTGAAATACTGGTTAAGCCAGCTCGTAGAATCTCTGCTGTGTAGGCTCCTTGGAATAAAGACAAAGCAAGTACGGCGGTACTGAATCTATCTAAACCAAGCATTGGTCCAAAAACAAAATAAAGCAGATAAACTTGTACAAGCAGCGGTGTGTTACGAATGAGTTCAACGTAAGCACTGCCGATGGCCCGCCCAACGATAGACTGACTTAACCTCAATAAAGCGGTAATTAGGCCTATGATGAGAGTGAAGAACAAGCTTAATGCTGAAAGTTTAACCGTGACTATAACGCCATCAAGCAGTTCTGCTGGCCACCATTGTCCGTCTTCGTAGAAAGCAATGTAATCAGGAATACGCTCCCATTGCCATTGGTAACCCATCGCTTGAGCCCCGGAATCGAGTACCCATACGATGGCCACCATTAAAATCGCAATCTGAAGCATCGCCTGTAGGACAGGCTTGAATAAACGATAGGCCATGCTTAATAGCTCAATATTTGCTGTAAGAAAGCTTGAGTTCGTGGGTGCTGAGGTGAATTGAACAGCTCATTAGGGGCGTTGACCTCAATAATTTCACCTTCATCCATAAAAACGACGCGATCGGCGACTTTTTTGGCAAAGCCCATCTCATGGGTGACACAAATCATTGTCATGCCACTTTTACCCAGTTCAACCATGACGTCTAATACTTCGTTAATCATTTCCGGATCAAGGGCAGAGGTTGGTTCGTCGAATAAAAGTAGATCAGGCTCCATACACAAGGAACGAGCGATGGCGACTCTTTGCTGTTGGCCACCCGATAACTGAGATGGGAACTTATCGGCCTGCTCTTCGATATTGACTCGTTTTAAATAATCGCGTGCTCTTTTCTCAGCTTGTTCTTTGCTAAGTTTGAGCGTCTTGATGGGGGCCAGTGTGAGGTTCTCTAGTACGGTTAAGTGAGGAAATAGGTGGAAATGTTGGAATACCATGCCAACTTGCCCGGGTTTGAGCTGTTTTGAATCGGCTGGAAGACCAAATACTTGCAACTGACCATCTTGAATCGATTCCAAATGATTTATGCAGCGAATTAGGGTCGATTTGCCAGAGCCAGAAGGGCCGCAAATAACAACAATTTCACCTAGGTCGACTGAAAAGTTGATGTTTCTGAGAGCATGATAGCCATCATACCATTTGTTCACGCTGTTAAACTCTACAACGCTTGTGTGTTCTTTCAAAACTGCTCACTTTTGGATACTGAAGTTTTTCTTACAATAACAACTAAATAAGAAGATTGCATCTTGAAATAGAACGCAATGCCTAATAAGTGTTGTGTTGATAATGTGTGTTGTTTTTATCCCAAAACTACCCGAATAATCCCTAAGAAGATTATAGCTAGTATTGTATAACGGCCTACAAAGATGATGTGAAAAAATAGTCATAAATTGCAGTAAAGCCAGATATATAGTCCACAAAGCAAAGATTGGATCACATTCAGTATGACTATTTTTATCAACCAGCTTACTTACTTGGGAGCTAGCTCTCTCTAAGTGGATTACCGATAACCTATGCAATGACACTTTTTTCAATAAAACATCATGAATTTTATTAGAATATTTACTGGCTAAAGTATTTATTGGCGCAAAATAAGCGGATCATTGTTGCATTTTTGTAAGCTAATTGTGAGACCTGTTACTAAAAAATGGCAAGTTAATCGTGTGTTATTCATTTGTTGGTCTTAAGTTATTTTACGTTGTAGCGAAAGTTGGTGTGTAAATCAAAAAACACATCAGGACGGATCAGGTAAATCACTTAAGGAACAAAGTTATGAAGTTAGGGAGCAAGAAAGCCAGTAATGGTATCTTTACGCTTAGTACGTTAACGGCATCATGCTTATTAGCATTTAATAGTTATGCGGCTGTCGATTGTACACCATTAGAAGTCTGGGACTCGGCGAAGGTCTATAACGGCGGTGATCAAGTTCAACATGATAACAATGCTTATAAAGCAAGACACTGGACCCAAAACAATAACCCCGCAAATTCAGGTGATTGGGGAGAGTGGGAAAATCTCGGTGCTTGTGAAGCTGACCCAGTCACCCCACCAGCCAATGAATTGCCTACCGTTGCTCTGACTTCACCTTCCTCATCTACTCCCATTCAAATTGGGGATGTTGTTGCATTGACCGCAGAAGCATCAGACAGCGATGGAAGCATTGATAAGGTCGAATTTTTTGTTAATGGTACCTTGATTGGTACTGCGACATCAGCCCCTTATTCTGTCAATTGGACTGCGACAGAAGGGACATATGAGCTTGCTTCGAAAGCTTACGACAACAAAAATGCAGCCAGTGCTGTGAGCGCTGTGAGTGTGACGGTTGCGTCAGACCAACCGGGTAATCAAATTCCATCCGTTGACGTTTTACTGTCTAGCTCAGCTGTTGAACTTGGTCAAAGTGTTACGTTGACGGCGAATGCAACCGATGCTGATGGCTCAGTAGCTAAAGTTGAGTTTTTTGCTGCAGGTGTATTGGTCGGCACGGCAACAGCGGCACCTTATACACTAGAGCTTACACCAGAGAGGGCGGGCTCTTTATCGATCTATGCCAAAGCAACGGATGATGCTGGGGCAAGTGCGGACTCCTCTATTGCTGTGCTGGCAATTAATGGCGGAGCCGTAACATCCAACTGTCGTCCTGATGGCTTATATCAAACTGCAGGCCTTGATATTCCGTACTGTAGTATCTACGATGAGGAAGGACGTGAGTTAATGGGGGCCGACCATCCTCGACGCGTGATTGGCTATTTCACTAGTTGGCGAAGTAGCGGTGATCCTCAATCTACTTATTTGGTCAAAGATATTCCTTGGGAACAATTAACTCATATCAACTATGCGTTTGTCAGCATTGGTTCTGATGGCAAAGTGAATGTTGGTGATGTGACTGACCCAGATAACCCAGCAACAGGTAAAACATGGCCAGGCGTGGAGGTGGATCCTGCCTTAGGATTTAAAGGTCATTTCGGTGCACTGGCCACCTACAAACAAAAGCACGATGTTAAGACATTGATTTCTATTGGTGGCTGGGCAGAGACGGGCGGTCACTTTGGCCCAGACGGCAGGCGAGTCGCAGATGGTGGCTTCTATACTATGACCACTAACTCTGACGGTTCCATCAACCATGCTGGCATCGAAAAATTTGCCGCTTCGGCCGTCGAAATGATGCGTACCTATAAGTTCGATGGATTAGACATTGATTATGAGTATCCAACATCGATGGCGGGGGCTGGTAACCCTTACGACAAAGACTTTATGGAGCCACGTCGTCCTTATTTGTGGGCTTCTTACCAAGAGTTGATGAAAGTATTGCGTGAAAAATTGGATGCCGCTTCAGCCCAAGATGGTATCCACTATATGTTGACCATTGCGGCACCATCTTCAGGTTACTTGCTAAGAGGCATGGAAACTTTTGATGTCACGCAGTATCTCGATTACGTCAATATCATGTCTTATGACTTGCATGGGGCATGGAATGATCATGTTGGGCACAATGCGGCTCTGTATGATACTGGTAAAGACTCTGAATTGGCGCAGTGGAATGTCTACGATACGGCTGCATATGGCGGGATCGGGTATCTGAATACTGACTGGGCTTACCATTACTTCCGAGGCTCGATGCCTGCAGGACGTATCAACATTGGTGTACCGTATTACACCCGTGGTTGGCAAGGCGTCACGGGAGGCGATAACGGTCTGTGGGGACGTGCGGCGTTACCTAACCAATCTGAATGTGCTCCAGGTACGGGCGAAGGAGAGAAAAACAACTGTGGGCATGGTGCTATTGGTATCGATAACATGTGGCATGATTTAGATCCACAAGGCAGGGAAATGGGTGCAGGTTCTAACCCTATGTGGCACGCTAAAAACCTAGAAAAAGGGATTTGGGGATCTTATGCTGATGCTTATGGCCTTGACCCGGTGAATGATCCTTCAGACAAATTTGTTGGTTCATATACCCGCTACTATGATGATGTCGCCGTTGCTCCTTGGTTATGGAATGCGGAAAAGAGTGTGTTTATTTCAACGGAAGATAAAGCCTCGATTGAAGTAAAAGCCGATTACGTGATTGACAAAGAAATTGGCGGCATCATGTTCTGGGAACTTGCAGGTGACTACAACTGTTATGTGCTTGATGCGAATGGTCAGCGTACCGCTATCGACACGACTGAACAAGCGTGTGCGGCGGGTAATGGTGAATACCATATGGGGAATACCATGACCAAGGCGATTTATGACAAGTTTAAAGCGGCAACGCCATATGGTAATACCGTCGCTGCAGGAGCTATACCCACAGAAGCGGTCGATATTGCAGTCAGTGTCGGTGGTTTTAAAGTTGGCGATCAGAACTACCCAATCAACCCAACCATCACCTTTACTAACAATACCGGTCAAGATATTGCAGGCGGTACGGAGTTCCAGTTTGATATTCCTGTTTCGGCGCCTGATAACGCAAAAGATCAGTCAGGAGGTGGCCTAAGTGTGATTGCCTCAGGTCATACACGTCCAAACAATATCGGCGGCTTGGATGGGGTGATGCATCGCGTGTCGTTCTCTCTACCCGCATGGAAAGCGCTTCCTGCTGGTGGCTCTTATGAACTGGATATGGTGTACTACCTACCAATATCAGGCCCAGCTAATTATGCTGTGATCTCTGGTGGCAAATCGTTCGCCTTTAAATTTGAACAACCAGACTTACCAACGGGTGACTTAAATTCAGGAAATGGTGGCGGTGATGGAACAGATCCTGGCACTTGTGATACCTCTGGTTTGGTGACATACCCTGATTTTCCTCAAAAGGACTGGGCGGGTAACCCAAGCCATGCTAACCAAGGGGATAAAGTGATTCATAATGGTGTAGTGTATCAAGCCAATTGGTGGACAGCATCGGAGCCAGGTAGTGATGGGAGCTGGGGAACGGTTTGTAATGTTTAGTGTTAACCGAGGATTTAGTGTTAACCGAGGATCTAGTGTTAACCTAAGATATAACGTTAAACGTCATATTTAGCGTAAACGTACAGTTTAATCCGATGAGTTTGAAGCGACCTGTTTGAAACGTATCGTTTAAACGAAAAGCTTAGAAAATAAAAACGCGCGATTTCGGTCGCGCGTTTTTGTTTACTCGGTGACAGTTTATTAGTCAAAAAATTAGTCAATACCAATGATTTTGCCTTGGTCATCAAGATCTAACTTCATAAACGCTGGCTTATCAGGAAGTCCAGGCATGGTCATTACATTACCTGATAATGCATAAATAAATCCAGCACCTGCGCATAAACGCAGTTCTCTAATCGGTACGGTAAAGTGGCTTGGTGCGCCTTTTATAGCCGA
The DNA here is from genome assembly GCF_002849855.1 of Vibrio azureus. Classification (NCBI taxonomy): domain Bacteria; kingdom Pseudomonadati; phylum Pseudomonadota; class Gammaproteobacteria; order Vibrionales; family Vibrionaceae; genus Vibrio; species Vibrio azureus. Next base: position 740,797 of record NZ_CP018617.1, read on the forward strand.
ATCTGGTGTAATGGAAAGAGGGGTTTTCGCTACACATACGGCAAGGTGGTCAAATCCAAGCTGCTCAAATTGAGCCAGTTGCTGCTGAGCTGTTGGGCTGAGTTCGACATTAGCAGCCCCATAACCGACTTCACACACTGACATAATTTTCTCTTTCAATGTCTGCTCACGTTGGTAGAGTGGCCTGAAAGCGGCTGATTGTTCACAGGTACTGACGACATGTTGAGCCAATTCTGTTGCACCTTGCCCACCGTCACTGAACGCGGTACTGATGGCGACTTTTACATTCGGAAATTGTTTGTGTATCAAGCGCTTTAGTTCGGCGAGTTCTTCAGCGCTATCTTGTGGGAACTGGTTTATCGCTACAATTGCAGGTAAGCCATACTTGTGAACATTGTTGATGTGCCATTTCAGGTTTTCGAAGCCTGCTTTAAGCGCTTTAGTATCTGGATTAAAGATAGTATCAGGAATGGCCATGCCAGGGCGCAAGTCATAGTGACCTGAATTTGCCTTTAAGCCGCGAAGAGTGGCAACGACAACGACACAATCTGGTGCTTTGTTAGCCGCAGCCGCTTTAATATTACAGGCTTTTTCGAAACCCATGTCTGAGCCAAACCCAGCTTCTGTAACGACAAAGTCAGCCAGCTTAAGCCCAATTTTATCGGCAATAATGGAAGAGTTACCATGAGCAATATTGGCGAAGGGGCCAGCATGAATAAGCGTTGGTACACCTTCAAGAGTTTGCATTAGAGTCGGGTTGATCGCTTCTTTGAGTGTTACCGTCATGGCACCAGCGACCTGTAAGTCTTCTGCCGTGATAGGTTGGCCATCAAGATCATAAGCAAGAACAATTTTGCCAATACGCTGGCGAAGATCGGCAAGGTCATCAGCTAAAGCAAGGATAGCCATAAGCTCTGAGGCAGCAGAAATATCAAACCCATCCGAGCGCTCGAATCCATTGATGGTTTTACCAACGTCATTTTGACCAACGGTAACCATGCGGAGTGCACGATCGTTATGATCCATCACTCGTTTCCAAGCAATACGGTTAATATCAATTTTTAATGCTGTCAGCCCTGTTCTTTGCTCAAAGGCTTCATAACCCTCGCGTTGCTCGTGATAGAGGCGAGCATCTAATGCTGCAGAAGCAAGGTTATGAGCAGCAGTGACCGCATGAATATCACCCGTTAAATGAAGGTTGAGTTCTTCCATTGGGGCCACTTGTGAATATCCACCACCAGCAGCGCCACCTTTAACACCAAACACCGGGCCCATTGAAGGTTGACGAATGCATGCGATGACCGATTGGTTGATCTTGGATAGTCCCTGAGAGAGACCAATGGTTGTCACCGTTTTACCTTCCCCTAATGGCGTTGGCGTGATGGCGGTAACCAAAACAAGTTTTCCTGTTTGGCGTGTTTCTATACGCTTAAGGCAGTCAAGTTTTACTTTTGTTTTGTATTTACCATAGGAATCATATTCTTCTGGAAGCAAGCCTACATGAGTGGCGATGGTATCAATGACGGATAAGGAAGTGTTACGGCAAATATCGATATCAGATAACATAAAGGCTCCAAAAGTAGGTCAACAAACATGGGGTAAGGCAGGCATCAAACTGATGGACGCGCAAGTTAAGTCTTTGGAAAGTATGTATTATATTGAAGAGAAATGTCCTGAAGGTATTAAATAAGTTGTGAATGACTGCAGATTCTATCAAAGAATCATGAATTTTGAAGATAAATTGGTATAAAGGCCATCAAGTGATGACCTTTTTATATCCAAACTTTTGTACAGCAAGATTTTGTACTCTATGAACTGATTTAGCGGTCCCAGTAGGTTTCTTCAAGGCTATCTTCACGCTCTGGAAGGGCACGAGATAAACGAGGAGAGTGCTGAGTCAACACTTCATAGCTCACACGGTTAGCGTACTTACAAATTTGCGAGAGAGAAGAGTAAGTGAGGCAATTAACGTTGTGCTTTTCTGAATTAGGGACTTCTTTTTGGTGGAACGAATTCGCCGCCATATCGTGCAGAAGCGCAGATAATGCGGCATCACCTGCACCATTAGTGTTTTTGATCTCAAGTGGGCCACCTAGATAAGGGCCAATATGAGAGTAAACTTTAATTGGGCTCTTACAGTCACTCTTCAGCATTGCTCGGCTGAATTCAAACTTATTGAAATCTTCAATACAGCCTTGAAGAATATCATGAGTGGTTTCACGTTTTGTGCTGTCTTCAGTATAACCTGCCATGTAAAGGCCAGCAGGACCTGCGGTGCAAAGAATTAAATCGACCCAGTCCAGTGCTTTATTTGCTGCAGCAAGAGGGTCAGTCTCACCTGTAAGCGCTGCCCCTTCTTCTTCGTTCATGGCAACAATTGTGACGTTGTCACGAATGTATTCTTGCCACCATTCTTCATTGCCTTCAATAACATATTTTGTTCCTAAAGTCAGAACAACAGGGACGTTATGCATTTTCGCAAATTGGACAGCACGTTGAACAGCTTGTGGCATTGGGTCTTCTTTCTTGCCACGCATGAGGTAAGAAGAAACAACTAAAGCAGACGCCTTTTCGAACACCTCTTCAGGAATACTCTCTGGAAGAAGTTGGTTCATATGGCCTTCGTTAATCGCGAAGGTACGTTCACCATCTTGAGTAATCAAGGTGTAACAGCGACCGATAGGACCATCCACTGTTTGCAAGTGGTTAAGATTCGTACGTGAAGATGTGCGGCACAGGTAACGGTAAGCAAAAGATCCGACCTGAATGTTCTTAGACATCACACCTAATAAGACCGACTTACTGTCAGCCAGCACAGAGTAATTGTGTAAGGTGTTGCCGATGGTATCACCAGGGTATTGATGGCTAATCAAGCCTTGTTCGACCAATTCTTCGTAAAGTGCATCTGCTTTACTCTCTTCAAGAACCAGCGAGTGACCTTTGCTTAGGTTATATTTTTCCAAAAACGCGTCGTCTACACGAGCTTCAATATCCACGATGGTTTGACCAACTCCAACGATAGTAGGGCGGTACAGTTTTTGGGTTTGATGAACGTGACTGTCTAACGGATCTCGTGCGTGAGTCGGGAAGTAGTGTTTAGATTTGCGCTGACCAGGAAACTTCATGCTTGTTCTTGAGTGAGAAAAAAAGAGGCCGGATTGTAGCACACAAAATTATAAGATCATTGGATTTTCTTCACACAGCCGAGCAGATAGAACTTGCGTGTCGATTTTTTCATCAATTTATGTTGATTTTATCAATACTAAAAAAACACATTGTGAATACCTAAGCTCGATGAGCCTGTTAACCTCTTTATCAGGCTCAGCTTTTTCAGTAATCAGTTACTTAGTTTGAATTATCTCAGTTTGAAGTTGCCGCGGTTGGTTGCACGTATGCTTTTGTTCCCCAAAGTGGAACTGTTGAAAGGCTATGCTTGAAACTGCCTTCTGTTTCTTTGGTGGTATAAGATAAGTAAAGCAAGCTTTGAGTAGTTGGATCATAGATACGTCTTACTTTCATCGTCTTAAAGAAAATACTTTTAGACTGCTTAAACACCACTTCACCTGATTTACTTTTATCGATTTTAGCGATCATCTCAGGCGTGATTTCACCCGTTTGGCGGCAGGAAATAGAGCTATCACTAGGGTCGGAAAAACTTAGGTTTGCTTCAACTGATGCAATGTGGCAAGTCACACCAGGAACGATATCGTCTCGCATGTGATCAATTTTGATGTCTTTTAATGTAAATAACCCCAAACTGACGTCGCCCACCTCGTTGTCACTACAGCCTGTTAAAACGGAGATTAACCCTAGCGCGACCAAATATTTTTTCATTATATATCCTTTTTATGGCTGATTTTAATCATATTCACAATAATCAAGTTTCTTAAAGTGACATGGTTATCGGTATCAGACGTTTGAATTGTAACAATTTATCAGATGTAGTTGAGTAAGACAAAAAACTCTCCTCAACAAAATCTAGCGCAATGTCAGGACTTTAACTAGGTTTGTAATAGGCTTCATGCTAAGGTATTGCGTTGTTTGTCGTTAAAGTGGCCAAATTTCACAAGCAGCAGTTGACTGTAACTGTGCAGCCTTTAGCGATGACATCAAGAGCAAGTATTAGCCCTAAGGTAATAAAATGAACACAAAACAGCTCGATTGTATTGACCGTAAAAACCGCTGGTTGCATGACTTAGTCGAAGTAGAGTTTCCAACTAAGGAGAGTTTAGAAGGGCGCAAACTTTACTTTCAGCGATTAGAGCAACTGACCTATCAAGAAGTAGACCCTGATTTGCTTGCTAAACAGGAATTGATCCTCAGCGTTGATGATATCTTTCGGGTTGATTTTCATCGTTTGACTGTTATGTATGCGATCTTGCAATCTCATCACTGGGTAGAGACGCGTGAACAAGAGCTGATCGTCGAGTACTTGTCTCAAATTATTTTGACCTCAGACATCGACTTATATGTTGGTTTTAAAGAGGGTGAACCTGTTGGTGCAGCCATGATATGTCAAGATGAAGAAACCCTATTGATATCAGATGTTATTACGACCAATAACTTACCTTTATCGCAGTTTGTTGGTGACTTGATACGCAAAATAACCAGCAATAAAAAGCTAAATAAAACGGTTATTTTAGAAAGTTGATCTTTGTCGATTTTACATGAATACCTTACGTTTAATATACATACTATCTTAATGCTACTTGGATGAATGATGATTAGAAGTTTGCTTCAAATCATAATGGTTGTCTGCTTTCTAATGGGATCATCAGCGAAAGCAGTACCGCCTGATTGGGATCTAAAAAGGGTACTTGTTATCCACTCATATGATCCCTCTTATCCGTGGACCAACGACATTCAGCAAGGGATAGAGCTAGGATTATCTCAACCAAACAGCGAAATTCTGTATTCAATAGAATATTTGGACGCCAAAAGAACGTATACCGACGACTATTTAGCTAAGATGGCTAAGTACCTGAAATATAAATACGATGGTTACCACTTTGACGGCATTATCCTTTCCGACGATACCGCGCTCCACTTTTTTAATCGCTTTGTTTTAAATCAACATCCGTTGTCTACTCCTATCGTTGCAGTAGGGATTAATGATGCAAAAGCCACCTTGGAAGGCATCGATAGAAATGGGGTCATTTTTTACGAGCGTGATCGCATTAAAGAAAACTTGCAACTGATTGGGCAGCTTCGCCCTGAAATGCGTCGTTTATATTATCTTGCTGATCATAGTGTGACTTCCCAACTGATTTATGATCGGGTTAAGCAAGAAATGAGCAAGTACCCGAATATCGAACTCGTGCCTATAAGAGAAGGTTCACTCAAAGAGACAGCACAAAAGCTGGCAAAAATAAGCGCCAAAGATGCTGTGCTCTTAACTCATTTTAATACGGAACGTGAAGAGGGTATTTATCATTCTTACCACGAAGTCGGTCACGTCATCGGTAAGAACAGCCACGCACCTGTTTTCGTGTTGTGGAATATGTATCTGCAGGAGCCAGGGATTGTTGGTGGATTGGTGAACTTGCCTAAGGAGTTTGGTTTTGAAGCAGGAAGTATGCTGGCTACTATGCTTGGGCTATCTGAAACCCCACACGCTGACAATAACAAATCTACCAATAACAAAGAAGAAGTGCAGCTCGATTACGCTGCGTTACAGAAATACAATATTGACCTCAATGATGTCCCTGAATCAGCTCGTATTCTCAACTTACCGCCGCCAATCATTCAGATCAGCCCTATTACCATTACCATTATCATTTTGCTTTGTCTTATCGTATTAAGCCAATTTATCGCGCTACGTCAGAGAAAGGTTATCGATAATAAGAACAGACGGATTGTGGCGTTACAGGGACGAACGCTGAATGTACAGAAAGAGATGATACATGTACTTGGTGAGGCCATAGAATGTCGTTCAGGGGAAACTGGCCAACATGTAAAAAGAGTGGCTAAGATTTCAGTCAAACTGGCACAGCTATTTGGTCTCAGTCATCGTGAAATCGAGTTAATTGAAGTGGTGAGTCCGATGCATGATGTGGGAAAAATTGCGGTCCCTGAAGCCATTCTTGATAAGCCTGGCCCCCTGAATGAGCAGGAATGGGAAATCATGAAGTCACATACAGTGAAGGGATACGAGCTGTTAAGTGGACATGATAGCGAGCTTATTCAATTGGCGGCAACAGTCGCGCATCAACACCATGAACGTTGGGACGGTGACGGATATCCTAATGGGCTTAAAGGGGAAGAGATTCATATCTTCGCAAGGATTGTAGCAATAGCGGATGTTTTCGATGCCTTGTTAAGTAAGCGCTCTTACAAAGCGTCTTGGAGTATGGAAGACGTGAGCTCCATTTTTAAAGATAAAAAAGGAACACACTTCGATCCGGTTTTGTGCCAATTGATGCTCGACAATCTACATGACTTTATTGAAGAGCGCGCTTTATATCCGGATGAAATTAACTAGGCGTTTACCAAGCGAAAGTTAACACATTCAGTGATCCCGCTTTGATATTCATACCCCATAAATTCACAATTATCATGAACTGTTATGTTTATCACTATAAGACTTTATCACTCATCTATCATAGCCATGTAACTTCAAGGTGACGCATTCATAGATCGAGTTTAGTGATTTTTGAATTAGCTATTTGGGGATACGGTTTATACGCGACTCCTCTTGGCTAACGGATGGTTTTTAGAACGTAAACTTAAATTAGCTGTTACGCTCATTACTTGTAGGGCTAGAGGGGCTTTGCCAAGTTATTACTTCCAAGGAGGGGAAGTATGTCAATGAGTCCTACTAAGTGCATCATATTTGATTGTGATGGCACATTAATCGACAGTGAACGCTTGTGTTGCCAAGCATTGGTGAATGTGTTCCGTCGCCATGGGGCCCAAATGAGCCACCAAGAGTGTATTGAACATTTTAAAGGCGGAAAATTAGCAGATATTCTCAATGAAGCAATGGAACTTGCCGGCATCAACGTCTCCATTGATCTTCTCGAACCTCAATACCGAGAGGAGTTACATACGCTGTTTGTTCGCCATTTAAAGCCGATGGATGGTGCAGAGCGGTTAATTCGTTTTTTAGATGAATATCATATTGAATATTGTGTCGCCTCAAACGGGCCAAAAGATAAAATAGAACATGCTTTGAAACTAACAGGCCTATTTGATGTATTTGACGGTAAAGTATTTTCTGCTTTTGAGACGAACAGTTGGAAACCAGACCCAGATCTTTTGATGTACAGTGCAATGAACATGGGTTTTCTTCCTGATGAATGTCTTTACATTGATGATACACCCAAAGGTGTTGAAGCGGGACTAAACGCAGGAATCACTACTATCCAGTTATACAACGGCGCTGCTGTTAATTTGGTTGACGATCATCGTGTCATTCGTGTTCAGCATTTAGATGAAGTCACTCATCGGTTGCTGAAAGAACAAGAGCAATCTCGGCAATAACAATCAAAGATCGATTATTTATACCCAAGTAACATTTTTATTTAACTAACACTTATACCCAAGCAACATAAAGGGACGACTTCTGCGAGTTGTCACTCGCTATTAGGCTCCAAGGTGACTGAACTCGCAAGGCAGTTGGAGTTCAAGCTCAGTGGCATACATTGCTTAAGCTGTGTATGTAATGGAATTTGGTTTGCAGTAATGGCGTGTGGTGTAGGCATCGAATAAGAGAAAACTGCTCGGTGTGAAAGCCACAGGAAGCACATGAGAACTTTTCACCATCAGCAGAAATAAAATATTCATCAAACTGACAAAGTGGGCAATGTAGAGAGAGGAGTGTATCAGTTTGGTCAACTTTGCTCATATCTTACCAACAAAATAATTATGGATTAATCCTAGAATAGTTCAAAGTGAAATCAATACATATGGTTTGCTTATATTAAAAAACTTATTTCGATTCATATCATGTTTATACTCTAATGATCTCAAGATACTTGGTTCAGCGCTTGGTCGTGTCGCTGAATACAGCGTCTTGGGTATACCACACCTGAGACTTTGGTATATGAGTTGTGTGCTATCTTGAAGACACTGACGTAACGTAAGCTTTATGTTAGACTCTGCGCCCCAAAAGAATGAGGTTTACCATGTCCATTAATTTCACTGATCTTGGTATCAAGGCACCGCTGGTGGATACGCTGAGTTGTCTAAATTTTGTTTCGCCAACGCCAATTCAAGAAAAGTCTATCCCGCACATCCTCGCAGGAAAAAATATCCTTGCCGCTGCTCAGACTGGTACTGGAAAAACTGCCGCTTTTGGCCTGCCGATTTTGCAAATGGTTCAGAAAAATGAGTCATCCGATATGCCTCAAGCCCTAATTTTGGTGCCTACTCGTGAGCTTGCACAACAGGTTTTCGATAATTTGAATCGTTATGCAGAGCAAACTGAGGTAAAGATTGTGTGCGTTTATGGTGGGACAAGCATGGGAGTACAAAAACGTCATTTACAACAAGGCGTTGATGTTCTTATCGCGACTCCGGGGCGCTTACTTGATCATTTATTCAACGGTCATGTTAGCCTATCTAACACAGGCATTTTGGTGTTGGATGAGGCCGACCGTATGCTGGATATGGGCTTCTGGCCAGACTTACAACGTATTTTTCGTCGATTACCTGAAACCAAACAGGTTATGCTATTTTCTGCCACGTTCGAGCAACGCATTAAAACGATCGCTTATAAATTGATGGATCAACCGGTGGAAGTAGAAGTTTCACCTGCGAACACTACGGCAGAAACAGTGGAACAAATGGTTTATCCGGTAGACAAAAATCGTAAGAGTGAATTATTGGCTTATCTCATTGGTTCAAGGAATTGGCAGCAAGTATTAGTCTTCACAAAAACCAAGCAGGGCAGCGATAATCTTGCCAAAGAGTTAAAGCTTGATGGCATTAAGGCAGTGTCGATCAATGGTGATAAATCTCAAGGCGCAAGACAACGTGCATTAGATGAATTTAAACAAGGAAAGGTGCGTGCATTAATTGCAACGGATGTAGCCGCTCGTGGGCTTGATATACAAGAATTAGAGCAAGTGGTTAACTTTGATATGCCCTTCAAAGCTGAAGATTATGTTCATCGTATTGGCCGCACAGGGCGAGCGGGCAAAAAAGGTCGTGCCATTTCTTTAATGAGTCACGATGAAGAATACTTGTTGCATGCAATTGAGCGTTTGTTGGATAAACGCTTGCCTCAAGAGTGGTTGGCAGGATTTGAGCCTAGTGCAAAAGAGGATGTGGTAAACGAAAAACACAATACTCCCCCAAGACGGTCAAGTCGCTCAGCAGAAAAACGCAAGCTGAAAGCGAAGTTAGCGATTCATAAGAACAGAGGTAAAGCACGAAAGTAACTAAGATCCGAGTATTTAGTTATAACTGAGCGTTGAGGCCTCTCAATCAGTATGAAAAATTGTACCACCCAAGTAATTATATTGCTTGGGTAATCTGTTTGCTTTTCAAAGGCTCTGGCATGGCAAGGTAATAACCTTGGTACATATCAAAGCCAAGCCTTTGCATTAAATTAAGTTGTTGTTTCGTTTCAATACCCTCGATCACTGTCTTAGAGCGCATTTCTTCAGCCAGTGATAGAGCACCTAAAAGGCCGCTAGAATCGCCAGCTTCATACTGAACTAGCAAAGAGCGATCTATTTTAATAATGTTTGGTTTAACGTATTTAACACGTTCACGCGTAGAGGCATTGATGCCATAATCATCAATAGCGATCTGGTAGCCATATTCACTGAGTTTTCTGGTGGCCTTGTAAAGAAAGCTTTCATCACTCGCATCAAGTTCGAGCAGTTCCATGACGATTTGTTCATGTTTCAAACCAGCATCTAAAATAGTTTGTGATAATAAGTGACTGTTGGTGTTTTCTTTGGCGAGCAATTCCGCGGCTTTGGGTAAAACATTAAGGAACAATCGGTGCGAGTTAAATTCAGATTGACCAAAATTACGAATATGAATAAGTCGACTTAACCGTTCAACATTAATTTGACAAGATTCAGAAATTTTATCCGACTGGAAAAAGTAAGAAGGAGTAATATTACCCTGATTACGACTGTTTATCCTAAGTAGTGCTTCCAAACCAACAATAGACAGATTCTGACTGTATATAGGTTGAAATACGCTTTTAAGTATCAAGTCATTGTATTTAGCAATATATTGTCCATCTTCTTGCTTTGAAATACAGCTCAAAAGCTGTGGCACTCTCATCATTAGCTTATAACCTAGCTCAATTAAGTTCACATTTCTTGTTTATGTAAAAACTAATTCTATCTATAAGAATAAATCTATGCTGGCATGAGACTTATATCAAGATAGCAATGGGTTATTAGGAATTAATGTGGATCTGCGTCAAAAAAATAAATGAATACAATGAGAACCATTGATGATCTTTTGAATGAGTCTACCACTGTAAAACGGCATAAAGCTGAACGTACTTTCTCACTTCTTGCTGATTATTAGAACGGCGGAGTGGATGAACAGATTTTATATAACAAGGGCTGATGCCAAATCGTTGCTCCAGCGATTCAAGCAAGGTTGATTGGCAAGTGTATAAATGAATGCCTTGCTCGATGTAATCATTTAACGGTTGGGGCATTTCTCCTTTCCACCAGTGTATGAGTTCACGGCTTGTTTTACTCCGATTAAACCAATGATCAGTGACTAAAAACAGTAAATCATTTGGCTGTAATGCATAAGCGTACTCACTTTGCCATTTAGCGATACTTTCGAGTAAATTCTCACGACATGCTTTCCCCGCACTGACCATATGGTGGCTGAGTACCCACACTGTGCCTATGTCTGATGAGATACGATAATGATGAGGAAGTTCCTGTTGTGCTGAAATTTCAATTGGCTGTATGGCGCTTTGATGACCAAAGTGGGAGAAAGTGTGTTGCATTCTTCGTGCAAACGCGAGGCCTAAGTGATGCTCATTCATCCCTTTATTGTGTACGGTGGGGTAATGTTTTTGACACAGCTTACGACAATCATCTTGAAAATAGTTGACGCTTTCAATCACTAAATCGAGCAGCAAAGATAACCTCTAAAGATTTAAATTTCGTGGGTTAGGTGCTATTTACCCAAGTACAAGGTTCCATATACTCAAGTATAAACTTATACATAAGTATATACCCAAGCAACCTTAGAAGTCAGTGACTTTGCTCGACTTGAATTGTCTCGTTCTCACATCTGCTTACTTGGTAACAGAAAATGAAGGTGATTACCTTGAAAAACGCAAGAACAATGAAAGTGGGTATTGGAAGATGAGGTAGAGTGTTGGAAGATGATGGTCAGTAAAGAAGTGGACCCCAATGGTTGGACACATAAGCTAACTTCTTAAGTGGTTGATCCAGCTCATGCAGCGTATCTCTGCCTACCAAGGTAGGCTTCATCAGGGGTGAGGTCATTGAGTCCCTGACGGTTACGCTCCTCATTATAAAACACCATGTAGTGGCCGATTTCAAGCCCTGCTTCTCGGGGCGTGGTGTAAGCTTTTAAGTAAACCTCCTCATATTTCAGGCTTCTCCATAATCGCTCGATGAAAACATTGTCGACCCAGCGTCCTTTCCCATCCATACTTATCCTGACTCCATGGTCGAGTAGCTTCTGTGTGAATTCGGTGCTGGTAAACTGACTGCCTTGATCTGAGTTGAAGATATCTGGCGGCCCATAATGTTTAAGCGCGTCTTCAAAAGCTTCGATACAAAAGCTCGTGTCCATCGTGTTGGATAGCCGCCAAGACAGCACCTTCCGGCTATACCAGTCGATAATGGCGACTAAATACAGGAATCCCTTAGCCATCGGGATATACGTGATGTCAATCGCCCAAGCTTGGTTCGGGTAAGTGACTTCGATATCACGCAAAAGGTAGGGATAAACCTTGTGTGCTTCGTTCGCCAGGGTCGTTCGAGGCTTGGGGTAAATAGCCCCAATGCCCATGTCTCGTATGAGCCGAACGACACGTTTACGATTAACGTTATGGCCTTTTTTAGTCAACTTATTTCGAATGCGTATGCTCCCCATGAACAGATACTGAAGGTGAATTTCGTCAATCATGCGGCGTAGTTCAATCTCTTCAGCAGAGAGTCCTATGGGTTGATAGTAAGCAGTAGAGCGAGCAATACTGAGAAGCTCACACTGGCGTTTTATTGGCAATTGGGTGGATTTAACCAGCGAGCTCTTTCGCTGGGCTCGGTCTAACGACCAAGCACTTTGGCCAAAAAATCATTTTCCATGGTCAATTGACCAATCTTGGCGTGCAGTTTATCCACTTCTTCAGAGCTGTCCTTGCCTGACTGGCTTTCAGAGGTAAAAATCATGGCTGCATTTTCGAGCAGCTCTTTTTTCCATGTAGAGATTTGGTTAGCGTGAAGGTTGTATTTCTGAGCTAACTCAGCGACAGTTTTATCACCTCTAGCAGCATCAAGCGCCACCTTAGCTTTAAATTCGGGTGAGTGGTTTCTACGTTTTCTAGTCATAATCTGTTCCAGTATTTTTAGGTACTATACAAACAGAACAATCACTTAAAGTCATGTCCGAAAATTGGGAGGCCACTTCTTAGGCAAAGCTCTTTCGATGGCTTATGAGTCTCGTGTAAGCCTAAAGGTGTCATGTTCCACAGCGATCAAGGTAGTCACTATACCAGTCGTAAATACCGTCAATTACTGTGGCGCTTTCAAATAAAGCAGAGTTTATCGCGCTTAGGAAATTGCTGGGATAATGCGCCGATGGAGCGCTTCTTTAGAAGTCTGAAAACGGAATGGGTGCCAACGGTGGGTTATCGTAGCTTTGCAGAGGCTCAACAAGAAATCACTCGCTACATCATTGGATATTACTGCCAACTCAGGCCACATCAGTATAACGGTGGTCTAACTCCCAATGAGTCAGAACGATTATATTGGGAAAACTCTAAAACCGTGGCCAATTTTAGTTGACCACTTGTATGTTGAGATTTTGGATGATTAGCTATCACCAAGCTCTAAAATCAGTGAGGATGCTTGACCACATAATGCTAGACATTGTTCTGTAGATTATCCCCTGATTTTACTTACTCAAATACTGGATGGTATCCAAGCGCATAGCTCGGTAGCTAATGATGCTGAATGTACAAGTGGAGTCGTTGATATGAGTATAAATGTTGGCATTGATGTAAGTAAGGGAAGTCTAGATGTTTGTGTACTTAACAATCAAACCAAGAGCGGACAACGATATCGTAAGTTTAAGAACGATAAAGAGGCTCATTCTGACTTGAACTCTTGGTTGCTAAAAACAGCAAAGTGTAAAGCAGAAGATATCTTAATCACTATGGAGGCGACTGGTGTCTATCATGAGCCAATAGCTTTTTACTTACATATGGCTGGTTTTTTGGTGTTTATATCTAACCCCGGCAAAGCAAAAAAGTTCTCTCAATCATTGGGCCTTATACATAAGACCGATAAATCGGATTCATATATGCTGGCTTTGTATGGTGATGCACAGGGAAGCCGAGCTCATCTGTGGACACCAGATAGCCTAAACGTAAGGAATATCAAATCATTATCTCGTCGCCTGAGTGCTTTAGAAAAGGATAGACTGAGAGAATCAAACCGTTTGGAAGCTAGTGAAATCAGTGATGCTCATGAGCGAGTGATATGCTCGATAAAGCGCGTCATTAGCTTAATCGACGAAGAAATAGCCTCGATTGAGGAAGAGATTGATCTAGCAATTAGATCAGACCCTACCATGAATAAAAATCATCAACTATTACAAAGCATCGTTGGTGTTGGTAAGGTCATGTCTCGCGAACTTGTTTACTTATTCAGTGCTAAACAGTTTTCTAGTGCAAAGCAGGCCGCAGCTTTTGTTGGGCCCATCCCTAGACTAAATGAATCGGGAAACCTCAAAGGTAGGACTACCTTGAGTAAGGTTGGCCCATCAAGAGTTCGTGCTAAATTGTTCTTGGCGGCGGTAAGTGCTAGCACCCACAACCCTGATATTAAAGAGCAGAAACGAAGGTTGCTGGCAGCAGGTAAAACCAAAATGCAAGCGCTTGGAGCGGCAATGAGGAAACTTATTCAGATTTGCTTTGGGATACTCAAAACGCAGACTGAATATCAGCCCCAAACGAGCTAGAACTATGCTTGCTGATTAAGTTGAGAGATGGTATCTACAACCTGACAGAGGGCGAATACGTACAAAAATCCCTATTATAAATTCACACTAGTCAATTTCGTCTCCCATCACCTACAACAAGTGGGTCGTCGTTTAATGTTCAAAAATAAGTCTAATAATCATATAGATATTTTTATCACCTTCACATCACTTGAAAAATTATGCTGACTAGCTTGAAAATAAAGCTAAAAAAATAAACATTTATTACTTTTTACAAATTATCATAATTACTCATGAATAGTTAGTTCAGCTTGTCTCCATTTTTTGTAACAGTGAATTTATTATTAAGCACAATATTTTGAAAATCAGTGGACAGAAAGCGTCTAGTATTCGCATGATTGTTATCATCAATTTCGATAAATGCAGCCATTCGCAAGTAGATAAACTTGAGCGCAGAGAAATATAACGATTTCACCAAGCTTTAAGACTTTCTGTCAACGTGATGAATAAATTTAAACCTAGCGGATGCAATCAATGCCAACTCCACCAGTTCGAGTCACCTCTTCTCATTCTTTTAAACCATCCAAAAAAGAGACTATAGATAACTCTTCAGCCAAGGGGGCTTTGGGTAAAAAAATAGTTAGAATTGGAACAGCAGATAAAAATGGGGGCAAATTATTTAATCCTTCGCATATGCTTCGTGATGAGAGTTTTCGGAAGCAAAAGCTTGCAAACCTATCGGGATTGGGGGCTGAATGGCAAATCGAACCTTATGGCAGTATAGCTAAGGTCAATTTGCCTTTACAGACGGTATTTGCCTCCTTGGATGAAAAAGCAAAAAAAGCACAAATAAAAGAGGCCGAGGAGTTTATCGAGAAAGGCTATAACGAGCTAGTTATCTCTATTAAGAAAGAGATGTTGCCGTCTTTGGAGAAGAGGATTGCAGAGATAAGGAAGGCACGAGATAGTCAAGACTCTTATCTGGGGCCAGACGAAAATACACTCAAGAAGATTGAGTTGTACATCAATAAGTTTGAAGGGTGGGACAGCCTTGAATCTAAGCCTAAGAATAGAGGCTTAGCCTACCAAATCGCACGTCATATCGAAACCAGTATTAAAGCCGTTGATGAGGCGCTAAAACTAGGGCAGATGAATGCACGTATTGGTGATTTATCACAATGGCACGCAAACGTTACCAATGAATTTTTGCAGAAAAATGACTTTTTCAAGAAGCAAAATAAAGATGGTACTTCTACCTATGAGCACAGACGGGCGATGAAACAACTCAGTAGCTCTTGGGGACAGAAGCTAATGACTAATCATCTCACTATGCAGCGCACCGAGGTTATGAATGAGCTTAACAGGAGTAATAATCAACTGTGCAGCTTGTGGGCAAAAATGGATAGGTATGATAGAGAGGTATCAAATACCAATCACTTTTCTATGTCTAGAGAGATAATTGGCGATATCCAAAGAGTTGTTCGTGTTAATGCAAAGGAGTTTCGTGGCAATGCTGGACGCTTTAAAGATCCGAAAAAGGCATGGGGATATGAAACATTTACAGTTACCCAGAAGCCGACTTTTGCCGAGACAGTAATCGCTATATTTAAACATTCCAACAGTCAAGCGAGTCAGGCGATGAGCTCGCTCACTAAGGCTTTGGGAAAATTGCCATCGGATACATTAGGCGCCTTGAAAAAGCTGCCACAGCAAGCCTCGATGGCTTCACATGTTGCTGGTCATTGGCGAGATGTCCCCTATAAAAAAATGGCTGCTCTTTGGCCGGGTACCATTAGTGCCCCCTCAACATTATCAGGCGAAGAACAGAAGGTTAAGTCCATTGTCCGCAGTATGTATTGGCTGATGCAGCAGCCAGCACTGCGTATGCAGTATGATTTTAACCCCTTGCAAGCAGCAGCGACTCATCTGAAGAAAGATAAGCCGTTGGACGCAGATTTTACCACAGAGGCTATGCAAGATATTGGGCTTACATTTACTATTGACGACATGGTAACCGGGAAAGCGAGCGGACAAAATCAAGCTGATCCGCTTAGCAAAATGGACAAAGCAACTCAAAAAAGTGCATTTAGGGAAAGTTGTGATAAGGCGATTAAAGCGTCAGATGACATCCTTAAACAAATTGATGAGTTGCCAGATTTGATGCGTCAGCTTATTGATTCACAAAAAAGAGATCTGTCTAGCTGGGGGCAGGATCTTTTGGATAAAGAACTCAAAGTAATAGATGTGCCAGAGTTTTATAAGTCCTTAAAGGGACAGATAGACAAAGTTAAACAGGCTACGAGAAATAAATCGACTTTTACAGAAGAAGAATTAGGCAAGATTATTGATCTAACTCGCATTGCTAACCTATCTGGGCAAGGCGAATTAGATAACCTCGATTTTAAGGCTCTTTCTTTGACAGGTAAACGCCTCGAACCTTTTTCCAGACATGCAAAAGTCGCCAAGCACTGGGGAATAAAGGCACAACAGATCATGCCGGAGGATGATATTCCGGAAGTTGAATCTTTACGTCAAATGCTGGAAAACGACGGATTATTAAAAGCTGTGGTTTCAGAAGAGGATCCTAAAGGGATTTTATTTGCAACACGCATGTGTCAGGAGTGGCAGTATGCACGTGATGAAAAGACCATTCTGCCGAAGACGCCAGAGCAGCATCTCGCGGAAGAAAAATCTTTCGCTGAGTTTGTGACCAAATGGGGACAGAAGCAGGTGGGTCGTGGAGCCATTTATGCTGTGATTGAAGGTGGTGTTGACTTTGCTGCGGGGGCAAACGTGACCTTAGTAAAAGGAACGGTGAAAGCTGGGGTTAAGACGGCTATTGCTTCGTTCACTATTCCTTATAAGGTGCGCCAGATAAAAAATGGTGTGATGCCAGGAGAGGATTACCCCTATAAAGTGGTGCAAGATGTCGTAAATAATAGACTTAAGCAGCTTGGTTTTAAGGCTGCAATGTCGTTTGTGCCTCGTCCAATCAAAACAGCCGTCGGTGGCGCGGTTGTGATGAGTGCCTATACACATAATGCAATCGTAGACCCTAAAGATAAAATTAAAATGGACTCGTGGTTCAAGACCTTAGCAATAGAAGGTGGGGTAACTGGCGCCTTCGTTGCAGTGAACAAGGTTATGCAAGTAAAGGCTCAAGCCGATTTCAAGAGCATTCAATTACCAGAGTATAAGGAAAAACTGGCTCAAGCGTACGAGGAGTACTCTAACGGGCTCAAAGCGCAATTTGAGGAAATGAAGACACAGTTCAGGACAGAAATGGAGGGAGTACTGCCTGAAGAAGTTATCAATGAAATGATTGCGACTCAGGAGACGTCTTTCCCAGATGATTTAGCCGAAATGCAGGCTAAATTTAGACAAGAAATGTCGGCAAGCTTTGATGAAAAAATGCGAGACTGGCAAAAGCAGGGACTGGTTAAAGAGTGGGATCCCTTGTTTGCAGAGGAAGTGAGCAACGAAAGTATTGAAAGCGGTAGTCTTGGTATTGATACTGACAATGCAGATACTGAAGCCGCTGGCCCTGATTTCCAAGGAATACAATTGGGCGGAAGTAAAGCATACCGAGTCAAGGTTAGAGCTCACCTAGAAACCCTACAACAGACCCCAGAGGGGAAAAATACTCTGGAAACAATGAATGAGCTAGGGATCACCATCAGCCCTCACCGTGCAGGAGAGCCTTTGCGTACTGATGAAAATGGCCAAGAATATTATGCTAATTTCGCCAGTCCTTTAACAAAGACCATTTATTTCGATCCTTGGAATACTTTGTTCACATCAAGTACAGATGACCTTGAGACTCGATCTTGGCTTAAGTGCGATCCCACAATATCTTTGGCTCATGAAGTGCAGCATATTGGTCTTCATAGTAACCCAGCAATAGTCAATGCTCATGGTGAGGTTTTCATTCTTAGGGGAGATGGTGACCCAATGAATGAACACCTTGTTAGTGGGGTCGATCACACCGACGCTTTAGGAGATACGTTCTACTTTTCTGACCCTAAATGGGTTGAGAAACATGTTTCGAGAGCCTCGGGAACTAAAGAGTTCGTAACCGAAAACGATTATCGGCGTGCTTTCTACGGTTATAGGAAAGAGAAACCTGTCTTAAGGGAAGCCTATTGGACTGGCCTAGATGATATCTGGAGTGATGACATCAAGCCGTTTGATGCTCAAGATAACTGGAATGAACAAGAGGATGTTACAGACAAAGAGGTCTCTTTAGCTCGGTATGCTCGTCATCGTGGAACTGAAGGGGAACAGAACTATCAGAGCAAATCCAGACGTGCTAGGTATAAAGCAACCAATAAATTTTATACGCGCTTCGAGGGTGATATTGAGCAGGTAAAGGTGAAATTTTATAAGAAGATCAGAAGTATATATAGCACTGATGGTCGATTAGAGTTTCTTGAAAAAAATCTCAATAGAATGGAGAAAATGGCGGCGCAAGCTAGAGGGAACAAACAATCAGCATTTTTTGCTGAGGTTATTTCATTGTTGAAGCAAGCTGCTGACTCCAATGACACCAGTCATTTCCGTGATGCCTTGCGCGCTTTCCGTCCTCATTTGACCGATATGGATGAGGATATCTTAGATAACATTTATGGCTCTGATTTTCCCAAGCACAAGTTTATCCAACCTATGATTGATTACCATAAGTTCTTAGTAGAGTACTCTCTAGCGTATAGTGAAGAGGAGTTTAGTGCCTTTATTGAACAAGAGGACTTTATTGCTAGACAGCCAAATACAGGCGGTCCTCGGGGAATGACTATTAATGATGAGTTTCGCTTTGAAACACGCTCGATAATTAATAATATGAGTAACAAGTCCTATCGAGACAAAATCCTCGAAAATAGCGTCATCGCACAAATGAATGCCATTAAAAACGATCTTAAGATCAGTGGAAATAATATTTCTCCTAAGGACTATAAAAGGATCATTACTGAGCTTAGGGCGAGAAAAGAAGCAAGCATAAGGCCTTATGATAAAATAATCTATACCTTGTCAGAGCACGCATTTGAGTCAGAATTTGAACATGGTGAACATGGTGAACATGGTGAACATGGTGAACATGGTACTCGAGTAAAAAATATAACAACAGAAATCTATCAGCGTCCAAGTTTTGATGAATTTAAGATACCTTTGCTGCCAAGTGAAGATCTCTATGTTAAGAATCATCCAGAGCTTGACCAAGAGACAGTGCTGTCAAAGATTCTTCAATATCGAAATGGAGATCTTGAAGTTCTGCATGAAGACGGGGCTCAGCTAGAAAAACTCTATTTGGATGGGCTACAAGATAAAACACTCCCCAATGGCAATGTTTATACCAAAGCGCAGCAAATTAAAGATATTACGGTTCATGGCGGTCTATTTGCTTACGAAAGGTCGGTTATAAGAAGCCATAAAATGGCTGGGCTTTTAGGAGATTTACATCACCCTACAATAGGCAAAAAATATTGGGCACAACGTGGTATATCAGAGCCTGAAAAAGTCAAATACGTATATAAATATCCCGAACTTCCAGCCGCAAATATCTATACTATGCCCAGTGAGGGGGATAGTCGTAAAGTCCAAGTTGAAAAGCTGGAAAAGGTGACTTGGGATGTCAGCTATTATAGGTTGATAGAACAAAAAATGGGCAAGCATTACTTACATTCAGTTAATAAGGCTGAGCTAGGGAGTGATGATGTCAATTGGGACCCAGAAAAGTACGGTAAAATATTAGAAAAACGCGCAACCTCCTTGGTTGATTCCATGACAAATAAGGGTGATCGAGAGTATGTAAGGAACACGTTGCAAAGCGCATTAAATCCGCCTAAATTTACGACCTCGACAGAGGCCTTACCTTTCTTTATTAAGCCGAAAATAGGCGACTACCCACTGGAGAACATGTTGTTTATCACGGATGGTAATAAGCATATTATGATTAGCTTAATGCCACCCGGAAATATTCGAGTTTTTGATTCGTATGAAAAAGTTGATAGATTTGTCCGCAATAAAAGTAATCATGAATTTCTTCTATCACATGCTAGTTTAGCAAACCAAATGGACGGTAGTACAGCTAGCGGTATGGAATCTATCCTGGAAGATGTCGCCGCTCACCGCTATGTAACTACTGGAGGGAGAACCTTAACTGTGGCAGGGAAAGAAATTTTCCCCTACCGTTCAGAAAATACAGTGCACAATAGAATGAACGGTCAGGGAATATTTCATCGTTTGGCTGTATCATCAATCGGTGATGGTGGAGGCGGTCATATAGTCAAGACAGATTTACTCCAAGCGCTTGGTGAAAGTTATTGGCAAGGGATCACAGGCTCTCATACTGTGGAAGTAGCGGGTGATTATCAGTTACCGGCTCGATACCAAGGTTTAGATGGAGAAGAGCTGTTTAAAAAGCTTTACAGTCCTCAAGTTAAAACTGATATGCAAAGACTGGTTGAAGGTAAAATCAATGAATTCGAAGAAAAGCATTTCTCAGATTATTCTGATCATCTCAAAGCGACATTTGACAGATTAGCCTCTTCAGCGGAGCGTAACAGAAGTTTAAGTCCTGAAGGAAAAGTCTTGATTCAAGAGATGAAAAATGGATCAACTGAGGTCGAAGTCTCCTTACCCGGACTGACGGGGAAGAGAGATGATTATTTCCCTCTGGAAGGTATGTTGCTGATAAAGAAAGGAGAACGCCACATCCTTGTTAGTCTGCAATCTGATGGGGCCCTTATCGAATTTGGTAGCAAACAATCCCTTCATCGATTTTTCAGTAACCCAGCGAATAGAAACTTCATACTTTCACACATGAGTGAATATGATAAACAACCCGTTCTACCAGGTGGAGATACTCCAGATAGGACATTAAACGATTTCGCGACGCACTCAGATCGTTATCACGGTACGAAATTCACAAGTGTGAATTATCGCGTGTCTAAAAGGGAGGTCGCTGATAATCTCGACCTAAATCATATTCCTCTCAATGGTAAGGATAATATATTCGATACCATTGGCAGAAGAAACTTGCAGAGGCTTAGGCAAGATGCTGATGCACAGCTGACTTCCCATGCAGAGTGGAATACAAAGAAAGCGCTTGAGGTTGTCGGCGGTGTATTGGCCGTTCCAGCATTTGCACTCAGTGTTGCTGCGATCGTCGTGAGTGGGGGCAGCGCTGCACCTGCTGTAGTAGCAGGCATCACTGGGGCTGCAATGATTGTTGATGCTGCGAGCCTTGGTGTAGGACTTGCCGAAGGGATTTATCTTTTAGTTGAGGGAGATTCGGCCGAAGAGAGGGCTAGTGGACTCATTCCTCTTGCTTTAGCTCCTCTGGATGCGCTAGGGCTAGTGTCTAGTGCTGGTGATGCTCTCAAGGCGTTAAAGGCGCTGAAATCGGCACGACAGGCTGGCGGAGCTTTAGGTGATGCCAGTTCATTTGTTGATGATGCCTTGACTGGTTTGAGAAGACAAGGTCAGGATATAGATGATGTTTCAGGGGGGGGGAAGCCTAAACTGGGTTCTGATGCAGCGGAGCAACTCAGGGAAGAGATAGATGATCAGCTGGCTAAAATACGTAGTGCTCTGGATGATCTCGATATCGTACAAGAACCTTCATATGCTGAGCATGCAACAGTTGTAAATTTGGATGTTGGGGTTTGGAGAGAATCCCAAGCAGAAATTCATAATGCTCCAGGTGGTTTTATTCGCAATGGACCCAATCAAGCCTATGCAGTGAAAGATTCGAAGGGAAATTATCTTTTTTCGGATACAGGAGCAGGCGCCAAGCCACTCAATGTTCATGGCCATAATCAAGATGAGGTACTGACCTACCTAGATGTACATTCAGAACAAAAGATAGTGAATAAAACAGGCGGGGATTCAGGTGTTTATGTTGGATGGGTAGAAGACCCCAAGCCTAAAGCTCAGCAAGGGATTTTCTATAAACAAGATGCAGCAGCTACGACAACAAAATCCGGTGTGAATTTTGTTGTAAGAACGGGGTTATTTCCAGGACCGTCTTTGGGAAGCAGGTTTCCTGAGTTGGCAGGGGTGAGTGTTTCTCCTGGTGGTTTGGGCAAACCCATTTCCGGCGGCTTAGCTCGAGTGAAGAAAGTTTTGGGCTGGCAGGATCAGCTAGCCAATAACCCCAAGCCCAGGTGTACGCTGAAAATCTCTATGTTCCCTGAAGAAGGCCTAACCAAAATAGGTGACGGAGAGGTGACTTTTGGCGATATAACTAAAAAGTTAAGCACCACTCAAAGAGAAATACACAGTAGCGAGGTACCATCAGGAGGATCTGCGAATCGTATTTTAGATGATGGTCGTGGTAGGACTCCTAATGTGGGAGAGGGGAACAATACTGCATACCCGGTTGATGGTCATTCTCAAACTAGGGACGGTTTCGTACCGAACCCAAGGAGAAATATTGTAGTCCAAGGGATTCAACAAAAATTTGAGGAAATAGCAAGGCCATTTAGCCTTAGTGGCACAGGTATTGACGTTCTAGGAAGAGTGAAAGGTGGAGTGTTCCAAATAAAGACTAAGGGAGCATGGACGACAGGTACGCCTGCTCAAAAGGCGGCTTGGCGTTCGCAAAATGCTGGCAGTATTAGCAAGTGGGTCAAAACGTGGTTTGGAAATAAATCACTTCGCGACAACTTTGAACCAGGCGATATAATTTTTGGACTGTCGATAGACAGAACACCGGGTGTTGATTCTTTAGACCCTGCTCTCTTCCCTAGACGCACGGGTAAGAAGGATAATATTTTAATTCAAAACCCACTAACAGACGCAGTTTATGGTCCACAGGTTAAACCTGACATTCCGAGAACTGATGCGGAAATTTTAAACGATTTAAATGACGGCCAAAGAGGATTGGGGTTTAAAAAGTTTGCCTCTTCTTATCCGCCATTACAAAAGCAAGATTATTTAGCATTAGAAGGGGATGTAAGAGCTAATAGGCTTTGGAAAAGAACGAGTAAAGCTGGCTTGCTTTATCAGATTTTTGAACGGAAGAAAACTGTCCACTTTTGTGTTGATCATCTAGAAACTGCTATTGGGAAAATAGCGAAAAAACAAGGTGTTGAAGGTAATAGTGTGACTGCCACAGAAATAAGATTATTATATAGATATAGACACCATCCTGATATCAGAAAATACTTGAAAGTATACAGTGGAAATAAAGAAATATCAGTAGATGCGTTTTTTGCAAACCCTTTATGGAACGACTATATTCCGCATCGATCGTATTATCAGATTTTAGGGACAGATGACGCACCTAAACTTGCTGCGGAAGGTTTTGATCCTGTCGGTACTGCGACTCGCCAAGTTAACGGTAATTTAGTTACCTCTACAGATCTTCAAACTTCGAGTGGTTTCGTACCCTATATAAAGCCTGGCGGTAAAAAGTATGTTTATTTCCCCTTGATAGATAAAGAAAGAGTCGTTGATAGGTTAATACCTTTGCTCGAAGGGCTAAAGAAAAAAAATAAGCCTCTATATGTTCCGGTATTTAAAGATTCGGCTCAGGTTAAGAAATTCAAAGGCATTCTTACTAAGAATTATGGGCCAGCTGACAATTCCACATTGGCGCCAGAATATCGATACTTATATACAATAGATAAAACCAATTTATCTGATCTTGATAAGACCAGTACACTGTATATTAGCGGGCATTCTTCACCGGGTGAAACAAATATATATAATGCGGGAGGCTTTCTTGCTCCCAAAAGAATGAGTTCTAAACAACTCGCGGAAAATGTTGTTGATATGGGCTTGCCACCTGAAGTTACCGTAAAAATGGCATCTTGTAACAGTGCTGTAGGGAATAAACAAAAGATAGAAATTCCACCGTCTTTATTTCATAAAAAAGGGACTCAGGAAGTCAATTATGATGAGGCTTATTCATATGTGACGGATCCAGCTAGAATGGGGCCATATGATGCATCGCTGGCGGGGGATTTTGAGAATGAATTACTGAAACTACAACCGGGTAGAGAATCTGGGATTGTCTATGGTACTGTCGGGCTTAACACGTTAAATAAAATAGAGATAAGGATGGCGAAAATAGTTGATGGTCAGCTAATCGATGCTGATACAACTCATTCCTTAGCTGTCTTCTATGAACATGGATCGGCTAACATGATGGAGTTCAGGAAAAGTGATATGATGCGCGGCCGCTTTTATGATCCAAATCCAATGTTAGGTAAACATGGACTACCGCCGCTACCAGAAGATGCACCTCATATCGATACACAAAAATTAGCAGCCTCGGATCCAGATTTAGAACCTAGAGTGAGCACAGCAGTAGATCTAGATGCGCCTCACTCTCTGATACAAGCACAGGGACGTCCAAGTGATACACTTTTCCTTGCTTCAGGCCGTGATGGGAATGTACTTGATCACGCTAAAGGTACTGTATGGGAAAATAGTTTGCAAAGTAGCAAGGCGATACCTAAAGATGTCTTATTGTTTGATTCTGGTGCAGGTATCAATATCGATACCGTTATAAAGAGTATGAATAATGGCGATTTGAGACAATATAGTGAAGTATCAGGCTATTTTGGAACTGCTCTAGCTTCTTTCATTAAAATAGTTAGACATGTTCATGAGGGCGAAGATCGTTATGAAATAACAGTTGAAACATTAGAGTCGCAGCCTTTGACTGTTCGTGATGTTGGACAAGGTTATGAAGATCCAGAAGCAATAATAGGGGCATCTTTATTGGGGGAGACGGTAACGGAAGTTGAGGAGCTAAACTTCAAACAGCTACAAGATATGTTTAACTCGATAAATGACTCTCAGCAATGGGGGAACTGGGTACAAAAACATCACCTTGAATTTAATCAGCTCTTTGAACAGATGGCAGATGGTGGATCAGAGATATTCCAAGAATATAGATCTGGATTTAACAATGAAACTGCTAAAGAGTTATGGTTCAGCGTAAAGGATTTACAAACGGTTAGGGCTGATCGTAATAGCACGCCAAAAGAGTTGGAGATGGCATTTAATCGTGCTGTTACATCGCTTAGTTCTGCACTGCGATCTGGATATCAAGCAGCGTCATGAGGCTTAGATGCTGCTTAATATTCCGTGTTATGGCCATAACATAGTGAATAAGATGCCTCACAGTAAGTGAGGCATTTCTTAGCACTATCTTGCTAGTTTGATGGGTCTTTAAATAATGTTTTGTTCAATTTATCCTTGGTAAGTTAACGTAGCTGTTGGCCTCGGTTTAATGCAATTGGCTTATCTAAGATATGCTCGCCATTTATACGGATGCCCTTGTGCTCATATTCTGAGGTTAACCAATATTGGATCTGGTTTTAGTTGCCTTTGCTTTTAGTCGACCGGAATTACCAAAAGACGGAGTATTCACTGTTTTTCATACCTGTTCTGAGTTAGTAGAGTACGAGCAAATAAAGGCGATGAAAGGACAGAACAACGCGATTGCCGTACCTGTCAATCAATTCAAGAACTAAGGTTGTATAGCCATTAAATAAACTAATGGCTATTAATTCAATAGATTAGAAACCTATAATGGTTTAGATATCTGGGAAAATATCTTAGAGAGGTGGACCTCAATGGTTGGAAACATAAGCTAACTTCTTAAGTGGTTGATCCAGCTCATGCAGCGTATCTCTGCCTACCAAAGTAGGCTTCATCAGGGGTGAGGTCATTGAGTCCCTGATGGTTACGCTCCTCGTTATAAAACATCATGTAGTGGCCGATTTCAAGCCCTGCTTCTCGGGGCGTGGTGTAAGCTTTTAAGTAAACCTCCTCATATTTCAGGCTTCTCCATAATCGCTCGATGAAAACATTGTCGACCCAGCGTCCTTTCCCATCCTTTTAGGTACTATACAAACAGAACAATCACTTAAAGTCATGTCCGAAAATTGGGGGCCACTTCTGTAAGCATGGTAGTGAAGTGCGTCACAAATTGATGTTATTCAGTCTTCTGGTAATAAGAACTCACCATTAAATTAGCCATAATTTATTATAAGTCCATGTATTTATTAGATAACTTAAATATAGATTGTGATGAGTGTTTCGGGTAATATCGATTGAGTTCCAATTATTGTTAAGACCTTGTTTATTAGACAAGTACAGGTAGTTCAAACGAGGATTCGGTAGTAGGGGTTATACCCTAAGCGGCCTTTTGGGGTGAATCATTTGGGCAATACAAGGATGTGAAATGACAAAAAATTATAATCTTCCGGCGCGCTTGATGCACTGGATTTCAGCGATAGTTATTTTCATTATGTTCGGCGTTGGCCTATGGATGGTCGACCTAAGCTATTACAGTCAATGGTATCAGCTTGCTCCCCATTATCATCGTTCTGTTGGCATTTTATTGTCCGTTTTGATCCTTTTTAGAGTCTTTTGGAAAGTGACCACTGCGTCTCCGAGCATAGAAGGCAAACGATATGAAATTGTCTTAGCGAAATCTGCTCATGTGCTGATGTATGTCATGTTGGCCATAATTTTTATTTCTGGATATCTTATTTCTACGTCTGATGGACGTGGTATCGAGGTTTTTAATTGGTTTACGGTTCCCAGTGCAGGGGAGCTTTTTCCTGAGCAGTCTGATGTGTCAGGAGAGATCCACTTTTATGCTGCAGTAACGCTGATGATTGTTGTCAGTTTGCACGCGATTGCTGCTCTAAAACACCATTTCATCGATAAAGACAACACATTTAAAAAAATGTTAGGAGCTTCAAAATGAGAAAGTCACTGATTGCTACAGGATTAGCCTTGATTACGGCGTTGCCATTGAGTGCAAACGCTGCAGATTACGTCATCGATACCAAAGGGGCACATGCCTCTATCAACTTCATCGTAAGCCACCTCGGATACAGTTTTACTAAAGGTCGTTTTAATACTTTTAGCGGTGATTTTACCTTTGATGAGAAGAATCTTGCTAACTCAAAAGTTAACGTCGTTGTGGATACCAGCAGTGTCGACTCAAACCATGCTGAGCGTGACAAGCATATCCGCAGTGCCGATTTCATTAATGCTAAGAAATACCAGCAAGCGACGTTCAACAGTACCAAGGTGGTCGATAAAGGTGATGGTAAGCTTGATGTAATTGGTGATTTAACCTTACACGGTGTGACCAAGCCAATTACGATTGAGGCCGAGTTTATTGGTGCGGGTAACGATCCTTGGGGAGGGGAACGCGCAGGATTTTCTGGTCAAACGCGTATTGAGCTTGCCGATTTTGAGATACCTGTGATGGGGGCGTCAAGCTATGTCGATATGGAGCTCTACGTTGAAGGAATCAAGAAGTAATTGAGTTGAATAAGGACCACAATACCCAAGTGGCTTGTAATCACTTGGGTATGCACTTTGATATTCCCTTTGATATTGGTTTCTGTACTGAAATCTTATCTAAAAATACCGCCAATCAACTGAGAAGGTGTCTTACTTTCATAGCCAACAACATATCGATAAGTGTTGCCCATCCAGTTAACATCTTCCGTGGTAATCGTCAGGGTTTTCTCGTCGTCCGGTATCGTAATACTCATTGCTGTATATTCGTCAGTTGTCGGTATATCTGCTTCAACTAATTCCTCATGGCTGTAACCATCCGCCATGATCAAAGGGTAGTGATTAGGTAAAAACTCCCTAACATAAGAGTGGCCAACACTGTATTCACCATCAATATCGATATCCGGTGAACAACTGTCATAAGCCGATACGCTGACTGAGCCACAGGCAGAATGCAAAGCGACAACACCATCATCATTACCAGGTAATAACCCACTGGTTAAGTTAGCAAAATCACTTCCACCACCAATTATCCTCAATCTTGGTATGCGATTGTAAGGATAGCGAAGGTAATTTCTGGCTTTGCTTGGACTGATGTCATTAATAATACCAATATTATCTGGCCCTGGCGCCTCACCAAGCCATTCTTCAATAATAAAGTCGTAAAATGCGTTGCCATCTCCATAGGCAGAGCTGATCACTATGTCAGCAAGCTCAGTACCACCTCCTGCTCCAGAAAAATCAAAAGTCGCAAGAATATTTAGAGGTTTATAACCTACTGCGGATAACCAGAGCTCTTGGTGTTCCAAGATGAGCCTAGCAACAAGATCGCCTGTTGAGTGAGTGACAAAGATACAACCGACCTCACAGGTTCCTTGTTGAGAAATTCGTTGTAGTTCTGGCCATATATAACCAGTTATGACGCCAGATTGAAGCCTCTCAGATGAAGACCAGTTAATAAAATCATCAGCCTGTTCAGCCCAGTAAGACTGCCAATAATGGGCAGTGTCTGAAACGAGCTCTTCAGGTGTTGGTTTAGAGGTAATATGTTCGCTTTGTAAGCCATGTATTGCGATAATTTTAATTTCATTTAATGGTATAGCAAAGGCACATTGAGCCACTATACAGTTAATAAAAAATAAAATATAAATCAAAGTCTTCATATAAGCCCTTATAACGATGTTGTGTGTGTTTTATACCCAATGTTCTTTAGGTGACTTGGGTGTTTTATTTTGTTTTAATATTATTTTGATATGGATTTAATTAAAGATAGTGAATTTTCCTCCTGGCTGTTTATTGTATGGTTATTAATTATCAAATCGTCTTTTGAAATAACACCAATGTCATGTTCATTTTTTAATTCTTTACCATATTCTTTCTTTTCATAAGGAGAAGTAGAAAGTTTATTTATCCTAATATTGAATAGCTGATAATTTTGTTGTGTCCTTTCTAAAACGCTATGGTGAATTTTTAAAAATATTTCATTCTCTCCAGTTAATAACTGGCTTCTGTTTCTTAAAAAAGCGGTAATATTTTTATTGTTGGTTTTTAAGTTTGCCAATATTTCATAAAAACCATCTTTTATGACGGTAACGTAAATAGGAATAATGATATCTTCATTTAAAGGATAGGGTGTTCCAAGGTGAGAAACTTGTCCAACGCTGGATAAATGATAGGCGTCGGCGACTAAGGTTATCTTTTCAGGGCCTGTAAAATCAAATGCGCCTTGTAGATCCTCATAGCTGCCCTCTTGAGTACTAGACAAATCTCGTGGCATATTCGTGTTGTTTTGCTCGAGCTGAACCTCTGCAATGATACGTAACTCATTTCCCCAATGTGATTCAACTGGAATACTTAGCTCTTGTGACACGGTTTCATCAACGTATAAAATCTCATCACTATCAATATCTTGTACTGAAATTTTCACCTGTGACATAGTAATAGGCGTCGTAATGGTTAACTTCATTACATCAGAGTCAAAATATCGATATTTATCTAAATGCAAGCTGATAGATAAACCGTCTTCTGATATTGGTAAAGAGACACGGTAGCCCGGATTAGAATCTAAATAATAACTTTCATTGTCTATTACTTTGATAGAGTACTTTGGATAGCTTATTGATTGCTCGTAACTTTTAGCGATGATATTTTTAAAGCGTTGTTTTAAGTTTTCTTCTTTTTCGTTACTTATATCAAACTCTTTTGTTGATAAGCTCTTTTTACTTCGAGATTCTTCATTTTTTACAGTTTTATTATTTAATTTGTCATTATTTGTGTATTTAAAAAATATCAATAATAGAGATAACAGTATTAGTGTTGCAGCTAACGACTTTCTGAGCATATGATTACCAGAATAATATATAATGTTGTTTATAATTTTTATTCTAACTTCTGTTATTTGTCAATAAACTGGATGCTCCGTTTCATTATTTTTCTATTAACTGTTTATCTTAAATTGATACAAATTAATAATAAGTAACTTTAAAGGATACATTTCATTGGTTTGGTATGAAATGTATTTACTTTAGTTAAATTATACCCAAGTAACCTCAAGATGCTGTGTTCAGCGAGATGACCTTAACTTTCAGGCGCGGCAACGATTCGAAGATATAGTCGTTCTACATTGAGAATCGTTAACAAAGCCTGAGAGTTAAGGGCACTCGCCCTTTGGGAGCGTGTCACTGAGCCGACTTCTTTCGTCAGACAACCGTTCTTCTTACAAAAATGAGAAAGAGCCTGCTATTCCGCTTCGTTGTCTTCCTTGAATTCGACTCAGTGACCTCGCTCTGAATCAAGCATCTTGAGGTCACTTGGGTATATACCCAAGGCTAAGTATCTTGTTGGCATTGCGGTGTGTTCGGCGAGATGGCCTTAGCTCTCAGGCGTGGTAAAGAATAGACAACTGAGACTCATCCTTAGGTATTACCATTGGCCATGCTGACCACACGTTTCAGTGTCCAACGTAGTAATAAAGGAATACACTCTGTTCCTTTTTCTTCACAAAATGACACGATTGCGAGTGCAAGATCGGGTTTGGCTTGTTTTTTTAATACTCGACTGACGACTTTTTTCGCGGGAATAGGATGGCTATGTGGGATTTTGATTAGGTCTTTAAAGAATAAATCAAAGCCATTGTTGTATAAGAAATGTTCGATGTCTTGATCAGGCAGTTCAGTTAAACGATGGCGATCGTTTTCGTGTTCTAGATGAACTCGAACGGTGTGAGCGTACTTCTTACCAGCGGGATCACCGTCGGTGACAACATGCCAATCAATTGCAAACTCTTCGGCCACTTTTATTAAAGACTTCAAGCCCGATTGAGCAAACTCGACAATTTGTACGCCTTCTGCGGCGAGGTCATAACCGCATTGTTTAGCTAATTCGTTAAATAACCAAACTTCTGTTTCCCCTTCGACAAGCAGCCAACAGCGAGCAAATAAAGCACCGGCTCGATGAAATCGGATGTGGAACCCGATTCGACGGAGTTGGTCTTCAGAGAAGTGCTTGGCATTCATTGACTTGGCTATCGTTTTTTCTGATTGGCGCACAAGGCGACGAATGGAAGCCAACGGCACGGAACCAAGCATGAGTGTACTGTTCGTGGTGAGTATCTTTTGCATGGGAAGACGTTGAAGCACTCCCCAAGCACGCGATAAGTGAGTAGGGTGGAGACGCCCCTCGGGATCCTCGATAATCAATATCGGTCGTGCACAGCGTCGCAATTCATTGGGCCCTTTGGCCTGAAGATAAGCATTTAGTAGCCCCATTAACAAGAGTCGTGTTTGCTTGTTGTCAGTCTCTTTTAAAAATTGCGCTAAACCTTTATCAGAGGGCGAGCTTGTATAAAATAGCCCGTCTCTAGGCTTTCTCGGGTTGCCTTTCTTTAGACTCCGAAAGGCAAAGTAATGCTCTATAAGGGTTTGCATTGAAGACAAGCTGCTGCGTACCTCGCCTTTGTTAACGTGCCCGGGCATAGCGATCAAGCGTCGACAGGTGTTATTAATACGCTTTTCGATTCGAGCGTTTTTGCTTTCATTACTAATATGAAGTGGTTGAGGGAAGCGGCGAGAATCTTGCAGACGGATAACAGGATGCAAAGTCATCAATTCTCTTGCTAATCGTTCAGTATCATGGAGTAATAGGTTTTCGCCTTGGGTATCTAAGAAAGCATATTTCGTTGTGATTGTATTACCGAGCCGTGTAGCACTCAGACGGTAATAAATAATGTGCTCATTATCTTGATTAAGACACCAAATGGGCCGGATACGTCGATAGCGACCAGCATTGATTTCATTTTTATCTAGGCTTTTAAAGCAAAGGATGATCTGCAGATGCTGCGATTGCGGGGACGAGATTGAATAATCGACATGAAAATCTGTCATCGTAAATTGATAAAGCTGACCATTTGCAGGCAAAGCCAGTGACAGGGCATCCAACAGAGAAGACTTGCCCCATGTATTTTCCCCAATCAATGTGGTGAGTTCGTCAAAAGAGAGTGAGAGACGCTTAATTCCTCTAAAGCCAGAGATTTCAATTCGCTCAAGCCGCATTGGCACCTTCCATGATACGTGTTTTTGTCGAAAATCTTGCCGTTACTTAATTTAAGTATATACCCAAGTAACCTCAAGATACTGTGTCCAGTGACCTCGCTCTGAAGCAAGCACCTTAAAGTCACATGGGTATATGCTTTGGTTGTATACCCAAGTTATTTGGTTATAAAGTTTTTTTATTGTGAACCACTGTGTCATCACTTGGCTCTATGAATTACTTGTATTAGGCCAATTAACATCACACTCTGTTGAAACATGAAATTCTCGGTTTCATAACATTCATGATTCTGTCATGATTAAGCTCTAATAATAAGAACAATTAAAAAGAGAAGATGCTAATGAAGAAAAATCATAAGTCAGTCAGAATCAAACTGGCACACATCAATGATACCCATTCCTACTTTGAGCCTACCTCATTACAGCTTGCGCTCAATCTTGACGGGCAGCAGGTTGCTGAGCCTTACGTTAGTGCTGGAGGCTTTGCTCGTATTGCCACGCGAGTCGAGCAATTACGTGAGGATGCACATCGTCAAAATCAAGGAATGTTATTTCTACATGCGGGTGACTGTTTTCAGGGAACATTGTATTTTTCTCTTTTTAAAGGGGTCGCTAATGCCGATCTTCTTAACGCATTAAACATTGATGCTATGACTTTGGGCAATCATGAGTTAGATATGGGCAATGAGCCTGTAGCACGCTTTTGTCAGCGGATTCAATTTCCCTTTTTAGCGGGCAACTGGGACCTCACTCATGAGTTACCACAAAAGGAACATCGGATCAGTGAAAGCTCAAATGTATACAGTTACGATCCAGACAGCAAAAGCGCTCAGTATATCGTTAAAACGTTTGATGATGAGCCCGTAGCAATTTTCGGTCTATCAATTGATAAAATGAGTGATATTGCTAACCCAGACGTTGATACCCCATTTATTTCTGCCTTGCAGACTGCACAAAACACGGTGAAAAAAATCCACAGTGACGGGATCAATAAGATCATTTTGCTTAGCCATTTAGGCTACGATAGTGATCTAGAACTTGCTGAAAAAGTGGATGGGATTGGTATTATTGTGGGCGGGCACAGTCATCGCCTTCAAGGTGATTTTAGTGCGATTGGTTTAAGTAAAGATGATCGGTATGGCGTTGAAGTTAATGGAACGTATGTCGTCCAAGCTGGTTATCATGCACTGGCGCTTGGACATTGCACCCTTGAGTTTGATCAGCAAGGTAAGGCGACCATGTTAAATGGTCAGAATGAATTACTGCTTGGACGTCGCCTGTTTTGGGACTCAACGATGACGACCACTTTGGATCAACGTAAATTCGAGTCTACCTGTGATTTCATTCATCGTCAGCCTAACGTGACAATTTGTAAAAAACATCCGGCGATTCAAGCGATTCTGAATGATAAATACATACCTCAAGTACGTAAGTTGCAGTCTCAAGTTATCGCTCATAGTAACAAAACGTTACGGCATGTCAGAATACCTGATGAGCAAGGTGGCAGTGAGTTGGCTCCGGCTGTTGCTCGATCATTTTTACACAGTTTGAACAAGCGTGGACATAACATTCAATTTGCGATTCATAATGCAGGTGGTGTTCGAACTTCTCTCAATTCAGGAAATATTACCGTTGCTGACATTGCAGGCCGATTGCTTCCGTTTGCGGTGCCAATTGGCTGTTATGAAATTCAAGGAAAAATGATCCGTCTGGCGCTCGAAGGTGCAATTAATAATGCTTTAAACAATGGTGTAGAAGGAACGGGGACAGGCAGTTTCCCTTATGTTTACAATCTTGATTTTAAATATAACAAAGAGGCTGAACAGGGCCAGCGAATTGAAAATCTGACAATTTTTGAACAGGATAAATGGCACCCAATTGATGATAAACGCTGGTATCGTGGGACGTCATCTGCTTATACCATGAAAGGAAAAGAGGGCTATGATGCGATGCTTCATATGAAAGGGGAAGGATGTGTGAGCCCGCTTTCCATGGCCGATTGTTTTATAGAGTTACTCACCGATAACCCCGATTGTTTAAATCAGCTTACTTCAATGGGGTCTTCAACAGGGTTTTATCCTTAAAAACAACGGTTCTGACAGAATCTCTTCTCAGGTGATTTGGTCTAGAGCGAGCTAGGCCTGATCCAACTGGTATCTTTTTTGCCTAATCCTCACACTGGTGTAACAGGAGAGGAGAGAAAAATGTGGGACAGAGATTGGCTTGACATCGTTATTGTTATCGCTCTGATTGCTATTTGGTTGTTACTTGCCTACCTGTTGCCCTTACATGGCTTTTAGAGCAAAAGAGATATACCCAAGTAACCTTCATTTGCTCACTAAGAACGATGACAAAGAACGATAAATAATTTTTGTTGGAGATGTTCGTTAGCAGGCGTATGATAGCGCCGTTTGGGGAGTAGTTAGCGTAAGTTTATTTATCGTCATCTCGTTAAGCATTCGCTTATCCGGTAAGTAAAGGTGCCCACCACAAAGATTGGTCAGGCACTCCAACGAGACCAACGCATACTTTAAGTCGTGCCTGAATGATGTTCAGGTACTGGTTTTTATTGTCTGCGGAAGGTCTAACTCTTGTCCACCTTCCGCTCGGGAGGTTCCATGTCTTTATTAGAAAATACCCTTGCCGTCAATCCACCTGTGGTCGTTCACGATTCTTTATTCATGTATGGTGCATTTGGCTTATTTACATTACTTCTGGTCGCGATAGACATTTTTCAAACCCGTGGCGGCGCAATTACGATGAAGAAAGCCATGGCCTGGAGCGTGTTTTGGTTTCTGTTAGCCTTTGTTTTTGCTGCTTCTATTTATTTTTTCTGGACTCATTATGCGCCGTATAGCAGCTACACGAATGAAAAAGCGACCGTGGCATTTTTAACGGGTTACCTGTTAGAAAAATCCCTGAGTGTCGACAATTTATTTGTGTTTGCCATCATTTTTACGCAATACAAAGTCCCTGAAGCGTTACGCCCTAGAGCATTACTTTGGGGGGTGATTGGGGCATTGGTGCTGCGTGCCATCATGATAGGTGTAGGTGCTCAATTATTGGCTCAATACCATTGGGTTCTGTATGTATTTGCGGCTTTCCTTATCTGGACTGGTATTCAACTGGCTCGTGATAAAGGGGATGAAGAAGCGGTAAACCCTTACCCTGAACGCTTCATTCGTAAGTTTCTTCCTGTAACGGAAGCGTTCCATGGTAAGCACCTTGTTTTGAAGCAAGCAGGGCGCTGGTTTGCGACTCCTATGTTGGTTGTAGTAGGGGTGATTGCGGTCATGGATGTGATGTTTGCGCTTGACTCTATTCCGGCCATTTTTGCGGTGACTCAAGAACCCTTTTTGGTACTAGCGGCAAACGTGTTCGCGTTACTTGGTTTACGTTCACTGTACTTTGTACTTCAGGCGATGTTGGATAAGTTTGTTTATTTGAAACCTGCACTGTCCATCATTATGATTTTTATTGGTATTAAGATGGTTTTAGTTGGTTCTGAATACGCCATTCCAACCACTTGGTCTCTGACGTTTTTAATCAGTGTTATGTCGATTGCGGTGATTGCTTCAGTTTATAAATCCAAGCGTAATAATGAAAGTGGACTAACTATTCCTAATGAGAACCTAAAGTAAATGAAGCTAGCACAGAGACTTAAAAAAACTTAAGTTAATTTGATGTTAATTTTTCAGGGTTGATAAACTGATAAATGTTCTTTATTCAATCAGATATGCCTTGTTTTGAATAAAAACTCTATTGTTTTGATTTTTTATTACCCTTGTATGTAACAAGGTTGTTTCATAAGAAAATGTAATGCGAGTGGGTAGTTTTTGTCATTTCTTGAACAGTTAAAAAGTGTCTAACATACAAGCATCAAAACTCATTAAGGCTTTAAAAGAGAGGCAATCATGGAACAAGCAATGCAAATGACTAATATCGCTTTACCAACCTCTATGGATAAGAAAACCTATTCGGTTAACTTCAAAGGATTGATTGCTCACTTGGTTGACATTCTGTTTACGGAAAAGGCACCACGTCAGTACTACGCAGAAGATTTTTCAGCGCATATGCAAAAAGATATCGGCTTTTATCGATAATTACCGAATGGAATTAAGAGACAGATGCCAGCGTAATTGCTGGCATTTTTGTTTTTAACGCATGATGGTTAAGAACAGTAAAGTAGTCATGAAGGATTCAGACATCTATAAGTTTGCTTTTAACGCACCTGCTGAGTCTGTGACTAACCTTATCGTTTTAACTACTGCTTGCTTCCATAGCGGGCTGTATAAATGAGGGTAGAGCACCCCATTATCTACAATACCTGCTGGAGGTTCGTCTTTTAGTGATTGGGCTACAGCGTTTATATCGATTTCAAGAAGATACACCTCATTAACACCAACAAAAAAGCAATCAAGGATTTTTTGGACTTGCTCTTTGTAAGCGAGATGAATAAAACCGTCATTCTTAAAAGAAGCAGGTTTATAGTATTCAGTACTTTCATACTTCCTGTAATCATCTTTTGTAAGTAGATGATATAACAACTATCTATCCTTTGTTAAAAGTCGTTATCTGTATGGCAATTGCCTATCCATTTCGAATGTATTAAATTTTTTGTTGTTTGTGTATTTAAAAAAAGCAGCGTGTTACGCTGCTTCAATATGATCATTTAGAGTCATGATGCTATCTATTTAGCTTTAAATGATTCATGTCGAGATAACCTTCCATACTCAATTGGTACAAGTTCAGAGCCGTCCCTTAACTTGTGTACATTTGATAACTTATTCGTATACAGAACAAGATATGCAATATCAAGTCGATCTGTTGCATCTACTTTAGACTTTTTGAGAGCATGTTTATAATACCTTATTCCATCATTTATTTCTTTACCAAAATAGGTATATTTCCCTGATATAGTCGCAGAACTCTTTTTAGATGACATATCACAATCCGGATCAGAGTAAGCAATTAGTTCACTATCAAAATAATATTTGTCAGCAGAAAAATCTACTGTTATGTAATAATCTTTAGCGATGAGTTTGCAAGGTAACTGCCAGTCCCCAGTCAATTTACCTTCTGGAAAGAGTGGATCAGGATTAAGAGTTATTATACCACTAGTATAAACTATTATGTTATGGTCGACTTCATCATAAAGAAAATCCAACGTGTCTTTGGCAGACTTTTGTATATTCTTAATATTTTCAGATGTTTCTACCAACCTATTTTTAAAATCTGAAAATATAGTGCTCGCTAGAGCAGAAGGCATATTTGAGTAGTACCCCTTAGTAGTATAATCATTTGATATATCCAAATAACCACCAGGGGTCTCAAATTGACTTGATAATTCATCGAGGTTATAGTTTTGTAGCTTGGCTAATGTTGTAAATGGACTAATGATTCGCTCACCTTGAACAGATATCATTTCTTTGCCTTCAAAACGAGCGATGATGTCGTAATCACTGTCCGATTTTGTAATTAGAACTTCTCCATTTCTATCGGTATTACCGATATACTCATCCTCTTCCACTCTTTTATTGCCATTTCTATCAGCATATACCTTCGCGCTACGAGATGGAGAATAAACGATTACACGGTATTTATAGCTTTCCGTGTCATCAATAGTACTTTCGTCAGTGCTTGAGGGCGCTGTGCCACCCGTAGTCTCTGTTTCATCTGGGGTCGTGGTTCCACCTATGGTCTCCGCTTCAACTGTGGTCTCTCCATCATCTGGGGTCTCTGCTTCATCTGTGGTACCTGTTCCACCTATCGTCTCTGTTTCATCTGTGGTATCTGTTCCACCTACGGTCTCCGCTTCATCTGTGGTCGCTGTTCCGCCTGTGGCCGTTGTTCCGCCTGTGGTCGCTGTTCCGCCTGTGGTCGTTGTTCCACCTGTGGTCGTTGTTCCACCTGTGGTCGCTGTCCCACCTGTGGTCGCTGTCCCACCTGTGGCCGTTGTTCCGTCTGTGGTCGCTGTTCCGTCTGTGGTCGTTGTTCCACCTGTGGTCGTGGTTCCGCTTGTGGTCGTTGTTCCACCTGTGGTCGTGGTTCCGCCTGTGGTCGTGGTTCCGCCTGTGGTCGCTGTCCCACCTGTGGCCGCTGTTCCGCTTGTGGCCGTTGTTCCACCCGAGGATGCTGACGTATCCTTCGAGTCATTGCCGCCACCACATCCAACTAAAGCACTACTTAATGCAATAGCAATCAACGTGTTTTTCATTAATCAAAATCCCTAATTCATTATACTTAATATCAATCATCTATAGAGCGCATGGTTTCAACTCGACATATCCCAAGCTTTTGCAAATTACACCAGTGTAGGAGGAATCAAATGAAACTCTAAATGCTATATTTTCATTGCAATTGGTCGTTGAAATTTTTTGAGATACTCAACTCAATTTACTAATATAAGAACGTAAACCACTAAAATTCATACCAATTTTTGCTCGCATATAATGCACACACAAAAAAATAAAATCAACGTTAAAATCAATGACTTAAATTACAATAATGTCATTAGTTTCTAATGAGCATAATAATGTTTAATTTGTTAATTAAATTTATTGAGAGTATCTGAGGTGGCATTGCGTCTAAATAGGGCTAAAAAGCAGCTTATTTGCGCTGTTTTATCGTTGTTACCTTCGATAATGAAACTATCTATTGCACTTTATATCCTTTATCAAGGGCATATTCATAATTCATTCTCTACCCATTATGATAATAATGAGTGATCATGTTATTATTGATTATCACTTAAATAAATATATTGAGTAATAACTGATGTATGAAGAGCAGATAATAAGAATCAAACAAAAACTCAAAAAGGCATATTCTGTAGACTCTGACTTTAAGGTTTTTGGGGCGAGCTCACACAAATACTGTGTAAAAGATCCAATATCAAATTCTAAAATCGAAGAATTTGAATCAACTTATAGAGTGACTCTTCCTTTATGCTACAAAGAGTTTATGTTAAATGTAGGTAATGGTGGAGCCGGTCCTTATTTTGGGATATACCCTCTAGAATATGGGGTTAGTCTGCTAGCCAAAAAAGCCGGTGAAACGCTTGGAAATGAGGTGCTTATTAGTCCCGGGATTACAGATGATGAATGGGAAGAATTAACACTAAAACTTGATGATGTTAATCTTTCCGATGATGTGTTAGATGATTTAGATGCAGAATTTTACTCTGGCATTTTGCCTATAGGAAGCCAAGGATGCACTTACTATCATGCCTTAGTATTAAATGGAAAGTATGCTGGTAGAGTGGTTAATGTTGATGTTGCTTTAAACATGCCAATACTTTTTTGCTATGAAAATAACTTTTTAGATTGGTATGAAAGGTGGCTAGATGAAGTAATCTCAGGGGTACTGATATCAGATAAAGCAGCCTGGTTTGGATATACCATGGGTGGGGATGATATTGAGCTACTAAACCGTTTCGATGAGTCAGATAACTATAATGCTAAATTCGATGTTCTATTAGGGCTTACAAAACTCCACTCTGCAAGCGAAGAAAGTTGTGAAAGGCTAAAAACTATTTACTTACAAAGTACCGGGAAGTTAAAGCGCCTATCAGGTGAGCTTATTACGAAATTTAACTACCAAAAGTCCAAGAGTATATTAGAAGAGCTTATTGAAAGTGATGATGTAGATTGCAAAACGGCTTGCCAAGCTATTTTTTGGTACCAAAGAGAGTACTCGTATGAGTGGGTACCGCTTTTATCTAAAAGAATCCAATTTATTAAGGATCCTGAAACGTTTACATTTGTCACATACATTCTGCGTGAAGCAAAGTGTGATTTTGGTGATTTGTTGGCTCCATTTTGTCATAATGAATCTGAGCAGATTAGAGCAACCAGTTACTATTCATTAGGGTTGCTTAAGAGCAAATCAGATTATATAGATGAGTTTTCAAGAGGGTTGAGAGACGAATCCTCTAGAGTAGTTCGTACAGCATTGCAGGCCGTGTCGGGCATTAGAAATGATAAACTAGAGCGCGAATATCTGGGGATTATAGAAAGATTTAAAAACAAGAATAGCATGCTTGTAGAGCTTGATCACAATATCAAAAAGCTTGGTTATAAAACAAGATCGGAATTCATAAAAAAGTATGATGTTAACTACAGTCCTAACAACAAATTAAAAGGTATCGTAAAAAGAATATTAGATCTATTTAAGTAATGCCTAAAAAACACATAACAATCGTGGTCGAGTGAAAAATATGGCTATCGAATTCTATTTTTAGAGAGGTAATGTGAATAATAATCATGGGATTAGTCGAACGTATGCCGTCATCATTTGATGCGCGAAATACCAATGTGCAGTTCACAGAAAAAGGGGCAAACTTGATATTTGAAGCAATTATAGAAAACACAGATGAGGATTTTTTTCCT
The DNA here is from genome assembly GCF_002849855.1 of Vibrio azureus. Taxonomy (NCBI): domain Bacteria; kingdom Pseudomonadati; phylum Pseudomonadota; class Gammaproteobacteria; order Vibrionales; family Vibrionaceae; genus Vibrio; species Vibrio azureus. Next base: position 781,136 of record NZ_CP018617.1, read on the forward strand.
GCTTAAGCGAGGGTCAACTTAAACAAATATCAATCCCTGACATCAAAATTAATGGTTTATAAAAATCTATCACAGGATGTGTTGTGAGAAAGTTTTGGTGTGGGGTCGTTTCCCGTGAACATATTAAACGTGGCGTCGCAGGAGGATTTTGCCAAGTGTGCCATGGCAAGTCCGCCCCTTTGAATAGAATGTCAGTGGGTGATGGCATAGTTTTTTATTCTCCGACTCATAAGTTCAAAGGAAAAGAGCGATGCCAGAAATTTACCGCGATTGGTCAGGTGATAGGAAAAGGGAGCTATCAGTTTAAAATGGCACCCGATTTCATTCCATACCGCAGAGATATTGAGTATATAAGTGGTCATGAAGTCGCCATTCATCCAATGTTAGATCAGTTAGAGTTTACAACCGGAGAAACAAACTGGAGATTTAAATTCAGGTTTGGTCATTTTGAAATCTCACAGAGTGATTTTGTCACGATAGGCCAACATATGGTGGGCTCTGTTACTCTATCAGAATGCTTTAACCTTTCTGACAGCACAATATCCACCATTCCACTACATCCATATGATTTGACGCTGCAACAAATACGAAAATACCCCTTTCCGGGACAGCGATACTTAGCCTTTGAAACTATTAGTAACGTGCTTTGCCTTACATGTTGCTGGGTAGCATTACTGATCATCTGTGCGTAATGGGCGTTATAACTCCCTAGTATCAAAGCAAATGTAGAGACAAATTTGACGCATTAATATAGATGGTATATTCAATAGAAATCTGATAAGTTCTTGTTTTACAGATAGTTAGGGTTGCACGTTTTTGCTAATTCAATGAGGCAAAAGTGCATGCGTACGAATGCAAATTTATGCTCCTTAAGGAGAGTCATGGAACCTTTAGATATAAAAGAGTATATATGTGAGTTGTTTAAAGCTCACGAAGTCCCTTTTCACACAGAAAATGAATGGATAGTTCCTTACGGAGAGTTTCCTGCTATTCGAGCGACTTGGTTTCAAAAGGAAGCTATTGGTGTGTTTGAAGTAGAAGTTTTGTTAGATAGCGGACGTATTATTAATGAATGCTTTGCTGGGTTTGGTGTCGGTAAAGCAGGGATCATTAACGGCTTAGAGAACTTCTGCGCTAACTCGTTTCATGTTTTATTATCTGCCTTTTGGAAAAAGCACGAGCCCGAACAAGTAAAAACCGACAATTGGCTAATAAACGGAGTAAAATATAACGTATATATTGGAAACTTAGGAACCAGAACGACAAACGGTGTCGAAGCATCAATTCCAGAATCTCTTGCTGAGTCTCTAGAAAAAGCAGTCAAAAGTGAAACACTAGAATCAGAAATATCTTGGTTTAGGATATTCTTCTGTAGTGTGTCTGGCGAATTTACCTTTGAAGCTTTAAAAGAAAATGAGATTTGGGAAAAAGGTATTTCAATGTTAAGTACACAACCTTGGGAAAAAACCGAAGGTTATTATAGTGTTCGAAACTTCATTGTACTGCGCAAAGCATAAAAAAGCGTACTCCGATAAAACTGCTACGCAAAACGCTCTTCACAGAATGTGCTGGTGAGCTTTGTGTAAAAGGCCTTAGATTGAGAAATTAAATGATATCGAGAGATGAAGCGATACAGTCAGTGCGAGATACCTTAGATGAGGATATGGATATCTTGAACGAATCAATTATCGAAAAAGACTACGGGTGGTTGATTTTTTTAATTCAAAGAAGTTTATTCGCACTGGAAACCATATAAACTCAAAGGTCGGCTCTGGAGGCATTCTGATAGAGCGTAAATCTGGTAGGCATATTTCTTTCAGCTCAGCATACTCTTGTGATGAAAACCTAAAGATATATGAAAAAGGTTATCTTAAGTATGAGGATTGGGATATTGAAATAACCAAAATCAGTAACCTGAGAGTTACGGTAGATGCTTTATTAAAGTTAAAATTGAGTTTCGTCGTGCCAGAGGAAGCCAATGGTACTATTTGGAAGATTCCAAGAACATACAAGTACAAAGAACTAAAGCGGAAGCTAGCTAAATTACCGGTCAAATTTAATGTTGGTAATTTGTATTTCCTATGTAAAGAGCTAGATACACTCAAAATACTTGGGTGTTGCGAATTTAAGTTGATGGAAAATATGGGCTGTAAAAATGACATTTAAGATGGGTTTACAATGCTTGCCATTTTCGATTTGATTCAGTTTTAGAGTTTACAGCACAATGATTTAGGCTAGGGTCTGAGCGTTGCTCACCTCTGATTTCCTTTTCCCGAGTCCAAGGAAAGTGGGTCAACCCATGAGATATAGTTATGATGTGCGCACTAAAAATATTCGAGCGCTTCAACTGCTTCTCGGTCATGCTAAGTTGGATAATATTATCCGATATCTTGTTGTTGAGGTTGAAGATGCTCTCCATATCTCAGATGGCGTTGATTCTTAGCCTTTCTACTCTTTTGGCGAATTAACAAGGGTTCGATAATGAATGCTATTAAAGCAATACAAACACCCGTGGGATTTGTTGCGGGGCGAGATGGATTTTATTAGGATGATATCAGCGAGGACAAGCAAGGACAACGGCTTGTTCTAAGCGGTGATATTAACTTGGAGTTAGCATCAGGATATAAGGGGCAGGCCATATGGATGAAGTATAAATTAGAATTTTCTGATGTTACTTCATTTAAAAAGGAAGATGTTGATAATAGTAGTTTTGGTGAAAATTCAAGCTTTGTTGAGCTACCATCTTATGATACCAAGCGAAAATTTATATTTGCCACATATGATTATATATACAAAATAGAGGCAAGGGAATATGTGTTCAGCCTAGGTGAAGGACGAACTTAGGAAAAAGCTACAGGATATAAACTCAAAGCTTTGCTTAAGCGCCAGTTTTTATTTTTACAGTTCAGCAGCGAATGACCTACGCTATTAAGGGAGTATTTTCTTTATAAAACATCGCTTTACTATAATCGGCACCGTTATTATGATAGCGGCAGCGGTCAGTATTTAAGCTCTGACCCAATAGGGATGGCAGGTGGTTTAAGACCACAAGCTTACGTGCATAATCCGATGGAGTGGGTTGACCCGTTCGGTTTAGCTGAGTGTCCAAAGGGTCCAAGCAAAGTTGGTGTTCCTGCCACTCGATCCTCAAATCAGTTAGATACAGTCTTAGAGCGTGATGCTTATGGAAATGAAATCATGTATCGGTCTATGTCAGAGAAGCAATATCGAATATTTGAGGAAACTGGTCAGCTTCCCTATGCTGGTGAGACTTCAGTTTCGCCGTTGCTTGAGTACTCAAGTAAATACGATGGCCATACCGTCAAAATTACTACGCAACGAGGTACTTCCGCGCAGCTTCAAGATATAGGAATTGCAGCTAACAAACCTGCTTCTATTGAATTGCCTCATTTGTCCACTCAAACAGGAAAGTGGAATCAAACCCATTCTCGATTTAAAGTCGAGTCAGGACAGATGACCACCCAGCTTAGTCAAGGTAAAGCGTTGGATATATTCAATCAAAATATCTTGGATTTTGAGTTATTAGAATAGAGAAATTAATGTAAATGCTATTGAAATTAGATGATTCACCAGTTCCGATGAAGCTGGTGTACTTATTATCCGACGAATTAAAAAATGACCCGAATCGAGTTAAGGTGGCTCAAGAACTTACTCTCGATCCGGCAAGGCCGTTGATGGGGCTTAAAGGTTCTCATGGTTTATTTGCGTCTGATGAATGGTGGGAGAACGTCTATGCGGAAAAAATTCCTTTGTCATTCATTAAGGGGGTTATTGAATCTGCATATATCGCTGGTCAAGATGAAGAAGGAATCAATAATACGGTTGATGTAAAACTGGAGGATGGATCGACCGTTGCTGTAGGTATTTACACGAATGATGTAGCGGATGTGAGCTTATTTAAGCCTGGCTGTTTAGTTTATGTTGTGTATGCATTTGATGAATTGAAAAGGCAGCCCGCTAGAGATGGTGGTGTAAATTACTCAAAGGTGGCTGTCGAAATGGCAGTATCAGAATCCCCTATTTAGCCTTTTATTTAAATTTTAGTATTGTTTTTGAGTGTATTTGGAACAGGATATTCGGCTTCAACGGGAAGTAGGTTTTTAGCTTCTTCTAAGCTGTTTTAATAGTGCTGTTGTTGGTGCAATGGCTAATGCTCGAACTCGCTTAGAGTATGGTGATGATTGCTCTGAGATAGCTGATGATTTACATAGAGCTGCGGGTGGTGAAGGGCAAGTGATTGTTTTTCGTTCTAACGATGCACCTTGGCCAGCACCAACTGTCGAGAATGTGAAACCTAGATTCAATCCGCCATTTAGGGATAGTACAACATTCAATTACCCGCAGAATCTAGATGGGTCAATAAGATCGTTAGATGAAGCCTATCATGCTGTCTATTCAGATGGTCGCTATGTTTATGACGGTGCTCTGCATAACGATGGAATACCAATTGGCGATGATACTAAGCTAGTAGATTCGATGAACCCCAATGGTGTGGGTTATCGCCTCTATAACCCTGATGCTGGTGAATTATTGAAAGGACCGATTAATGGAAAGTAAATATTACGAGGTTAAAGCGCTTCAAAATGGCTTGGCAACTTCGTTACCCTCGGTTTTAAGAAATAAAGATCTTATTGTTTGGCACTCCGCTTTACCGGCGAAGAGCCCGCTTGGTTATGACGATCAAATTGCGCCTCTTGTAATGTGGGCATTTGCTAGTGATAAGGAAGATCAAGAAGATGAATTGATTTCTTTGATTAATTCATTTCAGACAAAGATTGGATGGCATTTAGATAAAGTAAGAAATGGGAGATGGAGGTTAATGCCTAATCGTGTATGGGCTGTTTATGAAAAAAATAAAGATTCCACTCTAATTGATGCGTCAGCAATAGTACAGCGAGAAGATCCTCAATTTGGAGTGTTGGCAAATAAAGAAATATTAGAGATGGCGCGTTATCTGGATGAGAGCCTCCGCTGACTAATATATAAACATACAGGACATATATGAATACGAATGAAAGCGCTTTAATTGAATGGCGGAGGCAAATTTGTGCATTAAGAGATGTACAGTTGAATAGAGGTAATTATGGATTTGAAACTTTCTCCTTCTTCTGATGAAATTGAAATCTTTTTGTTTGAATGTGTGGTAAAGAACTTGCAATCATTCTATGGACATTCATACGATGATGCTGTGCGCTTAGTTAATGAATACTATGCGAAATTTACTGATGCGCACTTCTGTCGTCAGCATGGTATTCCTGTACAGACTGCTGACCTCTTCTCGCATATTGCGGCTGCAGGTATGGCTGATAGGGTTCAATATTACCAAGGGCTAAAAAATGATCCGAATGAACGCGCTTTAATTGAGTGGCAGTGGAAAATGGTGGCATTAAGAAATGTATAGGAATTTAAATGGCTGTTTTAATTGAAGCATTGTCTGTTGTTATTCGCTGCGAAGCGATTGCTAAAAAATATATTGGAGGTATGGACGCTTTTATCGCTGCTCTTCCAAATAAATCGCTTTGCTCAGATGGTGAGTTGGCTCGTGTCAGATTTATGGTTCCTATAGATGTTCAAGCTTATGTTGAAAGTTTGATTGCTAATGGATTGACTTTCAAACGGTCAGATAAAGCTATAGATATAGTCGTTGTCGATCAGATGCATGGTCCGACAACTGATTGTGATTGGGTTGATGTTGGAGAAACTGATTGGAATAACAACCCCAATCATACGGTGGCAGTGTGCTGTGCTAGGCCGACAAAAGTGGATCGCATTTTCGTTCCAGAAGGCTGGAGATATGAAGAATCTCTGAGCGCAAGCGGTATCTATATTGATGGAAAAGAAGTTCCAGAAAGCTTAAAGTTTGCTAGACATGAAAATGGGGTAGATGTTCTTCTTGATGAAAAAACGGGTCAAGAGTTTTATGTTGGCCGTTCATAATATTCCTATTTTCTATTTTGCTTTCAATTACCAAAGGTATGTTTAGCAGTACATTAAATTATAGCAAACAAAGGCCTAGCACTTGCGAGGTCACTAATTTACACCACAGTAAAAATCAATTTCTTGTCAGGCACATCAATGGTTTAAGGAGTACATATTGGCTAAACAAGCTGAATCTAAATCCTTGACAGTATAAGAAGAAACCGAAAGTCCCCAAATGGGCAACTAGGCTTGAAATCTCTAAAAAAGGCGCAGTAATGTTTTCATTTTCTTGGGTGATTGGATTTGGTGGAAGTGCACAGGGCGGTAACACCAAGGATGTGCAGATTGAAAATGTTTTAGAAACAGTTGAGTTGATTTTTAGTCGTGCAGGCTCAGTGACTCTGGATGTGATTGATGGTGAGGAAATAGGCCCAGAATGTTTACAGGTTCAAACTGAGAGTGGTAAGTCAGTAATATTGTTGGGTGAAAATACTAGCGATGATTATGTGGTTCGTTCATTTAACGGTAAATTAGTTAATGATGGAATGGTTTCAATTCTTGGGAATGAATGGGACTCAAAGATGATTTGTGAGGGTTCTGAATTAGTAAAAGCCATAGTCAAGGAATTTCTTTCAACGGGTAATGTATCAATGGATTTCTTGAGTTAATACTCCGGATAGGCAAAAACAAATGAGACAATATTATGAGGGCAAAAACGATGGCTGATTTATTGTTATCCTGTCCAGACTGTAGTAAACAAGCATGTGTCAAATTGGGGCAGGTTGATAGAAGGAATAATCTAGCTTGGTTTCGATCATGGAATTGCGAAAATTGTGGGTTGAGAATCGAAGAAGATGGGGATGAAACACCCAATAAAATTCGGGAAATTCTTATAAATGAAGAGGGCGCTTGGGCTCTCATTCTGAGTGAAGTATCTAAGAAAGCTTCAGCTTTTAAAATCCTGAGAGATGTTATAGGTCTTTCATTGCAAGATGTTGCGAGACTAAGAAAAGATAAATCAGGCTGTGTTTTTATAGGAACTAAAGAAGAAGTTAATTTTTATCAGAGGAAATGTGGTGAGTTAGGTTTGGAGCTATTAGTAATAGATAATTAGTTCCAAACAGTTCACTTCAGAAACATCTTCTATTTTTGCAACAAGCCTGTATCAATAGGTTAGGGTATTTCATCTCCAGTTCAGTGCCGCTAAGGCAGTTTAGAGGAACACTATTATGAAACTTATAATGAAAGATGCCCTGCAGGACTATACAGAAGCCGAGTTTTATCGTTTTCTAGAGGACTTTTTCGAAGATACTGACACTAATGACTTAGATGATGATGCTTATGATCTTCATATATCAAAGCTAACTGATCATTTTTCAAAATTGGTATCTCACCCCGATGGGAATTCATTAATCTTCCATCCATCACCAGACAGGGAAGACTCGCCTGAAGGAGTTATTATGGAAATAAAAAAATGGTATGCAAAACAAGGAATGATTTGCTTCAAAGAATAAAATACAATGTCAAAAAATGATGGTAGAAATACTAATGCATTCCAAGAAGTAATTTACTTTGCAAAGGTCTTTGATGTGAAAATACTCGATAGAGTAGAAGCGATAAAAGCGATATGTAACAAAAAATTGCCGACGCTTAGCTTTAATGAACGAGAGTCAATTATTTTGGATTGGTGGGGAATTGATGAGGAAGATAATGAATTTTCTAGACTCTCTGCTCAGTTAAAATGTCAGATATTAGAAAATGATGAATTACCAGAAGATTGTGAAAATCGTAAGTACGATGAGCTAATACTCGTTGCATTATTATCCGATTATGAGGGAGTCAGTAATAATTACATAGCTGAATCTATGGATATAATGGGTCTTGGACATTTTCGCGTAGAAGGTCAAGTGGAGAAGCTGGAAGTTTGTCCATGTTGCAATTACAGAACCTTGAAATCTAGAGGTAACTATGACATATGTCGGTTATGTAACTGGGAAGATAATGGACTGAACGATGACGAGAAGTATAGCGGGCCTAACTATATGACACTGGGTGAAGCTCGTGAAAATTTCTTAAGAAACATGGGACAACTACCATCTAGCAAATGGGTCAAAGCTTAACTTTTAAGGCTTTGACTTAATGTTACATTTGGGCTGGAGTATCTTCGGTAGTTCTCGTTTAAGGAAGTATTACAGTGAATGCATTAAAAGTAATTAGACAATGGGATTAACCATGAACGACAAGGAATTACTGGCAAAACTAGAAACAGCCTATGAGGCATTCAGCGTTCCACTTAGAATGGGGGATGGTTTGAATACTCAATTATTTTCAGACCTATATACTGCACTAGAGCAATGTTGTAAGTGTTGGAAAGATAAAGACAATATCCCTAAAAGAGCTGCTTCTATTTTTGTTGATACTTATTCTTCTATGGTATCTGCATCATATTTTTACGATGAAAAGAAAAGACAAGAAATAGATATGATAGCTGACGAACTGACTGACTTGATTAGAGCGTGCGTTGAACCTAAGAAGTAAATAGTGCGTTTACGACTAGACAAGATTTTGTTAGAGCGCTTTCTGTTAGTGGTATCCCGATGGGAGAATGGATAAGAATTAGATGAGTAAAACTATTATTGGTTATATCAATTCACAGAAAAAAAATGAATTGATATCGTTAGAGAATGACATTCAGAGAGAAACCGCTTTTGGATTTAAGTTCAAGAACGGATTAAATCTGTATAATTATCCACAGATCGTGTTGTTACGTGATGATATTGTTCAATTCGTGATATCTGACTCAAGAGAGCTGAATACGGCAACAATATTGCTCAATGAATATGACTACGATCCTGAAGATGAATCAGAAAGTGACTTTCAAAAGCGGTTTCCATCTTTGCTGAAAGATAGGATCTTTGAAATTACAAAAATTATTAAATTTTTGCTAAATGTGGATTCTGTTCGAGAGCTGGGTTTCTCACTTAGCGACTGCGATGAGGTAGAGCAAGTAAAACACAGCTCAATAGAGTCATTTGAAAGTCTTGTTGTTGCTGATTGTATTAAAGACTGCCCTCCGAACACACTTTATGTTATAGATAAGTAAAGAGTTCAATAATAATCGTATTATCGGGTATTTTTAATGCGTTGCTTTTCATTACTGGGCTATCAAACTTGTACCAGTGTTAGTGCATAGGATTCAGCATCACCCAAGTAGTTAACACTTGTGTTAATACAACATTCATTCACGACAGTTTAATTGGAATAAGTCCTAATTCGATATCATACAACCAAGGCGCCGGGGTTTTCGAATTGTAATAAGTTAACCTTTGTGAGGATGTTAATTTACTCTCAAGTCCTTCTGGGTAGTTAACACACACGTAAGGCTCTGGACACTCAATCATGACCCATTTTCTTTCGTTATAAACAATCGTTTCAATGAACTCATCTAGATTTGAACCTAGAAAAGTGATTTCTCCATCAGAGTGATAGAAATTTCCATATTTATCTAAAAATAGATAGCCATCAACCTCAGACATTGTACCAATTGGATATAGTTGAAAAGGAAGCATGACATCTTCAATAGTTTCCAAAATAGTTTCTTGTGCAATATCATGATCTTGGCGGGTCAGAAGTAAAGGCCTTTTGTATTTGCCAAAATTTAAAGTGAGGCCATATATATTCCTTAAAATATTCTTGATGATATCACTAATTGAATACGCTGAATACTCTTCAGGTAATTCAACCTTACGATCACTACTCCAACCAATGGAGGTAAGATATTTTTTAGTTTTTTGTTGCATTATCTATTACTCCATTTTTTACGGGCTTGGTGCAACAAGCCCAATCACTTTGTCATTCTTAGAAGTGACTTGAATCGTTGCAAAAAACCTATATTCAGCGGAATAAGTCCTAATTCGATATCATATAACCAAGGGGCTGGCTTTGTCGTACTAAAATAAGTGAGCCTTTGTGAGGGTGTTAATTTGTCCTCAACACCCTCTGTGTAGTTGGCACACATACAAGGCTCCGGGTACTCGATAACGACCCATTTTCTTTCGTTATAAACTATCGTTTCAATAAACTCATCTAGATTTGCACCTAGAAAAGAAATGTCTCCATCTGAGTGATAAAAGCTTCCATGTTTATCCAAAAATAGGTAACCAGGCATATCATCCATTGTACCAATTGGATATAGTTCAAAAGGAAGCTTAAATTCTTCAATCGTTTCTGATACAACTTTGTTTGCAGAAACGAAATTCTCACTCGTTAGAATTAAAGGTCTCTTATAACCACCTTTATCAATTAAAGTGAGGCCATATATATTTCTTAAAATATTCTTTATGATATCACTAATTGAATACGCTGAATACTCTTCAGGTAATTCAACCTTACGATCACTACTCCAACCAATGGAAGTTAAATACACTTTACTCTTGTTTTGCATTATCTACTTCTCTTCCTTCACATCCTCGATAACAACAAGAAAGCTGAGTGCCGTTCCAAATGACGCTATAGCTTCGGCTGCTTTTTCTCTAGATGCGACTATACATCGAATAAACGCCTCAAATAAAAAGATTTAAAGCTTCATTATGAGTATTTGGCTAGTCAAAGTGACCTTTTGATTGGTCAAGTTACCTTTATATCTTGTTAGTAATGATAACCAATTTAAAGTATTGATATCATAATATATTTATTAGTCAGGTGACCATCTTACCTTAGCCATGATTCATCAGCCATACCACTTATGTGATTAGTATTTAGGTAAAAATTGATTATGCCCAATTCGAAACAGACTTTATCCATTGAATATTTTGGTGATCAAGACGGAGTATTTTGGTGTTCCATTCTCGTTATCATTCTATCTGCTATATGGTGGAATGACGACTCGAAGGTATTTTATCAATGGTCGGTAGTTGGCTTAACTACACTCTATACTTTTTCGTTTCACAACGTTTCTCCACGATTATGCCAGACCATTTCAGATACTGGAACGCATCTTCAAATTGAACAAAGACGCGAACTACCAATCATGGCGAGTGTGTTGTTTGTCATCATTGCATACAACAGCTGGAATCTGAATGAGTTTTCACCAGTTTGGGGCTCTTTTTGCGCTTTATTACTCACGTCGGTTTTACTTCGACCTTTCGTCTTAAATACCATCACTCTGGATAAAACCAAGACCTACGGCTTTTTTGTTGAGAAAGGTATACACCCTAATGACGATAATGAATATACGTTGCTTGAATGTAATGAAGGGCAATGGAAACGTCTTGGTATTATGTATAGTTCACTTTCTCTTAAAGAAGCAAAGTATTGGCTAGTAAAGCAGGGCGTCAAAACGCTTCACGGCGAGTGCATACAAAAAGGTAACATTTTTTCTAACCTTCGGGCCGCCGCGTTTTATATCTTCCTTGCCTATTTAGTACTGCATTATTTACCGCAAATAACTAGGTATATTTTCCCGGTAGGCTTTGATGAAGTGAAAGGCCTTACAGTATACCGTACAAAGTCGGAACAGGATGTGGCTGTTTGGATTTCCTTCTTGTTAGGAGCTATCCCCTCTGCCTTTTTTTTTCTCATAGAAGCGTTCATTTGTCTGAGATTAGTGTCGCTGGGTGGGCGGCAGCTCATTCTATTTCTAAATAAGCAAGTTATTTTGACCAATGGTAGCGGTAGAAGAGGTACGAACAAATCGCTGAGTTTTACAACTATTCAAAGTATTATTATTTGCCCAAACAAAGAGGGTAAAGAGAATACTGACATCGATGAAAGGGTCAAACTCACCGATGTAAAAGGTGAGTTAGTGTCACTCTCTGAATGGCATTTTGGTGCTAGAGAAGTATTAAACCATCTAGCGACTCTAGGTGTGCCCGTAATCAATGAAGAGAACAAAGCGCCGTAGGTGATTCATTCCTGAATGTGCAATCGAGACTTTATCATAGACATAGATTATTCAGCTGGTTATGAGGAGATAGAAAAATCCATTTCTTCATTTCCATTAAGTGTTGACGTAAGAGTGAGTGACTCTGGAGATAAGTACATTCATCAAAATAAAGTGTCTACAGTCGCGGGGATATTACTTGAGGAGACCGATGGCTTCATTCAAAGCTACTCAACATCGAGCTTACTATCTGAGACTAAAACAGATGAACTGCTTTTAAAGTTCTCAGAGTTTTTTAAGCAAGCCAAAATACCCCACAAAATTATCGAAATCTTGCATGATTTAGACTTTGATGAAGAGATAATTAGCTATAAATGGGAACACGCATAACAAAATTATTAACCTATTGATTCTAAATTGAAATACGATTGAAAAGGCTGCATAATGTGAGTAGGAAAAGCCGCTAAAAGTTGTATAGAAAGCGTTATCGGATATGAGGTAGTTGATAGTATGGAAAGTCATGCAGTTAAAGAAATAATTGAAGCAGAAGAGAAGTTAAAAACTGCAATGCTCAATTCAGATACAATTGCCTTTCAAGACTTATTATCTGATGACTTGGTATTTATTAATCACCTTGGTCATCGAACTTCCAAACAAGACGATATAGCACTGCATAGTTCAGGCTTACTAGTTATTAAGTCGATTCGATACCATGATTTTCAAGTCGTCCCTCAGAAGAATGTCGTTTTGGTTTACGTAAACGCGGAGATTAAGGGTAGTTATAATGGGGCTTTAGCAAACGGTGAGTTTGCCTTCTCTCGTGTTTGGACAAAGTGTAAGGGCAACTGGCAGGTTATCTCTGCGCACTCAACAGTTATCACAAAAACGAACTGTTAAAGAGGGATTTATGTACCTAGATGGATCAACAGGTGTACATCAATCTCTTCAATTAACCTTCGGCCGAACCTTTCCCTTATCTGAGCCAATTCAATTTCTATAACGCAAGGGCAACAACTTTACAGCGTCTATCTCGCTTACATTTGGACGAGAACTGAATGAGAGCTTTCTTCGAGCGTTACAGACAGTACGGATTGACCTTTAAAACGTACCGAAATTAAGCCCCGCAAGGTAGGGATGTACGATGACAGACTTGAGGATGTTTTTTAAATGAGTATATTTTCAATACAGTTACCCATGTTTAGAGGGACTCCTTTTTCGTATTACTGGCCTAGCCTCCGTAAAGAAGTACAAATCGTAAAAGAAGAAGACCCTATGGAACCTTTTATGTCTGTGAACGATGATGTGCTTACATTGCGGTCTGGCTTTCATATAAGGCGAATATCCGTGATAATCCCCTTAGCCTTATTATTTACTGCAGTGTCTATTTTATATCTAAAAGACCGTTCAATATTTTTTGAAAATAAAAAGAAGTATGCTGCCAATGAGATTAAGTTGATTAAGAAGGATATTGAAGAGATGCGTTCCCTAGTAGTATCTTTTGAAAAAAAAGGGAATATAGGAAAAGCTGAGTGGTATAAAAATCTAATAAAGAAGGATGAAAAAAAATTAGAAGGCTTAAACGTATATATCAATAAAAAAGGTACGGTGAATATATTTACTCATATGGAAGCTCTAGCTATTATTGATGATGATGAGCTTAGAACATTTAAAATTTATCTATTCATGGATTGTATAATCTTAATTATAACCTTGTTATTTTGGATTCTTCTTATCTTTAAGCCTCGCGATGCTGAAATATATTTTGATCGGCAGAGGCAAATCGTTTATACCTGGCGTTCTGGTCGAGTAGGGGCTGCTGCTTTTGATAAAGTAGGTTTAAGAACTAATAATACGGGATTGTGTATCATTCTGAACTTTGAAACAAAAAAACGTGATGGTTATACTCCCAAATCAACTCCAGCTATCAGTATCGATAAACTTGTTGGTCATGTATCGAGAGACTATATCTATACACTAGGTCAGATACTAGCATTTATGGATAATGGTAAGGAGGCGTTAATTACAGGCGACTCATTCCATAGGCCGCAAGAAAAGTTTTTCCTTCGTGACTATCAGAAACCGGAAAACTTGGAACAGCGAATAGAAGCTGCGCTTAAAGACGGAGATAGGTTTATGGAACGTTACCAGACACGAACGGTTCGTGGTTTTCACGATTTGTCGATTAAGAAGTAATGGTTGTTCTTTAATAGCTTTTGCAAAAGGTGTTATTTTAGAGGCGACCATTGTGCCGCCTCATTCTAACCTGCCTACTAAGAAAGAAATTGACCATATAGGAGCTTTGAAAGTTTACCTTGGTATGATTGACGGCAAAATTGTTAAAGCGAATCTATATGGATTTTCCATATTAAAACTTATCCATGAGCATTTAGTTTTAGATTTTTGAAATAAAAAGTAATGGTACGATAGGAATGAATGATAACAAATATGAAATAATTGATAACCTATTAGAGGTGCTCTTGTAAATGAGTATATTTTCAATACAGTTACCCATGTTTAGAGGGACTCCTTTTTCGTATTACTGGCCTAGCCTCCGTAAAGAAGTACAAATCGTAAAAGAAGAAGACCTTATGGAACCTTTTATGTCTGTGAACGATGATGTGCTTACTTTGCGTACAGGGTTTCATAGGCGTCGACTATTTGCTTTGATGCCATTTGTTATATTATTTACTGCAGCGTCCATCTTTGCGATGATCCATTACCCTCCTTCTTTTGGTTATCTTAAAGAATATGCTATTGGTTCGATTCAATTCCGCAAAAAAAATATTGAGAAAGCGACTATATATGCAGAGGATGCAAGAAAAAATGGAAACATTGAAGAGTATAATACTTTTAAGGGGTATATTGAAGATGACTTAAAAGAAATTGAAGTCTTGGAAATTTATGCCAAAAAGCAAGGTTCAGTCACGATTTTTACTCATCTGGAAGCGTTAGCCGCTAGCGATGATGGCAGCTTAGGGGATGTTATTGATGGGGTATTTTCACTTCTCGAACTATATTTGACTACCTTATTACTTTGGTTCTTTCTTCTTTAGCAATATTTAAGCAAAGTCGAAATAGCTTAGGTTATCGGGAATTGCGTAAGCGGTTGTGCAATGAGGGCTTTACTATCAGTGATTATGGTACACAAAAGTTGATGGACAAGCTGGGTTTAGTGGTTACACAGCGTGTGGCATACAAGGTCACAACTAAGCGTAAACACAGTGATGCAGTGGCTGACAACCTGCTGAACCAGAATTTTAACCCTGTTGCTCCTAACCAAGTGTGGGCAGGAGATGTAACCTATTTGAAAACAGGAGAAGGTTGGATGTATCTGGCCATCGTGATGGACTTGTATTCTAGGCGAATTGCCGGCTGGCACATAGATAAACGTATGACCACTGATTTAGTCAGCAAAGCCATGATGAAAGCCTATAACTTGCGCCAACCACCTAAAGGTTTGGTATTTCATTCAGACAGAGGCTCACAATATACCAGCAAACGTTATCGTAATCTGCTGACGAGTTACGGCATCAGAGCCAGTATGGGCGATGTTGGTGCTTGTTGGGATAACGCTGTAGTAGAAAGGTTCTTCGGTAGTCTAAAGCACGATTGGTTACTCAAGGTGCCCCAACTAACCAGAGAACACATGAGAAATGATGTCGCAACTTATATGCAATATTACAATTTAGATCGGCTTAATACTGCTAACAACAATATGTCGCTAATTAACTATGAAGTTTCTTTTAGAAAAGTGTCCTGAAAAACTTGAGCAGAACATTGAAAGAATGTATTAGTATCTAGACAATTTGAATATTACGACAACTGAGTCGATATGAAGTTGACACACTTACGTCTATTCATTGTTCTGTGAGTATAAGTTATCAAAAAGTAATGCCGTCACTTGAACGGCATTTTTGTATTGATAATCTAGCTCTTAGTTTTCTCGAACCAGTAACTGTCCATTTGAGGTATCCAGTTTCGGTTTTTATCTTTTGGTAAGACGCCAGCCCATAGTAAATTCAGCTGCCTATTAAAAGTTCCAATAGAGTGCCCACCTTGCGCACCTTCAAATGATAATACCATTGGGCCTTTATTACTGACTCCTGCTTGTCCCTCATGGCAGTAGATTTTCGAGGTATGTTCTACATCAGGCGTTAATGAGTAGCTCATAGTTAACGTTGTGCAGTCTGTACCACAAGAGCCAGGTTGGGGGGCTGTAACATACATTATTAAACTAGAAGAGTTTATAGCAGTCCATTGCCCTGAAAGGTATGAACAATCAATAGGTTGCGTTTGATTTGCGTATATATTTTTAGAAGCAAGAAGACATAAAGATACAAGGAGGCATTTATTCATTAGAAAAACCATGAGATATAAAATATAGGCTTGTAATATGTCACATTGAAGTATTAATTGATAGCGTATATGTCTAATACTTTATGATCCCGTAAGTTAAAATAGGTTCTTCTGGATCCTACAGATTTGCAAACGCGGGTACTGTTCGTGAAATAAAAATTTTTCGGGGTATATGGCCACCACCACCTCTAAAGAGATTTATGAGGTAATTAATAGAAATCTAGTTTAGCGTGACGCTGCATGAACTTTATTTGCTCAATAAGCCCTAATACTTCGATGAAAATTAGGGCTTACAGATCCACCATGAGCTCCCTTGTGTGTATATTTTAGGAGTTAATTATTGGATGCCACATTTAAAGGCCAGACATACCTGGTCCCCAACTTACTCCTGACATTGCGTTTTGTAGTTCTTGAATCCTTAATCGTTGTTGTTCTTCTTCTTGTTGACGCAGTATTGTCATAAGTGAAGTAGGGTACATCGGAGCAATTTCGGCCACTTGCTCCATATTTTTGTAAAAATAATCAGGCAATTTCGTGTAAATTTTTAGTTTATTTAATAAACACTTTTGTTGTTCTTGACTCGTATTTCTATAGAGTGGGCAACCAAACTTCTCTTCTCGATATGGATTAAAGGTGGGTTCATCTAGTTTACGTACAAAGTGGAACTTGTTCTTTTTAATGACTCCGCCATACTGTAATTTAAACATATCTTCTGATAGTTCAATAATAGCAATGGCATCATGTTTTTCTGGATTAGTATTTGTTATGTATAATACCATTTCATTCAAATTAAAAGCTATGACTGAACTCCTTTTTAGGTTCAGTTGCTCTCCTTTACTGACGATGTTTGTTGTCAAGGTTTGATTTGTTGGTTTGTGAAAAATAGCGATTTCATAGGGATATTTATCCTGTTCCCCATAAGTTTTTGATACTGTGATAGGAAATGATTTATCAATAAAACTAGGAGTAAAGACGCATAGATCTTCTAGCAATATATAAAATGGTTGAGGTGGGGCCCAAGCATCTGAATTACAACCATGGCGCTGAATTTCACCAATTAAAACTTTTGGTATTTTAGACAAAACGCTAGTAATAGCTGTCTTTAAAGCAAACGTTTTAGAATAATTTGCTACCTTAAATTGATCAGAAACAATACCGCGCATAGCAACAACGGACTCGCTCAGTTTATCAAGTTGATTAACCGTTGTGAGCACCTTTATAGTGGTATTAAATATCTGACGTATATTTGGGGTGACTGCCTTGTTATAAACGAATTGACCTAGATCCTGTAATATAAATTCTCTATCGATAGGCTTTAATTCACCTAAAGAGTTTGTATTAACATCAAAAATATCTGCGTTTTCATTATAAAATATTCTATATTTCAGAAGGAAATCGATAATTTCACTATTATATTTGGCGGGAAATATTATTCTATGTGAAGGTAGTTCAATGATGCTGGAAACTCCGAATAAAGTAAAATCAAAAGCATTGACTTCGTCATACCATTTTTCTTCACTTTGAGCATTATAATGTTCGACAATGAACCTAGTTGTACAATTATTACACGCAGGACTATCTTTTTTATTATTGACGATATCCGAAAAGATATCTTGGAATAACATTAACATAGCCGAAGTAAACTTTCCCGTTTCATTTTTAATATTCATCCTTAATACGCCCATCAAAAATTCTTTATAAGCGGAGGAAAGTGGGTTGTTAAAGTCTAAGCTTTCACCGAATTCATTATTCAAATAGCGTAGATCCTGATTATCTTGGATATTTTTTAGCAAGACCCTGTTGACACCTTGAAATTCAATTGGAGTAAACTGCATATTCTCTAGTAAAATTCTTTTATATTGAGCTTGTCGTATTAACTCCAACCGAGTATTGACAAATGAAAGAGGGATGGTCAGAGCAGTAAAAATATCTTCGTGAGAAGTGAGCTGACTGTATGCAGAATCTAAGTAATCGAAAGTTGCTTTTGTAAATGGAGTTTGTTTTTCTCGATACTTGATTTCTGCTGATATACGCATGGAATATAGCACATGTTCACAGTAGCCATAATTATCAAGACATTCTTTGGCGACTCCTAGTTGCATGATTAATAAAGTGTCCACTTCCTCATTAGTCAGTGTGGGATAATATTTTGAAAAAGAGCTATTAAAGAAGTGTTGGCGTAAGTTGTCATTAAGCACGTTAGCTTTTAATGATAATGGCAACAATGCGATTAATGTTAAGAGAAAAGTTTTCATTTCATATTTACAGGATATATATTAAATAGAACCCATTATTCTTATTTATTGCAAGGCTAAGATCAAGATTAGATATTAAATCAAACGTCTTTAGGGAATTGGTTGGTGTTCAGATGACAGTGTCACCAGAGAACATCGTCACATTCGGTTTGGGATTGGATGACTTTATCGCGAATTTCGCAACACTTACTTAAAGTCCCCTCAGCATTAAACAACTCAAACAATACCCAAAATCTATTTCGATACATCAGCCGAACAAGTCCAGAAGCGAAAGCGAACGTCATGGATCTGCTGCCCGCCATTATTGCCGCCATGCCCAAACAAAGAGCCACCGCTGCGCTGAATCAGTTCCTTAATCCACTTGGTTATTCAGTTGCAGCTATTGGCTCAAGTCACGCTATGGCGAACCGTGATCAACTGCTGGCCGATTTCAGCAAAGAATCTTCAGAAGCCCTTCGCTCAGTACTTTTACTGAGTGAGTACGCTTCGACGGATCAACTTCGTAACGCTTACCGAGAGTTACAAGAGAGTGTCGGGTCTCATGAACCCTTACTCAAATATCTAGAAACATTAATGGTGCAGAAGGCCTAACCCCCCGAATGCAATTACTCACCACGCTAATAAGCAAAACAAGAGAACTTTGTGCAATGAGTCTTTCTTATCAAAATTATGAATCTGCATTGAATGCGGGGAGGGAAGCCAGATGAGTATGCTTCTTACCGCTCAAGCCATGCAGTTAAAAGTCGGCAATGCGACCCGTAAACTCGTCCTGCTGAAGCTAGCAGATAACGCCAATGATAATGGTGTGTGTTGGCCATCTTATGAATACATCGCTGATATGTGCGAAGTCAGCCGCCGAACCGTGATGCGCCACATCAAAACGTTGGAAGAAATGGGGTTGGTTTCAGTGAGTTCTCGTAAGGGAGAAAAGGGCAATTCGACCAATGTTTATCAGTTACATTTAGGGGGTGACAAATTGTCACCTCCTAGTGACACACGATCACCAGGGGGGGTGACACAGGATCACCAACCTAGTGATCCTGTGTCACCCGGAATCAGTCATAGAACCAGTCATAAAGAACCTAAAAAAAATAAACAAAAAAAGTCTGCTGAATTTGAATCTTGTTTTAGCCGACTTTGGGCCGTATTCCCCACCAAAAAATCCAGGAAAAACGCGTTAGCAAAATTCATCAGCATCGTGAAAGCGCAGAGTGAACCTCCAGAAGTCTTCACCGAGATGCTTTGCCAAGATATCGAGACCCGGGTGGCTAATCGGCAATTTGGTTTCGACAGGCTTCACCTAACGACCTACTTGAATCAAGAGCGATGGAACGACGATCATGAAATCAACCAAGCAAGCCATGGAGGCGCAGAATCACAAGCACAGCGATTGGAGCAGCTTAACGCCGATTTGCTCGCCCGTTACGGCCACACTGCCACACCAATTCGACAATCAAATTTTGCACCTGAGTGTGGAGGATTGGATCCAAGCGAAGTTTGTGGAGGGATTTGGCACGAAATGGATTTACAAGGTACTCCCATCGACCTGGATTCAAGCGATTTCCACGATGTCAGTGACTGAGATTCGAAGAGCCATGAGCCAAGTTTTGTTGAAAGGGGATGCGTGGCCGCCAAGCATACCTGAGTTCATCAACATGGGGCGAGAAGTACTGGTCGATGTCGATGAAGCCTTCACTCGGATGCTGCACGGAGTGCCAAAAGGGGACATCGAATACTGGGCTTCGCAAGAAATCGGTTTTATTTGTCGCACACAACTGCGTGAACGAGAAGCCAGGGCCAAGCACCGAAAAGTGCTGAACAAGTACGCTGAAAAGGCGAGAGCAGGGACATTACCTGCAAGAAATTCCCTCCGCTTAGTGGACAAAACGAATGTAAAACCCATCAGTGAAATCACAAGGCCTGACCCAAGCATGTTTGAAAAAGACTCGGTGTTTGCAAGAGTCGCGGCAATGGGGGCTAGGGCGTAATGCAAATTGAAAGATTATTGGCCAAATTCAACGTAAAAGGGATGAACTACGAACCATTAAGCGGTGGGAAAGGGCTCATTTCACACGAAGAACAGTTGGCCATCGTCGGTGCAGTCTGGAAAGAATCGCCAATTGGATTTTTAGTGTTATTCGTTGAGTGCCTTCAAGATAAAACCGCACTTAACAAGTTGTATCAAGCCACTTTGCTTGAAGCGAAAGCCCTGATGGATAAATGGCGTGGCCCATACCCAGACAAGGCACTTCACGCACTCGTATCCACAGCCATTGCAGAAGCCACGCAGCAGTCTGGCCAAGTTTGCCCAGAATGTAATGGCAGCGGCAAATACATTGCCAAAAACCGAGCCAGAAGAACCTGTCCATGCTGCGATGGTGGCCGTATAGCTTGGACCCAAGAAACCCGTTTTGCGTTCTTCTGCCAAACTTTGCCCGTCACATTCTCACGTTTTAAGAGGTACGAACCCATTCTTAGCAAGTTAGTAAAGTATTTGGTCGACAAACGCAATGCAGCGGCTTTGGTGTTACAGGGAAGGTACGAGTAAGAAAAGGCCGTGGCGAAAATGTTATAAGAAAAGATAGGTGCTTAGCCTTACTTCTCCTCATACATACCAGCGCCGAGGCTGCGGACGACTTGCAGAGATGAAGGAACAGAATGGCGTTTCGACCGCCTGCGTTTGTTAAATATTTTTGATAAGTACATGCTCAGCAATTTGCTCAGCAATTTTGAAGGCAGCAGACATTGCATGACCACATTGTGGATAGTCATCTGAGACGACCTCGATTTCTTGAACTTCAAGGTTACCATTGTGTTTTTCATTTGCACCCCTGCCAGTATTTCTTCGATATGCCTATCAAGATTAAACTGTATTTCAGACTTTTCTTGCTTGAGGGAGAGACGCTTCACTACAAGTACACCATCTTTGGGCATTTTACCGAACTTTATTGAGACAAGAACACAGCCTGATCCTGTGACATGTTGCCTCCGATAATATGTGCTTTCGTGGATCATCATAGATATTTAACAGGTATCACCCCGAGTTTCGCGTTATTCCAGATTCTTTAAAATAATAACAAACATTTAATTTCAACTATTGTTGACTATTTTCAATGCATTTCCAACCCTCTCTGGCAAAAACTCATGCACTCATGCAATTTGAAATTGTAGAAAGAGAGGATTGGGTTCTGTCACAAATCTAGTTAGAGGTGTGACGATCTATCCTACAGGTATAATTACAAATTGAGTACATAGAATTATTCCAAAACCGTCTGAACTTCAACATCTATCTGCTCTCCTTTCAATATTGTCGACATTCCTCGCCCATGTAGTATTACCAGATCTTATTCTATTGACTTCCAACCCCGCGCTAGTTGTGTTTTCTGTTTCATTGGGCGTTTACTTTGCTCTACGATATTTTTGATATATCCAATAACCGTATTAAATAAAGTATAAGGTGAAGGTGCAATGTCGTAAATGGTTGTTATTACTGTCAAAAAGTCATTATAATATAAAGAATTATTCTATCTAATGTCTGTTAGCTAATTTAACAGATTTCTACATCAGGAGGTTTACAATGTTATCAGACAGCCAGTATCATCAAAATGAGCGGATCCTCGCTAGTCCAGGCATTAGGCTTATCGGAATAAACATAGATTTTTTATTTAGTGCTGCTATTTTCTCTTTCTTACTTTGGGTTGTACCAAAGCTTGGTTTCGTTCAAGTGATAGCTAGTGAAATATCATTTTTTACGGCTGTAATGTGTTTTCTATTGTCGGACGGGTTACCAAATGGCCAAAGTTTAGGTAAGAAACTTCTAGGTATTTCGACTATTAGTATCAAAAGTGGAAAATATTGTAGCTTTACTCAATCTTTTTTCCGTAATGTACTATTTCCAATAATTGGTATAATTGATGCTGTGTTTATTTTGGGTAAAAAAAGACAAAGGCTCGGAGATAAATTAGCAAAAACAGTCGTTGTGAAAAAATAAATTAGCTAACAATACGTTAAGATTCTAAACTTTTCATATTAGGCTTTGTTGCTTAAATCAATGGAACTAAATCAAGGTACTATGAACTGAACGGCTACTCCAGAAATCATCATAGACCGTGATGAATCATAGTGAAAGTTTGGCGGCTCGTCAGGTTATTGCAATAAGCCCGCACAGTGAGTTTTCTATTTGCTGACTTTAATTTTTCGCAGTTTAAGTGAGGTGTAAGAGGCCTATGAGACTAATCATCGCTTTTTTATCAGTGGCTATTTTGCTAGCTCTATTAATGACAATCTTTTATCTTTATGGGCAATGAGAACTTCACGGACCAGATTACCCGTTTATTTGGTTTGAAATCACATCGAGGGCCGCTCAATCTATTTCACAGTGGCTTATCATGAGTGGGTTGATCGCCTCTAATTTCTTTTCCCGAGTCCAAGGAAAGTGGGTCATCTCGTGAGTTATAGCTATCATATTGGGTTTATTCGATGGTGGGCCGAGACTCTGGGCTATGACGTTTATCTGTATGGCACTCACTCGATGAGACGAACTAAAGCAACACTTATCTATGCACGCACTAAAAATATTCGAGCGCTTCAACTGATTCTCGGTCATGCTAAGTTGGATAATATGATCCGATATCTTGTTGTTGAGGTTGAAGATGCTCTCCATATCTCAGAAGGCATTGATTCTTAGCCTTTCCACTCTTTTGGCGGCCTCTGTATGTTCATGGAGGTCCCATTTTTCCATGTTGATTTTTATGACGGTCATCGTCACTCCCTGACTTTAATGGTTGATCTAGATCACATTTATAGAATGTCTCAAACAAGGCGATTAGCCGCAAAAGAAGGCGATTCTTTCTTTTAAATTATGTGAATCATAAAAAGCCCACCATAAACTCTTTTTGTTTGGTGATAATGTCGTATTGATTGGTTATTGTCACATTATTGTCTTCATTGAAATTACAGTAAAATCATAGATATATGAAATTGTTGTGAGATAAAGAAGTGCAGAAAAACGATGACATGCCTTTTCAAAACATTCCTAGAAAAAACGCCTCTCGTATTGGCCGGATAACAGAACTCAATCAAGACAACGTACGAGTAAAAGTTGAGTACGACCACCCCCCATTAAGCCAGCCTGTCTGGGCGATGCTCGGTCGCGCTTTTTCGCATGATGCCATACACATGGCAATCGACAACAAATTGGATTGTCGTATCGACTTCATTTCTGATGACCTAGAACTTCCAACGGTGGTTGATATTTACATGTCTTTGTTAGGAGCAGATGAATTGGTGATTAAAGCCAAGCGTGTTGTTCTCGATGGTGAAGATGAAGTGGTGATTCGCTCAGGTATCGCACAATCCAAATACAGTGGTTGCGATAGTCGTGTTTCTACCTCCGCTGAGCATATTACTTCCAGTGCTGAAAGAATGCAGAAAATTCAGGGCTCAAAGATCTCACTCAACTAAACCGTTTAATAAGGATGTCCCTATGAGTGTCACAATCAATGCAAATGGACTCAGTGTTGTCCATAAAGGCTCAGGTGGAGAAGCGAACGCGTCGGTCCCTGATGTATGTTTAACCAAGGTGGGTAAACCCGTAGTTCCCATTCCTTATGGAAATAATGCGAAATCATCGGATTTAGCGGGCGGAACAACGACGGTAACCGCAGATGGTGGTAACAGTATCGCCTTAAAAGGCAGCACCTTTTCAAAAAGTACCGGTGATGCGGGAGGGGACAAAAAAGGCATCTCTTCAGGCACCATTGAAGCAGAAGCAAAATTTACTTCCGCGTCTCCCACCGTCTTCATTGAAGGTAAAGGCGTCGCTCGTCTGTCAGATCAGATGACAATGAACGAAGCCAATACGATATGTCTTGGAGTACAAAACCCTCCGGTGACGGTCACCGAAGAAGAGGAAGGCACTCACACTGTCTTTGTAAAAGCAAGGTATCCTGATGGTATCTTGCTCAAAGAGGCCGATTTTGACATTACAGAGACGAGTGGTAGCGTCCTAAAAAATGGACGCCTTGATAACTCAGGAAAAAGTAAGGTTTCAAAGCTTAAGCCCGGACAAATCAAAATTGCTGTCAAAGAGAGTTCAGAGGATTTTGAGCCTAAAAAAGTGCGGTTGGCGAACCCTCACTTTTTGGCAGAGATCAGCGACAGTGATTTCTTTGATATTGCGACTCAAGGGCAACAAACATTTTGGCAACCAAATCTTATCGCTCCGCCTGCTGCAAGCTGGGGATTGATGGGGAAAAGTTTAATCGCTGACCGCTCTTTCTTAGAGAGATGGTTCAAGAGTATATTTCAGAACAATAGGTGAAAATGTTGAAATCCTTGGAAAATCGAATAAAGCCAATCAACAAAAAGTCATAAATGAAGTAATCAAAACGTTTGGAGGCAAATAAATGGAGTATAGTCTTTCGATAGTAAATGGTAAAAGGGAAATTAATGAAACTAATGATAATATTGACGTCGAAATTCATTTAAAAGATGGAAGTGTATATTCTGCCACACTTTTTAGCATGGAAAATATTACTGAAATTATGGAAAGTTATCAAAACACAGGAGAGTGTTTAAATGGAGCGTTTTTTTGGGCCTCAGACATGATAATTATTCAGAATTTCAAGTTAGAAACCATTAATAATATTATTAAAGAATTGGTCGAATCAGGTGAATACAAGTATGCTTGTTCTAAAATTAATTAGCTAGGGGACCCACTCCAGGCCCTAGCCTTAACACAGATTTGCATCTAATACTGCAATCAGTTTTAAAAATCATCCCTGGTCGACAGCACTCATCAACACATAGCCATTATGCTAAGCTGGGGTATATTAACCAAGCTTTAAAATCTGGTTTATATCGTTCAGAAGGAAATTTGTTCTGGTTGCAATTGGCAATGCACAACTAGGTATGATATTAGATGATTTATTTGATGAGGTAATTTCGAGGGCTTGTTGCAAAAATTAAAGATGTGTCTGATGTGCCTATCTGAGCACCTCTTTTCATACGTATATTCCAAAGATACTGAAGAGTGTGTTGAAGAAGACAGATCTTTCCAGCACTCTCAGTTCAGGCTTCTTAAGACTTAACCAATAATCGAACTGGCTTTTATTCAAGTGTAATAGTTATTAAATCGACTTATTGACTCTCAGGCATCAAAATAGAGACCACCCACTAAGGCGGTCTCTTATGTTAGGCTTTACTATGCTGTCTATTCAGATGGTCGCTATATTTATGACGGTGCTCTGCATCATGATGGAATATCAATTAGCGATGATACTAAGCTAGTAGATTCGATGAACCCCAATGGTGTGGGTTATCGCCTCTATAACCCTGATGCTGGTGAGTTATTGAAAGGACCGATTAATGGAAAGTAAATATTACGAGGTTAAAGCGCTTCAAAATGGCTTGGCAACTTCTTTAACCTCGGTTTTAAGAAATAAAGATCTTATTGTTTGGCACTCCGCTTTTCCGTCGAAGACACCAATTGGTTATGACGCTCAAGATGCGCCTCTTGTAATGTGGGCATTTGCTAGTGATAAGGAAGAGCAAGAAGATGAATTGATTTCTTTGATTAATGCATTTCAGACAAAGATTGGATGGCATTTAGATAAAGTAAGAAATGGGAGATGGAGGTTGATGCCTAATCGTGTATGGGCTGTTTATGAAAAAAATAAAGATTTCACCATAATTCATGCGATAGCAGAAGTAAAGCGAGAAGATCCTCAATTTGGAGTGTTAGCAAATAACGAAATATTAGAGATGGCGCGTTATCTGGATGAGAGCCTCCGCTAACTGATATAAACATATATGGATACGAATGAAAGTCCTTTAATTGAACGGCAGAGGAAAATTGTGGCATTAAGAGATGTACAGTTGAATAGAGGTGATTATGGATTTGAAACTTTCTCCTTCTTCTGATGAAATTGAAATCTTTTTGTTTGAATGTGTGGTAAAGAACTTGCAATCATTCTATGGACATTCATACGATGATGCTGTGCGCTTAGTTAATGAATACTATGCGAAATTTACTGATGCGCACTTCTGTCGTCAGCATGGTATTTCTGTGCAGACTGCTGACCTCTTCTCGCATATTGCGGCTTTAGGTATGACTGATAGGGTTCAATATTACCAAGTGCTAAAAAATGATCCGAATGAAAGTGCTTTCATTGAGTGGCAGAGGAAACTTCGGAAACGAAAAGAGTATAGGAATTTAAATGGCCGTTTTAATTGAAGCGTTGTCTGTTGTTATTCGCTGCGAAGCGATTGCTAAAAAATATATTGGAGGTATGGACGCTTTTATCGCTGCTCTTCCAAATAAATCGCTTTGCTCAGATGGTGAGTTGGCTCGTGTCAGATTTATGGTTCCTATAGATGTTCAAGCTTATGTTGAAAGTTTGATTGCTAATGGATTAACTTTCAAACGGTCAGATAAAGCTATAGATATAGTCGTTGTCGATCAGCTGCATGGTCCGACAACTGATTGTGATTGGGTTGATGTTGGAGAAACTGATTGGAATAACAACCCCAATCATACGGTGGCAGTGTGCTGTGCTAGGCCGACAAAAGTGGATCGCATTTTCGTTCCAGAAGGCTGGAGATATGAAGAATCTCTGAGCGCAAGCGGTATCTATATTGATGGAAAAGAAGTTCCAGAAAGCTTAAAGTTTGCTAGACATGAAAATGGGGTAGATGTTCTTCTTGATGAAAAAACGGGTCAAGAGTTTTATGTTGGTCGTTCATAATATTCCTATTTTCTATTTTGCTTTCAATTACCAAAGGTATGTTTAGCAGTACAGTAAGTCTGATAAAAAGCCCAGCCATCGAGCTGGGCTTTTTACGTCTGTTGCTGGATCGCTGTATCCATCATACTTTATGGCCCTTTTGGCAGATACACCAATCATCTTGGCCGTTTCGTTGATGCTCATTTGGTTATCGACTCTGAGCTTGTAGATTTTTTCATGCAGTTCCAGGTTAGGCTTCCTTCCTTTATATTTCCCTTTTCAATACCTTGCTTCTGGCGGCGTCTATCTTCATAATCCTTTCTAGAAATTGCGGCCAGCATGTCCATCATCATGATGTTGATGGTCTTGATAATCGAGTTGGTGAATTCATCAGAAAGTACATAAGTTTGGTCGTTAGAAAAATTGAAGAAAATATCAAATATGAAAGTCTTTATTAACGGTAATGATATTAAAACGGAAATTGACTTCCACAAACACATTGCACAGGCATTGAATTTTCCATATTACTATGGGAGTAATTTAGATGCTCTGTGGGATGTTTTGAGCACTGACATGGAACGACCTACAACGCTTGTTTGGAAAAATGCTATGCTGTCTCAGGATGCTATGGGGGAGGAATTTATAAGAATACACGACCTTTTAAACAAGGTTGTGGCCCAAGATATTGAATGGGGACTGGATGAGAGATTTGAATTGATCATTGATTGAGGATACTTTCAGCTACAAGCCCGATGAAATCGCTTTTTATCGAGCATTGGTTACTAATGAAGCATCGGTACGAGTATTAGGTGATGATAACCTTCGTCAATTGGCCATTGAATTAACCATACAACTGCGCAAATCAGCCACCGTTGATTGGCAAAAGCGAGAAAGTGTTCGGGCCCGCATGCGTAATTTAGTACGCCGGCTTTTGCGCCGCTGGAAGTCTCCACCAGATGAGGCTGAAGAAGCCATCAAGCTGGTTTTAGAGCAAGCAGAAGTGCTCGCTGACGGTTGGTATAAGTAATGAGAAAGGCAGGGCAGATACCCTGCCTTTTGAGTATCTATTCACATGTGGCTTTTATACAAGATCGAATAGTCATACCTTCGAGATAAAAAATATAATCCCAAATGAACCAAATTAGGTTTGACCCCTAACCAATAAATGTCTGAAGACCTGCTAATGAGGCATGTTTATTGGATTACTGGCCTCACTTTGTCGATGATTGCTTTTGTAAATTATTATTTATTAACGGCTTGTTTTTCATATCTTGGACAACATGCATTGTTAAAAAAGTGGTGATAGGCCGGCGCACTTTATATTAGGATAGAGTAAAAATCTCGATATATATTCTTTAATTTTTATTGGCTTATGATAAATTAAGCGAAAGTAGAGCAGGTGTAAAAACGAGACTGACTGTTACTAAAAATGTTAGGTTTAAAAACAATGCTAAGTGAATCACAAAATATCGAGACCTATAAAATGCTTGGACAAGTAGCTTCTTCAGCAAATATTCAACTTTATGGAATTTAGTAAAAGCTCACTTATTACTGGAGATAGCTTTAAGAGAAGTCAGCCTAAAACATATTTTTTCACTGATAAGAAGCCGGAACCATTCGAAGAAAGACTAAAAGACATTCTAGAACACGAACATATTCTTCCTAAATTATATCGCAATCTAAAAGAGTAACTGAGCATTAGGTGCTTCAAGTCCGCACTTTATTTTGGACTCAGTCACTAATCTGAAAAGTTCAAGCGAATCTATATGGATTTTCTATATTAAAACTTATCCATGAGCCTTTAGTTTTAGATTTTTTAAATAAAAAGTAATGGTACGATAGGAATGAATGATAACAAATATGAAATAATTGATAACCTATTAGAGGTGCTCTTGTAAATGAGTATATTTTCAATGCAATTATCCATGTTCCGAGGAACCCCTTTTGCGTACTATTGGCCAGATCTTCGAAAAGAAGTACAAATTGTTATCGAAGAAGAAGACCCTAAGGAGCCGATTTCGTCTGTAAGTGATGATGTACTTACTCTACGCACGGGCTCTCACCTGCGTCGAAACTTTGTTCTTATTCCTTTACTAATAATGTTCACCGCTTTTTCGTCTTATATAGTGAATTTTTCTCCTCGTCTTTATCATAGCAAGGTATATGCTGCTGATATGACAAAGTATCATAAACAAAATGTAGCTAAATTCACAAAACATTCAATTGAAGCAAAAAAGAATGGAGATATTAAAAAATATAAACATTACCAAAAGGTTATCGAAAAAGAACTAAAAGAAATTGAAATTCTCAGTACTTATTTAGAAAAGGAAGGCTCGATAACAATTTTCACTCATATAAAGGCGTTAGCCATTGCTAATAACGGTGAGCTTGAAACGTTTTTATTAGAGTTAGCTATATTCGTAGGGCTCTATGGAGTCACTCTCTTTTTCTGGGTTTTCTTTCTACTAAAACCTCGTGATGCAGAAGTATATTTTGACCGACGGAAGCAAATTGTCTATTCGTGGCGAGCAGGTAGAGTAGGTGCAGCTGCATTTGATAAAGTGGGTTTGATGACCAACAACACGGGATTGTGTATCGTTTTAAATTTTGAAACGAAAAAGCGTGATGGTTATGTAGTCAAAGCAATGCCAGCCATTGATATAGATAATTTTGTTGGTCATGTCTCCAGTGATTATATCTACACGTTGGGTCAGATCCTTGCTTTTATGGATGATGGTAAGGAAGCGTTGATTGCTGCAGATTCATTTGAAAGGCCTCAGACAAAGTTTTTCCTCCGTGACAGTAAAAAGCCCGAAGATTTAGAGGCGCGTATTGAAGCCGCTCTAAAAGGTGGGGAAGAATTTTTGGACAAATATCAAAGTCACATTATCTGGGGGTTTGGAGACTTCAATTTCAAGAAGTGAGATTGCTCCTCTGTTTATTGTGATATTGCAAATGAGGCGACCACTGTGTTGCTCTATTGGCGCTAACCCCGAATTTGGGGTTAGCTATGGCATCGGTCAATTCTGATAAATCTTGGTGCCGTTAAACTAAACATTTATTAATGTTTTTTCCCCGTGAAATCGGGTATTGAACACCCTTCAGCTATATATGGTGTTAGTATCACGGGTGGCCAATCAGATGAGCAGAGCGATCGTGCATGGCTACTAAACCGCATACGATTTAAGAGAGTTAGCGCATACCCTGTGGACAGATATCGGCATTGATTACCTGTGGGCAGAGACCTTATTGAATCATGCGAAGGGCAAAATGGATCAAGCGTATATCCACACGCACATAGAGCTGCAGAAATCAGAAGCACTCAAAGCTTATCATTTGTGGTTAAAAAATTGCTGGTGAACCTGTTGTATACCTGATTTTCAAAAAAACTTCCTCTTTACAATCGCGAGTTAAATCAATGATTAACCGCTATTCAAAATTTAATCACGGTGGACAATATTACTAGGCTCAAAGTGTGATAAAAGTCTCAATTTAGAGGCTAATGTACAACTTGCGCCTCACCAGATGATTGGTTGAAGCTGATCAACACACAAATACGTGTCCTTGGATTTGATAGAGTAGAGGGTGGGTGACAGTGTAACTTGTTTCTGATCGATTAGGTTTGTCACCAAGATGGGCAAGTTCGAATTTGAGAAGTTTATATGAGAGATGTTACCTAACGAGAAGACATACTGGTTTAGATTGTGGGGTCATGGAGTTTCGCTATCGTCGTTTTAAAATCGCTGAAGAGTAAATAATACGATAAGTGGCATTTGCCTATTATAAGCTTCGTTTTAACTAGTATTACACTCATAAAGCTTATCGGTTCATGATAATATCAATCATGGATTAAAGAGCAATGATATCAGCAAGTTATGATTAAAAAATGTTTAAAATTTCTCTCTCTAACTTTCCTTGCATTTTTACTATTTTGGTGGCTTGTATTATCTCCAGTTTCTTTCCCAAATGATAAATACTTTCGAACTATAATAAGTCCAGATCATAAGTGGAAGCTAGTAATTGTACCAGTATCTTTAACAACACCATTATCATTCATTCAAGCCTTACAAAATAAAAGTTATATCGTATTGTTTGATGAATTTGATAATTACGTAGGGCAAAGTACACCTTTTTGTCTCATGCCAATCGATGATTTTAATGTATTATTTCCATCAAAATATTATAAAGATGTCGGTATCCAACCTGAAGATTGCGATTATGAAATACCGACAGATGATAAAAAATGGTGGAGTGAGATAATCGGATTCCTTCATTATTGAAGAGATTTTTTTAAAAATTAAATAGCTTCTATGCCTTATGAAAAGAAAGAGTTTAATAATAACATGGCTATCCTATATGCTTTTGAGTGAAAAAGGGATGAAGTACGCAGATAATTTGCAACACTCTATTTTAAAGATTGCTGATGCGCAGAAAACAAAAGACGAAATCTTAGCGAGAGAATCATATTGAAAGAATGTATTAGTATCTAGACAATTTGAATATTACGACAACTGAGTCGATGTGAAGTTGACACACTTACGTCTATTCATTGTTCTGTGAGTATAAGTTATCAAAAAGTAATGCCGTCACTTGAACGGCATTTTTGTATTGATAATCTAGCTCTTAGTTTTCTCGAACCAGTAACTGTCCATTTGAGGTATCCAGTTTCGGTTTTTATCTTTTGGTAAGACGCCAGCCCATAGTAAATTCAGCTGCCTATTAAAAGTTCCAATAGAGTGCCCACCTTGCGCACCTTCAAATGATAATACCATTGGGCCTTTATTACTGACTCCTGCTTGTCCCTCATGGCAGTAGATTTTCGAGGTATGTTCTACATCAGGCGTTAATGAGTAGCTCATAGTTAACGTTGTGCAGTCTGTACCACAAGAGCCAGGTTGGGGGGCTGTAACATACATTATTAAACTAGAAGAGTTTATAGCAGTCCATTGCCCTGAAAGGTATGAACAATCAATAGGTTGTGTTTGATTTGCGTATATACTTTTAGAAGCAAGAAGACATAAAGATACAAGGAGGCATTTATTCATTAGAAAAACCATGAGATATAAAATATAGGCTTGTAATATGTCACATTGAAGTATTAATTGATAGCGTATATGTCTAATACTTTATGATCCCGTAAGTTAAAATAGGTTCTTCTGGATCCTACAGGTTTGCAAACGCGGGTACTGCTCGTGAAATAAAAATTTTTTGGGGCGTATGGCCACCACCACTGGCAAGCCGCTTAATGGTGAAAATTGAGCTTAACCACTGAGAGTGATGCGTAACGTTAAGCTGTAATGTCCTTGTTTGCTTAAAAAACGCGGTAAAGCATTATTTTAGAATAAACCCTTTATCGGGATATATAACCTCAAATTGATTTCCTTTGCCAACTAACTCCGTACAGACGCGCTTGTAACCAGCGACTAATCCATCACGTTCAGTAGACCTTTCAGAGTTAATGGTAAAATAAAAGCGATTAATACCAAGTTTATTTCCAATAGCCACACCTTCCAAGAGAGTTTTTATCGCATATCCTTGACGCTTGATTGACTCATCCATCACTACTGCAAAAAAGTGAATTCGACTCATTGGTTTCTCCCAGTAAAAGTAGCGAAAGCCTAAAATATTCTCTGATTCATCCTCTACAGCTAACACATAATTTAGTTCCTTTTTAGCAGAGGTTGGATCAACCTTTTCTAAGAAATTCGTATGATTATGAACATAGGAATAGAAATCCTGTGCAACGTTTTCTGTCATACGCGAGTCGTAGTCACTTTCCAATAAGTCTTGTGCCAAATACTGTACTATTTTCATCTGCTTACTCTGATGCAAGATTGTGTCAATACATAAAATACTTTTTATACTGAGATTATCCGCATTTAAAGAATGAATAATGCCGCTTTTTATTATCCAAATCAATGGTAAATCAATAGGTTAGTGGTGTTTTAAAGTTGTTAGATTAACCTTGAAGCTTTTTTACATGCTGAATAGAAGGATGATGAAGGTGTAAGGACAGAGCGAAAATTGGGGCTTTTTGATTACAAACACATGGGACAATTGATACATTTTTCATGATATTAACTCTCATGGAGTCTTTCTACTGATTTAAGTACCTTGAGAGTGCAAATTTAATTTGTATCTTTGAGATACCAAATTGAAATTAACTTGGGCCTTGTAAGTTCATAGTATGACGCGTCTTTTCAACTCAACTAATTACATGATAATGATTTTTTAATTAGTGAAAGTAGGGTAGAAAAATTTCTAAATGAGGGCATTTGTGACGCTAGAACACGTTACTGGGGAGTTAAGAGGGTAGGTGTTACAGCAATACTTTATAAGGTTTAACAACTAGAGTTTGAACAAGGTCGAGAATTATCGATTAATCTTGTAGCAAACTATTCCGGATTATAGCTACCTATGACAACACCACAAACCTCAATCCCATCTTCTAGTATTGGCCGGTAAGAGGGGTTGAGAGGCTTTAAATATTTCTCGCCATACTCGTTTTCTGCAAGCTGTTTGAATGTATGTCCCTTGATTGTTTTTGCTAAAACTCTTTTACCTACTGAGGCTTCTTTGAGTGGGTCAACAAAAATGATCGTTCCCTCTGGATAACTACGGCCGTATGGATTGGTCATTGAATCCCCGACAACACGCAAAGCAAACGTACGTTCCGATGCACCTAATGTTGGACAAAAAATCATCTCAGAATTGGCCGGTATAACTTGTGGCTCTGAACAGCAAAAGATACTGGCTTGAACCCAAGAGATAATAGGAACCTCGCGAACTGGAGTTGTGGTTGGAGAGTAGGCTTCCTTTTGATCTACAGTGTTTGTTGCTCTTGAATGGTCTAAGTCTAGCCAGCCGGTTTGCATACTGGTACATCTTTCAATATGACGAGCTAATTTTGAACCAATTGTCTTAGTAGGATTTTTTCCCATCACCCTACTAATTTGAGTAGCGGAACGATCCAGTACATTGGCGAACTCCGATAATGTCTTATACCGAGCAAGTAATGTGCGAGCATTTAGTAAACGGACTTCTTCAATAGTTTTCATTATTCGCCTGATCTTTGTGATGTACCACTACAACTATTTTATTTTCATGGACTCAAAAGGTACACGACCTTTACGGTTCATATGCTTTATTGTTTAATGTACCAAGTAGGTACCTATTACGTGCAAGGAGTATTGCGGAACTTATCTGACGATAAAAAAGCAGCGCTCGCGAGTCAATTAGAATCACGATAAACACAAGTTAAGGCCTGACATTTTCTAAATACAACTTAGTCAATCTAGGTCATGAAGTATGTTCACCAACAATCTGGTAAAAAACCAGTAAGGGAGGAACCATGCAACCCAGTTTAAAAAGTGTTATGCATAACGCGGTCGTCGCTTGGCGCAGCGAGGCCACTAAAGGACAGATCGCAGAATACATTTCACGTTCCTATCACAAGATGAAAATCTTCGAAGAGGAAGATTGCCAAGGGCAACATCTGTTTAGAATCCCCTCGGCTTTAAACAAACCAAACAATACTCAAAATCTATTTCACTACATCATGTGCAAAACAAGAGAACTTTGTGCAATGAGTCTTTCTTATCAAAATTACAATTCTGCATTGAATGCGAGGAGGGAAGCCTGATGAGTATGCTGCTTACCGCTCAAGCCATGCAGTTAAAAGTCGGCAATGCGACCCGTAAACTCGTCTTGCTGAAGCTAGCAGACAACGCCAATGATAATGGTGTGTGTTGGCCATCTTATGAATACATCGCTGATATGTGCGAAGTAGACCGCCGAACCGTGATGCGTCATATCAAAACGTTGGAAGAAATGGGGTTGGTTTCCGTGCGTATTCGTAAGGGAGAAAAGGGCAATGCGACCAATGTTTATCAGTTACATTTAGGGGGTGACAAATTGTCCCCCCCTAGTGACACACGATCACCAGGGGTAGTGTCACAGGATCACCACCCTAGTGATCCTGTGTCACCCGGAATCAGTCATAGAACCAGTCATAAAGAACCTAAAAAAAATATACAAAAAAGTTCGGCTGAACTTGAATCTTGTTTTAACCGACTTTGGGCGGTATTCCCAACCAAAAAATCCAGGAAAAACTCGTTAGCAAAATTCAAAAGCATCGTGAAAGCGCAAAGTGAACCTCCCGAGGTCTTCACCCAAATACTTTGTCAGGATATTGAAACACGGGAGGCCAACCGTCAATTTGGTTTCGACAGGCTTCACCTAACGACCTACTTGAATCAAGAGCGATGGAACGACGATCATGAAATCAATCAAGAAAGTCATGCAGCTAGAGGCTCACAAGCATATTTTGTTAGTCGTTCACCGCTGAGTGAGAGAAGGGTCAGAGTAGGGGCATTACCAGCAATAAATTCCCAATATTTAGCCGATAAAGTGGATGTAAAACCTGTCAATGAGATTACAAGGCCCGATCCAAGCATGTTTAATCAAAAATCGGTTTTTGCAAGGGTCGCTGCAATGGGGGCTAGAGCATAATGAAAATTGAAAGACTACTGGCCAAATTCAACGTAAAAGGGATGAACTACGACCCATCGTGCGGTGGGAAAGGGCTCATTTCACACGAAGAGCAGTTAGCCATCGTCGGCGCAGTATGGAAAGAATCGCCAATCGGATTCTTAGTGTTATTTGTGGAGTGCCTTCAAGATAAAACAGCACTTAATAAGTTGTATCAAGCAACGCTAATGGAAGCGAACACCCTGATGGATAAATGGCGTGGCCCATACTCAGAAAAGGCACTTCACGCGCTCGTGTCGACCGCTATTGCAGAAGCGACGCAGCAGTCTGGCCAAGTTTGCCCAGAGTGTAATGGCAGCGGTAAATACATTGCCAAAAACCGAGCCAGAAGAACCTGCCCATGCTGCGACGGCGGCCGTATAGGCTGGACCCAAGAAACTCGTTTTGCTTTCTTCTGTCAAACTTTGCCTGTCACCTTTTCACGCTTTAAGAGATACGAACCTGTTCTTAGCAAGTTAGTAAAGCACTTGGTCGATAAACGCAATGCAGCGGCTCTGGTGTTACAGGGAAGGTACGAGCAAGAAAAGGCCGTGGCGAAAATGTTATAAGAAAAGATACGTGCCCTAGACATGACGCTTTACTTCAAATTAAAAAGAGCAACGACCTGTTTGCTGAGAGGGTGCTAACTTGGTCATGCCCCTTTCTATTTCTATAGATTTTCGGTTACGTCGTAATAAGCCGACACTGAGTGTCTCTAAGATCTCAGCTTTCCTTAACAAACCCTTAATCACTTTGTCATTCTTAGAAATGACTTCAATCGTTGCCAAAAACCAGTTTTCAACGGAATAAGACCTAATTCGGTGTCATACAACCAGGGGGCCGGCGTTTTCGAATTGTAATAAGTTAACCTTTGCGAGGGTATTAATTTGCTTTCAACGCCCTCTGGATAGTTGAAACAATAGCAAGGATCAGGCTCGTCAATCCCGATCATATCCCTCTCATTGAAAACCATCGTTTCAATAAACTCATCTAAATTTGAACCCAAAAATATTAGTTGTCCCTCTAAGTAATAAAAGTCCCCATTTTTATCTAAATATAGGTAACCTCCTAATTCAGATAGCGAGCCAATTGGGTATAAATCTAAAGGGAGTTTATAATCCTCAATCATTTCCTGAATATCTCTTTTTGAGCAATCAAAATTCCTACTCGTTAGACGTAAAAGCCTCTTCTGACCAGTCTTACTAATTAGAGTGAGTCCATATATATTCCTTAATATGCTTTTGGCATTATCACTGATTGAATAGGCTGAATATTCTTCAGGCAATTCAACCATACGTTCACTACTCCAACCCATGGAGGTTAAATACTCTTCAGTTTTTTGTTGCATTGTCTATTAATCCATCTTTACGGCCTTGGTGCAACAAGCCCATTCTTTCCAGGTGATATGTTTGTTATTGACATATTTTATTTCAAGATAAATAAAGATATTTAAATCTATATAATTATTGAAATATTAACATTATAAGTGATTGATATGAAATGAAAGTATAAAGTTTTAATATCATTTAAACGAATGATTTAGTTGCTCTCAAACCTGAAAAAGTGTTATTTTCTCTATAGTCAATTTAATTCAGCTATTTAGCTCATCATTTAATGAAATTCAGTACTCAAAGAAAAATTTATCGCTCACGAAAAAAATTTCATTTTTTTATTTATCGTACTAGTAGAATAATATTTAACCTGGGCGGTGGGATATTTTTGGGCTTTGCATCTGTCGGATACTGGATGCGTCGTAGTCAGGAAACAATAACGATCTCCAATATAAGGCATAGTATGGTACTCGAAAATACTGAATTCCTTAAGTTTCAGGAATTATGCATAAGTGTATTTTTGGGTTTCCTTGCTTTCTGCTTTCTGGGATGTTCTTTTATTTATATCATTAAGGCGTATTGTAAAGATAATTATCAAGCGTCAAGAAGAAAATGGAGAAAAAACAGGCGTGATAGAAAACTAAAGAAAAAAGCTGATGGTAATCCTTAACGACAAAGTGGCTTGGTGCAAAAACCTCAAATTGAAGGAGAACATATGACTACTGTGCAAATCGCTAGGTTCATAATTACCTCTGCGTGGTTATATCATGGTCTAGCTCCAAAGCTAATACAGATAGCACCGCTTGAACAATTTATTTCAGGAAGTGTAGGTTTTGGAGAGGAAATAACTTACATATTCATAAAAGTGGCAGGGATTGCAGAGGTTATGTGGGGAGTAATATTCTTCTTTTTTTACAAAGTTAGAGTAGTCCTACTATTAAATATTATCGCTTTGATTGGCTTGCTCTTAGCGGTCGCAGCGTTGCAACCTCAACTTTTAATTGAAGCGTTCAACCCTGTAACAACAAATATTCCTCTGATAGCTTTTACGGTCATTATTCTTACAAGTCATAAACATTGTAGAGAAAGTTAAGGGACAAATTGGGATTTAGAGAAGACGTAGAAGTGTTGCTAACCAAGCCCTCATTTTGTGCAGGTGGCAAGGTTTGAGAAGCTTGGCCATAACACCTTGCTTAGAGAGGGGCTTGTGCAACACTTGGGATTTAACGTTGGCTACGCAACGCTTAATCCTTAAACCACAGACCGTTATTTGCTGACGCATTATATAAGCTCAGATTTGAGTTTAACCCTGTAGAGCCGTTACCAAGCGGCCTCCAGCGCCAATTTAGCTGTTTCTCTCGGTCGGCAACATAAAGAGGAGATAGGCGAGCCCCCGCACTAAATTTGGCATCCTTACCAAAAACCAATGGTCTTCTAAAATTTTTATCTTTTATTTCTTCGACAGTTTCTTTTTCTACATCGAAATAGTAATCAGCTTCCATATTAGTTCCCCAAGCAAAACGGCCCCCTGGACTAACCGAGCGAAATTTTAACCTCTCATATCGCATGATTTCTTGACCTGGTTTCATGCTAATCTTCTTTGTTTCAAGGGTTTTAATATTTCTTTTATACAGACCAGTAGCACCCACCGAAGTTAGGTTATCGCCATTGAGAACAGCGCCAAAAGCAACACCAAAATTCGATTCTGTAATTTCGCCGGTTTCAGAATCCCATCGAGCACTCGTTGAATTAGAACTGACTTTTGATGTCTGAAAGTACAAATAGCGGCTGTCTGAAGACCAAACCATCCCCGGTCGAGCGCCACCCGGTAAACGTGTCTGTTGTTGAGTTTTTAGGTCATAGACATATTTTGAGCTTGCTCTATCAACCCATGAAACATACCGCAAGTTAGGTGAGCGTCTAATCAGCTCAATGCCATCAACATCCGATTCAGGCACGACCAATCGCAAATCGGTACCGTCCGTTTTCATGCTCCAAATTCTTAAATTGTATCGATTATCGTCAGTCGACCAGGCAAATTGAAAGCGTGGTAAGTCATAAGAGCTTGGATCCTCGATGTCTTCTCTCGGCCACTCGTCAGCGTTTTGAATGTGATACTGAGGAAAGAGTCTAGAGACGTAGGTCAAGCCTTCAGCCGTTTGTTTAAAATTATCGGTATCGCTGTACTTCATAACATAGTAATTATGTTCACCTACGTAAGTACGTTTGGGGTATTGCTCTTGTAACGTCAGCTCTTTCTCATCATTCGCTTCATTTAATTGCAACGAACTGTCGCAACCATAAAACGCAAAGCTGAGAAGGGTAATTAACATTGTTTTTTTCATTGTTAGCCTAATAAGTCTGTTATTCTTATTTTTGTTGTTAGCTTAATGGATTTAAAAGAATTTTGTTGAAAAAATCATGTTCTACAATTGTTTATCATTGAACAATGCCTTACGGTCAAGTCTGAATTCAAAGTGTGAAAGCAGGCTTGGCCAACCATCCAAGCTTCTTCCTTTATTCAAAGCCCGTGATAGTGCATTAATTTCCGCACATTCACGGCGAAGCAATTGCCAAGTGCATTACCTAATGCACTTTATGCCTTCATTATGAGTGTTTGGTTAGTCAAAGTGACCTTTTGATTGGTCAAGTTATCTTTATATCTTTTTAGTAATGATGACCAATTGAAATGGTAGAAGAGGTACGAATAAATCGCTGAGTGTTACAACTACTCAAAGTATTATTATTTGCCCACAAAAAGAAGGTAAAGAGAATACTGACATCGATGAAAGAGTCAAACTCAGCGATGTAAAAGGGGAGTTAGTGTCACTCTCTGATTGGTATTTTGGTGCTAGAGAAGTATTAAACCATTTAGCGACTCTAGGTGTGCCCGTAATCAATGAAGAGAACAAAGCGCCGTAGGTAATTCATTCTTTTATTTGGTGTGTGAAGTCGTCAATTGAATTCAGACTTAGCCATAACCATAACGTCTTACTCAGTGATGAATCATAGGGAATGTTTGGCGGGTTGTGAGGTTTAATCTACTATCGATATTTTTAAATCATTAGGTACAAAATCACAGGGTGAATATCTGAAAATCAGTTCGCTTGTTCTACTTCATAACTTTGCTAAA
The DNA here is from genome assembly GCF_002849855.1 of Vibrio azureus. NCBI lineage: Bacteria > Pseudomonadati > Pseudomonadota > Gammaproteobacteria > Vibrionales > Vibrionaceae > Vibrio > Vibrio azureus. Next base: position 821,287 of record NZ_CP018617.1, read on the forward strand.
TATATGAACCGCATGTTGCCACTATCCAGTCTCAATCGACTCTGGATAGTGTCTGGTTACCCTTTACCTAAATGACCATTCAGTGATCGCAAAGTCGACGATTTTGTTATGCCGTTCATTTATTGCTTCACAATCCCACATTGGGGCCTCGCTATCTTTAACAAAAGAAGCAATCTCAGCTTGTTGGTTGAGAATTGGGTTCTTTATGTAAGACATTAATTTATCAGCAAATGGTTTGTTTCCGATGGACGCATTGTGCGACCCTGATATAAGCATCAAGTTACCAAGACAATTGAGGTATTCAGAGCTAAAGTCTTCGGAATATTCACCCTGCTCATTGAGTTCATATCCTATTTCGATAGGATTCCCATCAGTAGGTGTGCGCGGTGCTATATGTTCAATTTGTTGGTTAGTAATCTTGAACCCTTCGACTGAATATCCCGCTCCCTGAAGATAACTCTCATAGCTCCAAAGCAGGTAGCTTAGTACATTATTTCCGTACATCCCGCCATGTAGATAGTTCTTCGTATTTGTATCACTCCAATACCATATATCGTTGAGCTTACTTGTTATTTTTTCTGATAAGACAGCATTGTTGCCATCGTAGGAGAGCAGAATTTCATTGAGACGCTCTTGGATATTTGCCCGACTATTGATGAGCTTAGCCCTAAAGGTTATCACTTCAAGAATGCGGAAAAGAGTTGGGAGATCTGAAGGGTTATAACGGTAGCCCTTAATAATGAATGGGTAAATGTACGCGGGGATCCCAAGTTTAAACAGTCTTTTCGCATACAAACTCTCTTCATGTTGTAACTTATCTATGGCCACGAATGAATCGTTTAAACTTCGAACGTACTCTTTTATCCAGGTAACCTTGTCATCTTTGTCACGGAAAGCTTCCTTCAAGTCATCCAGAGTACGGTAGGCATACCCCTTGATATAGGCATTGTTGTGGTAAATCAGCACACTATCTTCATTAATACGTTCTATGTTGTTGATCACCTGATAAATGCGTTTAAATATGTTCGATACAAATTCGATATTGTTATCAACATCATCAGCAGGGCTATTCACGTACATCTGATACATGAAATACGATTTGACCTTTTCCATATTGGTCAATTCTTTGCCTCTATTATTTTCCAGTTCAAACATCAGAGCCGCATCCTTCTTACCCTCCAATTCGATGATGGTAAGGTCGGTATTTTCAAGCTTCTCCTGGATGCTTACAAGACGTGCGGTATCAAGTTTAGAAAGTTGTTTAGTGAAGTATGCTTTCGCTTCAAGTAGTTTCTTTTGTGATGGAGAATAGGCATCAAACTGATCGTGATTTTCGACAATTAGGCAGTCATAACAACTTCGATCATATTCAACTGGGCGAAGTTTAATATTTTTATCTCTGATGAAGGCTTCTTCAGTGTCATCAATGTCAAAATCATGCTCTGACAGGTCATTTCGTGTCTTTAATACATTGAGCAGAGAGCGAACAAATATAGTAATGGTAGTGACCCTTTGCTGGCCGTCAATGATTTCGTATAACTTGTTCTTTTCAACGCATTCAAGAAGAATATTCCCGAAAAAATAATTGTTTTCCCCATCTACTTGCTCATAAAGATCTGACAAGAATTCATTCCAGTTGTTCTCTCCCCAAGCATAAGCCCGCTGGTATACAGGGATCTCGTAACTAACCTTGGAGGGCTCAAAGAAAGCCAATACTGTGGTTTGATTAAAGTTCATTTTACTCCCATTACTAAATATCGCAAAGTGTTTAATATCAACAGGTTAATCATAGTGAATGCATTAAAAGGAAACAGTGAAGAATGCAGTATTTTTTGATTCATTACATAAGAACCCATATTTGGGGTTGTCGTGGTTCACTAAAACTGACCCCTGATTAAGGGGCATTGCATGGTGGTTCCTCACGTCTCACAACTCACCGAAATCCTTAGTGCATCTTCAATCTCGACACTAAGGCTTTAATTAGTAATTGATAATTTAGTATAATGTGCAATTGAACAAATAGTCCTAAGATGCTTATTCTTAACGTAGATCAAAGAATATTTGGTACGATGTGTGGAATATATGCGCATTGCGTTTTGTCTAAGCTGGTATTGCTCACCCAGCGGCTCACTAGCGTGGTGTAGAAATGGTATGAAATCGGGTGTCTCACGGCGTGGGCAGGGGAGAAGGAAGTCTTCTGCTGTGTCACGATGGCTCTCGGCATCACACAGCCACTGCGGCTGATATCTTGCACTTTGTGGTTTTGCAGGTCACAAGACCTTAGCTTGCTATCAATGGCAAGATTGAACAGCGCCAACTTAAATAAGCGCTCTTCAAGCTCTAAGCGAATTCGAATCCGCCAAATACCTTTAATTTGAACGCTTTCTTCTGACCAACTCGCTTACCTTTGTTCCAAGCTACCTTGGTGTACTCTTTACTTCATAAAAACCACGATCAAATAGACATAAATCAAAGTAAATCGAAAGCTGAGTGCTATTATGTGTGCATTGTTGCATATTAAGTAAACTCAAATGAACCAACAAGAACAACTATTCCTGAAAGAGCTTGAAAGTAAGCTCTGGACAGCAGCAGAAAAGCTGCGCTCAACGCTCGATGCGGCACAGTACAAGCATGCAGTGTTAGGTCTAATCTTCGTTAAATACGTTTCTGATGCGTTTAAGTTGCGTCAGGATGAAATCAAAGCTGACCTTGCTAACCCAGATCACGAATACTACCTAGATCCAGCCGACTTCTCTTAAGAAGAACTGGCTGAAGAGATTGCTAATGAACTAGAGGTTCGCGACTTCTACACCGAGAAGAACGTGTTCTGGCTGCCAACAGAGTCTCGCTGGCAGTTCTTGCAAGATAATGCACCTATAGCTATTGGTGGTGCCGACCTTGAGATTGACGGCCCAAATCAGCAAAAAGTCACCAAGAAAATCACTTCTGTTGGTCACCTAATTGATAACGCACTTGAAGGTATCGAGCGCGACAACCCGAAACTGAAAGGCGTACTGAACAAATCCTACTCTGCTTTGAAGATTGACCAAGCGAAGCTGAATGAGCTAATCAACTTGATTGCCACTATTCCGTTTGTTCATGCAGACCTAAACAGTAAAGACATCCTTGGTCACGTATATGAATACATGCTTGGTCAGTTTGCACTGGCTGAGGGTAAAAAAGGTGGTCAGTTCTATACGCCAGCATCCATCGTATCGCTGATTGTTGAAATGATTGAACCGTTTGAAGGTCGCGTCTATGACCCTGCAATGGGTAGCGGCGGTTTCTTTGTGCAATCGGAGAAGTTTATCGAGCGTAGAGCAAATCAAAAAGAACTCGACTCGCTAACGCAAAAGCAGAAGATCTCTATCTACGGTCAGGAATACAACCACACCACATGGCAGCTCGCGGCGATGAACATGGCGATCCGTGGTTTGGATTACGACTTCGGTAAAGAGCCTGCCAGCACTTACACCAATGACCAGCACCCTGATCTTCGTGCTGATTTCATCATGGCGAACCCACCGTTCAACATGAAAGAGTGGAACACAGGTGTTGATGATAACGATCCCCGTTGGATCTACGGCAATCCGCCTTCAGGTAATGCGAACTTTGCGTGGATGCAGCACATGCTTTATCACCTTGCACCGGATGGCTCGCAAGCCTTGTTACTTGCCAACGGTTCGATGAGCTCCAGTACCAATAATGAAGGTGAAATCCGTGCTTCCTTAATTGAAAACGATTTAGTGGAATGCATGGTGGCACTGCCGGGTCAGCTGTTTACCAATACCCAAATCCCAGCATGTATCTGGTTCCTAACCAAGAACAAAACCGCTCGCACCGATAAAGCGGGTCGCAAACTGCGTGATCGCAAAGGTGAAGTGCTGTTTATTGATGCGCGTAACCTTGGCTACATGAAAGATCGTGTACTGCGTGATTTCACCCGCGATGATATTCAGAAAGTCGCTGATCTTTACCATGCGTGGAAAACTGGAGCAGAAGTAAATGGCATCGTTTATGAAGACCAAGCAGGCTTCTGTAAATCAGCAACCCTTGAAGAAATCACCAAGCACGATTTTGTATTAACTCCGGGACGTTATGTTGGCGCTACTGAAGAGCTAGACGATGGCATTCCATTCGGTGAGAAGATGGCAACGCTAACAACTAAATTGAGTGAGCAATTTGCTGAGTCAGCAACGCTAGAAGCTGAGATCAAGAAGAACCTAGCGGGGTTGGGTTATGACATCTAAATGGCCTGAGGTATCCTTAGCTGATATTTACGATATCCGTTCGGGTCTATCAAAACCAGCAAGTGCATTTGGTAGTGGTTACCCGTTTCTAAGTTTTAAAGAAGTCTTTGGTAATTATTTTGTTCCTGAAGAATTATCTCAGTTGGTTGAGTCTTCAGAAAAGGAGCGCGCAAATGGTTCGATAAAGAGAGGTGATGTCTTCCTTACTCGGACAAGCGAAACAATGCATGAGCTTGGTATGAGTAGCGTAGCTTTAAAAGACTACGAAAACGCTACTTTTAACGGGTTTACCAAACGACTACGTCCCAAGGAAGGTACTTCTTATGAAGTGCACCCAGAATTTGTCGCTTACTATTTTAGAAGCCCACGCTTCAGAACTAGTATGCTCGCATTCTCGACATTATCAACAAGAGCTAGTCTAAACAACGATATGATTAGTCGTTTGACGCTACCTTTGCCTCCAATTGAAGAACAGGAGAGAATAGCTAACATACTGAAATGTCTAGATGATAAAGCTTCAGTTAACACTAGCACTAATCAAATACTAGAACAAATGGCTCAAGCCATCTTTAAGTCATGGTTTGTCGACTTCGATCCTGTCAAAGCCAAGATGAATGGCGAGCAACCAGAGGGTATGGATGCGGCTACTGCCTCGCTATTCCCAGAAAAGCTCGTTGAATCTGAGTTGGGTTTGATACCAGAAGGTTGGGAAGTTGGAACTTTAGATAGCCATACATCTATGATTATCGACCATCGTGGAAAAACACCTAAAAAGCTCGGTAGTGACTGGGTTGAAGAGGGTTATCCAGCGATCTCGGCAAAAAATATTAAGTCCAAGAAGATTGTTCGCCCAGACACAATCCGTTTTATCGATGAAGTTACATATAAGAAATGGATGAAAGAGCCTCTTATCAAAGGTGACATCATCATGACGTCTGAAGCACCGATGGGTGAACTGTACTTCTTTGATGGTTCACAAGATTTTTGCTTAAGCCAACGACTTTACGGTCTTAGAGCTAACAGTGATGTTTGCAGTCCAGAGTTCTTGTTTAACTGGCTCCAAACAACAAAAGCAAAGTCAGATATGGAAGGTCGAGCTTCAGGTACAACTGCCTTGGGCATTAAACAAGCTGAGCTTCGCAAGGTTAAGATCTTGACGCCACCACGAGAGCTTCTCGAAAAGTACAGTGTTGTAGCAAGTAATCTCGTGGGTATGGCAGCAAAGAATAACGCTCAAAATACTGTTCTTGAAGACTTGCGCGACACCTTACTTCCTAAATTGCTTTCGGGCGAAATCGAATTAGAGGCAAGCAAACCATTAGTTGAGCCGCTCCCATGGCTACTTGATTTAGATACAAGAGAACAAGTGGTTGAGGCTGTCTAATGGCAACCCGAGTAGAAATGATCATAGAAACGCTTAAGGCGCATCCTGAGCAAAAATGTACTGCTCGGTCTGTTTATGGTTGCTTGATTCATCGTGCTTGGAATCAATAATAAGGGAGATAGTGGTCATGATTACAGAACACCAACTAGAACAGCTCTGTCTTGATTGGTTCGTAGACCAAGGTTACCTCTATAAAAATGGCTACGATATCGCCCCTGACGGTGATACACCTGAACGTGACGATTATCACCAAGTCGTGCTGAAACAACGCTTACTGGAGCGTTTAGAAGTACTGAACCCTGAGCTACCACAAGAAAGCTTGGCTGTGGTGGTGAGCACGGTGAGTACACCGGATACGCCAGTTCTGATTAAAAGCAACCGAGTTTTCCATAAATACCTGATTGAAGGCGTGCCTGTTGAGTACCCCGTGTATGAAGACGGGGAAACTGGTCAGTTGGAAACAAAGACTAAGCACACTCATGCGCGTTTAATGGACTTTACCAATCCAAATAACAACGAGTTTTTGGTTGTCAATCAGTTCACTATTACAGGTAAAAAGGGCAACCGTCGCCCGGATATCGTGGTGTTCATTAATGGTTTGCCTATTGCGGTTATCGAGCTAAAAAATCCAGTTAAGACGCATTCTGATATTTGGAATGCTTATAACCAGCTTCAAACCTACAAAGAAGAAATATCGGATCTATTTGTATTTAATGAAGCCTTGGTGATTAGTGATGGTGTCATTGCCAAAGTGGGGTCATTAACGGCAAATCAAGAACGATTTTTACCGTGGAAAACCGTTACAGGTGAAGATGATAAACCACTGTTAGAGTTTCAGTTAGAAACCATGGTACGCGGGTTCTTTAGACCGGATTTGCTTTTAGATTACATTCGCTATTTCATCTTGTTTGAAACCGACCATGACAAAATTATTAAAAAAATTGCAGGTTATCACCAGTTTCATGCTGTTCGTGCTGCGGTAGAAGCGACCGTTAAAGCAAAACAGGGGGGGGATGATTTACCAATGGTGGCTGAAAGTGTTGGGAAGTATCAAGTTCAAGCAACGAAGGGTTTAGAAAACATCAAATCCGGTAGCGGTAAAGCTGGTGTGGTTTGGCATACTCAAGGCAGCGGCAAAAGTATCTCTATGGTTTGTTATGCCAGTAAGTTATTGCAGCAACCCGCGATGAATAATCCAACCATCGTTGTGGTTACCGACCGAAATGACTTAGATGGCCAACTTTACAATACCTTCAGTATGGCGAGCGAGACGCTAAAGCAAATTCCTCAGCAAGCAGATGATCGTGAGGAATTGCGGGATTTGCTACTCAACCGTCAATCAGGCGGCATCATCTTCACCACGATTCAAAAATTTGCGTTATTGGCAGATGAAACAGAGCATCCCGTTTTATCTGAGCGAGCCAATATTGTGGTGGTATCGGATGAAGCGCACCGCAGTCAATATGGTAACAAATCCAAGTTAGTATCAATCAAAGATGATGATAATAATGTGATAGATTCTAAGTATGTGTTTGGGTATTCGAAATACATGCGTGATGCACTGCCTAATGCGTCTTTCATTGGCTTTACGGGTACACCCATTGCCGTTGATGACAAAGACACGCGTGGTGTGTTTGGTGAATATGTCTCTATATACGATATTCAAGATGCTGTCGATGATGGTGCTACGGTACCCATTTATTATGAATCGCGCCTAGCAAAGCTTGATATCAACCAAGCTGAAATTGAAAACCTTAACGATCAAATTGACGATGAGATCAGCGAGGAAGATGAAACAGAAACGCGTGAAAAAATTAAGTCGCAATGGGCAACGCTAGAAAAGCTCGTTGGTGCAGAGCCTCGTATCAAACAGGTTGCTCAAGACTTAGTGGCACATTTCACCACTCGTACTGAAACGTTTCCTGGTAAAGCGATGATTGTTGCAATGAGTCGCGAAATATGTGTCGATTTATATAACGCGATTGTAGCGATCAAACCTGAATGGCACAGCGATGATCCTAATCAGGGTGCTATTAAAATTGTCATGACTGGCTCTGCTTCTGATAAAGAAAAAATGCAGCCTCATATTCATGATAAAAAAACAAAAAAGCTGTTTGAAAAACGCTATAAAGACACCAATGATGAGCTGAAGTTAGTGATTGTACGAGATATGTGGTTAACCGGCTTTGATGCCCCATGCTGCCATACCATGTACATCGACAAGCCAATGAAAGGGCATAACCTTATGCAGGCCATTGCTCGTGTTAACCGTGTTTTTAAAGATAAACCCGGCGGTCTTGTTGTCGATTATATTGGCATCGCCAGTGAACTTAAAAACGCCCTGAAAACGTACACAAACAGCCATGGTAAAGGGCAACCAACCGTTGATACTGCTGAAGCTTTCGCTGTCTTGATGGAAAAGATTGATATTGTTCGCGGGATGTTTGCTACGCCAGTTGATGACAGGGTATTTAACTACCGTCCTAACTTTGAAACCGAGGCTTTACGTTTGCTGCCGGGCGCGGTAAATCATTTATCAGGTTTGTCACATATCGATAGCAATGGCAAGGAAGTGCGCGATGGCAAGCGTCGGTTCCTAGATGTGATGGCCGCAATGACGAAAGCCTATTCGCTGTGTAATACCATGGATGAAACCCAAGGCTATAAAAATGAGATAGCCTTTTATTCTGCGATTAAGACGGCGTTTGTTAAGCACTCAACGGTTGATAAAAAACGCACTGATGAACAGCGTAACAGTGCGTTAAAGCAAATTTTAGATAATGCCATTATTGCTAATGGTGTGGATGACATTTTCTCGATGGTGGGGTTAGATAAACCGAATATCGGATTGCTTTCTGACGAGTTCTTAGAAGATGTAAAGAACCTAAAAGAGAAAAACCTTGCGGTAGAATTGCTTGAAAAGCTCTTGCGCGATGAAGTCAAAGCACGAATGAAAAATGATGTGGTGCAGGAAAAGAAATACTCAGATCGCATTCTAACGACGCTAAACAAATACCATAACCGTAGTATCGAAACTGCACAGGTCATTGAAGAGTTAATTAAATGGGCTAAAGAGATGGCTGCTGACGCTGAGATGGCGGCAGGGCTGAACCTGTCAGCGGATGAAATCGCTTTTTATCGAGCATTGGTTGCGAATGAAGCATCGGTACGAGTGTTAGGTGATGATAACCTTCGTCAATTGGCCATTGAATTAACCATACAACTGCGCAAATCAGCCTCCGTTGATTGGCAAAAGCGAGAAAGCGTTCGGGCCCGCATGCGTAATTTAGTACGCCGGCTTTTGCGCCGCTGGAAGTACCCGCCAGATGAGGCTGAAGAAGCCATCAAGCTGGTTTTAGAGCAAGCAGAAGTGCTCGCTGATGGTTGGTATAAGTAATGAGAAAGGCAGGGCAGATACCCTGCCTTTTGAGTATCTATTCACATATGGCTTTTATACAAGATCGAATAGTCACACCTTCGAGATAAAAAATATAATCCCAAATGAACCAAATTAGGTTTGTCCCCTAACCAATAAATGTCTAAAGACCTGCTAATAGGCCGGCGCACTTTATATGAGGATAGAGTAAAAATCTCGATATATTTTCTTTAATTTTTATTGGCTTATGTTAAATTAAGCGAAAGTAGAGTAGGTGGAAAAACGAGACTGTCTGTTACTAAAGATGTTAGGCTTAAAAACAATGCTAAGTGAATCACAAAATATCGAGACCTATAAAATGCTTGGACAAGTAGCAATGTGTGCTGGTGGAAGCGAGTTTAAAATTTCGTGGGCAATGAGCTTACTTGAACAAGGTCTCGAAACAGAAAATCTAGCGATTCTGGCCACTTTACTTAAGCCCGTGAACGAATTCGAAGCTGATGATTATTTCAACCGTGTTCTAGCTGAGTTAAGTATTACTCGTCCAAGCGATGAAGCGGCTATTGAGGGTTATGTAAAAGTAATAACCGATGAAGTGACAAAAGGGTATCTTTTACCTGAATCAGCGGTGTCGAAGATCTGTGCTGCAAATGTTCGACTAGATTATCCAGGTTTTTTGGGGGAATTTACTACTTTGGAAGATGAGTGGTATTGTGAATGTATTAACGGGTGGTCAAAACAGAAGAGAAATGAAGAAATTATTAAGGCTTGTAAAGAAGCATATGAAGCTCTCAACTACCCATACATCAGAGAAGCCTAAAAAGCAGAAAACTTACCTTGATATGATAGACGGCGAACTTGCGGATTATGAGAGATATTTATGATTAATAATGATAAGTTATTCATTAGATCCAAATATGCTCAAAAACTTATTAATGGCAGAGACTTCTTTTTACAGAAAAAAAATATAGAGCCCGAAGAAGAGCCACTTGAGCCATTTATGCGTGTTACAGATGACATACTTTGTGTTCGTGAACACAGGTATAATATACGCTCTGTATATATAATTCCGTTTGTTATAGCTTTTTGGATTATATTAATATATGCTGTTAGTAATATAGGATTAAACTCAAATAATATTTCTTATGCGAAAGAAAAACTAATTGAATATGAAGAAATGAAAAAAAGTGGTATTTATTTTGATGAATTTGATACTAATAGTCTTAACTATTTTAAAGGTTTATTCGGAGAAAATAAAAAATATTCAATTATCAATTACTTAAAAACAGTGTATTTATATGCTAACGAAGGTCACCGTGAGGCTGTAAAAAATAATTTAATTACTATAGCTATCATATCAATTTTTACATTTTACTTAACTCTCTTCTTTATAAAATCGCCAAGGCCCGCTGATATTTATTTTGATCGTAGGCGGAAAATTGTTTATACGTGGGTTCTAGGTCGTTTAGCAGCATGCCGGTTTGAGAATTTGGGATTTTTAGAGAAAAGTACAGGTGTTGTTTTATACCTTTATGGAGATAAAAGGAATGATCACGGAAATTATGATCTGATCCGTATGAAAGTGCAACCGACAGGTGGTGTATTTCTTAATTCAGAAGAAGGGAATAACTATTTTCTTCAGCAAATATTCAACTTTATGGAATTTGGTAAAAGCTCACTTATTACTGGAGATAGCTTTAATAGAAATCAGCCTAAAACATATTTTTTCACTGATAAGAAACCGGAACCATTCGAAGAAAGACTAAAAGACATTCTAGAACACGAACATATTCTTCCTAAATTATATCGCAATCTAAAAGAGTAACTAAGCATTAGATGCTTCAAGTCCGCATTTTATTTTGGACTCAGTCACTAATCTGAAAAGTTCAAGCGAATCTATATGGATTTTCTATATTAAAACTTATCCATGAGCCTTTAGTTTTAGAATTTCGAAATAAAAAGTTATGGTAGGATAGGAATGAATGATAACAAATATGAAATAATTGATAACCTATTAGAGGTGCTCTTGTAAATGAGTATATTTTCAATGCAATTATCCATGTTCCGAGGAACCCCTTTTGCGTACTATTGGCCAGATCTTCGAAAAGAAGTACAAATTGATATCGAAGAAGAAGACCCTAAGGAGCCGATTTCGTCTGTAAGTGATGATGTACTTACTCTACGCACGGGCTCTCACTTGCGTCGAAACTTTGTTCTTATTCCTTTACTAATAATGTTCACCGTTTTTTCGGCTATTATGATGGTGAATGCTCAACCCCGCTTCTCTTACAGTAAGGAGGATGCTGCTGATATGATAAAGTATCATAAAAACAGTGTAGCCGAATTTACTGAATATTCAATTGAAGCAAAAAAGAATGGAGATATTAAAAAATACAATGATTATCAAAAGATTATTCAGCGTAGCTTAAAACAAATTCAAGGGTATAAAGTTTATACAGATAAAGAAGGCTCGATAACAATTTTCACCCATATGAAGGCGTTAGCCACTTTTGGCAACGGTGAGCTTAAGGAGTTTATATTATATATAGCTGTATTCGGAGGGCTCTATGGAGTCACTCTCTTTTTTTGGGCCTTCTTTCTACTAAAACCTCGTGATGCAGAAGTATACTTTGATCGACGGAAGCAAATTGTCTATTCGTGGCGAGCAGGGAGAGTAGGTGCAGCTGCATTTGATAAAGTGGGTTTGATGACCAACAACACGGGATTGTGTATCGTTTTAAATTTTGAAACGAAAAAGCGTGATGGTTATGTAGTCAAAGCAATGCCAGCCATTGATATAGATAAGTTTGTTGGTCATGTCTCCAGTGATTATATCTACACGTTGGGTCAGATCCTTGCTTTTATGGATGATGGTAAGGAAGCGTTGATTGCTGCGGATTCATTTGAAAGGCCTCAGACAAAGTTTTTCCTCCGTGACAGTAAAAAGCCCGAAGATTTAGAGGCGCGTATTGAAGCCGCTCTAAAAGGTGGGGAAGAATTTTTGGACAAATATCAAAGCCACATTATCTGGGGGTTTGGAGACTTCAATTTCAAGAAGTGAGAGTGCTCCTTTTATTGTGATATTGCAAATGAGGCGACCATTGTGTCGCTTGATCGGAGCTAACCCCGAATTTGGGGTTAGCTATTGCATCGGTCAATTCTGATAAATATTGGTGCCGTTAAACTAATCATTTATTAATGTTTTTTCCCCGTGAAAGCGGGTATTGAACCCCCTTCAGCTATATCCGAGGCCAGTATTCAGCTCGGTGGCCAATCATATGCTCAGAGCCATCGCGCATGGCCACTGGACCGCACACGATTTAAGAAAGTTAGCGCGCACCGTGTGGGCCGATATTGGCATTGATTACCTGGTTGCAGAGACCTTATTGAATCATGCGAAGGGCAAAATGGATCAAGCGTATATCCACACGCACATAGAGCTGCAGAAATCAGAAGCACTCAAAGCTTATCATTTGTGGTTAAAAAATTGCTGGTGAACCTGTTATATACCTGATTTTCAAAAAAACTTCCTCTTTACAATCGCGAGTTAAATCAATGATTAACCGCTATTCAAAATTTAATCGCTATGGACAATATTACTAGGCTCAAAGTGTGATAAAAGTCTCAATTTAGTGGCTAATGTACAACTCGCGCCTCACCAAATGACGGGTTGAAGCTGATCAAAACACAAATACGTGTCCTTGGAATTGATAGAGTAGAGGGTGGGTGACAGTGTAACTTATTTCTGAACGATTAGGTTTGTCACCAAGTTGGGCAAGTTCGAATTTGAGAAGTTTATATGAGAGATGTTACCTATCAAGAAGACATACTGGTTTAGATTGTGGGGGCATGGAGTTTCGCTATCGTCGTTTAATGCCCCTGTGATGATGAAAGCTTAAAAAGGATCTCAAAACCATCTATATAAAACAATGAGATAGGTTCTTCTGGATCCTTCAAGTTAGCAAACGAGGCAACTGCTCGTGAAATAAAAATTTTTCGGGGTGTATGGCCACCACCACCTCAAAAGAGATTTATGAGGTAATCAGTCAAACTTAGATTGAGCGTGATGCGTAACGCTGTATCAAGACCAGCTTTAAGTGCAAAGTGTAGTTGAGCGCAATGCTAAACTGACCTGCTTTCTAAATGATTCTCCATAAAATGTATTTAATTGAAAAAAATTTTTGTATAAAATTATCTACATTATTGTTTTTAATAATCTTTTTATGCTAAAAATCATTTTAATCGTTGTGTCAATAATATTTACTTTTTTCGTTCAGGCTAACACGCTGGTTACAACCCATTTATTATGTGCGAATGATAAGGGTACAGAGTGGGATTGGGCCAATTGGAGTAACGGGGATTATATAGAGTTAAAAGGATACTGGGGGTCTCTACAGTATAAAGGAAAGTGGATTGGTTATTTTACTGTAGATAACAAACAATATGAGCTTTTGAGTGAATGTTCTTGTTTTACAGAGCAGTGTCTTAATTATTTCCCTCATCCCGCCGATGCTCTCAATAATTATTGGTATTTAATTAGAAATGCTGACACAAAGAAATTTTCAGGGGGCTATTACACTAAGTTTAATTATAACCCTTTCCCAACATAATTGTGTAAATATACCTCATCGGTCAAAAAAGGCGCTCCAATAATTTGAGCGCCTCTTTTAAATCTTCACGAAAAATAATAACGACTTCTTACGACAATATTCAGCGATTATTTCTCTTTGCAGATAATAATTCAGCCAATCTACAATTTGCAGTTTCGGCAATTCTTGCATAGTCCTCAATAGAAAAATATCCAGGCTCATTCAGCAGCTCAGGAAGCTTTGAACGCTCAAAGACCGTTACGTCATTGCCAACTGGAATAACACCGATCACACGGCCGTTTTCTAATGTCATTAAAAGTTTGGTAGTAGTGGAGATAGGACTTGAGGGAGGGAGTTGGTTGGTTTCTTGATTCCAGTGTCGCCAGAGAACATCGTCACATTCGGTTTGGTATTGGATGACTTTTTCGCGAATTTCTCTACGTATTCGATTAGGTTGCAGTGTTTGGAGCCAACCAAAGAGTTTTCGAAGTGGGATGCAGATACGTTCACGAGGTTTGTTATCAGAAGCAACCATGGTCATTATGACCATAGTCCAGCGTTCGGAGTTCCCAGTTAACTTTCTATACTGTGTTTTCCAATTTAAACCGATGCCTTCGACAATGGGTTTCATTGGTATGTAAGGTTCGTTGTTGTACTCAACGACCAATAGATTAGAACCGTAGAAAGGGACAATGACTTGATGATTGTTCGGCATAAATGCCTCCGATGCAATGAGATTGAACATTGACCACTCAAAGGGACCAAACTTTGGTGGCGGACTGAACTGGGTTGGTCCTACCGCTGCATCGGAAGCGGCCAGCCTAAGCTGCCCAATCCAGCCCACCATAATACAGATGTGCGGATTCTGTGCGTAAAAAAACCAGCAAGAGCTGGCGTATACACACCGATGCAAGAGATTTAACTCCAAAGCGGGGGACCAATCCCGTCACTGGATTTTGCCAGTGAATTCAAATTATGAGCCTAGAGATACATTAAATCAAGATATGCTTTTGGGGCGATTGGTAAGACCAATTTTAGGCTTTGGGGCGTTTTTGGGGCTTTTGGGGCTTTTTGATTACAAGCACATGGGACAATTGAATAAATTTGCTCACTTTATTAGCAGGATTTAGGACAAATTTACGTGCATTCATCGGAACCTTTGTTCTTTTTTAGTTCAATATTATCAATCACTTAGACGTAATGACCCACAGAAAAAAAATTATCACGATTCTTTGGGGCAGTCGGTAAGACCAATTTTAGTCTTTGGGGCGTTTTTGGGGCTTTTTGGGGTCAAACTGGCCAAATTCAGCCCATTTTTCCGATAAAAAAAAGGCGCTCTAATAATCTGAGCGCCTCTCTTAAATCTCACTAAAACAATGACTATTTTTTACGGCAATATTCCGCGATAACGTACATTGATTGACCGCCATTTGCCTTACCAGAAACCAGCTTCGGATCGTCGCCAAGGCTTATGCCACGTATGACCGTGCCTTGTTTGATGACTTGGTTTGTACCTCGAACGGGGAGGTCTTTGATGACCGTTACGTCGTCACCTTTTTTCAGTTCAGTGCCGTTACAATCAAGCGTTTTATCGTCATCTGACATGCCTTTCATCGCCCAATTCATCTGCTCTTCTTCCATATACATCATATCGAGCGCAATGTTGAAAATTTAAAATCACCTATATAAAACAATCTTTTATACAAATTTATAAAAAAATTTTGGGTAGAAATGGGATCATCGCTCCTGCTGTATTGTTCACCCCAATCGATCAACTTATCCAAAGGAGCGGACTCGCGAAGCTTTTGTCTACTTATCAGAACTCACTTTCTTCAACGCTTCCCAGGCCTTTTCACTTTCCGAAGCGTTTTTGTTCTCCATCCATTTCCCATAGATATTGGCGATCATTAAAAAGTTACTGTGTCCCATTTGCTTTGCGAGATACGCAATGTTCACGTTCGCGTAACTCAACATCCACGACGCATAAGTGTGGCGCAGTTGATAAACATTGCGGTAAGGGATACCGGCACGAATGCAAATATTCCTCCACATCTTATTTGGTGACGTCTTACTAAAATAATCATAGGGCGTTTTCGCATTGAGATTTTCTGTCGCCTTCGGGTTGAAGACAAAACGAATGTTATCGATACGGACAGTCTTATCAGCCAATTCAACTTCATGGTCTTTTTTGGGATAGAAGGCACTCAATTTCATCTGCGCTTTCAAAGCCTCAAATGCAGGAGGCATTAAATCAATCGTTCGTTCACGATCCGTTTTGGGTGTTTTCAACCCGCGAGCCTCAAAGGTTGCTCTACGAATGGTGAGTTGCTTGTTCTCAAAATCGACATCTTCCCAGGCTAACCCACAAATCTCACCCGTTCTCAGACCCGTGTAAGTGAGTAGGGTGATCATGTTTCTGTGTTGCTCTTTCATGCAGGCATTCAGGGCTTTGTTTATCTCATCCATCGAAAATGGGTGAATGTTACGTTCTGGTGTTTTAACGCTCTGCATAAACTCCGCATAGTTGCGATCTACAAACTCCATTTTATGCAGCCAGGTAAAGAAGGATTTGATCGCACGGAAATACGTATTCAGTGTTCTAGCGCCTCGATCTTTCATCAGGAGGGCACGCAGTTCCGTCACCGATTGAGGACTCAACGTGTTACAGCTACGCTCAGCACCATACGCGTTTTTGGCGATCTTAAACAAAGAAACGTATTTCTTGTAGGTCGATGATCTTAATTCAAGCTGTTTGATTTTGAGGTATTTATCCACCATATCACCAAACGTACTCGCTTTGGCGCAATCAGTCGCATGAGGGGAATCAGGGAAGTGTTCTGCATAAGAAAACGTGCCAATACAGATTTCATACATGATGGTCTCGCGTTTTCGTGAGGCAAATTGAATGTTCTGCTTGCTCGCAACAAGGCCTAGAGATTCACGGCGACGCTTTCCTTTGTAGAAAAAAATGATTCGTAACCGCCTGCCATGGATCTCTATACCCGTTGGAAGTTTTACATTCTGGCCCTGTGCCATCGGTTCCATTCCTCAGTGTCGACCATCCATGTTCCATTAATTTTACAAATGACCGAGGAAGGGTAGATCCCCTCGTTGGCTCTATCACGCATAGTTTTTGTACTGATACCGATAAGCTCAGAGGCCAGTTTTAAAGTGACGATGGTTATCTTTGCAAGTTTGGGATTTTGGGTTTCCATTGTATTAGAACCTCGCTTTAGGGGGGGATTGAACGTTATCACCCCGTGATAAACCGGAAGAGTTCACACTCATCCATAAAGTGTTCAGATTGACGAGTCATGTTGAGCCTCACTCATTGTCGTTCTCCCTGTTGTATAAAAAGTAAAATCCATAAAAAGTCGCACAAACGAGTGCGTAAACCTCGATGCTCAAAATCAATCATCTCCTGATGGTATAATTCGTACTCGGTTTGTTGTGTGCCAACACATCGCATCACCATAAAACAAACCGCCTTCGCGTAACTTTGCACATCCTAGTGGTAGTGGTTCGCCACATTGACCACAGCAACCTAACTCGTTTTCTATTTTTGGTATCTCCGCATGAACGCGATGAATAAGAGACTGTAAAGCTTCAACTTGTGTATAAGCGGTACCGGGGTAAGAGAAGAACTGACAGATATCCGCTAACATCACAATCTCATTCTGTGACAACGTCACTCTAATGTCTTTGTTACCACTGGCTTTACGCTTGTCTCTTAGACGTTGAGCACGAGCCGCTGCTTTTTCACGCCTACGCTTTTCATTCATTAACCCGCCTTGCGTTTGCGAGAGGTGGCTTTCTTTTTCATAGGGGCGAGTAACTGGCGGGCTTTGACCAGACAAAAGTCGAAACACTTTCCCCCTCGGCCGCCAAAAGAAGCGGTGGTTCGGTAGGTTTCAATCGCGAAGTGACAGGCACGATTGACTTGGTGATATTCGTAGCCTTCACCAATTAAGATTTTGTGAATGTGCTTATGGATAAACTCTTCCTGAGAGTTTCGAAGCGGTGAGGTCTTCATTAAACAGTTCCTTTGTTTTCAGGGTGAAGCCAAGCAATCAGTTTAAATACTTGAAATCGGTGGTCAGCCGGTTATATACTGATTATGAGGCTTGGTTATAAAGTCTCATTGCACAAAGTCAGCCCTTATTGGTTTAGTCACCGATAGGGGTTTTCTTTTTCTGATGCTTTCAAATTCTCATTTCATTCAACTTACTGCTCAATTGTTCAGAAAGGGCGTTGAACTGCTGGATGGTCTGAGAGTCCTCTTCTCCTACGCTGATTTCCAAGTCTTTACACTTATCGCTTAGCGCAATAAGCTGTTGTAGTTCGTTGTATAACGGGTCACTTTTCGGCAGGTTAGCTAACAAATCCTGAAAGCTCGTCCTATGAAGTTGAATGGCTTTATAGCCTTCAAGAGTCTTGCTAATCGCGTCGATAGGCACAAACATCATATTTTCCTCATAACACCTTAGGTTGTTTTTAATCCTACAACTGATTCTTTTAGCATGTCAACACCTAAGGTTGTGTTTTTGGATATAAAAAAACCCGCACTGGGCGGGTCATTTTTATGTCTTAAGGTTTAAATATCCATAACTACTTGTTTGACATAACCAATTATTCGGCAGTTACCACTGATTGATATCGGGTCGTACTTCGGGTTCAACGGTAATAAATATTTCTGAGGGCCATCGATTTCAAGTTTCTTTATTGTTGCCTCTGGTGCGTCGTTTAATATCGCGACAACTATCTTTCCGTTGTCTGGGCTGCTACATGGCTCGACTACAATGACAGAGCCTGCTGGGATAGAAGGATAACCGAAAGGGTTAGTCATTGAGTTACCCGTCACCCTCATCGCAAAGGCTTTTTCTGATACCTTAACTGATGTGATTTGTTGATCAAAGTCCTGGTCTTTATCATGTATTACCTTCGCCCAGTCTCCAGCTTGTGCTTGGCTCAATATTGGCAAGGAACGAATCCCACTGGTCATCACCATTGCAGTATTGGAAGGACTTGTATGGTCTTTGTTACAGACTGCTAGGTTATCATCCTGAGGCTCTAACCCTTGAAGCCAAAGTGCACTGCATTTAAGAGCGCTAGCGAGCTGTAAGATATTACGAGGCTTCAACGTTCTACCATCTTCAATTTTATGAATAGACTGCTGGGCAACTCCGACTCTTTCAGCTAACTCAGACTGAGAGAGGTTGAGTTCTTTTCTACGTTGCTTAACTCGGTCAGCAAAACTCATTCGTACTTCCTATAACAAAAAAACCTTTCGGTGTTATCTAATTATCACAACAAAATGTGTTAATTGACAAACATCTTAAGTTGTAATTTAATGAGACAACATAAGTTGTTTTGGGTTGAGAGGGAACGATGTCAGCCATTGAGAGAGCTACTGCAATTCTAGGAGGTCAAACATCACTAGCAAAGCTTTTAGGTGTAAGCCAATCCCATGTTTGGAATTGGATCAACCGAAAGCGTCAGGCGCCAGCAAAATATATTCGAGCAATTTCAAAGGCAACAGGAGGTCAAGTATCAGTGAATGAATTATTAACTGACCATGAAGATATTAAATGAAATGCGTTAAGGGATCGAATTACCCACATTCTGGATAAAAAGCCAGTAAGGAAGGAACCATGCAACCCAGTTTAAAAAGTGTTATGCATAACGCGGTCGTCGCTTGGCGTACCGAGGCCACGAAAGAACAGATTGCGGAATACATCTCACGTTTCTATCACAAGATGAAAATTTTTGAAGAGGAAGATTGCCAACGGCAACACTTACTTAAAGTCCCATCAGCATTAAACAACTCAAACAATACCCAAAATCTATTTAGATACATCAGCAGAACAAGTCCAGAAGCGAAAGCGAATGTCATGGATCTGCTCCCCGCCATTATTGCCGCCATGCCCAAACAAAGAGCCACCGCTGCACTAAATCAGTTCCTTAATCCACTTGGCTATTCAGTCGCAGCCATTGGCTCAAGTCACGCTATGGCGAACCGTGATCAACTGTTGGCCGATTTCAGCAAAGAATCTTCAGAAGCCCTTCGCTCAGTACTGTTACTGAGTGAGTACGCTTCGACGGATCAACTTCGTAACGCTTACCGAGAGTTACAAGAGAGTGTCGGCTCTCATGAACCCTTACTCAAATATTTAGAGACATTAATGGTGCAGAAGGGCTAACCCCCTGAATGCGATTAATCACCACGCTAATAAGCAAAACAAGAGAACTTTGTGCAATGAGTCTTTCTTATCAAAATTATGAATCTGCATTGAATGCGGGTAGGAGAGCCAGATGAGTATGCTTCTTACCGCTCAAGCCATGCAGTTAAAAGTCGGCAATGCGACCCGCAAACTCGTCTTGCTGAAGCTCGCAGATAACGCCAACGACAATGGTGTGTGTTGGCCATCTTATGAATACATCGCTGATATGTGCGAAGTCAGCCGCCGAACCGTGATGCGCCACATCAAAACATTGGAAGAAATGGGGTTGGTTTCAGTGAGTTCTCGTAAGGGAGAAAAGGGCAATTCGACCAATGTTTATCAGTTACATTTAGGGGGTGACAAATTGTCCTCTCCTAGTGACACACGATCACCAGGGGGGGTGACACAGGATCACCAACCTAGTGATCCTGTGTCACCCGGAATCAGTCATAGAACCAGTCATAAAGAACCTAAAAAAAATAAACAAAAAAAGTCTGCTGAATTTGAATCTTGTTTTAGCCAAATTTGGGCGGTATTCCCCACCAAAAAATCCAGGAAAAACGCGTTAGCAAAATTCATCAGCATCGTGAAAGCGCAGAGTGAACCTCCAGAAGTATTCACCGAGATGCTTTGCCAAGATATCGAAACCCGGGTGGCCAATCGGCAATTTGGTTTCGACAGGCTTCACCTAACGACCTACTTGAATCAAGAGCGATGGAACGACGATCATGAAATCAACCAAGCAAGCCACGGAGGCGCAGAGTCACATGCACAGCGATTGGAGCAGCTTAACGCCGATTTGCTCGCCCGTTACGGCCACACTGCCACACCAATTCGACAATCAAATTTTGCACCTGAGTGTGGAGGATTGGATCCAAGCGAAGTTTGTGGAGGGATTTGGCACGAAATGGATTTACAAGGCACTCCCATCGACCTGGATTCAAGCGATTTCCACGATGTCAGTGACTGACATTCGAAGAGCGATGAGCCAAACGCTCTTGAAAGGGGATGCGTGGCCGCCAAGCTTACCTGAGTTCATCAACATGGGGCGAGAAGTGCTAGTCGATGTCGATGAAGCCTTCACTCGGATGCTGCACGGAATGCCAAAAGGGGACATCGAATACTGGGCCTCGCAAGAAATCGGTTTTATTTGTCGTACACAACTGCGTGAACGAGAAGCCAGAGCCAAGCATCGTAAAGTGCTGAGCAAGTATGCTGAAAAGGCGAGAGCAGGGGCATTACCCGCAAGAAATTCCCTACGCTTAGTGGACAAAACGAATGTAAAACCCATCAGTGAAATCACAAGACCTGACCCAAGCATGTTTGATAAAGACTCGGTGTTTGCAAGAGTCGCTGCAATGGGGGCTAGGGCGTAATGAAATTGGAAAGATTACTGGCCAAATTCAACGTAAAAGGGATGAACTACGACCCATCGAGCGGTGGGAAAGGTCTCATTTCACACGAAGAACAGTTGGCCATCGTCGGTGCAGTCTGGAAGGAATCGCCAATTGGATTTTTAGTGTTATTCGTAGAGTGCCTGCAAGATAAAACTGCACTTCACAAGCTGTACCAAGCCACTTTGCTTGAAGCGAAAGCCCTGATGGATAAATGGCGTGGCCCATACGCGGAAAACGCCCTTCATGCACTCGTATCCACAGCCATTGCAGAAGCCACGCAGCAGTCTGGCCAAATTTGCCCAGAGTGTAATGGCAGCGGAAAATACATTGCCAAAAACCGAGCCAGAAGGACCTGCCCATGCTGCGACGGTGGCCGTATAAGTTGGACCCAAGAAACCCGTTTCGCTTTTTTCTGCCAAACCTTGCCCGTTACCTTTTCACGTTTTAAAAGGTACGAACCTATTGTTGGTAAGTTGGTAAAGTATTTAGTTGATAAACGCAATGCAGCGACTTTGGTGTTACAGGGAAGGTGGAAGCAAGAAGAGGCAGTAGCGAAGGAGTTATAAGCTTAGGTATAACTCCTCAATGGTGCTTCGCTGATTAAGTATGTAGACAGGATTTAGTCTTCTAGGTAGTCAGTCTTTACTTCTAAATATGGATTGTCTTAAAGTCCATAGAATAAAAAGAGAAGTTTGAAAAATTAATCGCTTAACTGTGACATAGCCCTTTGCAGCCATATAACGTTGGGTAGTATATTGACGTGGCATTGATGTACTTTTTGAAGTACTTTCTACATTAGTAATCTTTTCATGACCAGCCAATAACCATCTTGGCTGGTTTTTTTTTATTACCAGTTGCTAAAGTATGAATGGGAGACTAGGCTGTAAAAGTAGAGTTTATACTCCGAGCCACTTTCCTTAGCTTCCAGTCGTAGCTAAGGCTTTTTTCTCTTATCTCGTTAATTCAGCCAGTGTCGAAAAGTCCATAGTTTTAAAACGTTAACCTTCCTGGCTTCCTTCTTTTCTTGAAGAATTCAACAAAACACTTGCGCGCAAAAAAAAGCCCAATGGAGTAGACATTGGGCTAAGTTTACGTAGCTAACAGTGACAGTAGTGAAAAGTCTGGGGAGACTTTCCAGATACTCAAAAACTATAGTCAATGCCTTTTAAAAGATCCCTTTTGGGATACTAAAAACATCACTCTTCGAGAATAAATTGAAAAAATGTGATGAGTTGCAAATTATCGCGGTGCTTAAATCATTGGATTCAGAAGTGACGCCTACGTAACCTCAAATTATGGAAAAGTAAGTTTTAGAACTGTTAATTTCCAACCATTCACATATGCCATAATTTGCACATAATCGTAAATAGAGACAAATATATGCCCCCAAGTCATGATCAAGACATACACCAATGTATTGAAGAAATATTAATAAAAAGTCCTTCTGCTTCGTCTTTTACCTTGCGTCAAGAAGTTAAAATGAGTGTTCAAGGTCAATGTCAGTATCATCACCTCCTGCCATTCTATGAAAGTGGCCTTGTCAATGACCGAGCAGATATTTATCGAGAAATCCAACTCATGCTGGATAAAGGGTATGGGTTCACATTGATTGCCAAATTGATTTCGTGTGATCGATTTAATTACCTGCAGGTGGCGCAAATTCTGAATAGATTAGCAAGAGGACTGAACCATCTTGAACAAGCAAGAAAATGTAAGCTCCTCTCTTTTGGCTTTAAAACGGTCAATGACTCAGATGAGCAAGCCCGGATCATGACACATCTAAAAAATAAAGGGCATCGTTTAACCGATGTGTGGCAAGTGATTCATGATGAACGCAATGGAGAGATTTGACGAAAGACGAGCTTGTATCCTAGGAGACACATTTGAATGAAGCATAAATCAATAGCCATATGAGCTAAAAGCCACTTTGCTGCAATCGTCCTAGGATATTCGTTTAATAACTAGTCATAAAAGGGGGGGTAAAGTGTGTAGCCATCTCTAAAACTGACTGAATGAACCCCTTTCTCATTCAGTAACCTCCTGTGCTCATGCATCAATTGCTGGTGATTGAAATCGCAATAGAGATGGATGTCAGAGTGTGACTGATTACTATGATAAATGTCTATGAGCTCTGTCAAAGAGACTTCCAATAATTCTAGCTCTTCAATATACAACAATGGGGGGGCAAAGACTTCTTCCATGTTCTTACCTCGGTCAATAAAATCATTAGAAAAATAGACGACCTGTTGTTAAACGAGCGTGATGTAGCGCATAATTTTTGTTGCAAATTAACAAGTCTATGAATGATAGATGAAAATATTTTGATGTGGCCGTCGCTTCAAAACGACGGCCAGAGCAAGACGCTTTAGACTAGAAATCCGCTTGCAGTGATACCCCAGAGTAATCTGAATAGGCATTCAGCATAATGTGGTAACGCCCTGTTTCTGAATTATTTATTGTGCAAGTTTCTCGATTTCCTAGTTTATAGGGGCGGCAGTCCCAAGTCTGTTTTGTCGGCTTATCCCCAAATTTTAGGTACATATCTGCATCGCCGTTGCCGCCGATCATCAACACATTTAAGGTGGTGCCTTTTACTAAATCAACATAGAAAAACTGCTGCTCACCTTTCGGAGCACTCAGATTGTGAATGGGTACACCGGACAGTAATTGCTGGTCTGGAGAAGGGGTCGGGGTAGGCTTGTTACAATCAACCTTACAAGCGTCATCAGATAAGCTGTAGAGTAATTTATTAGCCGTATTACGGTTATCTGAAACTTTGTTGTCACTGGCGCGAGCGATCAATCGCTCCGAGACTTGTGCTGGTAAAAGGGTCTCATCTTCTTGTAAATACAATGCTGCTACACCTGCTACATGAGGTGTTGCCATTGAGGTGCCACTAATCGTCCTATAACCGCCATCGAACCAAGCCGATTTAATGCCAGAGCCCGGTGCAAACATATCAACACATGAACCCCAGTTAGAAAAGCTTGAGCGTGAGTCATTTCGGGTCGTTGACCCAACCGTAACGCCTGGCTCGACACGTGCTGGAGAGCCATTACAGGCGTCTGCATTTTCATTACCCGCAGCGAGCATGTAACTAATCCCAGACTCAATAGATTTCTCTACGGCATTATCCAAAGCCAGAGATTTTCCACCACCGAGACTCATATTGGCCACCGATGGTCCGCTTGCGTGTCCTGTCACCCAATCCACGCCAGCTATCACTCCGGAGGTGGAACCTGAGCCACTACAACTTAAGACTCTGACCCCAACCAGCTGAATGTTTTTTGCCACGCCGTATTGTGCGCCACCAATCGTACCTGCTACATGGGTTCCATGGCCGTGACAGTCAGAAGTATCATTATCCTTATCCACTGCATCATAACCTGAAATGGAACGGCCACTGAATTCTTCATGTTCATTGTTAATGCCGGTATCAATGACGTAAGCGGTCACACCCGTTCCATCATACTGGGTTGTATATTGGCTATCTAACGGCAAATCACGCTGATCGATGCGGTCGAGCCCCCAAACTGCGTCGTCTTGAAGGAGAGAAGGCGACAAAATTGGCCCCAATTCGATGACTTTATCCTGTTCAATAAAGTCAATACGTGGGTCCATACGAAGTACATTAAGCTGATGAGTGTCTAATCTGGCAACAAATCCCCCCATGGAATGGTCAAAAATTTGCTCTATATTGATGGATAAATCTTGGGCGACATCATTAATGACTTGATGAGTGAACTGTTTTAGCTCAATGGAGTTACTTTCTATGACACCTGGCAGCTTGAGAGAAACAATGTACTGTCCAGGGATCCCGCTGCTCGCAGGTGCTAACAGTAGAGGCGCCTTATCTTCCTTAGTTCCATCGAAATGTTGAGTGAAACCAGCATTTGCATAAGTTAAAGTTATGGCGGTGAGACCACCGATTATAGATATTTTCAGCATATTCATTCCTTGATTGAAAAAAGCCGCCCCTTCAACCTGTTATTAAAGGAGGTGCATATTGATAACTACGACTACTAAAATCTATATCAATAAGTGCGTTTTAATTCGATGACTTTGCCGCTTTTATCCAAAATACGACCAGTAATAAAATACTCTGTAACAAAATGTAACAAGAATAAGGTTCACGAACGTCGGAGATAGAGTGAATAGGGGGAGTATTGAGGTTGGGAGGGCCTTAGAGGCTACGCAAAAGGAAAACCGAATAAGAGTTGTGATGTAGCACACATAAATACTATTCTGTTTGGTATTTTAATAACGAATCTGAGAAAGCGAGCTAGTCTGTTTGTGTAAGCTTTTTCTCGGTAGTTTTAGCTTGCACTACTCATACGACTTTCAACCTATTTGCAATACGACTTTGCCCGGCGTTACCTTGAATGCGCTGGGCTTCTTTTTTGTTGAAGCATTGTGTCGCTTTGCTCCGATTTCCTGTTCAATCTCAGCTAGCTCATGGCGTATTTGTTCCATTTTCCTACTCCTTTTCAATTCATTGCCTGAAACAAACCTACCATTTTGATTACCAAAATTACTATTCACAGAAAAAGCTTTGCGTGAGGTGGTCTGTATCGATCAAACCTTACGGAAAGTGACTATAGAAATTATAATTCTTTAAGAATAGGACTTTCAGGGTTGGTCTCTTCCAGTATTTTTACAATTTTTTCGAGCAGTTTATCTTCTTCATTTGAATAGAATTCTTTTTTAATTTTAATTGTTGTATCGACTAGTTCATTTGTCTCAATTTTAAAGCCTAACCCTTCAAATGTACCTCCACAAAGTAGAAAAACAATGACAAATGGGAGAAGGCTACCAGTTAGACCTAATTCAATAACCCCCATAGCATCATTTTTCAAATAAAAAGTGACCATAGAAACAGGTTGCCGAAACTGTAATAAACTATTTAAAATCATACGGTGAGGTATGTTGTTTTTTGTGGGAGAGTTGGTATAGATGGCATGTTATTTTAGCCGAGGTTTAGAGGACGGTAGTGTTTGCCCTTTTCCAGTTAGTACTTTTACTCATTCAAAACCTGTTAATGTGCGTTTGTCATACTAAAAGTTATCCAAATTCAGTATATGCCGAGATTATGCATCAAGAGACGTTTCAACTTCTCAATACCACAACTAACTTACGGATTTTTTGAAGCTTTAGAAAATTGCGCTAGTTATAAAATCCAGCGCAACTAAAGTTAATTTAAATCTAGATGCTAGGTGTAATAACAGAGTTTCGACAATCTATTACTTGAGATATGTCGCAGTTCAAAGCAAGTCTTTGCTTGAAGTTCATATGTGATACACTCTTATTCAAAATCGTAGATACCTTACTGTGAATCATAGGGTAGAGGTAATCTTTTCCCGATACATGCGTTGTCAACTTACATAACGAAGATTCCATTCTTTCAAGTATTTCTTGGTATGTTTCAGTAAATATTTCTTGCCCTTTAGAATTTATTATCACGTCATTGAGTTCCGAAATTTTATACTTTACTTTTTCTGGGTCGATTGTTGAATTATACTTATCATCAAGGAAATCTTTAATAGGAATTGAAACATTAGGTACACTGGGAATGTTTAACTTTTGAATCATTGCATACCTGATAAACAATTCAACAAGTGGATACTCACAAACTGATTTCCATTCGTCGTAAGAGAATTCACTAACGATGTCCTCTTCACGTAAACTTGTATGCTCTTCATTAATGTAATTAATAATTGCGTTGACATCAAGTAGAAGGTTTTCGACACAATAATAAGGTAAACGAAAGACACCACGAGGAAGTTCATTTTCCCCTTTTAATATGTAAAGGTCACCATCAACAACAAATAGAGTTGGTTTTTTAATATTGCCTTTTTTCTCGTTACATTTTTTTATGACGTTACCTCTAGAGCCAATAGGATATACATTGTCAATCTTGTATTGATCATTAAATATTCTCTTGAAAATATTCACATATAGTTTGTCGTAATTTTTTGCAGTATCTTCTATATAAATATCAATATCATTGTATGTATCCAATAGTTTTGATTTAGAAAACTTAGCTGCATCTTTCCTCTGCAAAGTCATCTTATATCCCCCACCTCTCGATCGGAGTGCAATAATCATCATATTCGCCAATGATATCAGGAGAGTGTGTTGCCAAAATTAATTGAATATTACTATTTATCTCTCTCAATGCAGAGATAAACATATCCTGCCACTTTATGTGTAGGGATATTTCTGGTTCATCTATAATAATACTGTTAATATCGTTCTTTCTCGAGAATACCATGTTGGCTATTATGATGACTAGTTGCTTTTCACCAGAAGAGAGTTCATCTATTTCTACTTTATGTGAGCTATTTTTAATGCTTGCGTAAATATTACCTATTGAGTTTATAACTATTTTTTTTCGGTTTCATCAAAAAAGTAATTTACTACCTTTTCAAAAAGATCAATTTTTTTTCTCTTTTCGTCAAGGTTGGATTTATGCTTGTCTATTATTTTCACGAGGTTATAAATTCGTTCCACTTGGGTTATGTTGAGTAAGTACTCAAGTGTAAACTTCATTTCTTCTCGATCTTTGTTTTTTGAAAAAGCTTTGTCGTAAAGTCCATCGAGTTTCTCAAAGAAAGATGAACTCATAGTGCTAAGTTCATGACCTTTTATTTCTATATTATTAAGGACATCTAGTATTTCGTTTTTCCTTTCTTTTACTTCTAGAAAGCGAGATTCAATCATCGATTGACTATCTATGATTCCATCATAGTTATCAATGTATGTAAAAGATGAAGTTATTATGTTATTTCTTAAAGTATTTAGTTGAGCGTTTTCGTATTTCTTAATTCTCTTAAATTCATTATTAACTAGTCTCTTGCAATCGTTAAGAGCAACATCAAAGCTGTCTATTTCTCTCTCGATCTTTTCATCAAACATTTTAATATTATAGCTTCCAAATAAGTCATCTTTAGATAGTAAATCCTTTTTTTTGTTTGATATTCTTCTGTTTAATCCTATTAACATTGGTGCGTTAATATTTGAGAATATATTGAAGTCTGAATTGTCATTCATAACTTCCATATTGTATCTATCAATGAAATCATTAACTATTGTGGATTTTTTATTGCCAAATATGTTATTTTTTCCAGTGTTTTTCACTGAAATTTTAAAGTCGTTAACATAAAAGTCTAAGCTGGCTTCAGCTTCAGGTTCTAATTTTTCAATTAGTATTTTATAATCTTTTTCTCCTACATTTATTAAAAGTTCAAATGTCTTAAATGATGTCTCATTAATTTTTTTTATATCTAATTTTAGTACTGACTCAATTAAACATAATATGCTGGTTTTACCACTTCCGTTTACACCTGTTATAATGCTTAGTTCGTGATTAAATCTTATTTTTTTCGAAATATATTTATGCAAATCTTGAGTTTTTACACTTAGTATTTTCATTGTATGCTCCTATGCAACTAGTGTTTATGATACATTGACACTCAGTGTGTCACAAGCATCGTAAAAGTTTTCAACATGACGTTTAAGAGTGATTCTCAACGCTTGGCATTTTCAGTTTGTATCGATTTTAGTGATCTGCACTATCAACTATGGACTTCAAGTTAAGCTACTTTTCATACCTGTAGTTATTCATGAACTGCTAATGTTCGAGTTTCTGAAACTGATTCATGTCCAAGAACCATTCACATAAAGCCTACTTTTTTGCGTCAAACCTATCGATACCGTAGTAAGATAGAATAGACATACTACCGACAACTTGAGTGTGGAAGCCTTTCAAAAGGGGAGTCCACAAAAATTTGTCTTTATGTTCAAAAATCCAAGGGGTTACACGCCCATTAATCATCACTGAAAAGAGCAATGTACTCAGGTGAATAGATGTTAATGTATTGTTGGTGGGGAGCATAGAGCTCAAATAGTATCTCTAAGGTATCAGTTTCAACTTGAACCATCGGGGATTTATTAGCTTTTGCCTGTTCAAGGGCAGCTTGTGCAGTTTGTAGTTTTTCGCCGATTTCCTGTTCAATCTCAGCTAGTTCATCTTGCACTTTTTCCATGTTCCTATTCCTCTTCAATTTAATACCTGAAACAAACCTACCATGCTGATTATCAAACTTACTATTCACAGAAAGCACTTTGCGTGACATCACACAGGACCTTAGGAAACGAGATGTAGATTAAGTGGCGTATTGTGTGAGGTGGTCTGTAACGATCAAGCCTTACGGAAAGTTACTATAGAAAAAAGTTGTCGAAACGATAAATAATCCCTTTTGTGAACTCAAATACAGTATGGTATTTTGTTTTCTTATTTATAGAGAGTTGGAATTGATGGCTGGTTACTATGGCCGAGAAGTAAAGGGCGGTAGCTTTTATACTTTGTACTCCATCTAAAGAGTATAATTTTGTCTTTAAATATAAAATTTCTCTACCTAATAGTGGTTATACAATAGGAGTTAAAAGTAAGTTGTTGGTTAAATATTATGGTTTGATTGATGATGAAAGTGGTAATGGTCTAATCCCAAGATTTCAATTTCTAATAAATGGTAAATTTCGTTTTACTCAGCCAAAGTATTTAAATGATAAAGGTAGCGAATCAAAGTTGCTTCCTTATTTCAACCGGTTTTCCCCATCAGACCTAAAATGGGCAAAGCGGCAACATGACAAATGGCAGGCTGATCCTGATTATGTCCCTTCGGATGAAGAATTGATTAATATGCATTTGAGACCATCAGGCATAAGGCTTGATGACTGCTTTCCGACCATGATTCTAACAGAAAAAAACTTTGATTCTGTGTCTGATTTTGAAGAACATAAATTTAAAAGTATGGTTTCGAGTGTTAACACGCTTATCCTTGATGCTTTAAGTAGCCAAATTGGTGTACTTTCACTAAGTAATACAGCGACAAATGAATTAATGTGGACACACTATGCTTCTGAGGGCAAAGGGATAGCGATTTCATTCAATGAAGCTCATCCATTCTTCACTAAACACATACCTCTTCCTGTGACTTATAAATCAGAAGATAGAGCATGTATTACCTATTTTGAAGGTAATTGGCGTATAAATGGTGAACCAGTTGAAAGTTATCAAACTTCAGAAAAATCAAGTGCAATTGAAGCTTATACTCAAATGTTGTCTAACGGGGTTGATATTGATGAGCTGACGAAGCGACTAATGTTCTCAAAAGCACATAAATGGGCTTATGAAGATGAAACACGTATTGTCTTGCCACTTGAGCTTTGTGATGAAAAGCTCGGTCCAATAATAAAACTGCCGGAAGAAATAAGCAGTCTTAATGTTAAACTTTTAAATTTAGGCAATTACCCTGAAGTATGCCTAAAGAGAATTCCGTTTGATGCGTTCGACACTTTATTTTTTGGTTATAATTTGGATAATGTCCATAAAGAAAAAATCATCAAAGCTGTGAAAAATAATAAAGAGCTTTCACATTTAAAAATAAAGTCAGTTAAACATGATATTTATGGGGAAATTGAGCTTGTTGAAGCTTTTATATGACATTTTTTTTGGTGTTAGAATACTTTTTTAGTTTGAAATTAACACTTTAAATCCCAACTTAAATGCGATTTTGGATTAGATTTTAAAACTATAATTATGGGTAGTAGTAATGATTGGGGACTTTATCACTTGGACTCCATTTTTTAATAATAAACATTTCAATTTTTAGTTAATAATATATTATAAATATAAGGTTAGGTAGTGAGTAAATTAACAGAAGAATCATTGGAATTCGCAAAGAAACACATCAGCTCATTTTACGACTCAGACTTTTTCCCAAAAACGTTTGAATTTGAAGCTATTTGGTATAACTGGGAAGATGTTAAAAAGCATCTAAGCTCTACTAATATATCGAAGTTGAGGGTTAAACATCCTTTATCCCTAGCTTCTAAGAAGCCGAAAGGCAGTTATAGAATCGTCCATCAGTTAGAGCCATTGGATACAATTATTTATACAGCATTAGCTTACGAATTTGCTGAAGCTATAGAATTATCTCGAACTCCAGAAAAACAAAAAATAGCTTGTTCATATCGTATAGAGCTAAGTGAAGGTGGTTTCTTTTCCAAAGACAACGGTTTTAAGAACTTTACTGAAAGAACAGAGAAGTTATCCACTAGTTACGAATATGTTTTAACAACCGACATTACTGACTTCTATAATCAAATTTATTTACATAGATTAAATAATGCTCTTGAGCTTGCAGCCCCTAGCTTGAAAAATAAAGCAGACGATCTTGAATC
Source organism: Vibrio azureus (assembly GCF_002849855.1). Lineage (NCBI taxonomy): Bacteria > Pseudomonadati > Pseudomonadota > Gammaproteobacteria > Vibrionales > Vibrionaceae > Vibrio > Vibrio azureus. The sequence goes on from NZ_CP018617.1 coordinate 852,749, forward strand.
ATTTCTTACAAGTTTAAATGATAAATCATCACAAGGTATTCCTGTTGGACCTGCGGCAAGTATTTTAATGTCAGAGGCAATATTAGTAGATATAGATCGTTTCATATTCGAAAAAGGTGTAGAACATACAAGGTATGTTGATGATTTTAGAATTTTCTCAGACTCTAAGCTTGAGCTGGAGAAGGTACTTGAAGAGTTAACTCTTTATCTGTACGAAGCTCACAGGCTTTCACTAGCTACAGACAAAACGAGGATACTCGAAACTGAACAATATGTAGAAGGTACACTCCACAATCAATATGAACTAGAGAAAGTGGAAATATTCAGAACCTTAGAGGTTTTAAACCCCTATTCAGGTGAGGTTGATTTCGTCGAAGTGCCAGTTGAAGACGAAGACGAAAAAGTAGAGCATCAACTGAATGAAATCTCTGATCAGCTCCTGAAGCGTGATACTTTAGATCTTGGTTTAGCTCGGGCATTAATCAGAAAGGCTAAAAAAAGCAAAAATATCTCAATTGCATCTGTGATATTAGATAATTTTGAGTTTTTTGTGCCTGTTATAAACGACGTGGTTTTGTATTTCGAAGAAGTTACTAATGAGAGTTTTACAAAGGTACACAAAAAACAGCTTAAGTCTGTTATAAATAATGATGCAGCTCAAAGCCAAATTGTTCGCTTTTGGTTAGAGTGGTATGTCGCTCACAATAGTTTATTACTAGAAGACCGTGAATTCAGACAGTACATTCATGGTAGTGAGTTTATTGAAAACCAAGCTATTGCAGCTGTAACAACAAAGAATGTGTCTTGGGTACGTGATATCAAAAAAGACGTATACAACGTAGGTGAGAAAGGAAAGCGTGCCATTTTGTTTGCAACACAAATATTACCTACTGATGAGCGAACCCATTGGTTAAAGTTATTTGCTAAAAACTCACCGGAAGAGCTTGATCGTTGGATTGCTAAGTGGATTTTGGAAGCAAAGTAAAATTTTAGTAGTTGTTGTATTTAAGAGGTAGATTGTGGCTGGAGAACGTTCTAAGACCATTGGTGAAGTTGGTGAAAGTATTGCTGAAAACTTTTTTAGTAAAATTGGGTGGGGCTTACCTCAGAAAGGGATCTATTATCCTTGCATAAAGCGTCAAAAGCATGCACTTTCAACGTCTAAGAGTGGTGAAAAAACACAGCACGGTATTGATTTCCAATTTTCTTACAAGTCATTACTAGAGTCAGAAACTCTGAACCACCTTATTATTTCTGTTAAACATGCCAAAGATAGTAAGTATCCAGCATCTGCTACTGCAAAGTTCAAAGGGTATATTCAAGATCTAGTTCATACAAGAGAGTGTTTTTTACGCTCTGGAGAGCGAAGAGAGCTGAACGTAGATTACAAAGGGTGCAAGAGAATTAATGATATTCCCGTTTTATTCTACATATCAAGTTGTGACCATGAAGATTTTGACTTCGTCTCAAAACTACAAAGCAGTAGATTTATGAATGACTATGATATAGGTGAGTTATATATAGTGGATAATCGTAGAGTATCATTTATCCTCAATGTTTTGACATATATTGAAAGTAAACATTCTGATTGGGATTGGAATTTTTTTAATCCATTGACTGGCATGAACATAGCTGACTCTACTATTATGCAACATAATAAAAAAATGCAAGTAGAGTTCTTGAATAGTCCATTTGTCCCGTTTTTGCTAAAGAAGACTGTTGGCGGGCATGAAACTTGTAAATTCTTGGTTGCATCTATCGATGGATTTTCTGCAAATAACTTTGCAAAGCTGATAACATACTGTCGTCAGAACACTAATGACAATGTCAGTGATGTTGAGATTGTTACTGGTGATTATTTTCCAGATGATCATGACTCGATAATACGAAAAGTATTATCTTCGAATGAAATGGAACTAAATGTATCACTTGGTAACTTTAAGCCTAATTTTAGGAGTCTAGCTAATGTCTGACTTCTTTATTCCTACTGGTGATTACCTACGGCAATTTATTGGTAATTCAATGATAAAACCTGGTGATATCAAGGATATTTTAAAAAAAAGAGGGATCTTTTCTTCATCTAACGATAAAAAAATTCTTGGTCCTTTGTTGGTAAAAACTGGTATATCTCCGGATGAATTTGAAAGCTTGAAAGAGTCCATTCAGACGAAAGAAGAAAACCCTAAGGTCCAAACTAGAAAACTTGTCTGGAATAGTGAAGAAGATTTAGTTGATGCAATACCATATGATTTTGACTTTTCAGATTTAATAGTAGATCCGTTTGGAATATCCACTGTTGATAACGATCCATGCTTTTCTCTTGCAGGTGATGGAAAAGATCCAAATCATTTAGTTGCTGATATTGTCATTAAGAGAACAGATAAAACTAAAAACTTTGGGGATGACACTTCTTACCATAATTGTTCTATAGAATTAAAACTTGATGATAACAACAATATTGATTTAAACATCACAGTCAAACACTCATCTAAAGAGAGTCTTAGTGTAATTAACAAGGTTTCAACCAGGGTCCATCATCATTTAAAAAGTAACGGCTATGTTTCCCAAGAGCCAATGAAGAAAATTCTATTTGGTGACTTTACCAATGAGCATCGTGTAGATTTTCTCATTGAATTAGCTAAGTCAAAAGAAATGTATTTATATTACCAAGACATTAAGAAAATTTACTTTGCTCCTGATGAAAATGTTAAAGGAGAAAAACCTCAAGAGATCGAGTGGTTTGAAAAGAAAGTTAAAGACTTAATGTTCAAAGGAGAAAAGCTGGATTCCAGTATTTTCTTGATAAAGCCCGAACTCAAGAAGCATCTAAAGTTATATAGTATAAGTTCTAGCCATGAGCTAAATGACTCTGATCATCAGGGCACCTGTGTGCTTAACCTTTATTTTCAAGGAATGGACGCGAATAGTGAGTTAATGATGGAAGTTGATGGTTTGAAGATTCAACAGAAGTTAGCAGATGAAAACAAGTCTATTATCAAGTTACAAGTACTAAAGTTTTTAGAAGCAAAGAAGCTAGAACTTTACGAAAAATATTCGCATAAAGAATAGTCAGACACATAATGATTGCTTTTATTTGAGTTCTTAAAGCCGATCTCGCTTCACTCAAACATAACACACCTAAATAAGCTGAGCATTTAACGCATCGTTATTGCGTTGCTAATATCTTAACAGTTGTTAGCAGTGCAAATTGAATTCAACTTTAAAAATAACTGGTAGGATAAGAATGAACTTAGAGGCTTTAAAAGAAATTATTAGAAATCACCCGGAGATTCTTGAGGAGTCAGCTCGAGATAGTGGTGCCGATGAAAGTGTAGTTATGGGAATCGCTAAATTTTCCAGTCGGAATGGCTATGAGGTAATGTCTGAACATCAGAAGTATCATTTTGATAAATCAATTCGTCATTTGGTGGAAGATGTTCAATGTTCAGGTTATACACATGAATTTGAAGAAGAACATCAAGAGTGTCTAAATATCTTAGATGACGATGACTTGGTTGAGTATTACCAAAATGACGGGGGGTACTGTGAAAGCTGTCAAGGTCAATCCGACGCAGATGCACATAGTAAAGCATCATTTATGGCGGACTAATCTGAAGAGTGCTGCGCACTGCTAATAAGCGTTTAGGGTTTCAACTAACTTTAACTAACCAGAATGAAATAGGTTAATGCATAGTGCAGTACCTCTAAAGCGTTTTTGTACAAATGTTATGACACATAGACCTAGTATTCTTGCTTTCCCCGCTCAAGTGTGCATAATTACTACAGTAAAAAAACCTCGCCCAATCGGCGGGGTTTTTTCGTTTCTAGCGTTTATAACTTTCGAGCACCCCTTTCCATTGTGAAAGTAGGGTGCTTTTTTATGGGCCTCATATGCAAGATAAACTCAGTTCATTCTTTTCATATCTCACGAGCGGCTTATTGGCTCTGACCGGGGCCTTCAGCATTCAAGATTGGGCAGCCGTGATTGGTATTGTGATGGTGTTTGTCACGTACTTCACCAATCGGCGCATCAAACTCAAAATGCTTGAGGAAATTCGCAAGCAACGAATTTCGGAAGCGCTCAATGAAAAACTTAATCAGTAAAACCGTTTGTTCAGTTGCCGTTGTATTGTCCATTGTTTTTACCCTTAGTCCCAATATGCAAACCAGCCAGCAAGGTTTGGCGCATATTGCCAACCTCGAAGGGTGCCGAACACAAGCGTATCAGTGCAGCGCTGATGTATGGACCATTGGCCTGGGTCATACCACGGGCGTTAAGCAGGGTGATGTCGCGACGAAAGAACAGATTGCCCGTCACTTTGTCGCCGATATCCAAACCGCTGAAAAAACGGTCAACCAATACTTAACTGCTGATGTGACTCAAGCTCAGTTTGATGTCCTGGTGAGCTTTGTGTTCAACCTCGGTGCTGGCAACTTTAAACGTTCCACCATGCTCAAGCTGTTTAATCAAAACCAACCTTTAAAAGCGTGCCGAGAGTTTTCACGTTGGGTTTATGTTAACGGAAAAAATTGCAATGACCCTGACAGCCAATGTTCAGGGGTGGTCAAACGCCGGGCAATAGAGCAACAAGCGTGCTTAAACGGCTGGTAAAAGAGGGGGCTTATGAACGTCTCTATCAAACAGTTCTTGCTGGTGGGCGTAGGGGTTTTACTGCTTGCTAGCTTAGCGGCGTCGGCTTATCTGTTTGAGCTCACTCAGCTTCAAGCAACGCGATACGGTGATCTGCAGAGTCAATTTAAAGCGTCCCTGAACCAAAATAAATCCCTAGCTATCACGGTGAAAACCTTAACTGAGGAAGCTCGTCAAGCGCAGCAGGCCGCCGATGTCTTGCTGCAAGCCAAAGCAGAGCGAAATACCGTCACCATTCAAACCGTGACAGAAATTAAAGAGGTACTCAACCATGAAAAGTGCGCTGATGTACCTATTCCTGATGCTGCTAAGTGGGTGTACTACCACTGAAGTCATCACCGAAGTTCAAGAAAGATTAGTGCTTCCACCTGCGGTGTATCTGACCGCTTGCCAACAACCGTTTACCGCGCCGCCGAAAACCTACGGTGAGGCGGTCGAGCGTGACCCAATATGGCTCGAATCTTGGCGCAATTGCGCAGACCAAATTGAGCACTTGCGTGACTTTTATGGTTACGACAGTGCGATTTCAAATCCAGACAAATAACACCGAATACCGGTAGGCGTGGGTTCCTCGCTGTCTGGCTTGTTAGCGATGATCATCTTCAGCTTCGGCTGATACTCCTTACGTGTGAGCGCAAGTACAGAATCAAAAAGGAACAAGCAGAGTTCAAACGAACTACATTGATTAGCAACGTCAGCTTGATGCGAAAAAGGGCGTGACGCTCGGAGAGACGAGACCTATTAATAAGGGCTTTCAATGAATAATGAAAAACGACTTTGGAATTTAACCGAGTTGGAAGCGTTCGACTATCACCGTTCAACGATCCGCAAAAAGCTTAAATCGGCAGGAGTTGAGCCGATTGCCTTTAAAGGGCAAACCCCGCTGTATGATGTGGTGCAAGTCGCGCCTTACTTATGCAAAGCGCCACTCAAAGAAAGTGCGGCGCCGGATTTGATGGGGTTTAAAAGTGCCGCGGAGTTAAGAGCGTACGTGCAATCGGAACGAGAAAAGCTCGCGCTGCAAAAAGAATCGAGCGAGTGCATTTCTAAAGAAGATTATGAGAATGAAATTGCGCTTTGTATATCCGGTTTAAAGGGCTTTAAAGACAAAGTCATTACCCGGATTGAATCGGCAATCCCAACGGCGACCACGCAGCAACTCGAAGCATTAGAACGTTTACTTAACTTTGATTTAAAGGCGGTGTCAGATGGGCTTGAACAGCTTTGATACCCGTCTTGGTGTTCAATTTGCTGATGCGAGTAAGATCCGTCGAGAGCTGGCTTATTTGTGTGCACCCACCGATAAAACTCCGCTTGAAGCTGCAGATGAAAATTTGTGGATATCCGATGGTACCGATGTGACCAAGTTTCTGTCTTCGTTGGTCCCTTACATGAAAGAGCCGATGAACTGCTTGGCCAGACGCATTTATGAAGCGGTGATCGTCGTCGGTCCGGCGCGTTCGGGCAAAACCAAAGCCTTGGTGGAAGGGTGGATCAACTATACGGTCACGCAAGCTCCTGGCGATATGCTGCTGATTTACAGCACCAAAACCAAAGCGGCCGATATGTCCAAGGCCGATTTGGATCGCTGCTTTTCGGCCACATCAGGCATTGCGCGTTTGAAAACCGGGCGTAAGTCTGACGATAACATCACCTCTAAGAAATTTAGAAATGGCATGAATCTTAAGCTCGATTCTGCCACGGAAACCAGTTTGTCGGCGTCGACCTATCGATATGCGGGTGCGACCGATTACGACCGGGCCGATGATGGCGTAGGGCAAGAGGGCTCTAAGTTTGAGCTGATGCTCATGCGGGTTCAAAACGCCAAATCGTCAGGCATGGTGATGGCCGAGAGTTCGCCTGGTCGTATTGTTCGCCATCCCAAACCGGAAGAAGAATTGCTGCCTCATGAAGCGCAACCTTGTGGGGGGATTGCCTCGTTGTATAACCAAGGGGATCGTCGCCGTTTCTATTGGACCTGCGATGATTGCCACGCCCACTTTAGGCCAGAATTTGAAACATTGAAATGGGACGACAAAGGGGACCCATTACTTTCGTCTCAAACCGCGTATGTGGCTTGCCCAAGGTGTGGCCATCGAATTGAAGAAAGTGAAAAACACGCCAAGAATGCCAGCGGCCAATGGTTGCGTGAAGGGGCGGTGGATAAATACGGCGAGTTAGTCAAAGATGAGTCCGAGATACGCACCACCAAATGGGCCACGTTTTGGTTTGAGGGCGTGATTGCGACCTACAGCAGTTGGCAAAACTTGGTCTATCGCTATCTCAATGCCGAGGCCATGTATCAAGACAGTGGCGACGAAGACGCCTTGATCTCGTTTATCAATACCCGAATGGGGCGCTCGTATATTCTGCAATCCCAAGGGCAAGATATTGGGGCGCATGAGCTGATGGAAAAAGCCAAAGCGAACCCGTATTTACGCTGCGTGGTACCCGTTGGCGGCCGCTTCTTGCTGATGAATATCGATGTGCAAGGCGGGCAATCCAACGCCCGTTTTGTGGTGCAAGCTCAGGTTTTTGGTGAAGGGCTGCAGCGCTGGATCATCGACCGCTTTGAAATTCTCACCGCGCCACACCGAAACGGTGACCGCATCAATCCGACCATTTACGCCGAAGACTGGGACTTGCTTATCGATCAGGTAATCAAGAAAACCTATCCCGTGGCCGATGGCAGTGGCCGAGTGATGAAACCCGCTTTAACCCTGTGTGACTCTGGCGGCTCGGCTGGGGTCAAAGATGGAAAGAAAACCTCCGTGACCGATTTTGCTTACCAGTTTTATAACCGGCTCAAAGCAAAAGGCCTGTCTCATTTGTTTCGCTTGGTGAAAGGGTCCAGTAACAAAGACATGGATTCGTTAATCAAAGAGTCTTATCCAGATAAGCGCAGCAAGTTGGCCCATGGTGAGATCCCGTTATTGCTGCTGCACACCAACCGACTGAAAAATCGTGTGGTGGCCAGCTACTCACGTGAAGAATTTGGTTCTCGGTATTTTCATTTGCCGGCTTGGGCACCTAGAGAATGGTTTGATGAACTGACGGCCGAATTTATCGATGAAAAAGGCCAGTGGATTTGCCCGGATAAGACGCGTAACGAGAGCTTTGATTTGTGTGCCTATGCTGAGGCGGGGATGCACTTTCTCGGTGGTGATGATATCGATTGGGAAAACCCACCCCCTTGGGCGTGTGAATGGCAGATAAACCCAAACGTCATTGATGCAGACTTACCGCCGGTGTTCGAGCGCAAGCCTAAGCAACGATACAACCACTCAAGAGGGATTTTCGGATGAATGTCGCCATACCCAGCCATCAAGACAGATTGCAGTGGTACCTAGACGCTGAGCAAAAAATCTTACAGCAACAGTCTGTAAAAACGGCAGAAGGGGAAGAGTTGACCTTGGCCAGTTTAAGCACGGTGCGCAGAGAAATAGAACGTTTACAGCGCATTATCTCGCTGCAGGCGCAAGGAGGGCGGCTTGCCATGATACGGAGAAACTATCTTGAGTAGCCCAAACTGGATTGACAAGCTTATCGCCGTCTTCAATCCGCGAAAAGGCCTAGAGCGCGCCCACGACCGGCGACTGTTAAATAAATACAATGCCGCACTTTCTCGTAATCCCCACACTAAAAAGACCAACAAACAATCGAAAGGCGATGCCAACGCCCTAAACAAAGGCGCCAAAGCCGTCTATCAGCGTGCCCGGCACATGGATGAGAACAACCCATTTGTGACGGCCATTTTAGATGAGCTTTGCGCCAACGTGATTGGTCCCAATGGCATTATGGTCGAGCCTCAACCGCTCAATCATAAAGGGGAAGTGCATGTGGTCTGCGCTCAGGCGATCATGACTTGGTGGGAGAACTTTTCGTTAAAGCAGAACATCGATGCCGAGCTGTCGAGAGCAGAAACCGAGTGGTTAGCGGGGCGAACCTGGTTTCGTGATGGCGAGGTGTTTTGTCGCATGTTCATGGGCAAACATAAGGATTTAACTTATCCGACCGACACGCCCTTTGCCGTGCAGCCCTTTGAGCCCGATTTCATTCCGGCGCACATCACTGAGGCCGACGGGGGCATGTTTGAAGGCATCAAGCGCAATAAGCTGGGGCAAGCCATCAGCTATTTGATCCAAAAAGATGCAAGGGGCTTTGAGTTTGCAGAGGTCGATGCGCAGTTTGTTTGCCATTTGAAGTTTACTCGCCGCTTTCATCAAAACCGGGGCATTTCGCTGTTGCACTCGGTATTGGATTTGGTCGATGACCTTGAAGATTACGATCAGTCGGAGCGTATCAGCGCCCAAATCGCCAGCCGCTTTGCCTATTACATCAAACGCGATCCGTCTTTGCATTCCAACACCACCGACGCGTTTGATCGTGGCGGGGATTTGTTCTTAGGGATGGGAAATTCGTTTGAACTGGCCCCCGGTGAAGAAGCCGGCGTGGTGGAGAACAACCGCAAAGAGACCATGAGCAGTCCTTTTCGTAATGCCCAGCTGCGATTGGCCAGTGGAGGCGCCGGGGTGAATAACTCCAGCGTAACCCGAGATTACAGCAACGGCAGTTATTCTGCGCAGCGGCAAGAGTTAATCGATTCGTTCAGTCGTTACCGAGTCCTGCAGCGCAAATTCGTTTTAGGTTGGACGCGCCCCCAGTATCGGCATGCCCTTAAAATGGCGATGCTCGCCGGTGAGGTAACCTTGCCTAAAGACGTCGACCGTACGACCATTTTGAATGCGATTTATCAAGCGCCGGTGATGCCTTGGATTGATCCCAGCAAAGAGATGGTCGGCGTGGAAAAAGGTACGCGCTTGGGGCTGCATTCGTTAAGCCATGCCCAGCGTGAACGCAACATCAACCCCTTATCGACGCGCCGTGAAATCCAATCGGAGCGACAACAAATGAATGATATGGACATCGTGAGCACCTCCGATCCTGCTCATGCGATAAAGAACAACAACCCACAACACAACCAACAAGAAGAGGCCAACCATGCCAAAGCCAAATAAGCGTTGGTACACGCTCAACAATGAAGCCGAGGTGATTAAGATCTGGGTGCATGGCGACATCAGCGCTTGGGATATTGATGCGACAGAAATCATCACGGCACTGCAAGCGGCCGATGGAAAAGAGGTCGAATTACGCATGTTAAGTGGCGGTGGCAGTGTCTACCAAGGCTTAGCCATGTACAACGCCTTACAGGCCCACAAAGGAAAAGTGATCGGCATCGTCGATGGGATGGCCGCCAGTATCGCCACTTATGTTTTGCTCGCCTGTGATGCGATTCGTATGCCTGAAAACGCCATGTTGATGATCCATAACCCCTCGATTGGGGCCTGGGGCGGTGAGAAAGAAATCAACTCCGCACTGCAGCAGTTGCAAGCGGCCACCCAAACCATTTCGAAAGCGTACGCGCAAAAGTCCGGCCAACCGCTCGACGCGGTACTGACGGCGATGGAGAACGAAACTTGGTTCACCGCGAAGGCCGCCAAAGAGTGGGGACTGGTTGATGAAGTGGTGGAGGCAGTCGATTTGAGTAACTCTCTACAAGACTTCGATGAATCCGACTTTAAGCATTTCAAACAACCGCCCAGCGCACTTATTCACTCGCTCACACGGCAAAGCAAAGAAACCGAACCCTTGGCCGCCTCTGCTCAGCCACTTGCAACTCAACTCAACCCACCCAAGCAGGAAAGCGACATGCCAAGCCCAAATGAAGACATACACAAGGCGGTGAAACATGAAAACCAGCGCCAAGCCGATATTCGTGCGCTGTGCGCGCAACATCATGTCAGTGAGGCCCTCACCAATGCGATGCTCACCGATTTAACGTGCTCAGTGGCGCAAGCCTCGACCAAGATTTTAGCCAGTATTGGCCATCAATCGGCGACAGGGCAGCCCGAACCGGAGGCTAATTTAACCGCCATCCACATGAGAGTGGGCAATGGTCACCATGTGAAAGAGGAACTGCAAAATGCTTTAAACGCACGATGTGGGGTGGCGGAGCTGGAAAAAGACAACGCGTTTGGTCATGAATCGCTGCTCAATATGGCGCGGGCTTGCCTTGATGTGAATGCCCGCAGTGCCATCACCAAAAATGAATTGGTCAACCGGGCCTTTAACACCGGGGATTTTGGCGACATCATCACCGAAGGCATTCGCACGGTGATGCGTGATGAAGCGCAGGCCAGTGCGCCGATGTGGCGTGAGCTGGCCAATGTGGAAAACCTCACGGACTTTCGTGAAACCGAGCTGGTGATGGTCAACGACGCGCCGGATCTGATGAAAATCTCAGAAGACGGTGAGTACAAAGCGGCGATCTTAAAAGGCAGCGGTGAGCGCATTCAGCTTGCAACCTTTGGCCGAGAAATACAGTTCACTCGTCACGCCATCATTAATGATGAGATTGGTTTGGTAGCCAAGGTGCCGCGTAAATTCATGCAATCGGGATATCGTCTGTCAGACAAGTTGATGTTTAACGCGATTTTCGCCGGCAAGATGGCCGATGGCGGCGATGTGTTTAAAGCCGGTAAAGACAAGGGCTGGGGTAATCTGGTTAACGACGTAGCCCAAGGCGATTACGCGGCCATGATCATGGCACTGCACAAGGTGTTTGCTACGGCCACCACCATTCCGTTTAGTGGCGAAGCCGGTCAAGGTGATGCGTTAGATTTGCGCGGTGAGATTTTAATCGCGAGCCCCGATCATGCCTCTATGTTTGAAGCGGTATTGAATACAGCAAGCAAACCCGATGTGTTTAACCCAGCGTATAAAAAGTTCAGCAAAGTGATTGAAACGGCGCGTGTGGCCGAGGTCAATGGCGCTTTGGCGTTAACGGGCAAAGACTTTGATACCGTGGTGATGGGGTTTTTAGATGGCCAGCAAGATCCGTGGCTTGAAACCGGCGACGGCTGGACCAGTGATGGGGCCAAATTCCGCATTACTTATGACTTAATGTCGAAGGTGTTGGATCGCCGTGGCATTGCTAAGGCGAGCTTTGCAGCAAATGGGGTCAAAACAAAGTGATGGGATGGCTAACAACCAGTTTATTGGATAGATAGGGTGAGCATGGCTTGCCCTTTTTTAATGGTGACGATATGCGTTTAAGCGATGGAAAAAAGATAGTCGCCCCCGTTCCAGCGGGTGGTTTTCAAAAAGATGTGCCGTGTTTACTTGGGGCGTTACTCGTGGTGCCCAATTTTACCGCAGAAGCGGGAGACACGGCGGTGTGTTACCTACAAGGCCATTTTGATGGGCCCATTCGAGCAGGCGATGATGTGCGTTTTGAGTCTGAGCCAGCGTACTTTCACGATAGCGAGTTTACCAAGACCCAACCGACGGGTACCGGAGACATCTCTCAACCGGTTGGGGTGTTCATTGATGGCGGTGTGCTCTTAACGGGCGGGCTCATCACTGAGTTTGTGACCTAAGCGATGAGCGTGTTTGTAGCGGCTCGGGATCTTATTCGTCAATCAATCCAACGCTGTTTTGGGCGCTCGATGGAAGTGATGACCAGACAAGGGCAGCCATTGGAAGTGGTGGGTTACCTTCGGCGCCATGAAAAGGGCGTCAATCAAGTGCATTTGCTGCTTACCGACTCCACGCTGCCGGAAGGCTGTATCTTACACTATCAGGGCGAGCGCTATCGGTTGGTCTTTCATGCCGCCGCGGGCAATCCCAGCGCAACCAGTCAGCTGATGCGCGAATATGTCATGGTCTCAGACAGTCAGAGGGCGCAGCATGAATGGTCTGAATTCTAGTCGAAATGAATGGCAGCTCGATACCACGTTCATTCATCGTTATGAAGCGTTTGAAAAGGCCATCCCCAAAGCCGTGATTCGAGCGGCGTCGCTGACTTCTCGGTGGCTGCGGGGGGTATCGATGGCCGAGCTTGGCTATGAAATGAGCATCGATATCAAAGCGCTGCGTTCACGGTTTCGAGTCTACAAAAAAGGGCGGGTGTCGAAGGTGTGGATTGGGGTGCGTGATATTGGCGTGCATCGGCTTGGCAGGCCAGTGCAAACTCGCTCAGGCGTTCAGGTTGGGGAACATTTTTTTGCCGGCGCGTTTATCTCGCCAATGGACAGCGATCAGCTTTTGGTATGGCGAAGGCGAGGTAAGTCGAACAAGCGCATCGAAAGCGTCACCATCGAGATCCATGATGAGGTCGATGCGATTGTCGAGAGCTACTTACCTGATATTAATCGTAAATTTGAGGCATTTTTTCATCGTGAATTCAAACACGTTCTTTCGCTCGCCGCGTGAGTGGGTTTTATTGGTGGTCCATCACTTAGAGCAGCGCCTGGCGCTGAACATCGAGACTGTTTATCGGCGCCAAGCGGTTCAATTGGACACTACCACCGTCAGTTATCACATCGGCGAGGCCGATCCGGTCAACGAATATGCCAACGATGGCCGGAACCTTCATGAGATTGAATTGCGGTTCTTGGTTGAAGTGCCTCTTTCCATGCCGGACTTTGATTTAGAAGCATTGGACGCGTCAACACGCTTAGAGCGGGAATTATCGATGCAGCACTTTGGCGTCTGCAGTGATTTAGACGGCGCGACCGTGGTAGCCAATCTGCCGAGTAAATTCGATCCGAAAAATGGTGTGTTTGCCCGAACCGTGACCATGAGACAGCGGATCCGATTAGGCCCAGTGGAAGAGAGCTGGCATTACATTGAAGGAGGGGCGGCCCATGCTCACCCAACTGATGAAACATGTGAGTGCCTTAGAGAAGAAGGTGCTTGAGTTGCATGAAGAGCTTGAAGAAAACCATCGTGCTTCGGCCAATCTACTGCGCTTAGGTGTGGTGGTCAAAGCCGAGGCAAACACCGTCGATATTCAAACCGGGGCGAATCTGGCTAAGCGGGTCCCTTTTTTTGTCCTTGCCGCAGGCAGAGTCAGTCAGTATCGGCGGCCCTCGGTCAACGAGCAATGTTTGCTGATCAACTTGGGCAGCGGGGATAACTTAAACAATGCGGTGGCGTTGATGGGATTGCCGTCGACGCAGTTTCCAAGCCCCACCATCAACGAGAACGAGGTGATGACCGATTACGGCAACGGCATGACTGAGCTTTATAACCTCGATGACGGTGCGCTGATTTGTCGGTATCCAGGCGGCATGAAAATCTATGGGGATACTTGGCAAGACGGGCACTATAAAGCCACGGGCGCCATCACCGACCATACTCGCTCGATGCAAGCAGACCGTGAGATTTATAACCAGCACGCTCACCCAGGTATTGCCTCTGGCCCTTCGAAAACCCAGCCAACGGAGCAAAAGCAATGATAGGTATTGATCCCCAAACCGGCAAAACCGTCACCGGAGCCGCTGCGTTGAGCTGCCGTTTTGCCAAGATATTAACCACACAAGTGAGTTCACGAGTCAAACGTCGCGGCGTGGGCAATCGCGCCGTCTCGCGATTGGGCAAACAGCAGAGCCCGACCGAAGCGATGATCGTGCAAAACCTCACCCTAGAAGCGTTATCTAACCCATTGAATGGCTTGACCGATTACCAAGGCATTCAGTGCCAAGCCACCCCACATTTGAATGGATTTCGAGTCAAGGTTTCTGGGACCTGGCGCGGTGAGCCGCTGCAGTTAAGGGGTGTATTATGAGTGCCAAACCCAAGGCGTTCAGTGAGCCGCACTTTGAAACGCTGCTCAGTGACTACATCCAACATGCGCTGGCTTATTGCGCCGAGCGAGACCAAGACAAAGCTACTCTTCTGCGTGAGGCGTTTGACAATCAAGGCGAGCTGCTGGCTCAGGTAACGCAAGCCTTTGTCTTAAAACGCACCGCTGAAATTCGCGAGCAAAATCATCAAGCGTTGCAGATGTTTCGTAAATACGTCACCGATAGCGACATGGTCGATTTACTGGCACTGCAATACAGCTTGAAACGCCAAGTGATTGAAGCGGGGGATGACACGGTCTTTCCTGCCAAGCCTGCGGTGATGGAATCGAATGAAAGCTTGCTGCAGCGTTTCGATTTGGCGCCTTTTCAGTTTCATACCACCGGCACTCGGCTCGGTTATCGCTTTCATGCGATGACGTTAGAAGAGCGGCCCACCATTACGGTGCGCTCAGAAAAAGACGCGCTGGTGATGCGTTATGAATTTCCTGACACATCCTTACCCAATCCCATCAAAGATGCGCAGGCCAGAATGCTAGAACCAAATACGGGCAAAGTGTGCGTGGCACTGCTCAGCCGTGCGTCCGCCGATGGGGTCCCTCATTCAGACTTGCTGGAAAGAGCGCACCAATATTTAAATCGCGATGATATCGCGCAAGAGTCTGATGAAGTGACGGTCAAAGCCGCGATACCGAAACCCTATCGCATTGAGGTGACCTTGTTCACTGGCGCCGATCCAAAAAACGAAGTCGATAATGCTTCAGCGGTCGCTGTGGCTTGGCAGTTTGCCGACCAGGCGCAGACACTTGGCAGCATTGTTGACCGAGAAGAGGTGGCGCACATCTTTTATGAATTAGGGGCCAAGCGAGCCAAAGTGCAAGCGCCGGTGACGGATGTGATCTGCGCTTGGGATGAAGCGCCGTATTGTACGGAGGTCGTGGTCCATGTCCGAGCTGAATAAGGCGTTTATTTCGGTCCAGCCCAATAATGCGTCTTTGATTGAAGAGGCCTTGGAGTATGGCTGGGCGCAGCTTCTCCACTCGCTGCCTTGCCCGTATCCCAATCTCAAACAGCCTTTATTGACCGCGCCACCCTTTGTGGCCTTGCTGGCGGGTGAGCGGGGCGTGCGCGATTGGCAACCCAAAGATACGCCACAGAGCCAACGCAAAACCGTCGATAAGGCTTTTGAGATCCACCGTAAAGCGGGCACGCGGCTCGGTTTGTCGATTGCCCTCGATGCAATTGATTGTGATGTGGACGTGATCCCTTGGCATCAAATGACCCCAAGAGCGCCTCCGTACCACATTGAATGCATCGCAACGCAGCGGAGCCAAGCGCTTGATAAGGCGGCCACCACCCGAGTGTTAAGCCGCATTGAGAGCACCAAATCAGAGCGAGACACGGTGCATTTGATCATGGCACTCAGTGTCGATTCTGGGTTTACCTTGTCTGCCGTGACGCACCCCATCGTCATGGTAAGCGATGAATCTGCACTTTTGTGTGCGCTTCCTGATATTTCCCCTGGCGTTGCGCCGCTGTACTGGGGCGCTGCCACACGCCTTATTTTTACCACCGAACATCAATTTGGAGCCATCGCATGAGTTATGTCGTGCAATACACCGATGCCGGGCTGGCGGAACTTATCAGCGCCCAACATCAAGGACTCAAGGCAGCGATCAAAACCATTGCCGTGGGGGATCGCAGTTATACACCAACGACCGACCAGCAGGCGTTACACAACGAGCGGCAACGTGAAGTGATTGTCGATTGGGAGGAGCTCAGCCCAACACAATTGAGAATGAGCGCCGTATTCAAAGGCAATCAAGAATATGAAGTGCGAGAAGTCGGGTTCTTTTTAGCGTCCGGTACCTTGCTCGCACTGTATTCCGCTCCGAATACCTTGCTGACCTACAAGTCAGCGAACTCGAGTTGGTTACAAAAGTTCACCTTGGATGTGTCTCCACTGCCAAGTGACAGCATTACGGTCGAAGTAGGGACCGAGAATTTGAATTTACTGATGTTTGAAGAGGTGCTCACTGCGGCCATCGCCACGATCTCTTTAGGCACCACACAAATTAAAATCGCGCACCAGCAATGGTTGCTGAGTGAGCGACTCAGAGCGGAGTTGGATTAATGAGTATCGAGCAAAAGATCACCGATTTACAGACGGCCTCGGCAGAGCAGACGGCCGCTTCACAAGCCTTGTCCCAAGAGGTGATAGAGAAACTGGGCGAGATTGATCAAAAATTTATTGAAGCCAAGGACAGCTTTGAGCGTTGGCGGGGGCAAGTACAAGCCAAAGACATCCATGGCCAAAGTATGTATCAGTCGATGATTGATTTAACCGGGTTGAGTACTGACAATTACTATCCGGTGTGGTGGCAATTTCCCAGTAATAAAGGGGGTGACTCACGGCTCACCATTTCAAGAGAGTGGGCGCAAGACCAAGAGCTGGATCCGTTCGGCGAAAGGTTGTCTGTCGCGGGGTTAAATCTGCAAATAGAAGGCGCCGGACACCCAACTCTTGGCGACGCCGATTACATGACCATCAAACGATTTTGGCAAACCTACCGAAAAACGGTCCGAGGCCTTGCGTTTGGCATGCAGTGCATTGCTCGCCCCATTAATGGCCTTAGACCTATGTATCTTGGGTATACGGACGGGCAAATCGTTAACCATTCAAGTCGAAGTGGTTGCTACCTGAGAGGCGGGCTGACTTACCATGTCACCAAAAGCTTCCAGCATCAGCTGTGGTACAGCCGGGAAGGTGGGGAGGTGTCGGCCGGGACCTATTCCAATGAAGCTTTTGAAATCGATTGGCGAGTGAAAGCTTATCATAAGGACGATCCCTTTCTGGGCCCCGATTATGACGATCAAATTCGCTTTCTTTATGCGATGGAGTTAGACAAACGTTATGTAAAAGCACAGTGAGGACAGCATGACCTATACAATTAAGACGTTGACGGATGCCCATGGTGAGACACTGTACAATGTGCCTGCCGAGCCCGAAATATTGATGAAAATGGGCTTTAATGCGCAGCAAGCGGTAGAGATGTGCCATGCGGCTGAGCAGGAAGCGCGATGGGCACACATTCGAGCCGAGCGTGACTCAACCCTGTCACAGACCGATTTTACTCAGGTGGGGGATGCGCCGATGACCGAAGACAAGCAGCGTGAGTTTGCCACTTACCGCCAAGCGCTTCGTGATTTACCCCAACAGTTTTCTAATCCCAATGAGGTCATTTGGCCACCAAGGCCCACCCTATAAACGGCGCCGAATGCGTTTTTCTCTTTAACCCAAGCCCTTTGCCACCGCGTGAAGGGCTTTTTTATTGGAGCGTCTCTGTGCAGAAATCCACACTCACCCCACTGGAATACCCGATCCTCCAAGCGTTTCGATTGCAAGGTCGTTGGGTATCGCCCAGTGAAAAAACGATCCACCTTTTGCCTCAACAAACGGCCTTCCTGATCCAAAACGGGAAATTAGGGGCCGCGATGGACGCCAAGGTATCGTCTAAACCCACGCAAAAAGAGGGCAAGTAATGCTCACACCAATCCAAGATTTTGAACTCAATGGGGTAGAAGTCAATACCATTGAGCCTCAACCCAGCATGGGGCCACTTGCCTTGCAGGTGGTGCACTTAATTGGGACCGCGCCCAATAAGAGTCCAAGTTTGAATTATAACGAGCCCACGCGTGTATGGAATTTCACTCATGCGATGGTATCGCTCGATAGTGTTGGGACCCGGCAAGGCACGTTACCAAACGTGGTGCGCTACTTACTCGAATTCGTTCAGTGTATTGTTTACGTTACGATTGTCGAAGCCGATACCGATCCTACCGTGACCGAAGCCCATATCATCGGTGGCGTTAATCCTTCTACCGGCGCAATCACCGGCCTTGAAACCGTGAAAGCGTGCGCAGAAACGCCCACCATCATCGCCGCGCCAGGGTTTCATTCCCTCGCCGTGGGGCAAAAGCTGGCGCTTATCGGGCGCGATGTGCGCTGCCGACCAGTTCTGGATGGTCCGAACACCAATGATAAGGACGCGGCCGAGTTTGCCGCTCAATTTGGCTCGGAGGGGACCGGGCAAGATAAGTTGTCAATCATCGACCCGTGGTTTTTGAAAACCTATGACGGCGTGCAATCACTGATGCCAGCTTCCATTGCTTTGGTGGCCGCGATGGCCTCGGTTGAAGGTTGGGAGAGTCCACAAAATCAAGGGGTTTTGTGTGACGAAGCGGCGCGGCCTGTGTCGTACAAAATCAACGATAAAACCACCCAAGCCAATTTCTTAAATAAGCATGGCGTGGTGACCATCGCCCGTACACGAATGGGCGGCATGTCTATCATTGGCAATCGGACCAATACCGGACGTTTTATTGCTCATGTCGGCTTGGAAGATTTAATGGCGCGTAAGCTCGAAGAAACCAGCCAACCGCTGCTGGGACAACCATTGACCGAAGCGTTTATGGAGCAAGTGGTTGATCGCTTAACAAACTGGGGGCAAAACTTGGTGGCGCAGGGCGTGATCCCAATCTTTAACGCCTTCCTGCACCCGAGTAAAAATAACCTAGAAAATTACACCTCTGGGCGTTGGTACTTGTGTGTTAACTATGGCCGCTACAGCCCAAATGAACACATGGTGTATGAAATGAGTGTGGATAATGGCCTGATTGAGGCATGGTTAGAGGAGGTCATCAATGGCTGATCGTATTCGCATGCGGATTTCGGCGCAGGTAGAGTCTGTGCCGCTGATGAACGAAATCGTCGAATTCACTCCGGTTGATATCAAAACCAAGACCGTCTCAAACGAGGGCTCGTTTGTGCAATCGGAAGATGTGGTGGGCTTTGAGCCGCTGAAATGGACCCTGAAAGTGCGGGGGGATCACCAAAAAATCCAAAACGCGCTGGGCCGCTTCTTTATGGATAACGCCCAAGTGAACGTGACGGAAAAAGGCAAAGGCACCGATCAGTCGAAATACCATGAGGTGTATTCGATGTATGGGCTTATTACCAACATCAAAAAAGAGGCGGTGAAGATGGGAGAAAAGCCCACCGTCACCATTGAGGGAACGTGTAAAGCCTACAAGCTCACCGATACGGGTACCGTCATTCACGATATTAACGTTGAAACGGGCAAGACTATCGTGGGTGGTGTGGATCTGATGGGGACGGCGGGGATCCGTTAAGATAGAGAGTAAGTCCACATTGTTAACATTGTTATTAGTGGCGACTGTCCACACGCCCCTTATCACCCGGCAATATTCGCGTGACCGCATTTATTCCCAGGCTATCGTGAAACCTTCAATACTCCAGTCGCAGGGGAGTGTATACCCACAATCCACCAAAGATGAGATGACGGGTTTGATGACCGTCTCAATAACAGGCTCAGCATCGGAGGCCAGCTCAAACTCTCTGAGACAAATATAAGCGTTAAAAAGACCCAGCGCCGAGCGGCGGTGAACTTCATTGCTGATCCGGTTCATTAGGTTCAAATGAAGGAAAGCTCTGCTTGCAATGGTCTTCTGTTTTGCTTCATTGGCGTTGGGGAGTTTGACGGGTATCGGCGTCTCTTTTATAAATGATGAACTGAGGCGACTGACTATCTCGGCGTTGACGGAGATGTTGTGTTCTTTTGCTGCTAAGTGAAGGTTTTTCTTAAGATCTTCTGGCATTCGCACGTTAATTTGTGGAGGACGTTGAGTCATATAAAATTCCATAGGACAGTCTTTGACAATAATAGCCATATACTACTATTCTTCCAATGGTAGCAACTGGCTATCACTGGTTGAAGGAGGTCATTTTGAAGGGAAAACATCGTGATCAACAAGCCAAAATGGAGCATGAAAAACAGGGTGGATGATCAACGGTGTAGAAATGACAAAACCCCAGTGCGTGAACACTGAGGTTTCAGTCCAATTCACTATTCCGTGGAGGGGAATATGAGAAATGAACATGGTTTAATCTTAACACCAGATCCGATCCCTGTCATTGCGGGTATCGAAATACGTGTCGATGAGATGGGCCGTTATAACTTAAATGATTTGCACAAAGCCAGTGCGCTTGGAAAAAGTAAGGCGCCCAACAAGTGGTTAGACAACGCGTCGACCCAAGCTTTGGTGACCGAATTGGACCTAACCCCGAATTTGGGGTTAGCCTCGGTCAACTGTGTAAAAGGGGGCATTCACCCTGGTACCTATGCCCACGAACTGCTCGCCATTTCCTATGCCGGTTGGATAAGCCCACGCTTTCAATTGACGGTGAATCAAGCCTTTTTAGATTCCAAACAAGCACAGCGCCCAGAACTGACCACAACCGAGATATTGGAGATTGCGTTAGAAGCGGCAAGAGAGCGTGATGTGCTGAGAGTTGAAAACCAACAACAAGCGCAAAAAATTGAGGGACTGGAAAATCTATTTAAAGGTGGATTGACCGCGCCGCAGTTTGGTCGCATGCTCAATGGTATTAACGTCCAACAAATCAACGCGTTTTTGGTTGAGTTAGGCTGGATGTACAAAGAGCGCAGCAAAAGGTCGGGTTATCGGGTCGCCAGTTATGCAAGAGATAACTACATGACCGAAAAAGAGAACCTGATCTCAATGCATGGTTACGACTCGTTTGTCACGGCCACGCCCATTTTACTGCAAAAAGGCGCCATCAAATTATATGAGCTGTATTTGCAGGGTAAGTTACCGATGAAGAAGAGCTGGGACAGTGCCTACACCCACCTAAAGCTGAGCAAGGATCGGGTGGCCGCATGAGTGACACTGACCCCATCGACGCGGAATCTCTTGAGCACGCCCTGGTCTCACTTCGCAGCATTTCTTCCATACTCTCTCTTGCGCTGGAAGGCGAAAATCGAAAAACGGAACAATACGCAGCGATTGAGGGCGCGATCCAGCTCGCGGACTTTCAAGAGCGTAAGCTGAGCAAATTGCTCCGTAATCCCTATTAACCACGATGCATTCAAGCCAAAGCCATCCACTCGGGTGGCTTTTTTATGGAAAAACGCATGAAAAATCAAAGTAAACTGACGTTCTTTTGCCGTGAGAACGTGGTATTGAACACCCTTCCTGTTGCCCAATTTCGTCAGCTGCCACACATCGAAACCGAAGATGAACTGACCGCCAAACAGTTATTCGAGCAACGCAAAGCGCTGATCTTGGCGTGCAGTGATGTGAGCAAAACAGAGTTTGATACCTTATCGGTCCCCGATTTTAATCAGCTCTATGACGATATCTGCGATATGATCCTCCAACCTTCCGATGCCTTGCAGGGCGCACCGCTGAATGGGGCCTCAGCCGAGTTTACCTTGCTGTATCCTTTCGACAATGAGGTCGGTGAAACCATCCATAAAGTGACGTTTGCGATACCGAAAGTGGCGCACTCTGAAGCGTTGGCCGACATCAACGAAGCGCAAGCGCGTGAAGATTTCATGTTTGAGGTCATCACCGGTTTGCAGCCTAGTGATCTTCACTTTCTGTCCATTAATGATTACCTGGCGCTCAAACCGCAGGTGGGCGCTTTTTTTCAACAATCGGCGGCGTACTTTCGCCCGATGACGTCGAAAGCCTGATTGACCTCATCCCGATGCACCGTAATACCTCTGAATCTGAGCTGAGGCGATGGCCACAAGATGTGGCGGTGCGCCGTTATGAGCTTATTCTGGCCAAACTTGGGGTGAACTAATGTCCGAAAAAATTAACCTCATCCTTAATACTGCGGTAAAGGGTCTTGAGGCGATAACCTCCACGACCACGGCGACAGAGCGCTTAACCGCGGCATTGGAAAGCCAACGTGGTGAAGTGATTTCACTCAATGGCAAACTCAAGCAGCTCAACGGATTTGAGTCGGCAAGCAAGCGGGCGGCAAAGTTGGCAGGCCAGCTGGATGAGGCCAAAGACAAGCTGAGTCGCCTTGGCCAAGCGCTGGCCGATAACAAACAGCGAACGTCGAGTCTTCGCGGTGAATACAGCAAGACACAAGCGCAGATAAACCAGCTCAACGCGCAAATGAAAAAGGCCTCAGGCGAAGGGGCGAAGGATCTCAAGCGCCAGCTATTGGAGGCGCAACAGCGGTTAGAGGCGTTAAACGATGAGATCCACCACGGTAAGGTAAAAACCCAAGACTTGAATGCGGCCTACAAAGCGGCCACCAAACGAGTCACTCAGCTCACAGAGCGCCAACACCAGCAGCGAGACAAACTCAAACGGTTAGGCGCGGCCTTAAAAGAGTCGGGGATCCATACTGGCCGCTTGAGTGATGAGCAAAAAAGGCTCGAAGCGCAGGCAGAAAAAGCCACCGCAGCGCTTGCCAAGCAAACTCGGCACTTGAAAGAGCGCCAATCGATCCAATCTCGCATCGACAGACGTAATGCAACATTGAGTGAGATGGGTGGGCAAGCCACCTCGCTGACCATGGCTGCAGCCCCCATTGCGGCCACGGTGTGGTCGGCCGTTAAGAACGAAAGTGCCTTCGCGGATGTAAAAAAAGTGGTCGATATGACCCCTGAAGAAGCCGAAGCGATGCGCAGCTGGTCGTTAAAAACCTCGACGCAAACCCCGATGAGCGCCAATGACATCAACGCGATGTTAGCCGCCGGTGGCCAAAGCGGCATCAAAGACCCAACGCAATTAAAACAGTACGTGCTCGACGCCGCGCAAATGGGGGTCGCGTTCGATATGGAAGCGAGTCAAGCGGGTGAGACCCTCGCGGTCTTTAAAGCCGCATTAGGCTTAGATCAAAAGGGGGCCATGGGCTTGGCGGGGCTGGCTAACCATCTATCGAATCACTCGAATGCCAAAGCGAAAGACATTGCCGGCGTAATGGCAAGGCAAGGGGCGTCGGCCAAGATGGCAGGGTTCTCCGCCAATGAAGCCGCGGCGCTGTCGGCCTCAATGCTCTCTGCGGGGATGGGCGAAGAACGCTCAGCGACCGCATTAAAGAACATCTCCGGCCGCCTGACCCTCGGCGACGCTGCGACCAAAGCGCAGCAAAACGCGCTCTCTAGCGTAGGTTTCGATCCCACTCAGCTTGCTGCCTCAATGCAAAGCGATGCGTCAGGCACCTTATTGCAGGTGCTTGAAGCCATCAAAGACGCGCCATTGGAAGAGCAAAGTGCCTTGATCACGAAAATCTTTGGTGAAGAGGCGAAAGGCGCGGTGGCGTCGCTGGCCGCGAACACCGGGCTTTTTCGTCAAACCCTTATGTTAGCAAGCCAAGGGCAAGACTTGCATATTCAGTCATTACAAGACGAATATCAGGCGCGGATCAACACCAGTGAAAACGGCATTGCTCAGTTCATCAACAAGGTGAATCGGCTCAGCGTGATCATTGGGACCGCACTTTTGCCGGCGCTCAATTGGGTGCTGGAGCCACTAGGTGATGGCATCAACCTCTTGGCCGATTTTGCCGAAGCCAATCAGGGCGTGACCGCTGCCGTCGGGATCGGCATTGCCGGCTTACTGGCCTTTAAAGGTGCGCTGTTAGCAGGAAAAGCCGCCTCGCTTATCTTTGGCAATACCCTGGATAAAGGGCGCTTATTTCGCAAAGGATTAAACCAAGAAACGCAGCAAAGTGGCCGGGCTGCGGCCTTTGCCACCAAGCAATTGAGTCGATTGAATCACACCCTGATGCGCATGGGCTCCGGTCGTGGCGGTATGGGGGCGAACAGGCGCTCACCCTCTCAGAGATCTTCAAACCGGCCGCGATCACGTAACCCATTAGGGCGCGCTTACTCGATGGCCAGCACCATGATGACCGCGAACAGAGGGGCATTACCGCTGGCTTTGGGAGGCGGCGCCTTAGCCATGACGCCAGCGGTGGCGATGGCCCAAGACGGCATCGGGTTGGCAGGCGATCTGGCCCAAGGCGTTGGGAAAACGGGGGTGGGCAAGTTACTTAGACCATTGGATATGGCCATCAGTGCCGGCAACATTGCTACGGCGGTGTCCGAAGGCGATACCAAAACGGCTTTAGTCGAAAGTGGCGGCCTGCTTGGCAGCATGGGAGGCGCCGGGATCGGGGCAACGATTGGTACCATGATTTTCCCTGGCGTCGGTACCGTGATAGGTGGCCTCGCTGGGTCGCTATTAGGGGATTTGGGTGGTGAGTTTTTAGGGGGCTGGTTTGGCGATAAGCTTGATACACCCAGCGATAAGCTGATGGCCTCACAAGCGGTGTCTGAAAAAGTCGTAGAAAAAGAAAAAGCCGGTTCCGCCGTTCGACAGCCCTCCAATGTCAACTTTGAAACTCATGTCGCGATCCAAGCGGCGCCGGGTATGGACGAGCAGGCCATTGCGGCCCAGGTCAGCGCTCAAATTGATCAACAACTCAAGGCTCAATATCACTCGCTCACGGGGCTGACCATCGACGAATCCATTCAGGTATCGGCCATTGATAGAGGTTAACCATGCATCATTTAGTGATTGGAGAGTGTGTGTTTTCGGTGGGCGATAAAACGCCCATCACCCAGTTTGATAGAACCACGGCCGGCGCTTATTCTGAAGTGGGCCTGATTGATAACGCCCGTTCAGAGCGAACGGGCCGACCACTGGAAACGATAGACATCCGTGCCAAATGGCTTCAATACAGCGCAGCGCAATCGGTGGATGCGATCCGTGCTTTGATTGATGAGCCGCAACAAGTCAGTGATGGTCAAGGGTTTAACCTTGGCCGCTGGACCATCAAGCAGATCAAAGAAGGGCGCAGTGAGCTCATCCATGATGGCCGCGCCATGGTCACCGAGGTGTCGTTGCAATTGTTGGAGTTTCGAGAATGAAAGTATGGGCCCGTAAAGGGGAATTAATCACTGATTTGTTGTTTAAACACGCCAGGCAAGACAGCGACCCATTAGAGGTCGAGTTTTATCGCCTGAATCCACATGTCCGTGGGGATATCTTCACGGCCGATACCGAGGTTCAACTGCCTGAGTTACTCACGGTCGAACCCACTCAATCTGTAACGAGGTCTTGGGACTGATGCTCAAACTTATTGGTAAACACAGCGAATGGATATTGGCTCGCCTTAAATCTTGGCGCCTCTCTGATGGCAACGGCATCGAGGGGGATAGCCTGACATTAACCATTAACTCGGATGATATCGACGGCATTCCCCCGAAAGGAGAAAAGTACTCGGTCTATTTAGGGGAGGTGCTGCGCGATGAGTTTCAAATATCGAAACGCTCCATTTGCTTACACCCCCGAGAAGTGACGTTGGTGCTCTCTGTTGCCCCGTTCCACATTAAAGACCAAACCGGTTATCGAGAGCGTCAATCGATGAGCTGGGACAAGACCACCTTAGCGCAAGTCGTCGCCGATACGGTCACCCCACATGGCTTTCAAGCTTTTGTCCATCCGAGATTACAAAAAATTGAAATCGCACATCTTGATCGCACCGATGAAAGCACCCCGGCGTTTTTGCACCGATTGGCCAAGCACTATGATGCGGTTGCCAAACCCGTCGATGGCCGTTTTATTTTTGCGCCCAAAGGGGAAGCGAGAAGTGCCAGTGGTAAAGCGATTGAAACGGTGACGTTGTCACAACCTGACGATAACCAACCCCAGCGACCGAACGTCATTAATGTCAGCATTGATCTCGATGGCCGAACCGAGGTGACCGGTGTGAAGGCGTTTTATCTTTCGACCGAGAATGGCACGCGTCAGGAAGTGAAAAAGGGCAAGGCGCCATTTAAAGTGATCGGCAAAGACAAAAACAGTCAACAAGAAGCCGAGCAAGCCTGCGCGAGTGAACTGAGAAAAATGCAGCGAGAGGGACGAAAGCTCACTATCGACGCGCCGCCAAACCCTGCTGCCTTTGCCGAAGGGCTCTTGATCCTAGACAGCACCTTCCCCAAAGCCTTTCAAGGGACGTGTTCCATTGATAGCGTGTCATTCTCAGGCCAAGGGCTACAGCCAAGAAGAATGAACATTACCGCTACGTTAACAGGAGAGTAGGATGTTAACGTCAAATGCTGCCGTGCATCTGCCTGCGACCGTGCGTTGTAAGATCTCAGAGGCGCAGATCAAGCGATATGCCAGACGCCTTCATGTCAGACAGCTGAAAGATGACCGATATTCGGTGTACTTTCGCTATAAGAAAAACCGAGTGCAAGGCTCTTGGGTCTTTTATGAGTACAAAGATGGCAAGCAAAGCGCCCATGTGTTTGGCAAATACCCCAACTTAAGCGCGAAAGACGTCCCCGAGGTGGTTGAGCACATCGCCAAGCAGCGCTCAGTGGGGATCACAACACGCGCGAATGAATTTACCACCGTCGATGAGCTGCTGATTTGGTATTTAGATATGGAGACGCGAAATCGACACTTATCGAGAGATCGACTGAATTCGCTTAAGCCCATGGTGGATGCCCACCTGATTTCTCGTCTGCATGGTGTAAAGATAGCGGGCCTGTCCCACCGTGAAATTGAACAGCAATTGATGAAGCCGTTACGCGAACAGCAGTATTCCATCAGTTATATTCGCTCGATATTTCAGGTGTTAAAGGTGGCCTTCAACCGGGCAAGAAAAATCAACAAAATCGGCCATAATCCGCTCAATGACATGATCTTCACTGACTTTGTCAAAGCCAGAATCCAGCCAAAGGGATGCAGTTTGCTGGTTGGGCAGACAGCAGAGTTATTGGTGCAGTTTGGGCAAGCTGAGCCTTTAACGCGCATGTTATGTTTGATGATGCTCAGCCATGGCACACGCATTGGGGAAACGCGCAAATCAAAATGGTGCAACATTTGTTTTATCACCAAGCAGTGGAAAATTCCGATGCGGGACACCAAGACCAGAAAAGAGATCGTCTATCCATTAACCGATGAATGGGTGTGTTTGCTTAAGGCCTACAAAGCCTGGCAATTGGCGCATCATTATAAAGGCAACCATCTCTTTCCCGCCTCACCGCGAGATCGAAGCCCAATCTCAAGCACGGTGGCCAATCAGATGATCAGAGCCATCGCGCATGGCCACTGGACCGCACACGATTTAAGAAAGTTAGCACGCACCGTGTGGGCCGATATAGGCATTGATTATCTGGTTGCAGAGACTCTACTGAATCATGCCAAAAACAAAATGGATCAAACGTATATCCACACGCATATAGAGCTGCAGAAATCAGAAGCACTCAAAGCCTATCATTTGTGGTTAAAAAATTGCTGGCGAACCTGTTTTATACCTGATTTTCAAAAAACGTTCCTCTTAATAAACGCAAATGAAATCAGTGATTAACCTCCACTCAAAATATAATCGCTGCGGACAGTATTACTATGGGTAAATTTGGGGTAAAAGGTGACCTGAATCACAATTTAGTGGCCGAGGCGCAACGTGATCCTCACCAAGTGAAATGGTTGAAGCTGAGCAAGACACAATTACGCGTCTTGGATTCGATAGAGCAGGGTGAAGAAGTTACAGCGCAACTTATTTCTAAACGATGCGATTTGTCACCAAGTTGGGCAAGTTCGAATTTGAGAAGTTTAAATGAGAGATGTTACCTAACAAGAAGACATATTGGTTTAGATTGTGGGGGCATGGAGTTTCACTATCGTCGTTTAATGCCCCTGTGATGATGAAAGCTTAAAAAGGATCTTAAAAGTATCTATATAAAACAATTACATAGGTTCTTCTGGATCCTTCAAGTTAGCAAACGAGGCAACTGCTCGTGAAATAAAAATTTTTCGGGACGTATGGCCACCACCACCTCTAAAGAGATTTATGTGGTATTCAGTCGAACTTTTATTGAGCGTGATGCATAACGCTCTATCAAGACAAGCTTTTGGTGCAAAGTTTAGTTGAGTGTTATGCTAAACTGATCTTCTCTCTAAATGATTCTCCATAAAATGTATTTAATTGAAAAAAATTTTTGTATAAAATTATCTACATTATTGTTTTTAATAATCTTTTTATGCTAAAAATCATTTTAATCGTTGTGTCAATAATATTTACTTTTTGCGTTCAGGCTAACACGCTGGTTACAACCCATTTATTATGTGCGAATGATAAGGGTACAGAGTGGGATTGGGCCAATTGGAGTAACGGGGATTATATAGAGTTAAAAGGATACTGGGGGTCTCTACAGTATAAAGGAAAGTGGATTGGTTATTTTACTGTAGATAACAAACAATATGAGCTTTTGAGTGAATGTTCTTGTTTTACTGAGCAGTGTCTTAATTATTTCCCTCATCCCGCCGATGCTCTCAATAATTATTGGTATTTAATTAGAAATGCTGACACAAAGAAATTTTCAGGGGGCTATTACACTAAGTTCAATTATAACCCTTTCCCAACATAATTATGCAAATATACCTCATCGGTCAAAAAAGGCGCTCCAATAATTTGAGCGCCTCTTTTAAATCTTCACGAAAAACAACAACGACTTCTTACGGCAATATTCACCAACTTTTTCCCTTTGCCGATAATAATTCAGCCAATCTACAATTTGCAGTTTCGGCAATTCTTGCATAGTCCTCAATAGAAAAGTATCCAGGCTCATTCAGCAGCTCATGAAGCTTTGAACGCTCAAAGACCGTTACGTCATTGCCAACTGGAATAACACCGATCACACGGCCGTTTTCTAATGTCATTAAAAGTTTGGTAGTAGTGGAGATAGGACTTGAGGGAGGGAGTTGGTTGGTTTCTTGATTCCAGTGTCGCCAGAGAACATCGTCACATTCGGTTTGGTATTGGATGACTTTATCGCGAATTTCTCTACGTATTCGACTAGGTTGCAGTGTTTGGAGCCAACCAAAGAGTTTTCGAAGTGGGATGCAGATACGTTCACGAGGTTTGTTATCAGAAGCAACCATGGTCATTATGACCATGGTCCAGCGTTCGGAGTTCCCAGTTAACTTTCTATACTGTGTTTTCCAATTTAAACCAATGCCTTCGACAATGGGTTTCATTGGTATGTAAGGTTCGTTGTTGTACTCAACGACCAATAGATTAGAACCGTAGAAAGGGACAATGACTTGATGATTGTTCGGCATAAATGCCTCCGATGCAATGAGATTGAACATTGACCACTCAAAGGGACCAAACTTTGGTGGCGGACTGAACTGGGTTGGTCCTACCGCTGCATCGGAAGCGGCCAGCCTAAGCTGCCCAATCCAGCCCACCATAATACAGATGTGCGGATTCTGTGCGTAAAAAAACCAGCAAGAGCTGGCGTATACACACCGATGCAAGAGATTTAACTCTAAAGCGGGGGACCAATCCCGTCACTGGATTTTGCCAGTGAACTCAAATTATGAGCCTAGAGATACATTAAATCAAGATATGCTTTTGGGGCGATTGGTAAGACCAATTTTAGTCTTTGGGGCGTTTTTGGGGCTTTTGGGGCTTTTTGATTACAAGCACATGGGACAATTGAATAAATTTGCTCACTTTATTAGCAGGATTTAGGACAAATTTACGTGCATTCATCTGAACCTTTGTTCTTTTTTAATTTAATATTATCAGACATTTAGACGTAATGACCCACAGAAAAAAAATTATCACGATTCTTTGGGGCAGTCGGTAAGACCAATTTTAGTCTTTGGGGCGTTTTTGGGGCTTTTTGGGGTCAAACTGGCCAAATTCAGCCCATTTTTTCGATAAAAAAAAGGCGCTCTAACAATCTGAGCGCCTCTCTTAAATCTCACTAAAACAATGACTATTTTTTACGGCAATATTCCGCGATAACGTACATTGATTGACCGCCATTTGCCTTACCAGAAACCAGCTTCGGATCGTCGCCAAGGCTTATGCCACGTATGACCGTGCCTTGTTTGATGACTTGGTTTGTACCTCGAACGGGTAGGTCTTTGATGACCGTTACGTCGTCACCTTTTTTCAATTCAGTGCCGTTACAATCAAGCGTTTTATCGTCATCTGACATGCCTTTCATCGCCCAATTCATCTGCTCTTCTTCCATATACATCATATCGAGCGCATCCTGAGCCCAGCTTTCTGTGTTTAGGCGAGTCAATTGACGCCAAGCTGTAACTTGTACTGCTGGAACTTGGCTCCACATGCTATCGTTCAAGCAGCGCCAGTGATTAATGTCTTTAGGGTCTTCGATTTCACTATGACACTTATCACAAATCATGATAGCAGTATCAACTGTGACATTGCTGTGTGGTGGCACAGCGTAAGCCGTGAGTTGAGAATCTGATGCACACAATTCACATTTTGAATCGCAGCGTGAAAGAAGAGTCGTTTCGATAGACATAAGAGCATACCTGAGTAATTTTGAATGGCGGTATTATCCACTTTATCTCGAGAAAAAAAAGGGGGGGAAGTCATTAATGACTCAATTCTGAGCAAATAGAACAGAGAAGTGTAGGGTAGTGAAGCCATGTGTGTGAGGAAAAAATAAACAATAAAAAAAGGCCCTGAAAAACAGAGCCTTAAATTAATCGGAAGCTAACTTTAATTGATGTCTGTATTTATCGTGTTATCTAACAAATCATCATCATTTTTCACATTAAAGTTACCGTCTTTGTTGCCTTTTGAAAGAGTAAACTTAACTATTTCGGAAGCCATTTCTTTATGTGCAGCCGGATCTTTTTCAGAAGTAACATCTGGCGCTATAACTGTTGAATGCTTAGCATGTTTGAAGTAGGAAGCTAACTTTGTTTTACCCTGTGTTCCAAGCATTGTGTTGGATAACTGCAATTTGGCAAGAAGCGGTTGCCCCCCAGCTGTAGGCATCGTTTTTACAGTGTTGGGAATGGTAGTATCTTGATTTGACTGAATAGCAAACACAGGAGCATCCTTATCGACTAAAGAAGCTACGTTGTATGGGTCAACGGGATCAAGCACGGTTTGGGCTGCGAATGCAAACATATCGAGTGTGTAATCAATCATTTGCTTGTTCTGCTCAGATTGATTGTAAAAATCGTCAAAACACTTAACATCAGAGATCTTGTCATCGTTGGCACAGTTTTGCTGATAGTAAGTTCTATAATCAGGAACACCATTATAACTGACAGAATGTTTAATTTGACCGGAAAATGCTTGAGATTCCAGCAAGAATGGCGCGATAACGGCACCCGGATTAGCTAAAGTCGCACTGGTATAGTGGAAATCTTCGCCATTATTAACGTCTGCAGCGGCATAAGAACTGATGCCTGTGATGGCTCCAATAGAATGGCCCATTAGCGAGATGTTGCTTGTATCTATAGTACTAAACGCAGACAAGTCTTCAGGAGAATGTTGTACAGCATAAGCCAGACCAAGGCCATCAATAGCACCTTGACGGATATTATCTCGAGCAACTGGCAAGTATTCCAAATTCATAAAGGGTGTTGGGTTACTTGGGGTTGTCACTACTTCTTTGGATAGAGCTCGTTGACCATGCAAAGGTTGATCGATAGCAATAAGTGCATATGGTTTGTTATAGTTTGGGTTCTGGATGGCAGATGCAATATGCTCCAAAGCAAACAGGTAAGAAGTCTCTTTAATACCAGTAATACCATGTTGATATTGTAGAAGAGGAAGGTTATCGTTGAAGTCCTCTCCATTATCTCCATCCTTGACTTCAGGAACAAACATCAGGAATGGTACGTCTTGTACAGAGCGAATTTGTGGTAATGTACTGTACTTAGTTAAAATACGCTCGGGATCCAATTGTTCGCCATTTGCAAGGAATAACTTAGCGCCAAATAGCTTAGCCTGATTCGCAGGGTTGGCTAACTGCTCCGAAAGGTTTTCAGGAGAAAAACCCAATTTTACCAGTTGCGTGACCAAATACGCTTGGTCTTGCTTAGACCCAGACGACAGCACTGAAAGTATCTTTAAGGCACTTGGCATAGCACTACGCCAAGGTTGTGTCTTCCATTGGTCGTTTTCTAAATTATTACTCAGAAAGTAAGGAAGCTTTACCGTTCCACGATAAACAGTGATCCCTTTTAATTTAGTCAATGCTTTTGCCAAAAGATAGAGATTTTTCATTTGTTCTGCTACGGCTAAGCCTTCTTGTGCATTTGGAAAAAGGCTTAGAAATAATTGATCAGAAAGTAACGCTTCACCAAAATCAATCTGAGTAACATTATTAAATGTGTAAAGTTCTTTGAGTTGTTCGGCAGGAATGTTATTTGGGTTAGCAGTATGACCCGGTTCCCAAGTTTTACTCGGGTCGGCTTTAGTCATTTCCTGTGCCACAGCTTTTATTGATTGACCAACAGAAGCGGTGGTAAACATTGAGGAGTAAATAATGTCGTCTTTTTCGACACCATTAGCTCCAAATGTATTCTCAATCATCCAAACCATTTTTTGCGGTGCACTGAGGTCTCCACCTTGTGGCTTGGCAGATTTTAGCATTGCGTAAGATGGGGAAGTGCCTAGGTTATCTCCGTTGCTGTCTTTAATGCTTTGTTTTAGGGCATAGATATAAGTTGCATTTGGCTCTAAACCTTTAACTGGTAATACTTTAATATTTTTAAGATCGCTAGAAACAGCAATAAAGTCTTTTCCAGGGAACAAAGGGGTATAAACTTTATCTTGTGACTGTGGGTCATTGCTAATTTTAGCAACCAAAATACCGTCAGTCACGTTTTGACTATAACCTGACTCAACAAGGTCATTGAGGAGAGTTACGCCTTGCTTAAAGTTTAGGTCGATAGAAAATGGCATGACGGTACTCCAGCCATCCGCTTCACCCATCGCGACTGATGGGTTATTTAATCCCGTTGGTTCGCCAGGAGAAACAGGGATGTTTAAAGTATGATCCGTTGGGTCTAGAAGCAAAGATGATGGTACTGGAACGTTCGCGTTTGTACCTGATAATACAAAGTCGATAGAACCGTCACGGCCAAGAAGATCTTGGATGCTATCTTCAAATTGTGGGGTATCAGAAGTGCCTGAGCTTGAACTGTTATCACCACACCCTGCTAATAATACAGCAGCACAAAGTAAAGATAGTTTAAATTTATGATTCATTCTGGTTTACTCCGATAATACCGTTATTTGAAGGTGTAGTTCATTTGAATTGCACTAATGTATGCAACACCTTTGGAGTCAAAGCTGAGCTCTTTATTGATGTTGTTCGTTTCTTTGAATGAGCCAGACTTACTTTTAACCAGCGCAAATCCAGCATCTAAAGACAGGTTTTCCTGTACTTTATAAGTAAAGCCTGCGGTGTACCACATACGGTCACTGTCAGGGATGCTAAGCGTTGCTTCGCCTGCTTGTTCGTCATAGGCGATACCGGCTCTTAGGGTCCAATCTTGGTTAAGAGTGTAAGCACCACCGACTGAATAACGGTTATTACCTTTGTAATGCTCTGGCTTTTGAAAACAAACACCGCCTAAACAATCACTACTGGTTGCTTTTAGCTCAGTGAACTCACTCCAGTCAGTATGTTGCCAGCCATAGTGGACTGCCCATTGGTCATTCAATTGGTGGAAACCAGAAAGTTCAATAATGGCAGGCAAGGAGATTTTAAGGCGACCTTTAACCTTTTTTGGACTCGAAAGGCCAGAATCGTAGCTATTAAATTCACCATCGTCAAAATCAAGATCGATTTTAGAACGGTAGCCAAAACCAAAACGATGATTTTCATTTAACTCAAATAGTGCACCTACGTTCCAACCAAATGCGACGGTATCACCATCCATGCTAATAAGCTTTTTCGATTTTTGAGCCTCACCGGCTGCTGAAGTCAGATTACCTTGGTGGCGAGTAAGTTCAGCTTGAGCATAAACAAGGTTTACACCTCCACCAAGGCTAAATTGTTCATTAATTCGGTAAGCGACATTAGGATTAAAATTTACAGATACAAGGGAGGTGTCGCCTGCTAAATCTCCAGCGGAAATATCATCAGGGTAATCGGTTGCTACACCATAGTTGGTAAACATACCGAAGCCCCAAGCCCACTGATCATTAATTGGACTGATATAATAAGCAGCAGGAACAAACTGCATCGGTGCGACATCTTTTGAGTGCTCATTATTTGTAACGTCGTAGACATCAATTTCAGGGTCAACAATAGAAAAAGCACCTGAAAATTGAGCTTCTTTAAAGCGTGTCATGGCTGCTGGGTTACGTGCTAATACACTCGCATTATCAGCTACAGCACCTTCACCAGAAAATGCTCTACCTAGGCCCGATGCTGAATGTTCGTTCACTTGAAAACCCGCAGAATGGGCATTAAACGCCATCAATACGGATATTGAAAGCAGAGAGCAGCGCGTTTTATTCATTCTTTCCTTCCTAAAGGTCGTTATATTAGGCTTGAGCCCAAAAGTTAAATTCAGTAACAAAAAAGTCAGGCTATAGTTCTAAAAATAACACCTAGAGCTATTGATTCTGTTATTACTTAAATACGTCACTAAATTTAAATTTAACATAATGTTTACTTAATGCTAACTTTTATTCTTCGCCATTGTCAAAGAAACGACGAATTTCAATTAGTAAAACTGATGCATAAATCAAAATAAAAGATTTCAGCTTTGCATTATGCCGAGATAATTTCATCAAATGGTATTACCAGATTAAATCTTTGATAAATATTGAACAGAAATCGTTTAATTATTGAACGGTTGAGCGTTTCTATACAGTTTGTTTATAGGTTGATAAACAAAATCTAAAGTAGGGACATTCATGAGTAAAAACTCTAAAATTGTTAGCAAGCTCGATTATACGCAAGTAAGTTCATTCGATTTATTAAGCTTTCATCATAATTTTTGCTGACATTTTGTGGTTAAATAAACAACGTAATAGCATATGCACGGTTATATTTTTAACTCATAGCGAAAAAGGATGGAAAATGAGCATTTGGACTGAAACACTTTCATTAGAACTTCTCAATGCAACGTCGAAGAACACCATGATGGAGCACTTGCAGATTAAGTACACCGAATTTACTTCAGATACGATCAGTGCAACGATGCCCGTTTGTCACTATACGCACCAACCTTTCGGCTTACTTCATGGTGGAGCTTCCGTCGTTCTTGCTGAAACCTTGGGCTCTCTAGCGGCAAATTGTTGTGTCAAGGAGGGGCATTACTGCGTTGGTCTGGAGATCAATGCAAATCATATTCGCTCGGTAAAAAGTGGCATTGTAACGGGTCAGGCGAAACCGATTCATCTAGGCTCAACAACACAAGTTTGGCAAATTGATATTAAAAACGAAGACGATCAATTAGTATGTACGAGTCGTTTGACGGTCGCGGTTAAACAACGCACTGCTACGCCCAAGTAACCTCAAGAATCTTGGGTATCATTAATATTAAAACGAAGATATAGTAAAATACACATGGTTATTGATTTCTCACTAGGCAAAATTGTTGCTACTCCTCATGAAGTTGTCATCAAACTTATTGGCGATAATATGGTCACTTTGCAAGCTCATACTGATGCTTTACAACTGCTAGGCCGCGGAGCGAATGTTATTTTAGCGCATGGAGCAGAAACGAAATGGTCGATCAAATTGGATGATGAGCAGCAGTTGCAAGCGTTAGCCAGCGCCATTGGAATTGATGTTCGATAGCCATTCTACCCAAGCCGCCTTTAGAAGCTTAATTCAGTAAGAGAACCTTAGGTATCTTTGGCTCAAAGAGTGAAAAATTTGCACTTTTCATTAAAAATGAGGAAACTGAAGATATCAATCGAATGAAACCATTTCCTCTTTATGACTAGTACACGATTACGTCTTCAATTCGAGACCCTGTTCAAGAAATTTTCTGGTCAAAATTCAGAAGCCCAGTTGGACGATATTACGGACGCGTTATTTTGTACTCGTCGTAATGCTCGTATCGTCCTCAACAAGCTAGAGCAAGAAGGCTGGATCGAATGGCATCCTTCGGCTGGACGAGGCAAGCTGTCCAAGCTGATTTTCAAACGCAGCCGAAATGACGTCAGTGAAAAATTAGCCAGACATTATCTCGAAGAGGGCAAAATTGGCCAAGCGCTTGAAGCGTTGGATAATGATGCCACCAAGCTTGCCCAAGTCATTCAAGGTTACCTTGGGCTACAACACCAACAAGGTGAGCAGGTGATTCGCTTACCTTATTATCGCCCATTGTTGATGCTTAATCCTCAGAAACTGATGCGTCGTTCAGAATTGCACATTGCTCAGCAAGTTTTTAGTGGCTTAACCAGATTAGATGACGAAGAGTGCCTTCAGCCCGATTTAGCGCATCATTGGGAAGCACTATCAGACAAACATTGGCGTTTTTATTTAAGGCGTGGGGTTCGTTTTCATAATGGTCAACGTCTCACCACCGCTTGTGTGATTGAGAGCATAAAAGAATTATGTGATTTTAACCTTTTTTCACATATCGAAAGTGTCAGCTCACCTGAACCGTGGACGATAGATATCCTTTTATGTCGTCCTGATAAATACTTACCTCAATCACTCAGTGAGCCACAAGCCAAAATATTGCTGCCATCATCAATGCGCTCTGAAGAATTTGATACCAAGCCAATCGGTACCGGACCATTTCAAATCAAAATTAATGACGAAAAACGCCTCATTTTGACTGCATTTGATGGCTATTTTGGTCTGCGCCCACTTCTCGATCAGGTGGAAATATGGGTTATTGATGAAGCATATTCTTCAATTGTCTATCCTAGTTTGTCCAAACCTCAGATGGATAAAACCTCTTCTGCTGATGACGTTGAACTTGATCCGGGTTGCACACTTTTGCTGCTCAATAAACGCTCTGGTTTAGCCAAAGATCCTCGATGGGCAGAATTTTTGAGCCAAGCGTTAAACAGTTATCAAATTTATGCACACCTGCCTCAAGATAAAGTTGTTGAGTTTGGTATTTTACCTGCTTTCGGTTTGAAGCCAGGATGGTTGGATCTCGTTCCTTCGTCAATCGGTGCCGCACCACAGCAAGGTAAGCCGATCTGTGTGGCGTATCAAAAGAACCATCCGGTATACCCAAGTATTGCCCAAGCGATTAAACAACAATTGCTTCCTTATGATATCAACATCACTTTTTTAACTTATGAGTATGAACTCCCGAGCGTCGATGATATCGATATATGGATCAAACCAATGGGGATTACTACCCGTCGTGACGATGTTTTTGCTGGCTGGTTATTAGACTACAGTAATATTGAGCAAGCCAGTAATAACAATGATTTTTCAAGTTGGGTCACATTGGTTGATGGCTGGCGAGCTGGGAAATACAACGATTTTCCAGCTCGTGAATTGGGCCGTCAGCTGGTAAAAAGTTGCCAAGTGATTCCCATGTTCCATTGTTGGCTTGGAGTCAACAAAGACCATAGTGGTGCATTACAAAATGCAAAATGTAATGCGTTAGGGTGGTTTGATTTTAGTCGAGTATGGGTTAAACCGGAAATAGAGAATTATGGCAAAACCAAATAAGAAACAGCCTTCCAAAACTGTGGTCATTTCTTGCTCTAAATGTAAAGCAGTGTTATTCAAGTACCGAAAAGGGGGTAAAGGGGCGTTAGTTAAATGTTTCAAGGAGCGTATCACACAAGACTTTACTCTTACCGCTTGCTTTTGTCCCAACTGTAGCCAAGAATTTGCAAGAGAGACCCTAATCCGTGGCACGCCTGCCTATAAAATTATTGGCGGTAAGGTAACAATGAAATGACAATAAACGAACGATATGAATACTGCATGGTTCTCAGTACAGTAGGCTCGGCAGAAAATCGCGATATTATCATCAAAAACTTACTTGATGACCAACTTGCTGCTTGCATTCAAACTCTGTCTATCGACAGTCATTATGTATGGCAAGGCGAGGTATGTAGTGACCCAGAATGGCTATTAATTATCAAGACAAGAAGAGACTTATACGCCTTGGTCGAAGAGAAAATCAAGAACTTGCACGAATATGAGATTGCTCAGATTGTACAAGTTCCCATTGTCGATGGTTTTAACCCATATTTAACTTGGCTTAACCAGTCTACGCTGCGTGGCCAATAACAGTAAAGCTGTCACGGCACCGAGTGTGTCACACAACATATCTTTTTGTGCATCCCAAACATCCCCTTGAGAGCCCAAAAAAGCGATCCCTTCATCACCACCGGCTAGTGCGGCATACCACCATTCTATAATTTCATAGCTCGCCGCCAGAGACATAATGGCAAATAAAGCAAATAGCGTTGAAAACGTCATGCTTAATTTTTTTTGTCTTATCAAGTATTCGGCAATAGGGTAGGCATAAAGGCCGATTGAAAAGTGCGCGACGCGATCAAAGTTATTACGCTCTGAACCGATCAATTGATTAAACCAGTCAAAAGGAACGTTGGCAAAAGTATATTTGGCACCAATTGTATGTAAACAAAGCCAAATGAACATTAAAATATAAGCAGTTTTGCTAAAAGTAAACCGGAGTGATATCACCCATATAATGGTAAGTATGGCAAGTGCAGGAATAATTTCTGCAAGCCAGACAGCAAATGAACTTGGTTCGACGACAGAAAATAAAAAGATAAAAGTATATAGCAAAGTTAATAAGCGTAATGTCGTACTACTTTTCATAGGGTGATATGTCCTTAAATGGCATGTTAGCCGCATTATGATTACATATAAATGAACGGCGTTCAATAAACTAGGAACTTTTCCATAAGCTCCATCAATACAGTGCAGTGACGAATCACAAAGCTTGCGAATAGGTGTAATAATTCTGCGCTCAGGGCTAATTTTTTACTTAATAAAATAATAATTAGGTTTGCGTTCAAGCATAGTCACTCATAAAATTCACTTTATTATATTTACATTACAAAGAAGTAAAGTCATGAAACTAGAAACTGTCGATTACCTTGCTGACGATGCTGCTCAACAGTTCGTTGCATCGCTCCGTGAAACAGGATTTGGGGTTCTTAAGAATCACCCGATACCACAGGAGTTGGTTGAGTCTATCTATAACAATTGGTACCAATTCTTTAACTCTGAGCAGAAGAACGACTTCCATTTTAATGTCGAAACTCAAGATGGCTACTTCCCACCATCCGTTTCGGAAGTGGCAAAGGGGCACTCAGTCAAAGACATTAAAGAGTATTTTCACGTTTACCCTTGGGGACAGATTCCTGATCAGCTGAAAGCTGAAATTTTGGAATACTACGAACGCGCTAATGCCTTCGCGCAAGAGCTGTTAGGTTGGGTTGAGGCATGCGCACCAACAGACGTTCAAGAAAAGTTCTCCGTTGCGCTTTCTGAAATGATAAATAACAGTGACAAGACATTACTTCGTGTTTTGCATTACCCACCAATGACAGGTGAGGAAGAACCAGGTGCTATTCGTGCTGCCGCTCATGAAGATATCAACTTACTTACTGTTTTGCCTGCAGCCAACGAACCAGGTTTGCAAGTAAAGAGTAAAGAGGGTGACTGGTTAGATGTGCCTTGTGATTTTGGTAGCCTGATCATTAATATTGGTGACATGCTGCAAGAGGCATCGGGTGGTTACTTCCCATCTACGACTCACCGCGTCATCAATCCGACTGGCGGTCGTCAAGAAAAGTCTCGTATCTCTCTACCGCTTTTCTTGCACCCAAAACCAGAAGTTGTTTTGTCTGAACGTTACACTGCAGATAGCTATTTAATGGAAAGACTGAGAGAACTTGGTGTGATTTAACCTGAAGCTCTTTGGTAACCATTCTTCTATAATATGGTTATTACAACAGATAGAAAAAAGAGCCAGCTGTTTAACTCAGCTGGCTCTTTTTTTGAACGCTTTCTAATCACTTTTAAGCACTAAGGAGCTGAGAACAATGGTGTTTTGCTCAGTTTTGCTTAAACTGTGACTTTCTCATTCTATTCAACGCTGCCATCACATCGAGAGTGCGTGGCTTGGCAAGATCACCTTGTTGAGGAAGTGTTTTATGCCAGCCGTCTGAGAGCATGATTTCGATTTCTTTGGCTGGATTCTGTGACCAACCAGGTTGCTGAGCCAATTGAAACCACAGCCAGCCGATAGTATTGACTTCATCTGCCGATTCAAGCTGTTCCAATGCACTCAAGTCTGTAAACTCTTTTCCGAAACGCAAAGAAGTTTTACCTTTTGCACTCACACGGAATTTGCCATCGGTTAAAATAGCCATCAGAGCTTGTCGGCTCAAAGAACGTGGACGGAATGTGTGAAGATTATCTTCCGATTCATTGTGACGTTGAGTTGGGTGTTGTTCGATAACTTGACGTGCTTTTTCTGTGACATCGACGGCTTGGTAATCGTGCATTTGAATCACAGTATCGGCAACGTCTAAATAGTCTCCCGAGCCACCCATAACAATAAGGGTAGACACGTCCAGTTCATCGCGAATTTGTGCAATGCGGTCCACTAAAGGCGTTATGGGTTCATCACCTTTAGCAACGAGAGCTTGCATGCGCTCATCACGAATCATAAAGTTAGTGGCTGAGGTATCTTCGTCAATAAGTAATGAAGAAGCACCAGCCTCAAGAGACTCCTGTAGCCATGCGGCTTGAGACGTTGAGCCAGATGCATCTTGAGTTGAAAAGTCCGCGGTGTCTTTACCCATTGGTAAGTGGTTAATGTAATTCGATAAGTTTAAGTGATGAACGCAGCGACCATCTTCAGCTCTTATCTTCATTGCATTTGCATCTGTCACAATATACTCACGGCCATCACCGGGAATATGATCATAAATTGATCGTTCGATAGCATTGAGTAAGGTAGATTTACCGTGAAAACCACCACCGACAATAAGCGTAATGCCCTTAGGAATACCAAGTCCTGTAATGTAGCCTTTATTAGGCGCATGCAATGTAACTTGCAGTGAGTCTGGAGCTTGGAATGGAACCGCATCTTTCATCGGTAAATCACAGTTACCTGCAAGGCGAGGTAAGATACTGCCATTTGCGACGAAAGCGACCAGATTATGCGCCTCTAATTGTTCACGAATCGCAGCCTGATCTTCGATTACTTTACAGTGCTCAACCAGCGCATCATGATTTAATTCTCTTGCCAAGGTAGCACGTCGAATGAATTTTGGAAGATAAAACGTCAGGATGTTGTTGGCTTTTTTCCCAAGGACAGAACGACCTTCGGCAGGTAAGTTCACTCTGAAACGCAACTCAATGCCTTCTTCAGTAAAAAGAACGGCGGTATTATCTAAAACGGTTTGTCCGCTAAGAGCAATAGAAACGGCATTTTCTTGTTTGGCAAATTGATCAAAGCTACGGGCAATAAAATCACGAGCAGCGCGCTGGAAAGAAGGGGATTCTTCTTTTAGCCACTCAAGACCGGTAAGAGACCACGCTCTTGTAGCACGTAAGCGTGAGGCTGAAGCATAGGGATCACCTTGAATGTAGTCGATGTGCAAAGTGAAATCACCGAAGTCATATTGACCTTTGATTTGCTGGTACGCACGGTAGTTTTGCTTTTCGATCTTCTTGAGCGTCGCTGTCAACTGATCCATGAAAGTTAGCCTTATATTTTTAGCGGGATGGCGATTATAGGAATCAAGAGTAGGATAGTAAAGGAGAGATAACTGAGATGGTTACGTTATCAACGAGGATAGTTGGTTATCAGTATTTCTAAATACCCGATGTCCCTTGCTGAGTGTAGAGTACTTGTTCAAACTTATGGCAGGGCATTGGCTTGGCGTAGAAAAGTCCTTGGCCGATATCACACCCTTCTTGAAGCAAAAACTGTACTTGTTCTGCAGATTCAATCCCATCGGTCATGACATTCAAATTAAGTTTCTTGGCGATATGAATGATAGAGCGCACAATGGTTTTGTCCTCTTCTGAATAGTTCATTTGTTGAATAAAGCTTTTATCTATTTTAATCGCCTTAAAAGGGCAATTTTTAAGGTAATTAAACGAATAGTCACTGGTACCAAAGCCATCAAGTGACAGTGTCACACCAAGTCTATTGAGTGTTTTCAAGGCATTGAATGTGATATTCCCATTTTCTTGCAGAGCAGATTCAGAGATTTCTAATTCAAG
Source organism: Vibrio azureus (assembly GCF_002849855.1). Classification (NCBI taxonomy): domain Bacteria; kingdom Pseudomonadati; phylum Pseudomonadota; class Gammaproteobacteria; order Vibrionales; family Vibrionaceae; genus Vibrio; species Vibrio azureus. The sequence continues at coordinate 894,925 of NZ_CP018617.1, forward strand.
GCAATGTGGAGGCAAATGGTAAAAAGCGAGAAAGTATTCGATTTTTTCTAAGAAATGTCTGTTGAGTAATTGGGATTGAGAGACATTAATCGCAACCTTAAAATCCTTTACTGTATCAGACCATTGCTTGGCCTTTTCAATCACGATACGCAAAGCAAACGTACTTATTTCATGAGTTAAGTTATTTTGTTCAGCCATCTGCATTAACGCATCATTAGACACATCACCCAAAACCGGATGCAGCCAGCGAAGCGAGCTTTCTGCACCAATCCATTCTCCCGTATTGGAGCACACTTTTGGTTGGAAATAGATCATGACATCGTCATTACGAATCGCTTCAAGTAAGTAATTTTCTAATTGATTATGTTGGTTGAGAACTTTTGTGTTTTCTTCACTGCAGTATCGATACGATTTACCCGATTCTTTACACAAAGTCATGGCATGGCAGGCATTTTGAAGCAATTGTTTTGCATTGAATCCGATGTTGCCTTGGACAATGCCTGTGTAGGTTTGTAAGTGCACGGTTTGATCATCGATGTTGTAACTATCACATTTGATGTGGGCAATATTCTCAAGTAGCCGGTGGGTGACATTTTTGGGCTCAGGGCCTGAAATAATCACCACCATATCACTAGAACTGAGCCGACCCGTGACGAAGTGTTTTGACTCAGCGAAATCAAGTTTGCTTCGAAACTGTTGCAGTATTTCGTCTAAACGTTCAAAACCATATTTGGTTTGAATGGCTCTTGCATTGGCAAAACCAATATTTAATACGGTCAAAGAACTCATTTCACCGTTGAGCTCAGCTAACGCTCTTTCTAAGTACTCTTCTGTGGCCGATGTATTTAAAAAGCCGGTGCCCAAATCGTGAGTATTCTGGTAATTAATCTGCTCCTCTGCTGCTTTCCGGCGCGTGATCTCCTGCGTAAGAGAATAGCTTAGCTTAGCAAGATCGGTTGTTCTGGCTGCAACTCTGTTTTTCAATTCGTGATTTAAACGGGCCAGTCTATGTTGGTCAAAGACAATGGCCAACTGTGTTTCTATCGACTTCTTAAATGTATACAGCAATTGTCGATAAGCTTTATGGTATTGATTTGCTTTGGAATCGAGTAAACATAAGGTGCCAAACGTTTTACCATTTGGCCAATGTAACGGTAATCCACAATAAGAAATCATGCCCAATTTTTTGTTTGCCATATGAGGCAATTTTTTAGATTCTAAAGCATTAGGTATCACAAGCTCCTGTTTATTTAGAATCACTTGTTCACAATAAAGGCTTTGTTCTGGGTAACCTTTGTCACCAACTTGGAATGGATTTCCTTCAATCTGACTGGAGGTATTGACCTCAATATGCTCCGGGTAGATACGCATAATGAGGGTAGTAGGGATGTTTGTTGTTTTGGCTAATAGGTCAACAATGCTTTGCCAATTCTTTTCTACTGACTCTGGGATAGTGTAATTTAAGGTATGAAATGTGCTCATGGTGGTAATCCATCTCCTGATTCACTTCCTGTATTCTTACCGCATACGAGTTAAGCCTTAAAATGTGATCTATGCCACTTAATGAAGTTTATGTATAGAAAGCTGGAAATTAAATAAAATCCGCCCTGAAAATTCATCAGGGCGTAAAATAAGCGGATTTTATCTCAGCAGTGAGACAGATTTGAGAAAAGCTCTGTTAAGGTTTCAGTGCTTTGAGATATGCAAACGAGATATCTTGGGTATAATCGATATCAGCAAAGTTAAATCCATTTTGTTTCATAAATTCCTCTTTAAAACCTGCGTAGTCGCCTAGCTCCATGAAATTATCCTCATTCATCTGTTGTAGGCATTGCTTCACAGCTTCCTGTACCTCAGAATCAAGTTCCCACTCATCCAGTCTTATCAAACGTTCACCATCGACTACTGTGTTATCTTGGTGGTACATTTTGGTTGTGAAAAGACGCTGCATTTGTTGTATACAGTTTTCATGAGTCCCTTTGTTTTTCATTACCTGATACAGGGCAATAAGGTAGGGGCTCAGAGTAGGAATAAACACACTGGCTTTAGTGACTAAAGCCTTACATACCGTGGCATAGGCACCGCCATTGAAATTGGCAAGCTTCAAGTTGAGTGAGTGACTGGTTTGATGTAAGTCGACTTTGGCTCGTCCTAATGTGCCATCTAAATAGATCGGATGAGTGCTTTCAGGCCCAACATAAGAAAAAGCAATGGTCTTGCAGCCTTCTGCCAACGACTCGGAGTTAATCAAAGTATCGATCCAGCTCTCCCAATCTTCTCCCCCCATAACTTTAACCGTTGCATAAGCTTCATCTTCACTGGCAGGCTCAAGGATAGACTCTCGCCATTTATCCTGTTCAATGTCAATGGTTGCACCGCTGATCGATTCCCCTATGGGTTTAATCACGCTCCGCCAAGTGTGACTGGTTTTATCATCCAACCTCATACCAGAAGCTAAGCTGTAGATCACTAAGTCTACTTCACCCTCGAAGTACGTTTCGATCGCTTCAATCACTTGGTCTCGGACTCGTTGCGAGAAAGCATCGCCAACAATATTCACTGCTTTACAGCCATGTTTGAGCGCCGCTTGTTTAAAAAAGACATTATTATACCAGCCGGCACTGCCCGTTTTGTCCTCTGATGGGCCGTGTTCAAATGAGACTCCAATGGTATCTGCATTGGCTCCACCAAAAGTTAACGCGATTCGAGCCGCTAGACCAAATCCAGAAGAGGCACCAATGATCAAGACTCGTTTAGGGCCTCGCTGAATTTGGGGTGCTTGCTTAACGTAATTAATTTGCTCATTAATATTTGATTGGCATCCAAAAGGATGAGCAGAACGTGCGATAACACCTTGAATAACAGGTTTTATTTGCATTTTTATTACCTAACCTTTGTGACTGTATGTAGGGTTAGACTAACGCAAACTATCCGGTGACTTATTGAGCTAGGCCATTAAAATTAGAGATGTTTCAGTAATTCTTGTGCAACGAAGTTAGCAATGAACGGCTGAGCTTCAGGTTTGGGGTGCAATCCATCCGACATCATCCACTCTGGCTTGGTTATCACTTGTTCTAAGAAAAATGGCATTAAAATCACGTTTTTTTTATCAGCTATTGCTGGGTAAATGCCGTAAAACATCTCACCATAGCGTTTACCATAATTGGGCGGTACACGAATCTGCATCAAGACCACATTTGCACCAGAAGTTTTGCTTATATCAATGATTTCCGATAAATTCGAAGAGATCAGTTTTGGCGGGAAACCTCGTAAACCATCATTCGCGCCAAGCTCGACAATCACCCAAGAGGGTTGATGCTGTTTTAAAAGTTGTGGTAATCGAGCTAAACCATTGCCAGTTGTATCACCGGAGATACTGCCGTTGATAACAGAAATAGCTTGGCCTTGCTGACTGAAAATACTTGGCAACAAACTGGGCCAACTCTGTTCAATAGCCATCTGATAGCCAGCACTTAAGCTATCTCCTAAAACTAATATCTTTTGGTTAGCTTGAACCGCAACGGAAAGAAATAAAGATAATACTATGGAAAGTAAACGAATCATGACGACACCTGTATCTAATGAGCTGATCATAAAAGCGACGGAAGTGAGTAAACAAGTTTCTACTAATCAAAGTCAATTAACAATCTTAGATGGTATAAATCTTGAGATAAAACGTGGTGAGAAGGTGGCTATTGTTGGGGCATCTGGAGCAGGTAAATCAACATTAATGACATTATTAGCAGGTTTAGACACCGTTACGTCAGGTGAAATTTGTTTACTGGGTCATTCTTTGTCGGGTATGGATGATGAGGCTAGAGCAAAACTTAGAGCAAACTCACTTGGATTTGTTTTCCAAAGTTTTCTGCTGATTCCGAGTTTAAGTGCAATACGTAATGTCACTCTGCCTTGTTTACTCAAAGGTGAACGAGAAGATTTTACCAGAGCACGTGCATTGTTAGCCGCGGTAGGTTTAGATCAGCGAACTGAACATTTGCCCAGTCAGCTTTCTGGAGGTGAACAGCAAAGGGTCGCATTGGCTCGCGCTTTTATGACGCAACCCGAACTGCTGTTTGCCGATGAGCCAACCGGTAACCTAGATCATCATACGGCCGAGAAAGTGACCGAGTTGCTGTTTTCTTTGAATCAACAGCATGGCACCACGTTGGTACTGGTGACACATGACCTTCATTTAGCGCAACAATGTGACCGAATATTCACCATGGAAGCCGGAAGATTTGCTGAGGAAACACTATGAAATCAGCAAGTCTCAACGTAAACAAAAGCCTAGCAAGGTGGGGGATGAGCGAAATTTTCCAAGGTAAGCTCTGGCCTGTAGGTTTTGCTCTGGTTTTAATTATTGCCAGTATTTTCGCTTTGTCTGCGCTGGCCATGAGAATGGAGCTTGTGGTCGTAAAGCAGGGGAAAGAAGCACTCACCGCTGATGCTGTTTTCGCTTCAGCCAACCCTCTTCCTCATACTTTATTGTCCGCTTCAACAACACTTGAACGCTCGATGATGACTCAATTTAATACCATGTTATTCAGTGATACGGGTATGCAGCTTATCTCCGTACGTGCTGTGGATGAGTATTATCCCTTGATTGGTGATTTGGTTCTCGATGACAGTCAAGTTCATCATGTTGGGGAAAGCCAATTGTGGCTTGATAAACGCATCATGACACAACTTGAACTTTCCCATGGTGACGTTGTCACATTAGGTGATGCCGATTTTAAGGTTTCAGGTATTGTGCTTGAGGAACCTGGATTAAGCTTTAATCCTTTCCAACAAATGCCTTCTGCTTATATCCATTCCAGTGATATTAAAAAAACAGGTGTAATCCAATTGGGTAGCCGCGTTCAATATCGGATGTTTCTAAATGGAGAACCAGAAAAGCTGATACAACTTCAGGAATCGGTGGAGTTATCACCCAGTGATAAATGGCAAACGCAAGAGACAACGAACCGTAGCAGTGAGTTTTTTGAACGAACGATTCAATATTTATCGCTGACCGTCATCATGGTGATCATCATGTCGGCAACGACTTTAGTATTAACATGCCAAAGTTATGTAAACAGTCGTTCTCAGACTATTGCAATGCTCAAGAGTTTAGGGGCCAGTACAGGTTGGGTTTGTCGGTGGCTTCTTATTCAAATCAGTCTTCTTTTCTTGTCCTCGATACTCATTGGGCTTATTGTGGGCATTGGCTTAGAATATTTATTACGCATTCCCTTAAGCGAACTGCTGCCAAATCCACTTCCAAGTTACGGGATTACGCCGTTTGCCGTTTCAGTTCTATCCGTGGTGTTGATTAGCCTACCGGCCTTAGGCATTCCTTTGAGTCACCTAGTGAATACGCCTGCTATCGACGTACTTCAGCAAAGTCAGTGGAGGTTTAATAAGCAATTGTTATGGTTGATTTTAATACCTCTGATTCCTTTGTTGGCCTTTTATTCGAAAAATGCCCTGATATTACTGATTTTGCTCAGTATCTTGGTTTTGTTTATTGTTTTAGCCCTAATCAGTGTAGGACTGACTCGTGTACTCAGTAGACTCTCACTGTCTTCTTCTTTGGCTCTCGCTTTCAGCAGAATTAATCGTACTCCCGTAAGTAGTGGTCTTCAGTTATCGGCATTAGCGTTATCTTTAATGTTGTTAGCCACTATCGGATTGTTAAGACATGATTTAATCGAGGATTGGCAGCAAGTCTTACCTGAGCATGCTCCTAACGTGTTCGCCTTAAATATCTCAGAGCAAGAACTAAATGACTATTTAACGCAGCTGGATAGCAATCAAGTCATCCGCTCGGAGGCTTTTCCCATCATTCGCGGTCGACTTCAGTTCATAAATCAACAAGACGTCAAGGAATTGTCTTACCCTAATGGCAAACCGAATGCAATTCAGCGAGAACTCAACTTCACTTGGGGGAATGATATTCCTGACTATAACCAAATAGTTTTAGGCGAATGGTCCAATTATTCCCATGTTTCAGTAGAGGAAAAGCTTGCCAATGAGCTGGGTATTCAGGTTGGGGACAAATTAGGCTTTGTGATCAACAGTCAGTTTATCGAAGCGACAGTAGGCAGCCTGAGACATGTTGAATGGCGAGATATGAAGCCTAATTTTTACTTTATTTTCTCGTCAGATATTATGCAAGAAGTCAAAGGTTCTTATTTACTCAGTTATCGTATTGAGGAAGATCAGCAAAGCTTACTCCAACAACTGTCACGGCAATATCCGACGGTTACAGTCTTGGATATTCAGACGATGGGTAACAAAATCCAGGCTTTACTGCAGCAGGTTATGTCTGCTGTCACCATTCTTGCTACACTGGGTTTGCTTGCAGGACTCTTGCTTATCTTTACATTACTCCAGCTCAGTATTTCACAACGCCAAAGTGAGGTTCGTTTGTACCGTACCTTAGGCGCAAGTAAAAAGCGGATTGCATCGACGCTTTGGGTAGAGTTTGGCATCATTGCTTTTGTCGCGAGTTTTATTGCTGTCTTGTCTGCAGAAACCATGGTCGCCATTGTTGTTAAACAGGTGTTTGAAATATCCCCTCAGTTGCACCCTTTTTTGTGGCTAGTGCTGCCCATTGCGACAAGTTTAGTGCTGGCAGTCGTGGTCATGAATGCTCTGGCGAATTTATTAAAACCACACAAGCCGTAATCGGTTTACTTTTACCCACATCGGGCTAGATGAACTTAGTTATCCACAAAAACAGTGGATAACTTTTTGGATAACTAAATCAATAAAGGATAGGAAGTTTTCCCTAGGCTTTATATTTTGGGAAGTTGCGAAACAGCGGTTTTACAAGTTACCGCTCAAGGTGTTTTTCACCGAAATGCGTCAAGTATTTTATTTGCTTTTTTTCATATTATTTTTGATCTGAGTCGTCTTGCTTAACGTAGTGTCTTGAGGTCATTTGGCATGGCATTGCACGTTCTTTGCTGATTCCTGTCGATGTCAATATTGATATCACACAAAACCATGAGTTTTTTGTGATTTTAATCGTATTAAAAGGCGAGTAGAATCTATGTCCAGTCTAGAATATTTGTTATATGTCTGATAATAAAATGAAGCCGAAAACTTCCGATAAAAAACAGAAACACATTGCGGTCATTGGTGGTGGAGTTGCAGGTGCTACCGCTGCTATTCACTTTGCTGAGCTAGGATTTCATGTCTCAGTGCTTGAGCAAGGCCCCTCATTAGTCAATGGCCCGCCAATTTGTCATTTGCATGCTGGTGGAAACCTTTACCGCGAAATTTCTGAACAACAATGTCTAGATCTTCTTTCACAGTCGATCGAAACCATTCGACTGTATCCGCATTCACTTAATATCAGACCGACAATCATCGCGGTACCAGAGACGGATGGCGGAGATCCTAACACTCTGATCCCTCGCCTTAAAATCATTAAAACGGCTTATCAAAAGCTAGTTTTATCCGATGAACGAAATCAAGTTTTGGGCGACCCAGAAGCTTATTTTAAGCTTTACACCAAGCAAGAACTTCAGGCATTAGCAGAGAAAACTCAGCCCAAAGAGCCCAAAACGATTGATGAGTGGTGTATCCCTTTTGCCCAAAATGCCAACTTAGAAGTACTGAAATACCCAGTTGTTGCAGTGCAAGAATACGGCTGGAGTGTTTTTCGCCTTGCCGCTATCGCCAATTTGACATTATCCGAAACCAATAATGCAGACGTTTACCTTAATGCTAAGCTAACAAGTGCGCAATGGAACGGTACACAGTGGCAACTCACTTACCAACAGAATGCTCTTGACCAACATTTAGCGTGTGATTATTTAGTCAATGCGTGCGGTTTTGAAACGGGGACAGTTGATGACTCAATTGGGCTTAAGCGTAAACGCTTAGTCGAGTTTAAAGCCGCTTATGTGACACACTGGCAAGCGTGCCATCAACTTTGGCCTGAAGTCATCTTTCATGGCCCTCGTGGTACAGATAAGGGCATGGCACAACTCACACCTTATGGTAATGGCTATTTTCAATTGCATGGAATGACGAAAGGCATCACCTTATTCAAAGGTGGCCTTGTTGAAAGTTCTGACCAATCTGCCCAGCCTAAATTACCAAATCAATACCTTGCTAAAATTCGTCATGGCTGGCAACAGGACGTTCTCACGCAAAGAACGGATAATGCAATTCAACACATGGCACAATTTATTCCAGATTATCAATCGGCCAAACTGGGGGGTAAAGCCCTATTTGGTGCTCAGCAAATCCCTGGGCAAGATCCAATACTTCGTGCTGCTGATGTTACGTTTGAAGAAAACAATTATGCTCGAATCGAAGTCGTTAAAGCATCATCAACACTGTTGGCAGCACAAAAGATTGCTCAGCACTGGTTTAATTTAGCTAAATCAGAAGATGTAGAACAACAACATCCTATTACCGTCCATTGGCACCCGCAGCAAATAGAGCAATACGCGATTCAACTTTGTCATGATCGAGGTTATCCAGTAGAACTAGCGCAATATTATGGTGTAAGTCAAAACATGGTGTGAGCCAAAACGCCCGGTTGATGTCCGAGTAACGTTTTATTCCCAAGTAACCTCGCTCTTAATCAAGTATCTTAAGGTCACTTGGGCAATACGTTCAACTTGAGTATTAAATTTAACTTGAGCATAAAGTTCAATAGCCAAAAAATCGGGCCCATTGACACCATAAATTCTGTAACTCTTCACGGTTCCCTTTGACAAAGTGCACATGTTGCCCTGCCTTAGCTTGAGCAAGGCGGGGCAAATCTATTCTCGCAACACAACCGAGCTTCGGATACCCACCAATGGTTTGATGGTCGTTCAGCAAAATAATGGGCTTACCATCTGCTGGAACCTGAATTGCTCCCAGAGTGATGCCTTCTGAGAGAATTCCGCTCACCGGTGGTGTGATGGTCTCTCCCGTCACCTTGTAGCCCATGCGGTTTGATTGGTTAGAAACGGTGAAAGATCCTGAATATATTTTTTGCCGCGCTTCAGAACTGAAATATTCGATTTGATAGCCTTCAATCACTCTAAGAGTCAGCGGGAGGTTGTAATCAGGTTTAAAACGGAAAGTCACTTGGCGTGAATTGGACTGGGGTAAATCATGTCTTTGAAATGGAATAATATCGCCTGATTTCAACTTGCTACCACGCTGGTCAAGGCCACCTAATGACTCCCTCATGACGGTAGCCGTACTGCCAAAGTGAGGGGACACGGAAAAGCCACCTTGAATGGCCAAATAAGCACGCAGGCCATTTTTAGCGTGACCAAATTTGAGAGTCTGGTTCTTTCTCAAGTAGAAATCCGTCCAATTATTCAGCGGGGTCCCATCGATGCTTGCACTAAGGTCTCCTCCACAAATGGCGAGGTGGCAGTCTTCCGTAGCGGTAAAAGCGCAGTGACCAAACGTAATCTCAATCACTGAGCTGTTAATTGAATTCTTTAGCAAGTGATTAGCCCAACAATACGCATAGTCATCGACAGGACCACCTTGGGTAATACCAATATGAGCGAAACCATAACGACCATAATCCTGTATTAACGATAGTGGGCCAGCTTGTTTGACCAAAAGAGCAGCGCAACTCATAACTTTCCCCCTAATTGAATAAATTCATCGCGTGATATGGAGGTAAAGGTAATGTTATTGCCGACTTCAAAAGGAATAAATGGTGCGTGGTCAGAGAACAGACCAAGAGGGGTTCTTCCAATCACATTCCAACCTCCAGGACTATCCGACGGGTAAACTGCGGTTTTACTATCGGCGATGGCAACACTACCAGCAGGTACATTAAGACGTGGAGATGCATGCCTTGGAATGCTAATAGAATTAGGCACATCAGAAAGATACGCAAATCCGGGCGTAAACCCTATCGCTGACACGGTATAAATCGGCTGAGTATGGACTTCAATCAACTGCTCTAAATGTATGCCTTTATCCTCAAAACGCTTAAGATCCAAGGCGGTCTCTTTTCCATAATATACTGGTATCGTTAGCGTTTTAGCATCCTCACTTGATAAGGTGATTTGCTCAAAGCTTAAAATTATCGACTGAATGTATTTATAGATTTCGGACTCACTGACTCTAAAGGGCAAATACTGGACTAAGATCGTCCGATATGAGGGGACGACATTGATAATAGAACTTGACGATACATTTTCACGCATCTGTTGAGCAAGATACCCAACAGACTCAATCGAAACAGTCTTGTCAAACTCGAGCATTAAACTGCTTTCCGAAACAGGAAAGAGGGAATATCGATCACTGTTCATTGAGGTCCTTCTCTTTGAGTGATTAAAGATGTTTGCTACCCAAGTGACCTTGCTCTGAATCAAGTACCTTTAAGGTCATTTAGGTATAGATAGTGTGATTACAAACAATGGCGAATTTTTTGAATTAAAGCGATGGCCTCCGCATTATCACCATGGACACAAATAGTATCTGCCTCCAAACGGATATATTGACCTGATTCTGTCTTTACTCTTCCTGAGTTAGCCAACATTTGCACTTGCTGTAATATTGCAAACTCACTGTTTAGTACAGCATTAGACTGAGTCCTCGGTGTTAACTTGCCATCATCTTGATAAAGTCTATCTGCAAAAGCTTCGAACAACAAAGGAACATCAAAGTTATCCGCAATTTCTAGATATTTCTCATTTTGTTGTGATGCCAGAATCATCAAGGGCAATTGAAAAAGGGCAGCCGCTTTAACCACTGCGAGAAAGATCCTGTCATCACACATCATGTCATTATAAAGTGCACCGTGTGGTTTGATATAGTTAATATCGTTGAATTGAGCTCGACATAAAGCTTGTAATGCTCCAATTTGATAAATCAACATGTTGGTTATCTCTTCGCCACTCATTGCCATACTTCGTCGGCCAAAACCTTGGAGATCGGGATAACTTGGATGAGCGCCAATTTCCACATCGTGCTGATTTGCCAATACGATAGTGTTGTTCATGATGGTAGGGTCGGAAGCGTGAAAGCCACAGGCAATATTGGCCATATCAATGTGAGGCATGACATTCTCATCATTGCCCATCTTCCACGAACCAAAGCTCTCTCCCATATCACAATTGAGACTGAGTTGTTGCCTATTCACTAATGTCATCGGTCATTGTTTATATTAAATGTTGTGGATTAATTTTAGTGGATCGTCAATACAACTGACAAGCAGGCTAAGGTATATATACCCAAGTGACCTCAAGATGCTTGATTCAGAGCGAAGTCACTGAGCTGAATTCAAGGAAGACAACGAAGCGGAATAGTATTCTATTTCTTATTTTTGTAAGAAGAACGGTTTTCTGACGCAAGAAATCGGCTCAGTGACTCGCTCCCAAAGGGCGAGTGACCTTAACTCTCAGACTTTGTTAACGATTCTCAATGTAGAGCCACTATATTTTCGAATCGTTGCCGCGCCTGAGAGCTAAGGTCATCTCGCTGAACGCAGCATCTAGAGGTTACTTGGGTATACAAGTACTTGAGGGTATAAACATTTAAATATGATGGATAAGGCGTTAAACTAGAAAGATAATGTCATAAGGAATGAAAAATGAAAGTACTTGTTACTGGTGGTATGGGTTACATAGGCAGTCATACTTGTATTCAGATGATTGAAGCAGGCATGACACCCGTCATCATTGATAACTTATATAACAGCAAATCAACAGTATTAGAACGAATTGAGAAAGTGTGTGGCCAGAAACCCACTTTTATCCAAGGCGATATTCGTGATAAAGCATTACTGGTTGAAATCATGAACCAACATGATATTGAAGCAGTTATTCATTTTGCTGGCTTAAAAGCCGTCGGAGAGTCTGTCGCAAAACCTTTGGAGTACTACGACAATAACGTTAATGGGACGTTAGTTCTTGTCGATGCCATGCGTGCAGCGGGTGTGAAGTCAATTGTTTTTAGCTCTTCAGCAACCGTTTATGGGGACCCGGCTACTGTACCAATTACAGAAGATTTTCCTACCAGTGCGACCAACCCTTATGGCCGCAGCAAACTCATGGTAGAAGAGTGTCTGACTGACTTTCAAAAGGCCAACCCAGATTGGAGCATTACTTTATTGCGCTACTTTAATCCGGTCGGTTCACACCCATCGGGAGAGCTTGGCGAAGATCCTCAAGGTATTCCAAATAATTTGATGCCATTTGTTTCTCAAGTTGCGGTAGGGCGACGTGAGTTTTTATCTGTCTTCGGTAGTGATTATCCAACCAAAGATGGTACTGGTGTTCGCGATTACATCCACGTAATGGACTTGTCCGACGGACATATTGCTGCGTTAAATAAGGTAGGTCAGAAACCAGGTCTACACGTTTACAACCTTGGCACAGGCAATGGTTTTAGTGTTCTAGAAATGGTTCACGCCTTTGAAAAAGCATCTGGTCAAGCGGTTCCATATCAATTAGTTGACCGTCGTCCAGGCGATATTGCCGAATGCTGGGCAGATCCGGCAAAAGCGGCAGCAGAACTCGAATGGAAAGCAGAACGCACATTGGATGAAATGACCGCTGACACTTGGCGTTGGCAATCTAATAACCCTCAAGGCTATCCAGATGCCTAACCAATAGGCGCCTTAATAATATTAGGCTCCCCCCCAAACCTATTTCACACTTTTGGGGGGACAAGTTTCTGATTATACACATACATTATTTGATCTAAATCGAGATCTTTGTGATGCATTAGTTAAATTGTGGTTTAAAAACCTCAAAGTGTTAAACTGCTGTTGTTTTTCAAGTGTTAAATCGTAATTTCGTCTAAATCAATTGGGGTAGTCAATGGAACTTGGTCTGATCATCGCCTTTATCGTTACAGCAGCAGTGATGGTAAAGAAAGAGATGACAAAGTAAACTTTCACTTTTATTCCTTTCATAACATTTTAATGTGAAAGTTGAATTACCATGATAAAAGCCAGCAATTTAGCTGGCTTTTTTGTCGATAATTTAAAGGTACAAATCAAACAGCATTAGAACTCATACTTAACACTCAAGCTATAGTTTCTCTCTGCTTGAGTAAGATCGCTCGTTAGCGCTGACTTTCCTCGAACATCGTTCCACAGATAGTATTTTTCATCCGTTAAATTCATCACGCCAGCACGAATCGTTATATTATTGATTGGTTTGTAGTAAGCGGTTAAGTCAGCAACGGTTGCTGAGGGGGTAGCCACTTGTTTATCTGTGCCACCATTATCTTTATCATAGTTGATGTCTGATTTAGACTTATTCGCTGTGTATCTCACTTTTAAACTGGTCCCCCAAGTTTTATTCGGTGAGTCGTAATTGACTTCTGTTACTGCATTCCATGGGTTGACGCTATTAAGAGGTCTACCTTGGCCATCTTCACCTTGCGTATATTCTGCTGCAATTCGAGTGGTAAGCCCCTGAGGTGCATTGGCGATCTTGTGAAGGTCGAGTTTGTTAGAGATTTCTATTCCTTTGATTGTAGCTTCATCTAAATTTTCATTTGTATATATCGTTGGACTGCTGTTGTTAGTACCGCTTGAGGAAACTTGCGCAATAAAATCGTCATAATCACTGTAATACAATGAAATTTCACTGGCTGAAAATGCATTAATGTGACGATAACCGACTTCATAAGAGATACTTTTTTCAGATTTCAGATCCGGATTTGGCTCATTTACGTAGCCATGGATTGGGTTATCATAGGTATAGTAAAGCTCATCAAATGAAGGAGCTCGAAACCCTTGGCTGACTAGGCCAAAAATTGTCCCCGACGGTGACAGTTGATAAGTCGCTCCCAAGCGGCCAGTTAAAGCAGCATCATCAAACTTTTTAAATGATTCCCCATCAATGTTAGCTGGGTCGGTCACGAAGCGGTCGTAGCGTACACCCGGAGTTAAAGTGAGACGCTCATTTAGAAGAGAGATTTCATCTTGAACAAATAGACCAAGGCTGCTTTCTTTTGCATTTGGGCTATAGACATACAGTTTATCATCGATATCTGGTGCAGAATTATATTCTTGGTTCGTATTTTTGATTTTACTTTTTTTATAAGATAGGCCGTAATTCAAGTAATGATTATTGATCTCTTTATCGAGTTGAGTTTCTATCTCAATTCTTTTTTCAGAATAGTGGTAATCTTTCTTCTGGTTGTTATCTGAATGCCTTTGACTTGCTGGTTGAAAACGATGAGTTTCCGCGTGTTCTTTTTTATCTATCCAATTTGCACGTGTAGTGACACTATCAGCAACCGCTGAGTCCGCAAACCATTGATGTTTCAGGCCAAAACGATTTTGCTTTGTGTTATCGCTAGAGGTATCGTTATCAGAATATGAACTGGCAAGATCAGCATCACTCTGATTTGAGATCATTTCACCCAATAAGGATATTTGGTGTTGATCGTTCAATTGCGACTGTAACTTGACTAATAGATCATTTTTGCTGTAATCCTGAGATGTGACGGCGTTTTTCACATAAGGTGCTTTAGCGAAGTTTTGTAATTTGTCACCGTCACGTCGAGTAAAAGCAATCAGGGATTCGACCTCTCCAAAACGATTCGCTAGAGCAACGTGTTCATTAAATGATTTGTCTGCCGACGAATACCCCAGTTTAACTTGTCCACCTTGTTTACGGTTTTTACCCAGAAAGTCCTTAGGGTCTTTGGTATCAAAAGCAACGACACCTCCAATTGCATCGCTGCCATGAAGACTAGAAGCTGCGCCTTTTACGACTTCAACAGTTTTCAGCATGTCTGGATCAATCGATACCGCACTAGAGTTGATAAAAGAGTAGGGACCACCATCAAATGCGCCAGGTTGTGATGCACCATCAACTAAAATCTGAATCCGCTTTCCCTCAATACCACGGATATTGATGCTCTGAACGCCTTGGCGCTGAGTCGTGTTTACAGTAACTCCCGGAGTCTCTTTAAATAACTCGCTGATGTTTTCGACCATATTTTCATCGATCTCTTTTGCAGTAATCACACTGACAGAAGCTGCAACAGACTCCAGATTTTGGCTATTTCTTGTGGCAGTTACTAAAACTTCATTAAATTGTGACTGCCCTTGTTCATCAGAGGCTTCTTTTATAGTAAGAGACTCTTGCTGTGCATTTACGGAATGACAAAAAGTAAAAAGAATAGAAGCAGACAATAAAGATCGTTTGAACATTTTTCCAACTCCATGATACTAAACGGGAGGGGAATGTTAATTCATGATAATGAGAATTACTATCGTTATCATTCAGATTTAATTTTGGTAACTCGTAACCCAAATGTGCTAACTTAATTTTTACATGTTAAAATCAGAAGGTTAGAGAGTTTATTTTGCCGAGAATAATTATTCTTTAATTAGCATTATTGTGACAAAAATCACAATATCACTAATTGGCAAATCAGATCAAAAGCGTAATAAAACCTTATTATTTAGAAGAGAATATTGATTTAGAAGAGGATAGTGATTTAGAAGGATATATACTCAAGTGACCTCAAAATGCGGCGTTCAGCAAGATGACCTTGCTCTGAATTAAGCATCTTGAGGTTACTTGGGTATAAGAGTTAATGTCATATCCGCAGTGCCGTCAGCAAATTGAATATCTAACTCAAACCCTAAGCTTTGAGCCAAACAAAGCATCCCTCGGTTGGTTGGCATCGTCATTCCTGAAATTTGTCGAGTCTCCTTCACTTGACAATAATTAATGATTTTCTGCATGAGTAGTTTGCCAAGACCTATTCCTTTTAAGTCAGACTGAACTAAGATTGCAAATTCAGCATTACTATTATCGGGATTAATTAATGCTCGAGATACCCCGATAATTGAAGGGCCATTTTCGTCAAATGCCACAGCCACAAAGGCCATTTCTCGGTCATAATCGATCTGAGTTAAATGAGCAAGTGCTTCATGATTTAATTCACCAACATCAGAGAAAAAGCGGTTATAAAGATCTTCTTTGGAAACACGCTTTATGAAAGCGACGTAGTCAGGTTCATCTTCAGGCAAAATAGGACGTAATAAAATTGGCTGTCCATCTTTAAGCGTTACCGTTTCGACAAATTCGGCAGGAAAGGGTCTAATGGCAAGACGTTGTTGTGCATCGCCTTGATAAGGTTTTAAAGTAAGATCCGCATCAATAATCGTCATGTCACTATCTGCAACGAGAAGAGGATGAATATTGAGCGTCTCTATTTCAGGCAGCTCGACCGCCATTTGAGAAATCCTCACTAAAAATTTAGATAGCTCATTTATATTAATGGTCTTTTGATGTTTTTGACTACGTATTTTCCCCGTTTTCAATGCAATAACAATCAAGTAACGGGCTAATGCCATATTCAAGGGAGGTAGGGCAGCAACAGCATCTTGATTCAAATTCCACTCTGTTCCTCCTTGACCTAGTAAGATTACTGGCCCAAACACTTCATCAGAAACAATACTGATACGTAATTCTTCTGCATTCCCCAGTTTTGCCATACCTTGGATTAACAATCCTTGTAACCGAGCTGAGGGTTCATGGTTTCTAATATCGGCAAGAATAGATTGAGCAGCAGTTTCGACTTCCTGTTGATTACGCAGGTTTAAAGCAACACCATGAACATCTGATTTATGTTTAATATCAGGAGACCGGAGCTTTACAGCAACAGGATAACCAATTTTATCGGCCATGAGCATGGACTCATTGACATCATGTGCAATATAGGTGGGTAATAACTGAAAGCCTAACTGCTCAAATAATGGGAATACTTGATGTGTATCTAATTGGGTCTCGTGTTTTGTATTCAGTTGGTCTTGTATCCATTTTCTAGCAGAATCAACACGACTTGAGTGCAAAGGTTCAGCCGTGGTTGGAGTTTCCATGAGCTGTTTTTGGTTTCGTCGAAATTCAACCAGATGCATGTAAGCAGATACCGCGCTCTCAGGTGTGCGGTAGCTAGGAATGCCCGCTTGAGTGAAAGCTAGACGAGCTTCGCGGGACATATGCTCGCCAGCCCAGTTTGTCAAAAAGTTAAAGTGCCTATAACGAGGGTGACTTTTAATACATTCAATAACAGCATGAGCAGTATCTAATGAGTCAGAAACAGCAGATGGGCAATACATAATGAGAATAGCGTCAGTACAGTCATTATTCATTAACGCATTGAGGGATTGTATATAATGATGCTTTGTTGCGTCCCCTTTTAAATCGATAGGGTTCGTTCCTTGCCAATGGTTGGAGAGAACATTAGCTAATTCTGACTTAGTATCTTCATCTAATACCGCCAATTTTCCACCACGATTTAACAACTCATCAATTGCCATCACAGCGGGTCCGCCACCATTAGTAATAACAGCAAATCGCTCTCCACGTAATGGTACTGAATGCGTCAATGTTTCAACCGCGGCAAAAAGCTCTGCGGTATTTTTTACCCGAAGCATGCCTGTTCTGCGAATTGCAGAATCATAAATGATGTCTAGAGAATCTGTTGGTTTATTATTTAAAGAGCGAGCTTCGGAATATTTGCCGGCTTTAAGTACCAAGATCCGGCAATTGCGCGATGCGGCTCGAGCTGCAGAAATAAAACGTCTTGCATCATGAATTGAGTCGACGTACAGCAAAATCGCATCTGTTTTTCCATCCATAGCAAGATAATCAAGCAGTTCAGCAAAACCGATGTCCCGACCTTGACCAATTGAAATAAAGGCTGAAAATCCGATATTTTTCTCATACGCCCAATCAAGAATCGTTGTACATACTGCTGCCGATTGTGACACAAAGGCGATTTTTCCGGGTTTTGCTGCAACGGGAGAGAAAGAACAATTAAAATTATGCCAAGGTAGAATCATCCCTAGGCTGTTGGGGCCCAGAACTCGAATATTCAAATGGGCTGTATCAAGTTGTTGCTGGTCATCCGAGATAACGATAGCAAACTCAGTACCTCGCTGGTCTAGTTCTTCAAGTAGCGCTAGGTTTCGTGAAGCATGGGTACATAAGATAGCTACATCAGGGGTAAAAGGGAGAGAGTTGACGCTCGGATAAACAATCACACCTGATACGGTTTGATACTTGGGGGTCACTGGCATAATTGCCCCTTTAAATCCACTTTGGAGTAAGTTGCGCATGACGATGTTGCCTGCGCTTAACTCTTTTTGAGATGCGCCAATCACCGCAACGGACTGAGGTTTAAATAACTTCTGTAACGTATTCATCATGGCTCCTTGGCGTAAAATGCAAAAACCGTATCAAAAATTCAATTGACCCAACTGACATTGCTACTGTGGGAAAAATCACTGAATCGAAAAGCTTGAGAGCACTAGGGTATACAATAACATTGGTTTAAAACGTGAATAAGCTAGATATTGCTGCAATTTTGAGCCATGCTTACCATGTTAATGTCATTGATCTAATCAAAATCACAAATTATTGTGTTTTGTACTTGATAATGTGCCCGGCTATCGGCATGATTTATAGTAAAATTTTAGAGCGTTTGTTATTCCATGAAAAAAATCTCAATTTTAGCTTTGTCAGTGCTGTTATCTGCATGTGCATCTGAAACCTACATTTCTGATGTAACGACCGAAAGCTACCGTGAAGACTACACAACACCAACATCATCACAATCTATCACAACGACTGAAACGACGGATGTTGAGCAAGGAAACTCTCAAGCCTTCACTCGAAAGCCTGCAAAACCGATAGAGAAGAATTACGCTCGACTGACGCCTAAAAATCAGGTTAAACCTGTTGAAATTACTCCTCCAAGTAGGCAGCAAGCAAGTATCCAACGTTTTGGTTATACCATTCAGGTAGTTGCAGTAGGGAGCCCTTCGAAGGTTACTCAATTTGCCAATCAACTGCCTCAGAATGGCCAACCAATTTGGCAAAATTACAAAGTAGTCAATGGTACTAAATGGTACTCGGTCCTTTATGGTGACTATGCAACAAAAGCTGAAGCCAAACGTGCGATTTCATCTTTACCGAGCTATTTCCGTCAGCTTAGCCCATTTGTTAAAAGTATTGACTCGATTAAAAACTCAGCTTATCCAGGTTTAAACAAATTAAACTGATACCGAATAGGGGGCCTCGGCTCCCTTTTTACTTTTACATTAAGAGCCTAGCTAGGTTATGTCTGCATAACCCCTACCCAAACAGTATGTACCCCACTAAAATAACTGTACGTCCACATTCAATTGTTTATCATATCTAGTTTAGCGATCACGGAAAGATGAATTCATGATTAAAAATGTCCTCCTTTTATGCGGCGGTGGTTCGTCAGAGCACGAAGTATCAATCATGTCCGCCAATTTTGTCGAACAACAACTTAACTTAATCGAAGATATTCAAGTTGTTCGTGTAGAAATCAAGAAAAATGAGTGGCTGACAAGCCAAGGCGAGTCAGTTTACCTGAATATCAACACAAAACAGTTGTGCTCAAAGACCTCTGAGCTTCAGATTGATTTCATTGTACCTTGTATTCACGGCTTCCCGGGTGAGACTGGTGATATTCAATCCATGTTTGAAATGGCAGGCATCCCTTACTTAGGATGTGGACCGGAAGCCAGTAGTAACAGCTTCAATAAGATCACCTCAAAGCTCTGGTATGATGCGATTGGAATCCCCAATACGCCATATTTATTTCTGACGCGCAATGATCAGCAGTCTCATCAGCAAGCTTTAGCCGCTTTCGATAAGTGGGGTAAGGTATTTGTCAAAGCTGCAAGACAAGGCTCATCGGTTGGCTGTTACAGTGTAACTGAAAAGCAGGATGTCACTCGTGCTGTTAATGATGCATTTGATTATTCAGAACAAGTTTTAATAGAGAAAGCGGTTAAACCCCGTGAGCTAGAAGTCGCTGCTTATGAGATAAATGGTAAGCTCTACATTACTAAACCTGGTGAGATCATCGCCCCAGACGATAGTTTCTATTCATATGATGAGAAATACAGCTCTAGCAGCCATTCTTTAACAGAAGTTGAGGCTAAAAACCTGACTGATGAGCAAACGGAAACGATTCGAATCATGTCAGAAAGAGTCTTCAAGCAAATGCATCTTCGCCATCTGTCAAGAATCGACTTTTTCTTAACCGAAGATGGCGAGATATATTTAAATGAAGTAAATACATTCCCTGGCATGACACCAATATCGATGTTCCCAAAAATGTTACAGAACAATGGTCACTTGTTTCATGAATTTTTAGCCAGTTGCATCGAGATTGAGAGCTAGGAAACATCATCACCGAGCATTTTGTAGTGAAATATACGAATGTTGAGAAGAGATTATTTGAATAATACTCAATAACCATTATCATAGAAATAACGCACTAAGTGGATGACTCGGTGATATGGCGATTTCAAATTACAGAGGATTTAACCTCAAAGCAGGCGGTCCAGATGGCAGAGTCTGGAAAGTTAAAATTAAAAACCATGTTTTACAAGGCAGTTTATCTGCAGTAAAAAAAAGCATTGATTGGTGGTGTGACACTGCATCGATTGTTGATCCCAAAGAATTTGATAACCTTGATCAACGTTCGAAAAATACCGCAAATGCTCAGTCAGAGGCTTTTAATGGTTATACGCTAAGAAATGATACTGGAGAGCCTAATGCTTGGTATTGTATGTTCAATGGCAAGCTAATTAAAGGTGCGAAACCTGCGATCCAACGTCATATCCAAGCTTATTTGGTCGCTAAGGAAAAAGCGTTACAATCACAACAACAAAAGAAATAATGTTATGACACTTGTATATTCCACGGAAACTGGCCGCATTAAACCAGAAGAACCTAAAATAGAACGCCCTCAAGGTGATGGTATCGTCAGGATACAGCGTCAGACAAAAGGTCGAAAGGGGAAGGGGGTCTGTATCATCTCTGGTTTAGACCTTGATGATACCCCGCTTAAATTATTAGCTGCCGAGTTGAAAAAAATCTGTGGCTGTGGTGGCTCTGTCAAGGATGGGACGATAGAAATTCAAGGTGATGCTCGTGATAAAATCAAAGCTCACCTTGAGAAAAAAGGCATGGTGGTCAAACTTGCCGGTGGATAATCACATAGATTGATTGCAAAAGCCTACACTAACTTCTTTAGCCTAAAAGTTTATAGGAATCTAAAAGAGCGCTGATTGAAAGCGCTCTTTTTATTATTTAAATTTTCGTTAAACTAGGATCTACCAAGCAATACAAGGCCTTTCTTCCACGAAATTATGTTCTTTTAGTAAACTCCAATAGTTAGTATTACTAAAATCATATTGATAAGAGTTATCTGACTTAGCTTTGTAATATTGAATCAAAGCTCTTGGCTGTTGTGACCATCCGTCTGTGATTTGAAAAACTTTGCTGTCATCAAAAACATCATATCCAGGGTAGGCTTGAGGCTTACCACCATACATTCTAAGGAAGCGGCCTGTTGCTCTATTTCTCAATAATAACTGATTACCTTGTACAGGCATTACCCACCATTGTTGATAAGCATTGCCTGCATTTGGGTATTTTGTATAAACCTTACCATTAGAGTCACTGTCTAACACTCGGCCAGTTTTCATTTGTTTAATGTTGTACCAAGAGTTGTTTTCTGGCCAATAGTCCCCGTAGGCTTTTTCAAAAGACCATAATTGATATGGATTTCCTGCATTTTGTGAATGCCCGTATACATTACCTTTTGAATCTCCATCAAGTACCCAATCTTTATTGTTTGACAGAGAAAGATTAATATAATGACCAGAAGGGGGTAAAAAATCACCTCTATAAATAGCACCAGCTGCACCGACTTGACCTTTAGTTAGACACATTGATTTTTGGTCTTTCTTTTGTTCAGTATACGTTTCTAAAGTGGTAATATTCTGAGCACCTTCTGGTGCGCTATATTCTTTAATTTCTATTTCGCCTGTTGCAGCCTTATAGTTGACGATATGAAATTCACCCTTAAATGCGGCACTCGTAACATATACTGGTGTATTACCATATACCGAATGATTGTAGTGCTTATGTTGGTAAAAAGCGTGGTTGTGTCCTACAAATATCGCTATAGGATTATAAGTATCGAGTAAACTTCTAAATAGTTTCTTTTCGCTCTCTGTTGCCTCATTCCAATAATCATAGGCGTGGAAATTGATAATGATATCTTTAACACCTCTAATTTTTGCTAGCCTTAAGTCTTCTGCAAGCCAAGTTAAAGAAGATTTATAATCATAAGTACGCCCACCATGCCAAGTGCCATATGTGTATTTATAATAAGGTTTAAATTGAAGTTGAGTAAAGTGAACCCCTTTGTAATCCCAAGAGTAAGAAAGGCTGCCGACCTTATGTCCATCAGAAATACCCCCCCAGTCTTTACTGAAGTGTTCTAAAATAGGAGAGCGAGCATAATTATATTTAATTTTATCTTCCATTCTATTCATGCTGTACATCGCACAGCTATTCTCTGATGTACCATCTAGAGCTGCTTCAATACAATCATTTCGATTATTGGCAATATCATGATTACCAAGACCAACAAGAAGGGGACCTTTCACATTAGAATATACTTCTTCAAATGAATTCCACTGGCTTTTACGTCCATATTCAGTGAGATCACCGTTCATGATAGTAAAATCAACAGGAGTTTGATCGTACATTGCATTTAGAGCAGAAACCGTATTTCTGTTTATTTTATACCATGCGTCTTTATTTTTTCCGTCACCAGAAACTCTCCATGGCTGTGGATCGGCTGTCAAAGCAAATCGAATATCTTCATTCGTATCAACTTTATAGACAGCTTTCATCTCTTTATTCACGTCAAGATCCACACGACCACATGAAATATCTGAGCCTTTTTTAAGGAATACACCTTCTTTATACGGTGGGTTTGCACCGCAATTACCATTTTCATTCAGGTCCCATGAGTTATAAGAGCCTTTTGGAACAACACTGGTCGCAGTTTTGAATGAAGCGACAATATTTCCCTGTAGATCGGCTAATTGCCACTCATGATCAAAACGACCATTACTATTAACATTATATGTCAATGGAGAATGGCAAAATACTCCTGTACTTCCTTTCGGAATAGTGGATGATTCGCTGGTTGATGCATGTGTATTTGCAAAGCTTTGAGTTGTTCCAAATTGAAAATCTCGAGCCGTGTTGGTCACATCAATGCAAAGTGATTGCGCTGCGGTTCCAGCGTATGAGGCTGCACTCGCCATCATACTTGTGGAAGCTAATATATATATAAGTTGCTTATTCAAGGTATCACCAATGAATGGTTAGTGGTTGATATAGATTTTGAATTCTAGTTTTATAAAAAACACTAACCAAGTGATTTATCATTACCCTTTATTTTTCATAAATTTTCAAATTTGATATTTTTTTGACATTTATTTAATTAGAGGAATAAGCCCATAAGTAACAGATTTTTCAATGTATTAATTGATATCTAACGTCAGTTTAGATAATTTTTTTAGATAAAATTTAATAAAAATGTGATTCAATTAATCAGGAGCTAACCAATCGTGATTGGTTAGCTCCTGATTATATACTTTATGTTAAATGGACATTATGTTTAATTGAATTTCTACTTTATTGTATAAGTTATAAAAGGGGGTAGTGCCCATTCAAAATGAGGCAAGGAAAGAATCTTTCCCATGAACTCAATTTAACATAATACATATAATACGCACCGGGCTTGTTATAACAAAGCGAAAATGTCTTAATATTACCAAGTGAAAATGTCCTACATTTCCTTGGAGGTTTGAGGATGCTAATCACTATGAATGATCGTGAATTACAAAGACTGACGATAATCCAAGATGTCTTACACCATAACCTAAGCCGACGTGATGCCTTAAAGTTATTGGGTTTAAGTTATAGGCAACTCCAGCGGCTCATTACTCGCTTCATTCAACAAGGCGCAGCTTCTCTTGCGCATGGTAATCGAGGCAAACCTTCCTCAAATCGTGTCAAAGAAAGCGTCAAGCTGCAGGCATTAGAACTCATTCATCAGCACTATTCTGATTTTGGACCAACGCTAGCCCACGAAAAAATTCAGGAAATCCATGGCGTCTCGGTATCTCTTGAGACTCTACGACAATGGATGATTGCTGACGGTTTATGGGTTCCTCATAACAAGCGCAAACCTCGAGTATATCAACCTCGTTATCGACGCGATTGTCTAGGTGAACTCATTCAGATTGATGGCTCACACCATGATTGGTTCGAAGGACGCAGCGATAAGTGTTGCCTACTGGTCTTTATAGATGACGCCACGGGTCAATTAATGAATTTAAGGTTCAGTGAGACTGAATCCGCATTCGATTATATGTTGGCAACCCGAGAATATCTCAATGAGCACGGCAAACCGGTCGCATTTTACAGCGATAAGCATTCCATATTTAGAGTTAACCAAGAAAAGCACAAACTGGTAGGACAAACGCAATATGCGCGTATCTTGAATGAACTCGGTATTGAGCTTATCTGCGCCAATAGCTCCCAAGCTAAAGGACGCGTTGAACGAGCGAACAAAACGTTACAGGATCGCTTAGTGAAAGAGATGCGATTGCAAGGCATTAACACTATTGAAGATGCGAATGCGTGGCTCCCTGATTTCATTCATGATTTCAATCGTCGTTTTGCAAAACCTGCTAAATACCCAAAAGATTCACATCGAAAAGTAAGAGAATCGGACCAGGATCTCCACGATATCTTTAGCTGGCAAGAAGTTCGCAAGTTGTCTAAAGCACTGACTATCCAATACGACAAAGTCATTTATCTTATTGAACCTTCGGATGAAAATAGCCGATTAGTCCATGAAAGTGTGAAAGTACTCGATTATCCAAATGGAGAGATTGCGATTGTTTATGGTCATCGAAAACTTAGTTTCAAAACCTTCGACAAGCTCGAGGAAGTTCACCAAGCTCAAGTTGTCGACAACAAACGTCTGGGTCAGTACTGAAGTTTGCTCAGCAAAAACAAGAAGAATTCGAGCAACAACAAAAACGGGCTCGGAGCAAAAATGCGCCAAAACGTCGAGCTCAACAACGAGCATTGCAAGAACAGTTGCGAACGATTAATCCAGTACTGGCCAACCCCGAGCAATTCAAAACTTCAGGCAGAAAAACATAGCTTCCCTACTCTTTTTCTTCTGAGTTTTAGGACATTTTAACTTGGTAAGAAATGAGTCATTTTAAAATGGGATAAACAGAATCGTGGATTCAACTGTAGGCCCCAGATAGTAATGTCCGGTTTGACCCATTTAAAAATGTCCCCCTAAGATTAACGACATTGTTTGCTTTTGAGGCTTTAACCGATGTTGATTACGATGAGTGAAAAAGACATTTATCGATTTAAGGTTCTGTCTGACATCCGTGAAAAGCGATTACGTCAAGTTGATGCTGCAGTTATTCTAAATGTGTCTGGTCTGACCTTCAAAAGGATAATTATTGACATGATTAATTATATGGGTAATATCTCTACCATATTTTTGTTTGACATTTAATTTTTTATGAAGATTTCATCTTTCGTTAAAAGTCATTTTAGTACTGTAAACATTTCATCTTCTGATGCTAAAATGTTTAAGAATGACATAAAAAGAATTTATAACTGTAAGAATGTAGACCGTGCAATAAATACGGTTTTAAAATCATCGAGAAAGCACGATAATTTAAAAATAGACAAAATAGCGACTCTTACATCAGCGTTACTCTCCGAAAAAGAAACAAAGAACAAATTACTTCAAAGTATTGACAACAAGAGTCCAGATAAAGCAGCGACAGTCATAGGTAACCTACCTAAAGGTCTATCTAAAGATGTTCTAGAGAGTATTTCTCCGGGGAAAGCTGCAAGAATCCTGATGAATCTGCCATTAGGTAAGCAACTAGATATCCTAACAGAAATGAGTCCCACTCGTGCTGTCAATGCTCTTTTCCAAATGCCCCCTTCAAGTGCGGACAAAATAATTGATAAACTAAGTATAGATATTAAAACCTCAGCTGATAAAGATTTTATTCATGAGGTTATGGAGAAATACCATCCGCTATCAGGCCTTGAACGAATTGGGATGATTAACATCCAATATGTTGAAAAAACAAATATTATCAGGGGAGGAGCTCCATATCCTCCGGGCCATAAAAGAGAGGGAAAGGTCGACTATAATAGTGATGTCGTTAGTGCTCTTTTGAGAGCGGAAGTAAGGCATGTGATTAGTTTTAATGAGTTTTTATCTCCTGAAATTAGTGAACTTGACCATGCTGGTATTACATTTACACACTTCCCTACCGAAGACTTCACTCCTCCCCAAATGACTGATATTCAGCGAGCCTCGGAAATATGCTCAAATATGACAGACGGTAATGTATTCATTCACTGTGGAGCTGGATTTGGTCGTACAGGCACAGTTATTAGTGGTATAGAGATAATCCAAGATGGTACTAAAAAGTACAAGCATGAAAGAACTAGGGCCTATAAAAACAACGGTGTTGAGACTATAGAACAAGTTAAATTGCTAGATAAACTTTATGAAACTGTTTCATAGACACACTTTCAACCATACTGGGTGCCTATGGACTTTTCACCTGACTAACCTCTCAGGCACGACAGGGATAAGCGAAGCGTGACATGCCAGAACTCAAAGACATTGAGTCTACTTAAGAGACTAGTATGAAGAGTTGTTTAGCAGCCGTTGTTGTTCTTATTGAATAGATACACTTAACCAGTTATTCGTTGCTTTTTTGCAATCAAAAATGAAATTTACTAACTATTCGCACCGCACACTTTGCAATCATAGCAAGAACTATGTTCGGGTAAAAACCACAAAAGATTGCATTTTAAGATAATCACGTTTAAAGAGTTAAACACACAAGCCTTCATGCCTTGGCTATGACCTTTTTCTATCCTAATCTTATATTGAGTTATGTATCATTTTAGTAAAGGGAAGAGCCAATGGATTGGATACACGATGTTTATGAATTTATTCTTGGGGTTTACCTTGTCGTGCTCTTCGCTGGGCTTTTTAGTTTACGTAAAGCACGGCGTAAGTAAAAACTAAGCTGGCTTAGGATGGATGATGTAAACCAGCTTAGTAATACGAACAATACCAATAAACTTTGAAAACTAAGATCCATTAGTTTTGCTCAGGATTAGTCAGTACCTTTTCAACAGCGCTTATTTTTTACTTAGATCAGATACCTTTTTACCGTCTTTAATGGTAATAATTCTTCTTGTTCGTTGAGCTAAGGCATTATCGTGAGTCACCATGATTAACGTTCTTCCTTGTTCGTGAAGTTGATGAAACAAGGCTTCGATTTCAGCACCTGACTTTGAGTCTAAAGCTCCTGTTGGCTCATCAGCAAAGATAATCTGTGGATCATTAACGAGTGCTCTTGCGATGGCTACCCTTTGCTTTTGCCCTCCAGACAGTTGATTAGGCTTATGCTCGAGTCTGTCCCCTAGCCCAACTTGGTTTAATGCTTCAGCCGCCTTTTGTCGTCGAATATTGGCTTTAATACCGGAATAAACCAAAGGTAAGGCGACATTATCTAGTGCTGACGCGTAATCCAATAAATTGAAACTTTGAAAAACAAAACCAATTTGTTGATTACGGATTCGAGCAAGTTCATTTGAGTCAAGCTTTGCTACATTTTGACCATCCAATAAATAATCACCTTGCGTCGGGTTGTCCAAGCAGCCAAGCATATTCATTAAGGTTGATTTACCTGAACCTGACGGGCCTAAAATGGACACAAACTCACCATGTTGAATTGTCAGGTCGACCCCATCCAGCGCTCGGACTTCAGTCTCACCACTCGAATAATATTTACAAATATTGGTCATTTTAACCAATGGACGTGATGTCATATGTGTCTCCAATGTGGTTAATCACTTTGTAATGCATCTAAAGGACTCACTTTCGCCGCCCGATTTGCTGGAAGCCATGCTGAAACAATACCAATAAGTGTCAGAGTAATGATGACGATAAAGACCACGAACCACGATAATTCGGGTACCGGTTTTCCTATCCGCTCGTAAAGCATGTTGCCATCTAGATTGACTGACTGAATAGCGGACACAAGAAAGTAAGTGATGCCGAGGCCAATTAAGCCTCCCAGTGCCATTGTCATAATAGATTGGAGTAAATAATGCAGCCGAATGGCCGTTGGTGTCGCACCTACAGCCATTCTTAATCCAATATCACGCGTGGCTCTTTTAACCGTTGCGTACATCACGTTCGCAATACCTATCCCTGCAACCGCTAATGTAATAAAACCTATAATCCCAAGGAAACCTTGTAAACCAACCAAGAATGACCGCATACTTTCTTGCTTTAATAGCATATCTTCAACTTGAACTACCCGTCGGTCCAAAACACTTGCTCCATTCTTACGTGCTATGGTTTGGCGTATTTTCTTTGCCAATTCAAGACGATTCGTATCCTCTGTAGGATTGATATTTATTGCAGAAAGATCGCCATTAATATGAAAACGTTGCCATGTGGTGAGTGGGACAAAACTCGAATAGTTAATATCATACCCTTGCTCAATTTTGCCGCTATTCTTCTGCAAAATACCAATTATCGTGAATTCTTCATCACCAATTTTCACTTTTTTGCCTACAGGATCAGTCTGCAAGGATTCTGTTTTAAACCAGTTAAAGTCGCTTTCTGAATTAAATAAGCTCGTCGCTAATAAATAGCCAATCACCATGACTTTCCGTTTTTGTTTCATGTCATGTGGATTAAACCAGCGGCTGCCAGCTAATAATTTTAGGTGCGTCATCTCTTGGTAATTTATTGGCACAGCGAGCGGCGTTTTCCATGTTGTTCTATCGCCGAATGTGATGCGTTCTTCCCAGTTAGCTGAAGGCGCGACTTGGGCAATGCCTGGTAACTCACTCAGAACCTTTACATCACTCATTAACAATTTAATTTTTTTTCCTTGATGTGCAGACCCATGATTAATACTGACCATACCGCTTGTTAGGTGCATAAGATTACCATTACCGTTTTTTACGGTGGTTAATACTCCTTGCCGAATACCTTCCCCAACCGCTAACATTACGGAAATGCTTACCGTGGCCCAAGCAACCGCCAAAATGGTCAATCCCAAGCGTAGTTTCTCTGCGGCCATTTCTTGAAAAATTTGTCTCATTGGGAGCAACATAACGATTTATCCTCTTGCGCCTAATGCAATGACAGGGGTAAGACGCGAAGCTCTTCGAGCAGGAAAATACGCGGCCAGCAAAGCCAGTAATGATGTTAAAATCAAAGATTGTGCAATCGCCCCAAATGTAATGACTGGTGTTCCAGACCACTCTGGTAGACTTATCTGCGTCAATAATAAGACCGCAGCGTAAGCCAGTAATAATCCCGTTAATGCCCCAACAGCAACCAAAATCAGCCCTTCGAGTAAAAATTGAGCGAGAATCAGTCTTGGTGTAGCCCCTATCGCGAGCCTTACTCCAACTTCTCGTGTTCTGTCAGTGACAGACAAAAACATAATATTCGCCACGCCCAGTGCACCGACGGCTAAAGTCATCGCACCGCTTACTCCAAGGAAAAGTTGAATACCCCGCAAAATACTTTTGAAAATCGCAGAACTTCCGGCCAAGTCTGGCTGACGAATCGCTTCTCGATCACTGGGGTCAAAATGAAGTATCTTTGCTAAAAACTGCACTATATTTTTCTGAAAAAGAGGGATATTACTGGGGTTGTAAGGCACGAGTAATAACATCCAAGGTGGATTATCCCACATACTAAGATAGGTAGTGTTAGGAATAAATACCGCCCGGCTGGCCCCAAATGAATAGCCTGTATTTTTATTGCTTATGATACCAATCACACGAAATGGGACATGGTTAATGTGTATTTGATCGTTTATCTCAACTTGTCCCATAGCTGCAATTTGATTCCCTAATATTGCAACTCGAGTACGATTTAATATATCCGTCGGTGAAATATTACGCGAACCGGCTTTTAATTGACTTTGCATCAAGGGGAAGTAATTAGAATCGATACCACTTATACGTCGAGCAAACTTTAGCCCTTTCTTGTTTGTAATCTGACTGTCTGTTTGGCTATAAACCGCCGATACCTGTTGGACAAGTCCCGATTGTTCGAGTTGGTTTAAATGTTGTTGAGAAAAATTGATACGGCGCTTCTCAGGTAGGCCTTGCCACGTTTTACTGGTCGTTGAAGGAAAAACAAGTTGGGCATCACTTATCATGACAGAAAACGCTTTGCTTTGATGACGATAAAAACCTTCACCAATAGCCAGTAGCACCAATACTGATAAAACACCCCAGGTAATCGCAATAATAGCTAGTACGCTTTTGACACGATATGCAAACAATGTTTTCAGCGTTTGTTGCAACAAAGCGTTCATCATTGGAAAGCCATTGTAAGCAACTGGATAGCTTGTTCATCGAGCTTACCCACTGTATTGAGTAGATTAACTCTTTCACGCCAGTAACGGTTCAAGTTTATTTGTAAGCTATTTTTTGCTTCATAGAAACGATCATGTGCATTAATCACATCAGAAAGTTCAAGACGCCCAGCTTTGTATAACGTATTTTTACTGTTCAGCACCTTCTCTCGCGATTTTACAAGTTCATAGGCAACCAATACCTGACTCCAGTTTAGGCCTACCTGAGAATAAGCCTGCATAACACGCTTTTTGATGTTAATTTCCACTTCTCGTAAACTTTGCTTAGCTATTAATAGGTTCAATGATGCTTCATCAACTCGTGCAGCCATGGAGCCATTTAAATCGAGGGGTAAATTTAAACTGACCCCCGCATTCAATTCTCCATGATCTTGAAGAGCGCTGTCATTATACCCAAGGTTACCTGTAACTTTAGGGTAGTACCCACTCTCTGCTGATTCTTTGGCGATTTTACTGGCTTTTACTTTTTGTATTGCGACCAAAAGCTCTGGGCTGTTGTCTTTAGCAAGTTTCAACCAAGCTTCTTGTTTTTCAACCATCATAGCAGGTGGCTTATCAATATTGGTTCGTATCAGATTTACTTTTTCAAAGTCCTGATTCATTAAAGAAGAAAGCTCTGTATGTTTGATTATTAAATCCGCTTCTGCTGTAAGCACATTATTCTGACTCGCAAGGAGCGTTGCATTACTTTCTTCTACATCCACCGATTTTATTTTACCAGCAAGAAAGCGGGCTTTGATAATCTCGTGTAATTTCTTGCCATCTCGCAGTTTGGTTTTTGCTAATTCCAAACTACTTTGTGCACTTGCAACATCCAGATAAGCCTGAATCACCTTCAAAGCTAAATTATTTTGAGCCTGTACTAATTCTAATTTAGATTGCAAATATTGAGCTTTGGCATGGTCCAGCTCTGACCACAGATTACTATCCCAAATATTTTGGCTAAGAGAAATACCATAACGATTAGAGTCACCACCTGATTCACTCCAATTTTCAGATGCCGACACTTGAACGTTAGGTAACAGATTACTTTGGTACTGTTGAACAACCACTTCACCCCGTTTAACACCGAGCAATGATTTTTGATATGAAGGATCCGTTACCTCCGCACCCTTCCATGCCTCTTCAAGCGATAAGGCAAAGCTAGAAGTACTCAATGACACCATCATTATCACTAAGAAACTGTACAAAGCTAAGATAGACTGTTTAATCATTGGTATGAGTACCCGTCATGCTGCTATCAATAATGGTTTCATTGAGTTCCAAACCTGATATCACTTCTACTTTGATGCCATCAGACAAGCCTAATTGCACCTCTTTCTTATAAAAACCTGATTGTGAGTTGTCCGGAATCAGCACATATGAGGTCTCACCATCAAATTGGAGTGCTCTCTCTGGAACCGTTAAGACATCAATAGACTGCTGCAGAGTAATTTCGGCAGTAGAGGAGAAACCAGAGCGTAATTTAATCCCTTCAGGGATGGTTAATTGTTCGACTTCCACCTCAAAACCATTTTCAAAACTTTTTGCTGAGCTCGCATCCTCTGGTGAATTGAGGGTCTCCGACTGGATGGCGACTTTACTTAACACGCCAGTGAGCTTCTGATCAGGATAAGGCGCAACGGACAGTAAAACAGGCATGTCTGGAGATAGAAGTGCGACATCTTGCTCACTCACACTCCCTTTAAAAATCAAATGATTCATATTCGCTAACGACATCATCTCTGTTGCGGCTTGACTAGATTGAGTCGAAATAATGGGCTCACCGACTTCCACTTTTTGATTGAGAACCGTACCATCGATTGGAGCATAAATGGTTGAAGTTAAGTGAGCTTCTCCCACAGATGCTTCACCACTACGAATCAGCGCTAAGTTCTGTTTCTTTTGTAAAACATTCGCCTTTTCTGATTTGACTCGAGCCAGAGCAGTGACATATTCATCGTAGTTGGCAGGAATGATCCCCTGCTGTACTAGGCCTTCTAGGTTGTGGAGTTTTTGCTTTGCAGACTCAAGTTCCGCTTCACTCCTCATTAAATCCGTTGAAGCATCAGTCAGTGATTGAGGTGTAGGATTTGGACGTACCTTAATTAAAGCTTGCCCTTGCTCGACTTTCTGACCGACTTCGACATAAACATCACCGACAATACCATCAATTTGAGATTTAATTGAAACGGAGTGTGCGGGAACGATAAAACCAACTGCAATAGCCTGTCTCTCGATTGTGCCCTTTTGAACTTTAATAGTTTTAAATACACTTTCTTCATGAGGCGAGGAAAGATAAGTATAAGATCCCATACCAACTAGGCTGACAGTTAAAGCTAAAATAATCCAAAATTTAGGCATGAGTGGTTCCATTAGTAATGACTTAAACAAGAAGTTATACCCAATAGAAAAATTATCTGTGAATTTACGAAGGGGTAAAGCATCTCTTTTGTGATAATAATATCAAAAGAGATGAGAAATGAAAATTTGAAAAAAATAGGCCGTAAAGTCATTACCAATAAACTTTACGGCCTATATCATTTCAATCTATAGAAATATTATTTTTCTTACACGCGCACGTTGAAGAATGAATAAATTAGTCTGCATAATTTTTCAAAGTATGTTCTATTACTAAAGCGATTTCAGCTGCTCCTTGATCAAGCAACATGGTATTGTGATCGCCGAAGGCTGTGTAAGTATATGCCTCTCCAGTCGTTAATAAGTGTCTATTTTCCCTTTCTTTTCTTTTATCAATTTCGTCAGCCGCATAAATCATAACAACATCATTGATGGAAGAAGCACTGGGCTGATACGCATCTGACATCGCGTCATGACGACGACCAATATCAATGAAACGCTGTGTCATGGCTTTATCGTCAAAGAATTGTTTTAACAGTTCATCAGTCGTTGTATCACCCACTTTTGAACTTTTTCCACGATTTAAGAAAAGCTCAACAATTTCAGCGATATCGTCTTTATCACTTGATGTTACGCTGTCACCATGGGTTACACCGTCACTTACCTCTGAGTAATCTTCACCTATAGGACGAATAAAACTATCGAGGAGAATGGTGATCGCCTGCTGCCCTTGATTTTGTAGTGCAATTGCGACTTCATAGGCAATTTGTCCACCTGAAGAATGACCAAGGATAAAATATGGACCACATCCTTGTTCCTTACGTATTTCAGCTGTAAATGCCACGACCATTTCTTCAATAGAGTTATGAGGTATTTCTTCAGTAAGAATGCCTTTATGATCAAACGCATTAACGTCAAATTTTGAACCTGCACATTGAGCGAGATCTAAATAAGCAACGGCTAGTCCCCCGGCTGCTGGTACACAAAATACCTTAGGTGCATCCTTGCTTGCAGCAGAGTTCAATTTCACCATCAGCTGATGATTATTTTCATTCGGTGTCGACTCTAACCTTGCTGCTAAATCTGTAAGTGTATCCGCTTCAAAAATATCTTTGATTTGAAGGTTACAATTAAAGTGGCGTTTAATATGAGTCAGCAATTTTACCGTCAAAATAGAATGGCCACCGCTAGTGAAGAAATTAGCATGCTTACTGACTCTCTCCAGTCCAAGGAGTTCACACCAAATATTAGCCAGGCGCTTTTCAGTGCCACTTTCTGGTGCGAGATATTCACTCTCTGCTTGCCAGTTAGGCTCTGGTAAAGCACGGCGATCAATTTTATCCGCCGCGTTTAAAGGCATCTTATCTAAAACGGTAAAACTATTTGGCACCATATAATCGGGCAACGAACGTTGCAGTCCTTGACGCAGCTCTGCCGTTGTCGGATAAGGTTGTTGTTTCGCCACCAAATAAGCCGCGAGCGCATTTTGGCCTTGTTGATCACGGCGTATGACAACCGCACATTCCCCGACATTATCCAGTTTAGCCAGACTGGCCTCGACTTCACCGAGTTCAACCCTGAACCCTCGGACTTTGACTTGGTTATCAATCCTGCCCATAAACTCTAGCGTGCCATCAGGTAACCAGCGCCCTAAGTCTCCAGTGCGATATAAGGTATCACCATGCACTTGATTATCCGGCTCATCATAATAAGGGTTAACGACAAAACTGCTTGCGGTCCGCTCCGGCTTATTCCAATACCCTTTACCGACACCAACACCAGATACACACAGCTCACCTGGCACACCAATCGGCTGTAGCTGAAGCCCTTTGTCCAATACGTACATGGTTAAATTAGGGATCGGCCGCCCAATCGGTACACTCGGTGTGTTTGCGGGTAATGGCGTACGGATAACGTACTCTGTAATGTCATCAGATGCTTCACTTGGCCCATAACCGTTCATGATCGGGATTTGAGGGTTCAACGCTAACCATTGGTTTAATAATGGCACTGGCGCAGCCTCTGCGATGGCCATCATCCACTCTAAATCTGGTAAGGCTCTCTCACTCGGTGGCAATGTTTCTAAATGGTCGACAAGTAACTGCAACACCACAGGAGCAGCTTGCATCAAATGCACTTGATGCTGTTGTAGTAATCGCACTAATTTAGGTATATCAGTCATATCATCCAGAATGACCGTCTGCCCGCCACACATCAATGGTGCGAGGAACTGCCACACCGAGACATCCGATGAAGAAGCAGCGCTTTGCAAGAAGTTCTTCGCCATCAATTGGTGGTTTTCATCGATAAAGTCCAACACATCAAACTCGGCATCAATATGATTGAGCGCGCCCGCATGATGAACAAGTGCGCCTTTAGGTTGCCCGGTGGAACCGGAGGTATAAATCATGTAGGCCAAATCATCAGATTCATTACACCAAACCGGGTTCTCTGTACTGTAGGTTTCTAAAGAAGATAAATCACAATCCAATCGCAATGCTTTACAAGCCAATGGCGTTTCTAGATTATCTTTCAAATGTTCAAGCAACTCGTTTTCCGTCAACAGCACCGAGACACCCGAGTCTGTGAGCATGTAATCAATGCGCGAAATTGGGTTCACGGGATCAAACGGAATATACGCCCCTCCGGCTTTCATTATCGCTAGAATAGCGACCAAAAACTCAGGTGAACGCTGAGCATAAATACCCACCAAGTCTCCTCTTGCCACGCCAGACTCGCGTAAATAGTGCGCTAACTGGTTAGCTTTGGCATTTAATTCGGCGTAGCTCAGACTGTGATTGTCCCCGATAACCGCCATCGCATCTGGGCAGCGTTGCACCTGAGATTCAAATCGATAATGAACGCAAGGCTCACCATGATAAGTGACGGTCTTACCATTGAAATCATTGAGGATCTTGGTTCTTTCATCCGATGATAAAATGGAGATATCGCTCATTTTATCGTTTGGACGATGAACAATTTGATGAAGCAGTTGATCAAAATGTTCAGCCATTCTCTCAATCGTTATTCGATCAAACAAATCCGCAGCATAATCCCAGACCAACGTCAGACCGTTCTGGTTCTCACTGATGTCCAAGCTAAGATCAAACTGAGTCGTAGTGAATTCTTGCTCAACCGGTGTCAAATTAAGATCAGAGAATGACAAAGTGCTATCTGAATTATTATCTAAGGAAAGCATGACCTGAAACAGCGGGTTATAGTTAAAACTGCGTTCTGGTTGAAGTTTATCGACCAATAACTCAAACGGCAGTTGTTGATGTTCAAAAGCAGCGAGGACCCGTTCACGACTTTGTTGTAACAACTCAGTAAAGCTCAAGTCTTCAGACAAATCCGCACGCAATACCACCGTATTGATAAAGCATCCGATCAGTGGTGCGATTTCATTTTGCTCTCTATTCGCGATTGGGGAACCTATAACAATATCACTCTCTCCACTGTAACGATTGAGCAGTGCAGAAAATGCCGCATTAAGCACCATAAATAATGTAGCTTGATTGCTTCGGGCCAATTGGTTGAGCTCTGACGTCAAGTTTTTATCAATCTGACAAGTAAACTGCGCGCCTTTAAAGCTCGAATTATTTGGGCGTTGGTGATCCAAAGGTAAACTGTGCGTAGGCGGTAAATCCGCCAACTGAGTCATCCAATATTCGAGATGACGATCAAGGTTGTTAGCCAGCCAGTTTCTTTGCCAGTGCGCATAATCACTATATTGAATCGCTAGCGGTGCGAGTCCATTAGGCTCACCTCTTACTGTACTCGCATATATCTCCGACAGCTCATTGACCATCACACCTTCTGACCATCCATCAGAAGCAATATGATGTAGCGTGAGCAATAGAACATGGCGCGTTTCTGCCAAATGCAGTACCTGTGCGCGCAGCATTAAGTCCTGACTCAAATCAAAAGCTTGTGACATTTCTTGATGGACTAACGCTTGGACTTGTAATGACTGCTCGGGTTCTGATAACTCGCTCAAATCAATGACAGGAAGAGTAAACTTAATATCTTGTCGTCGCTGAGCCTTTGCTTCTCCATCGTCCAACTCAAAACAAGTATGCAACACATGATGTCGTGCAATTATCGTTGAAAATGCTTGTTCAAGAGCTTGAATATTTAAGGCGCCCTCCACTCTGTATGCTGCGGGCATATTATACTCACAACCTTCTGGATCTGATTGGTGAATAAACCACATTCTTTGTTGAGCAAACGATAAAGGCACCTGAGCATCGCTTACGACGGATACAATTTCAGGTGTCTGTGTCTTAAATGCAGCAGATTGAGTTGAAGCAGATTGAGTTGAAGCAGATTTAATTGAAGCAGAGAGAATTAACGCAAGTTGCGCTAATGTTGGTGCTTCAAAAACCGCTTTTACGGGTACATCGATGTGTCTATCTGCTCGTATCTGTGCCACCAAACGAGCCACTAACAGCGAGTGCCCACCACAATCGAAGAAGTTGGCGTTCGCACTGACCTGTTCTAACTGCAGCAACTCACTCCAGAGCGTCGCTAAATACTGCTCTAATTCCCCTTTCGGTTGTTGATATTCACTATCAGCTTGCCAGTTAGGCTCTGGTAAGGCACGGCGATCAATTTTATCCGCCGCGTTTAAAGGCATCTTGTCTAAAACGGTAAAACTATTTGGCACCATATAATCGGGCAACGAACGTTGCAGTCCTTGACGCAACTCTGCCGTTGTCGGATAAGGTTGTTGTTTCGCCACCAAATAAGCCGCGAGCGCATTTTGGCCTTGTTGATCACGGCGTATGACAACCGCACATTCCCCGACATTATCCAGTTTAGCCAGACTGGCCTCGACTTCACCGAGTTCAACCCTGAACCCTCGGACTTTGACTTGGTTATCAATCCTGCCCATAAACTCTAGCGTGCCATCAGGTAACCAGCGCCCTAAGTCTCCGGTGCGATATAAGGTATCACCATGCACTTGATTATCCGGCTCATCATGATAAGGGTTAACGACAAAACTGCTTGCGGTCCGCTCCGGCTTATTCCAATACCCTTTACCGACACCAACACCAGATACACACAGCTCACCTGGCACACCAATCGGCTGTAGCTGAAGCCCTTTGTCCAATACGTACATGGTTAAATTAGGGATCGGCCGCCCAATCGGTACACTCGGTGTGTTTGCGGGTAATGGCGTACGGATAACGTACTCTGTAATGTCATCAGATGCTTCACTTGGCCCATAACCGTTCATGATCGGGATTTGAGGGTTCAACGCTAACCATTGGTTTAATAATGGCACTGGCGCAGCCTCTGCGATGGCCATCATCCACTCTAAATCTGGTAAGGCTCTCTCACTCGGTGGCAATGTTTCTAAATGGTCGACAAGTAACTGCAACACCACAGGAGCAGCTTGCATCAAATGCACTTGATGCTGTTGTAGTAATCGCACTAATTTTGGTATATCAGTCATATCATCCAGAATGACCGTCTGCCCGCCACACATCAATGGCGCGAGGAACTGCCACACCGAGACATCCGATGAAGAAGCAGCGCTTTGCAAGAAGTTCTTCGCCATCAATTGGTGATTTTCATCGATAAAGTCCAGCACATCAAACTCGGCATCAATATGATTGAGCGCGCCCGCATGATGAACAAGTGCGCCTTTAGGTTGCCCGGTGGAACCGGAGGTATAAATCATGTAGGCCAAATCATCAGATTCATTACACCAAACCGGGTTCTCTGTACTGTAGGTTTCTAAAGAAGATAAATCACAATCCAATCGCAATGCTTTACAAGCCAATGGCGTTTCTAGATTATCTTTCAAATGTTCAAGCAACTCGTTTTCCGTCAACAGCACCGAGACACCCGAGTCTGTGAGCATGTAATCAATGCGCGAAATTGGGTTCACGGGATCAAACGGAATATACGCCCCTCCGGCTTTCATTATCGCTAGAATAGCGACCAAAAACTCAGGTGAACGCTGAGCATAAATACCCACCAAGTCTCCTCTTGCCACGCCAGACTCGCGTAAATAGTGCGCTAACTGGTTAGCTTTGGCATTTAATTCGGCGTAGCTCAGACTGTGATTGTCCCCGATAACCGCCATCGCATCTGGGCAGCGTTGCACCTGAGATTCAAATCGATAATGAACGCAAGGCTCACCATGATAAGTGACGGTCTTACCATTGAAATCATTGAGGATCTTAGTTCTTTCATCCGATGATAAGATGGAGATATCGCTCATTTTATCGTTTGGACGATGAACAATTTGATGAAGCAGTTGATCAAAATGTTCCGCCATTCGAGTCATACTTGAGTGCTCAAATAAATCGGTTGAGTATTCCCAATGCAATTGAATCCCTTGTTCAGATTCGACCACATTCAAACTGAGATCAAACTGAGAGGTTGAATATTCTTGCTCAATAGACTCAAACTCTAGACCATCCAAATTAAAATCAGACTGACGATTATTTTCTACAGACAACATGATTTGGAATAATGGGTTGTAACTCAAGCTACGTTCTGGCTGTAATCGTTCTACGAGTGTTTCAAACGGTGCCTGCTGATGCTGTAAACCAGCTAAGGTATTGTCGCGACATTGAGCTAAAAGTTGAGTAAAGCTTTGTTGATGATCCACTTGCGTTCTCATCACCAAGGTATTGACAAAAAAGCCAATAATAGGCTCAAGTTCAACTTGCTCTCGATTGGCAACTGGCGTCCCAATCACAATATCCGTTTCACCACTGTAACGGCTGAGCAATAACGAAAACGCGGCTTTGAGTACCATAAATAAACTGGCTTCATTATGTTGCGCTAACGTTAAAATCAGACGGGATAGTTCTGGACTTAAAGTCTGAGCCAGTTCAGCCCCTTGGAAGCTTTGAATCGAAGGCCGTGCTTTGTCCAATGGCAAATGATGCACTGGAGGCAAGTCTGCTAATTGTTGCAGCCAATAATCTAAATGGCGTTCAAGTCGTTCACCTTCAAGCCAAGCACGTTGTGAATAAGCATAATCACTGTATTGATATTCCAGTGGCAACAAAGGTGTTGGTTCAGTGGTTAAAAACCTATGATAGGCTGATGATAATTCTGAAATAAGTACACTGGTTGACCAACCATCAGAGGCGATATGGTGCTGCGTAATCAAAAATGCATTGTGTGGCCCTTCCGTTTCTACGCCCTCTTTTTTGAGCTTAACCAACTTAGCTCTTAGCATTAGATCTTTGCTAAGATTGAACGGTGTGATGGCTTCCTGTTCAACAAGGTTTTCTAACATCACCTGCTGTTCAGTGTGCGAGTACTCCGATATATCAATCAGCTCGAGAACGGAATCGAAATCTTGTAAAACGCTTTGATAGACGTTCTGATCTTTGACTCGGTAAACCGTGCGCAATATTTGGTGACGCTCAACCACGCTGTTCAATGCACGTGTAAATGCAGCAACCTCTAATCTACCATTCACGTAAAACGCTTCTGGCATATTATATTCATAGCCGTTGGGTTCTAGCTGGGCAATGAACCACAAGCGCTGCTGGGCAAAAGATACCGGAAGTAACGCATCTTGTGGAGCCTTGTTAAGAGGCATCACATGAAGATCCATGAAATCCTTACTGCCACTTCGAGCCAATTGATTATCGATCTGGCTGGCTATCCCTTTTAACGTTTTTAGCTCAAAAATCGCTTTTAGGCTGAGTTCAACTTGCCAAGCATCACGCACCTGAGAAATTAAACCAACCGCCAACAGTGAATGTCCTCCAAGCGCAAAAAAGTGACTGTCTCTACAGACACTTTGGCATGAAAGTAATTGGCACCAAATAGACGCCAAACGCTGCTCGGTTTCAGATTTAGGTGGCTCATCGCTGTTGAGTAATGTGAGTTTAATATCCAATAAGGCTTGTCTGTTGATCTTACCTGCCGCAGTTAGAGGCAATTCATTCAGAGACATAAAGATCGCGGGGATCATGTGGTCAGGCAATGTCTTACTCAAATATTCACTCAAATTGTGTTGGAGTTCTGACTCTAGACCCAATTTG
This sequence comes from Vibrio azureus, assembly GCF_002849855.1. Classification (NCBI taxonomy): domain Bacteria; kingdom Pseudomonadati; phylum Pseudomonadota; class Gammaproteobacteria; order Vibrionales; family Vibrionaceae; genus Vibrio; species Vibrio azureus. The sequence continues at coordinate 935,626 of NZ_CP018617.1, forward strand.
GTGACCAGATAGGCAATCAACTGATCAATGCCTTGCTCTGTTTTCTTTATCATCACCACCGCTTGAATGACGGCCTCATGCTGCATCAATACTGTTTCAATCTCACCCAGCTCGATACGAAAGCCTCTCAACTTAACTTGGTCATCGATACGCCCAACAAACTCTAATTGCCCATCCTGATGATACCTGACCAGATCACCGGTTCGATATAATTTGGCGCCTGGCTTTTGACTCAAATGGTCATCAATAAAGCGCTCTTCGGTTAACGTGTCACGATGCAAATAACCATCAGCCAAACAATCACCACCGATTAACAATTCTCCAACAGCACCAACAGGCACACGTTGCATTAATGGGTTAACAACATAAAGTTGACGAGGACCACAAGCTTGTCCAATCAACATTGTCGTCAGAGAGGCCAAGTTGTCTGCGGTTATCTCAAAAGCAGTACTGGTGACGGAAGCTTCTGTGGGACCGTAAGCATTGATAAAGCGACGACATAAATTCACATCAAAACAGCTTTCTACGGTTGCTTTAGGGATCGCCTCTCCACCTACAACGAGTAATTCTAAGCTTGTGAGTTGTTTAGCCTCCAGTGTTTTTTGAGAGTTAAGATAAGTTAAATATTGTGATAAATAAGCCAAAGGTAAATCAGCCACACTGATTGCATTCTGGGTTAAATAGCGATCAAATTTCGATACCTCCATTTCTTGAAGGGAGACAATGTGCAGTTCACAGCCTAGAGTCAAAGGCAGAAAAATTTGCTCAAAGGCAGCATCAAAATTGACCGATGCAGATAAAATACAGCGATCTTGAGACGTTAACTTAAAGTGGTCATTGATGGTTGCAATATGGTTTGCAGCGGCTTTGCGACTGACTTTAACCCCTTTAGGCACGCCAGTGGAGCCAGAGGTATAAATAACGTAGGCCGGAGCACTGTGATTACTCGGCAAGCAAGTAAACTCGATGTGATGCTCCTCTAATTGCGCGATAGTCTCAGGCGTATCCAACAACATGTACGGCACACGCACTGGTGGTAACAGTCCGAGTTGCTCTGTGTCCGTTATGATGAAATCGGCTTGAGAGTCATTCAACATATGCTCCAAGCGAGCTTTAGGATAAGCCGGGTCCAGTGGTAAATAGGCAGCTCCTGCTTTAAAAATCGCGAGTATTGAGACAATTAAGTCCACGCCTCTCGGTAAGCATAAGCCAACCAAGTCACCTTGCTGGACGCCTTGCTCAATCAATCGATGAGCGAGCTTATCAGCACGATGTTGTAATGCTTGGTAAGACAAACGTTTCGTGTTCCATACCAAGGCCGTTGCGTCAGGTGTACGCTTTACTTGCAAGTCAAACTGTTCTTCGACCGATAACACTTCGGCATCAAGAAAAGCGGTATTCGACCAAGCATTGAGTTTCTGTTGATCCACTTCAGCGAGAATTTCAATGGCATTCAATGGAGCACTTGGGCTCTCAATAACCGCACCGATCAGTCTTTGCAAGCATTGGGACATACGAGAGATTGTCTCCGGTAAAAAGAGCTCCGTATTGTATTCCCAAGCCAACGCCAACCCATGCTCTGTTTCACTCATATCAAGCGTAAGATCAAACTGTGCGGTATGGTTAGGTTGCTCAATTGGAGAAAGCGCAACATCACCAAACTTGAGCGAATTGACATTGGTATCATTTAAAGAAAGCATGATCTGGAACAGAGGGTTATAGCTTAAACTCCGCTCAGGCTGCAGATCATCAACAAGAATTTCGAATGGAACATGTTGATGCTCCCAAGCCTGTAATAATGTTTCTTTGCTGTGGCTCAACAATTGTTCAAAACTTGGGTTACCTGCCGTATCCAACCTTAGCACTAAGGTGTTAGCAAAAAAGCCTATCAAATCTTTTACTTCAAGCTGGTCACGGTTGGCGATTGGCGACCCCATAACAATGTCAGACTCGCCACTATAACGGCTGAGTAACGCGGCAAAGAGAGTATGTATCGCCATAAATAAAGTGGCATTATTGTTCTCTGCAAGCTGCTTAAGTTTACTTGTTGTTGCTACATCGATTTGTTGCTTGATCTGATTACCCTGAAACTTCTGTACTGCTGGTCGTACAAAGTCCACTGGTAAACTATGTACCAAAGGCAAAGAAGACAATTGCTTACGCCAGTAAGTGAGATGTTGTTCAAGCGTATCCCCTTTCAACCAATCACGTTGCCATAGAGCATAGTCTCGGTACTGGATTGGCAAAGGAGGTAATGGAGCCGCTTTTTGTCGTGAAAAAGCACCATATAACGTTGAAAGCTCGTTAATGAGTAAATTCATTGACCAGCCGTCAGAGGCAATATGATGCATGGTAATCAATAAGACAAAGTTCTCTTTGTCTAGAGTTAACAACTGAGTTCGCAACATCATATCTTGGCTTAGGTCAAAAGATTTCGACGCTTCTTCTGTGACAAGGCGATGAATTTCTTCGGATTTATCTTCAACCGTTAAGTGAGTTAAATCCTTCTGCTGTAATTTAAGAACCCTACCTTTTACCACACTTGATTCAGTGCGCTGCGCTTGTGTTTTCGTTGACACTTGTGCATGAGTCGACTCAACATAAACAGTATTTAATACCTCATGACGTTGAACCACTGTCGCGAGAGCACTCTCTAACGCAGCAATATCGAGCTTTCCAGTCAGTTTAAGCGCGGCTGGCATATTATACTCACTGCCACCAGGGTGCATACGGTCAAGGAACCAAAGCCTTTGTTGTGAAAAGGATAAAGGTGCTTTGTCTATATTCGGATTTGCAATGATCTGACGTCGATTTGCACGACAATCAACATGGCTTTCTCTATCAATTAAATCAGCTTGATCTTCGAGTGTTTGCGTTTCAAAAATGGATCTGATGCTAAGATCCACCTCCCAAGCCTGCTTGATCTCAGTGATCAACTTTGTCGCCAAAAGAGAGTGCCCACCCAAGGAGAAGAAATTACTCTGTCGACCTACCTGCTCTGTCGCAAGCAGCGTTGACCACAACGAAGCAAGTTTATGTTCTGTTTCAGTTTTTGGTGCTTGATACACGTTTGAGGAACACAAGTCCGGCTGAGGTAATGCTTTCTTATCCACTTTACCATTGACCGTTAACGGCAATGCCTCCATTAAGCAGAAAACACTTGGGATCATATAATGAGGCAGTGATAGTTTCGCTTGTTCTATCAGCTCTTGCTCAGAAATAAGGAAACTTTCTGCGTCTTTTTCTGCAACAACCCACGCAACCAGTTGCTTTTCCTTACTTCCTTTTGCCGACTGAGCCAACACAAGCGCATCTTTGACGCTTTGATGACGACTCAAAGCATTCTCTATTTCTCCAAGCTCAATACGAAAGCCACGAATTTTTATCTGATCATCACTTCGTCCAACAAAAACAAGCTCGCCACTTGGTAACCAACGAACTCGATCTCCTGTTTTGTAAACACGCTTTGCTTCTGGATTGGAGAATTTTGAAAGATCTGAGCCACTTGGAAGAGATAAATCGAAAAATTTTTCCTTAGTCAACTCAACCTGATTTAAATAACCTCTTGCTAAACCTAAGCCGGCAATATGCAGCTCACCTTCAACACCAATAGGCACGATCTGCTGTTCATCATCCAAAACATAGATAGAGAGGTTATCTAATGCAGAACCAATGTTAAGTGTTTGATGTGGCTGTACTCTCGATATCGTGGCGCATACCGTACATTCTGATGGGCCATAGGCATTGTATAATGGAAAGCGCTCTGCCCATTGCCAAGCTAAAGCCTGATCACAGGCTTCTCCACCGACAATTAAAACTTGGAAAGCGTATTCTCTTTCCATGTCCAAGTGTGCAAGTAAAGACGGTGGTATCAGCGCATGTGTGACTTTATGCTCCAATAAAAAGTCCGATAGCTTGTCTGGATTCACACGAGTATTGTCGCTACAAATGTATAAGCAGGCTCCCTGTGTCAACGCCATCATCCATTCCCAAGTTGCTGCATCGAATCCCAAGGCGGCAAATTGTAGGACTCGGCTGTTTTCGTTTATCGCGAACTCTGAGTCGAGACTTTGCAATAAGTTCACCGCGCCAAGGTGCTCTAACAACACGCCTTTCGGTTGACCAGTCGAGCCCGATGTATAAATAACATATGCGAGGTTTTTTGCTGTCAATTCTTGAGCTAAAACAGGGTTATCCGTGGTGTATTGTGACAACTTTGCGCCGATCTCCGGAGCGTTTAAACTGATCGACGTAATATCTCCTGCAAGCCGAGCCGTTTCTTTCTCAGTTACCAAAAATTGGATGCCGCTATCATTTAACATGTACTGCACGCGCTCTGTCGGGTTGGTTGGATCGATTGCGACATAAGCCCCACCCGCTTTCAAAATCCCCAGCATGCCGATCAACATATCCACTGAACGAGACACAGACAAACCCACTAACGTATCTGGTTTAACTCCGAGTTGAATCAAATGGTGCGCAAGTTGGTTAGCCTTGTTATTCAGTTCACCGTAAGTTAGCGACATTTTTTCATCAGGCATTTTCTCCGCTACCAGTGATGTGTACTGTGCCGTTTCTTCTACAACAATGGCCAACTCATTAGGACGCTGTTTCGCCTGCTGTTCAAAATATTGATGAATACAATGAGGTCGTGCAAGTGGGACTTCACTACGATTAAACTGATTCACTATGCCGTCTTGTTGATTCGAGGTCAGTAAAGGTAAAGTCTGCACTTTCTGATTGGGTTGAGCGACAATCCCTTCCAGCAAAACATTAAAACTGTCTGCCAAACGTTCAACGCTTTGTGGTGTGAACAAATCTTTGGCAAACACCCAATTCAGCGTAAGGCCTTGTTCAGATTCGGTGACTTCCAAGGTCAAATCGAATTTTGCGTAATCGTCTTTGAAGACTTCAATTTCAGTATCAATCCCATTTAATCGCAAGCTAGCATCATCGTTATTCTGAAGAACCAGCATAATTTGGAACAGCGGTTGATGGCTTAAGCTGCGCTCAGGCTGTAAGGTTTCTACTAATAAATCGAATGGCATCTGTTGGTGCTCAAATGCCGACAAAATGTTTTTGCGTGACATTTGTAGAAGTTCAGTAAACGACAGAGACTCCGACATATCGGTTCGTAAAACGAGATTATTAAGGAAACATCCGATCAGACCTTGTGTTTCACTGTGATCCCGATTGGCTATCGGTGTCCCAATCACGATATCAGTCTCACCGCTATATCGTGCTAAAAAACAACTTAATGCAGCATTCAGCACCATAAATAACGTTGAATCATGCGCTTTGGCAAGTGTATATAATGCGGCCAGCCCTGATTTAGAGAAGGATCTGTCTATTTGTTGCCCACGGAAGCTCTGCTCAGCAGGCCGGGGAAAATCAGTCGGTAAGTTATGCAGTGTCGGCAAGCCCTTTAAGGTTTGTTGCCAATAATTCGTTAGTTGACGTAAGGCCTCTCCTTGCAGGTTATCTCTCTGCCAAAGTGCATAGTCTTTGTATTGGATACTCAAAGGCAATAGAGGGGCTTCTTCACCTTCACAATAACCATCATAAAGCTTGGACAGCTCATCTGCCCAAATCCCTTGTGACCAACCGTCCGAGGCAATATGGTGCATAATAATCACTAACAGATGCTCTTCGGCGCCTAAACGCAATAACTCTCCGCGCATCATAATATCTGAGCTAAGGTCAAAAGGCTGACTGAGTAAGAAGTCGAGGCGCTCGCGCATTACGGTCTGTCTTGTTTTTGAGTCTTTTACATCATCACTTAAAAGTTCATAAACAGGTAACTCGAACATCACTTCATCTTTTACATGTTGCACAGGCTGACCGTCTTTAATCCGATAAGTGGTACGTAAAATATGATGCCTTTGAACAATCGTGTTCAAAGCTTGCGTCAAGGCGAATGTATTGAGGTGACCTTTCATCCTCAAAATAATCGGCATATTGTATTCCACACTGCCATTTTGCATCTGGTCTACGCTCCATAAACGTTGCTGGGCAAACGATAAAGGAACAGGTTCATCATGTTGAATGTGCTGTTTGATCAACTGAGGCATTACTGCTTTTTTAGCGGCTTTTTCTGCCATCATTTTCTTCAATAATGCGCGTTTCTTTTCTAAATCCATGTTTTGTCTCATTGTCATATTTTTTGATTTTTTTGATGACGCGTGTCCGTACTTATTGTTCAGCCAGCAGAGCAAGATATTGATCTAGCTCTTGCTCCGATAACGAATCTAAGTCGAGATCGTGCAGTTGTAACAACGCCTTATCGGCATCGATCATGCTGGCAACCTCAGCGAGATGTGTGGCTTCAAATACCGATTTGAACGCCAGATCCACTTGCCATTGATCACGAATATGGTTGATCATTCGGGCTGCAAGAAGTGAATGACCACCGATATCGAAGAAGTTGTCATATCGGCTTATTTCAGTGTTGTTGAGTAATATTTGCCAAATTGACGCTAATTGTTTTTCTGTTTCAGAAACAGGCGCTTTATATTCCTTTTCTCTGTCGTTCACAGGATCGGGTAAGGCATTTCGATCCAGCTTTCCGTTGGCTGATAAAGGCATTGCCTCCAAGAAGGAAATATTATCTGGCACCATATACTGAGGTAATTGTTGTTGAAGGTATTCTTTAATTGCTTTTGAGACTGAACCTAGAGTAGCGGAATCTCGCTCTGGTTGATTAAGCACAACGTAAGCCACCAGCACTGCGTCTCCTGAGTGATTCGATCTAGCAATGACCACACTCTCATTGACCATTTCGTGTTGACTGAGTGTCGCTTCGATTTCCTCTAGTTCAATACGATAGCCTCGTACTTTGACCTGAAAATCTTTTCTCCCGATGAATTCAAGACGACCATCAGCATGGCGTTTAACAAGATCACCGGTTAAATACATACGTGAATCGAACTCATCTCTTGGCCAAGGGTTAGAAACAAACACAGCTTGCGTCTTTTCAGGTTGATCTCGGTAACCTCGCCCAACAACAGCACCAGACACCGCCAGCTCTCCAACCACACCAACAGGAACAAGTTCTAAACTTGGACTTACAACATGTAGGTGTGCATTGGCAACAGGCGTCCCAATCATGACCTTTTCTATCGGGCTATCAATCACTTGAAAAGCGACATCATCCGAGCATTCCGCTGGACCGTAGGCGTTCATCAGTGGAATTTGTGGGTACTGTTCAAACCAGACACTCACCAACTCTGACGATAAGGCCTCTCCTGTTGGCATCACCCAACGCAAGCTCGGCAATTCAATTTGATAATATAACGCGGCCTTAATCACTGAAGGGACGGGTTCCCAAATCGTCACCGCATGTTGATTGAGCTGTGTGAGCAAAGCTTTAGGATCTTGAGTGATACTCGAAGGGACTATCACCACCTTGGCTCCCAGAATAGGTGCGGTTAAGAACTGCCAAACAGAGATATCAAAACACTGAGATGCAGTTTGCGCAATCACATCATGCTGAGTAAGAGCAAGTGGCTCAAACTTACTTAACATGTTATTGATCATGCCTCTATGTTCAATCATTACCCCTTTAGGCCTTCCTGTTGAACCAGAGGTAAACAGCACATAAGCTAAATCCCCTAGAGAAGGCCATGGTAAAGCATCGGTACAAAGAGAAGTCGGCACCTCTGCGAATAGTTCAGAATAAGCGCAGATTTTGTCCTGTTGCCATGTGCCACTTAGCTTGCGTTGTGTATCTTGGAGCTTATCACCAACAATAAGTAATGTTGGCTGGCTTTCGTTTAAGATCTTTTGCCAACGCTCTAAAGGCTGCTCTGGATCCATTGGCATGTAAGCGGCACCTGATTTTAGAACCGCAACAATCATGATCAACAGATCTAACCCTCGGTGATCAAGCAGTCCAACAACATCACCATTACGGATCCCTTTGTGACGCAGTGATCTCGCTAGAGCCTCAGATTGTTCGTTGAGTTGTTGATAAGTCAACTGATTACCTTCACATATGGCCACGACGGCTTCAGGGCTTTTCATCACCTGCTGGTGAAATAACTCCGGCCAGCTATGTTGAAGTAGTGCTGGATCCGTGGTGTTATTCCAATCAGATAACGATTGAATTTCTTTTTGCCCCAAGTAACGCGTCGTTTCAACCAGGCTGTCAGAGTTTTCAGCCAAGTCACATACAATTTGATCAAGGTATTCTTTAATGCACTCGACAAAATCATGATTAAAACAGCCAGAATCAAGATTAATGCTAATTTCAAACTGCTCCGTTAACGGATGACGGCTGTAATTGGCATCAAACAAGTAATTCGTTTGTTCAAAGTCATCCACTCTTAATATTTGAATATCTTGATCCATCTGTTTATAAACGTGGAAGTCAATGTAGTTAAACAGTGATGATGAGTACTCTATACCCGTTATTTGCTGAATTTTAGCTAATGGATAATGGCGGTGTGGCATCATCATTAACCACTGTTCGTCTAACTGACGAATCAATTGATGCCAGTCCTGTTTAACATCCCCAACACGAAGTGGCAGTGAATTCAAAAATAGCCCTAAGGTCTTATCACTGCCTTCCATTTCCGGCCGTCCATTGGTAACAACAGAGGTTGTGATATCAGAACACCCAGAAATCTGAGCCAGTAACACCATATGGATCGCCAAAAAGACGCTTTTTTCCTGAACTTTGAGATGATGAGCTAAGGCTTTTAGCTTTTTATCATGATGTGACGCCAATGAATAACTCAGCAAGGTAGTACCATTTTGTTCAGCACTGGCCCACCATGGCAGCTGCACTTGTTGCAAATGAGATTGCCAGTACCCTTTGGTTTGCTGATTTTGCTCAGACTGCTGTTCTAGAGCAATAAATTGTCGATATGACAGTGGCTTCTTGAGTTCAGGCAATGTTTCCTTGCGTAAAGCACGAGTGTACAAATCAAATAATTGTGTATTTAGGCTTGCAACACTCCAACCATCCCACAGCGCATGATGGAAGCTGAGTTGATAATAAAACTCATCTTGAGCCAATTGAAAGATGAAGATTCGCCATAATGGTTGAGTAAAATCAAAGGGGGCACTTTTCTCGTTCATCGAATGCTCTTGCATGACTTTATCTTGTTGATCTTTTGTCATATGGCACAAATCGATGCATTCAAAAGGCAGGTCAATGTGTTTGTAAACCACTGATAATGGACGCTCTACGCCTGATAAATATAAGGTGCGGAACGACTCCTGAGAGTAAACAAGCTTAGATAACGCGTTTCTAAACAGCGCTTCATCCCAACGGGCTTTGACTCTATAACCAAAGATATCGTGATAAGTCCCCTCTGCAGCACTTAGCAAGCTATGTACAATCATTCCCTGCTGTAAGCTCGATTGAGGATAAGCATCTTCAATCGATTCATGATCACCATGCTCACTCAGCCAATGTTTCTCAGCTGTGTCTAATAAACCAAAAACCTCTACTTGCTGTAATTCTTCGACATGCGTGTTTTTCTGTTGAATTTCATTGGCTAAGCTTTGAATCTCTGGGAATGCAAACAGATCGCGAATTGAGTAGTTAATTCCAGCCTTTTTGCTTGCTGCTACGATCGAGATTGCTCGAATTGAATCACCACCTAAATGGAAAAAGTTATCCAATACCCCGACTTTATCGACTTTGAGCTGAGTCTGCCAAATTTCACATAAAGCTTGTTCGGTCAGCGTGCTAGGCGCTACAAATTGGTGATGGCTTTGCTCTTCTATCTTCATCGAGAGCAGCGCATTTCTATCGGTTTTACCATTGGCCGTCGTTGGCAACTTATCGAGCAATACAAAAGCAGCTGGTACCATGTGTTCTGGCAATTGCTGAACCATTGCCTCTCTCAATTTGGCAATGTTATCCGAGCCTGCATGCTCATCACCGGAAGAAATGACAACATAAGCAACCAGTCGTTTTGGCTCATCACGAGGAAGTACAACGGCTTCTGTCACTTCAGGCAAGCTAAGCAAACTGGATTCTATTTCACCAAGTTCAATTCTGAAGCCACGAATTTTGACTTGCTGATCACAACGGCCAAGGTATTCCAACTCCCCATCATGACGATAACGTGCCAAATCCCCGGTGCGGTATAACCTTTCGCCTGGCACAAATGGATTATCAATGAAACGAGTTTGATTGAGATCGCTACGATTCAGGTAACCACGAGCGACCCCTGCACCACCCACATAAATTTCACCGGGTACACCAGTCGGCACAACATCTAAGTTAGGCGTGAATAAATACATAGCCAAATCTTGGAGTGGTTGACCAATCAGGCTACTGTTAGAACACGTATTCTGTACATCCTGCTGGTAGATTCGTCGATAAGTCACGTGGACGGTTGTCTCGGTAATACCATACATATTGATAAGCTGAGGGGCGTTATCTCCATGCCTATTGATCCAAGGCACCAATGACTTCATATTCAACGCTTCTCCACCAAAAATGACATAACGTAGCTTGAGAGGTTGGCGATGTTCACTGTCCACTCCAATAAGATGGCCAAAAGCGGTAGGTGTTTGGTTAAGAACCGTTACGCCTTCATCGCATAACAGTTGATAAAAATCAGTTGTTGAACGAGCGACCCATTGCGGAACAATAATCAATTTACCGCCATGCAATAACGCTCCCCAAATTTCCCAAACGGAAAAATCAAAAGCAAAAGAGTGAAATAGTGACCATACGTCTGACGAGTTAAATTGGAAGTGTTGCTCACTGGCATCAAACAATCGAATCACTTGTCGATGCTCCACCATTACTCCTTTCGGTTTACCCGTAGAGCCAGAGGTATAAATCACATAAGCAAGATTATCAGCAGACACGCCACGACTAGGATTCTCTGGTGAATATTCAGAAAACAGGGCTTGGTGGTCGATATCAATCACGCGTTGGTCGCTTATCGGCAATTGCTGCTTGATCTCAGAGGTGGACAAAATAAGTTTCGTCGCAGAATCTTCTAGCATATGCGCCAAGCGTAACGAAGGATAAGCTGGGTCTAAAGGTAAATAAGCCCCACCCGCTTTTAAAATGGCCAGTAGCCCAATCACCATGTCACAACAACGATGGACACTTAGCCCAACCAATACATCAGGACCAACACCTTGCTCAATCAGATAGTGCGCTAAACGGTTGGCACGTTGATTGAGTTCTTGATAAGTCATTTGCTCCTGCTCATCACTTAAAGCAATAGAGTCTGGGTAACACTTCGCCTGCTGCTCAAACCTCTGATGTAACACATCTTGGCTTGTTATTGGATTAAGGTTGGCCACCCAATGGTTGATCAAGCTTTGACGCTGACTCTCAGTGATAAAAGAAATCTCAGTTACCTTTTGTTGTGGCTGTACAGAGACGTTATTTTGAGCAACGTTATTTTGAGAAATTTTGTTTTGAGAAACCTCTTGTTGAGAAACATTGCACAACAACTGATTTAAGTGCATCGCCATAGACTCAATGGTAGCAGGTTCGAACAAGTCTGTGGCCCAAGTCCAATTTAACTTCAGTTGCGCACCAATTTGTTGTACCTCGACACTGATATCAAATTGTGACCTTAAGCCATCTAACGTCTGTTCCTCTATCTCGAGCTCAGCTAAATGTAACGAACTCTGTGTATTATTTTGTACAGCTAGCATGATTTGGAACAAAGGGTTATAACTTAAACTTCGTTCCGGTTTTAATGTCTCAACCAAGGTATCAAATGGCAGTTGGCTGTGACTGAATGCATCCAATGCACTTTGCTTGCTGCGTGCTAACATATCAGCGAAAGACGGGTTACCCGATAGATCAGAGCGAATAAGTAGCGTATTAACAAAAAAACCAACCAGAGAAGCTATCTGAGGCTGATCTCGATTAGCAACGGGCGTACCGATTACAATATCGTCTTCACCACTATAACGATGAAATAAGCATGCTAATGCCGCATTCATTAACATAAATAACGTCACATTATGCTGTTTAGCTAACTGTAATACCCTCTCACTGACTTCCGCTGATAAATCCAATGAAAGTGTCTGGCCATTATGACTTTGTTGTGCCGGGCGGGGTTTATCCAACGGCAAGCTATGAACTGGAGGAAGCCCTTTTAAGGATTCTCGCCAAAAATGGATTTCTTTGTCTAATCGTTCTTCGTTCATCCAATTACGTTGCCAATGAGCATAATCGGAATATTGCACAGCTAAAGGAGGTAAAATGGCTTTTTGCGCTTCTGGAGTCTCTTGAGATAGCGATAGCTGAGGGAATGGTTGTTGTGAAAAGACACCATATAGTGTCGACAATTCCTCAAGTAATAGCGCTTTTGACCAACCATCCGACGCAATATGATGCACCACAATCAATAAGCGATGTTCTTGGTGACTCAATTTGAAAAGATTCGCTCTCAGCATCAGGTCACGGCTTAAATCGAACGGATAAAGGGTTTTGTCACTGATTAAGTACGCCAGTTTGTCTTGCTGCTCACTGGCACTCAGTTTTGTTAAATCTTGCTTGTTCAACTGAAAGTGAATTTCTGCTAAACGATGTTGTTCAACTTGACCATCAATTTGTTGATAGACGGTATGAAGGATATGGTGACGAGCAATGATATGGCTTAAGGCCTTTTCTAGCGCAGACTCATTGAGGTTACCCTTGATAGAAAAAGCAGCCGACATATTGTATTCCGTTGCATCGTTTTCCAACTGATCAATAAACCATAAGCGCTGTTGAGCGAATGAGAGAGGCAGTGAACCATTTTGCTGCACAACCGGTGTAATCGTTGGCAAACTGGTTTGGCTGGCATGATCGATCATGTTGGCAAGATCGGCCAAGTGTTGCGCCTCAAATATGTCTTTGATTCGAAGATCAACATGCCAAGTGTCACGGATCATTGAAAGCATTCGAGATGCCAACAATGAATGGCCACCAATGTCAAAAAAGTTAGCCTGATTACTTATGGATTTTCGGTCAAGCAGTTGAATCCACATCGCCACCAGCTTCTCTTCGGTTTCTGTTTGTGGAGCAATACATTGTTGTTCTTGTTCGAAAGTCGGCTGTGGTAAGGCCTTACGGTCTATTTTTCCGTTTGGTGTTAAAGGCAGCTTATCCAAGGTAACGATAACTTGTGGCACCATATACAGAGGCAAAGTGGATTTTAACCAATGACGCAGTTGATTTGACTCCAACTCGATTTCTGACTGCGTATCAAGAACCACATAGGCCACCAAAAGCAATTGATCGTGCTTGTCATATTTAGCATCCACGACGGCTTCAACGACCATTGAATGGCATAAGAGTTGTGTTTCAATTTCGCCAGGCTCAATACGATACCCACGAATCTTAAGTTGATGATCTTTACGACCAATATACTCTAGACTGCCATCTGGCAAGCGACGCGCAAGATCCCCCGTTAAATACAAGCGTTGATCGGTCTCATCTTGCGAATACGGATTATCAATGAATACCGCTTGAGTTTGTTTAGGCAGATTTAAATATCCACGCCCGACAACCGGCCCTGATACGGCAATCTCCCCCACCGCGCCCAATGGTAACAGCGCCTGTTGGTCATCTAAGATATACAATTTGACGTTAGCCACAGGTTGACCAATCAAGACTCGGTCTACCGCTTGATGAATTGGCTGAAAAGCAACATCATCAGAACACTCTGCAGGGCCATAGGCATTCATAAGAGGGATATGTTTATAGCAGTCAAACCACTGCGAGACCAAAGAAGCACTCAAAGCTTCACCAGTTGGTAACACCCAGCGCAACGATGACAAAGGTTGGTGACAGTCCAATGCTGCTTGCATCATCGACGGTACGGGTTCCCAGATAGTCACTTTTTGTTTTTCGAGGTAAGCCAATAATGCACTAGGATCACGGCAGATTTCGAATGGTACTACATCAACCTTGGCTCCAAGCAAAAGTGCGGTTAATGTCTGCCAAATCGAAATGTCAAAACATTGAGATGCGGTTTGAGCAATGACATCTTGAGGCTCAAGGGAAAGAGGCTCAAATTTCGCCAACATGTTATTGATCAAACCCGCTTGCTCAATCATGACACCTTTTGGTTTTCCCGTAGAACCGGAGGTAAAGATAATGTATGCCAAGTCGTTCATGGCTGGGTAATGACAGAGTTCACTATCGCCAACGTTTAAGGCTAAGAATTCATCGATGTTGAATACTTTTTCTTTATTCCACTTTCTTTTCAAAGAGCGCTGCTCAAGAAGTAATGTATTTCCAACGAGTAAGGCTGCTGGGTCACTTTCTTGTAAAATATCCAACCAACGTTTAGCGGGATGGTTAGGATCTAATGGTACCCAAGCAGCGCCCGATTTTAGTACTGCAATCATCATCGTAACCAGATCAATACCTCGATGATCTAATAAGGCAACGAGGTTTCCGGAACCGATACCTTTTGCATGTAACGCGTGGGCAATCATGTTTGAACGCGTATCAAGCTCTCGATAGGTGATCGATTGCTCTTCTTGCTGCACAGCAATCGCCTCGGGTGTTTGTTTGACTTGATTTGCAAACAGTTCTGGCCAGCTTTTGGCAATCAACTGTGGTTGTTGGGTACAATTAAATTGATTGAGTAGCTGATCTCTTTCACTAGAAGTAATAATGCTAATGTCAGAAAGGCATGCTTGAGGTTCGATACTCGCAAACTGTTCAAGAACATGAAGATATCGTTGCGCAAATAACGCCACCTCTTGCTGATTTAAATAAGCATTTCGGCAATAAATTTCTATAACAGGCGTAGATGGTGACATTGCATCGACATTGGCGGATTCGGTGATCCTAACTTGAAGCGGGTCACGACCGGTATCCGTTGCGACGAAATTCACCTCAGTAGGAGCTTTAATATAGTTAAATACAACCTCTGATAAAAACGCTCTTCCTTGCCCAGTCAGATTCAGCGCTCGCCCCAATTGGTGCATGGGATAACTTTGATGACGTAAGTTGCTTCTCTGCTCTTTCTTTACCTGATTAATTAATTCTTCAACCGTCTCCGTAGATGACAAATCAAATCGACCAGGCAGATCGGTGGTGAACATTCCTAGCGTATTTTTCTGAATCGCATTCTTACGACGATGAACAGGAGTCGCAATAACCACATCATCACGTTGCTTTTCTTTTGAAAAATACAGGATCAATGCCGCCAGTCCAAAATGGTGAAGTGTGGCTCCCATTTCTTTGGCTTTTTTCTCTAACGTTTGATGAAGAGAAGCTGACATCTCTAAAGAGACTTTGTGACTGGACGCTTCTAATGATGAGGTTTGCTTATGAACACTAGGCAATAATAATGGCTCTGGTAACGTTTTGAACTTCTCATTCCAATAAGCGGCATCTTTGGAATATTGATCTGAGTCTAAATACGTGTGCTCTTCGAAAATCACTTCCTGAAAGTTTCCAACCCGTGAGCTCAACGCTTGGTTTTTACCAGAAAGTAATGACTTTAAATGATTAATTAGCAGATAAATACCCATTCCATCCATCATGATATGGTGTGCTTTAATGCACCAAAAATATTGATCATCATGAATTTTATAGAGATAAGAGGCTAAAAGGCGCTCTTCGCCGAGTTTGAAGGGTTGCTCAAACACCACGTTTATCTGCTCTATCGCTTGTTGCTCAGGGTTTGAAAAAGTAGAAAAATCTTGTGTGATGAGAGGAAAAGAATTGTGGTGACCAAATTCTTGCATCAACTGCTTATCTTTCACGACGAAATGAATACTCAGGACATCAAAGTTGAACACGCAAGCATCCAATTGCTTCTGTAAAGAAAGCGCTTGCTGTTTGTTTAAACTAATGTAACAACCAATGTTGTAGCAAGGGTCGTCTGGCTTTAACATCTGGTCAAAATAAATGCTTTCCTGAGAAGTGGTCAATGGGCAAACAGTTGGGTGTTGAAAAACACGATCCATCATAATAGATTAATTCCTTTTATATTTTTACGCATAAGTTGCGCCAAGAAATTGCGCCAAGAGTGACATCGCGCTGAATAAAGCATCTTGAGGTCACTTGGGTATATATTTTTCTGTAATTTATTATGTTTCTAATGAACATGGTGCATTGGAACGCATAGGTGAATGAGACATTTCCATGGCCAGTCCGGCTTCGAATTTGTACAGCTTGTCAGACAAATGAAAATATCGGTCATCATGGCTGATCACGATGACAGCTTTGCCTTTCTTTTTCATATCAGGTAATAACTCTTGATAGAAAAACTGTCTAAAATACGGGTCTTGATCTGCAGCCCACTCATCAAATAGGCACACGGGTGTGTCTTCTATATAAGATTGAAGCAAAGCGAGTCTTTTTCTCTGGCCATGAGACAGAGATATCGTGGATAGAACACCCTCTTTAACCGAAACTTTTTTATCCAGTTTTAAAAGTTTTAGGTAATGGTTGACCTTGTCATCACTCGCAAGCTGCCCTTCGTGATTAAGAACGTGATTGAATACATAAAAATCAGAAAAAATCGTACTGAAGTTTTTCCGGTATTGTTCACCCTCTCCTAGCGTATTTACCTGATCAGCATCTAAAAATACTTGCCCACTTGTTGGTTGATATAAGCCTGTCAATAACTTCGCAAACGTTGATTTGCCACTGCCGTTGCCACCAGTAATAAACGTAACTTCTCCACGCTTAAAACGAGCATTGATCGGACCTAATACAAATTGATAACCAGAAGACTCGTTAGACTGATATTCATACGTTACCTGGTTAAGAGACAACTCAGACCAATCAGAATCACTAAGATCACTTTCTTTGGTTTCAAACTCATCGACGTTCTCAGATAATTTAAGCTTTTCTATTTTGCGATTAGCGACTAAGCCGTTACTGAACTCTTCAAAGCTATCGACAACAAAGCTAAGAGGCCCTATGAGGTAGATCATGACCAAAATAAATTTCACCATGACATCCACAGAAATCTCTGAGAAAAAAAACTGACTGCCATACACCACCGCTCCCATTGAGGTGAACAAAACAACATTGGTCCAGTTGGTGATGTAAACAAAAAACATTTTGGCTTTGACATCTGCTTTTTGGACTTTCTTTATGGTTGGTGTCGCGACATCACGGTAAAAAAAACGCTTACGATTAGGATTGATATATAATTCCTTACCCCCTTCTACTAGAGCTTTGATATGCGCGAATAACTCGTCATCACACTCCCTAAGTGACTCATAACTTTTAATGCCTTTTTTAAGAATCAAGCCTCCAACTAATACCGCGATACTCAACAGAAACACAACGACAAGAAAAAGCTGCCAGGAGTGGTAAGCCATATAAGCCAAACAAAACAAAACGGCACTAAAGTTGTAAACAAATAAAGGCAAAATAGATAAAGCTTCAGAAGCGGTTCTGATATCTCCCGTTAAAGTGACGTATATTCTATGACCGCCAATTTTCTCTAGATTTGAATAGCTCGTGGACAAAACCCTTTTAATCATTGTATCGCGTAGGGTCGCAACGACAGAGGCACTCAACTTGGACAGTATAAACTGTGAAAAAACACCAAAAAAAGCTAACGTAACGATACCAGTGATGAACAAGGTGAGCCCTTCTTGCAGATCAGCAGTACCGTTAGTCATTTCGGTCAGTTGGTCATTCACCAACGCCATAATACTAATACCAGCTAATGCACTCAGTACACTGAATACCGTAGCAATAAATATTGTCAATTTATATCGAGCTAAAAGGTTACTCAACATGATTAATTCCTAAATATATTCATGACACAACCTCAAACTTTTATTATAAAGAGTAGGAGTTGATTCATTAAATGAAATATGGATAAGAAATCTAGAAACAAAAAACAATCGTTTAAGGGAATCTTTTCAATTTTTAATAAGTAATCTCTATTAAATTACTTTGAAAGATATACTTAAGCGCAAGATTTTATATCTTCAGAATGCTTACATACTCTAGCATGCATAGCGCTATACTGTGCATTAGTTATACTTCCATAACAAAAAACCAAAAAGGTTTCCTCGTTAACTTCCCATATATGGAAATAAGAAACTCTCTCTTTATTTAAAGTAACTTCGATATCTTTTTTAATACCGGAAATCAATATTAGCCCCACTTCTTTTGAATTAGAGTAGTTTTCTCGAAATTCAGGCTTAATAAAACAGTATTGATTTTCCGGAGAACGTGACTCTAACAAGACATGAGCATTTTTTAATTTAGTCAGTTCTTCAGATGCGAGTAAGGAAATATGATTCACTGCTGAGACCAAACACACACTTGGCTTGTATTTCCGCACGATCTTAGTACCTGGAGCTGAAGGATGGTGGCTGTTTTTTAAAAAGACTTCGCAATCTACATTGCCGATGACGTCTAGGGTGCGGGTATGCAGGACTGGACTTCCTGTTTTGGCTAAAGTATCGGCAAGCTCCCAGCTGATTTCTGCAAGTGGGTATGCCTCTTCAACTCGATTAGGGTCTGCGCTATAAATCCCTGATACATCGCTCCAAAAAAACAATTTAGTCGCACCAGTTAAACGTGCACATAAACTAGCCGAGTAATCACTGCCGTTTCGCCCTAACGTCACTGTGCGACCCTGCTTATCGGAAGCGATGTATCCCGTTACCACTTTAAGACTCGAGTCATCAGAAATTGGCACCAAACCGAGGTGGCTCAGCTTTTTCTTACTGACTTCCAGATCAACATGTTCACCATCGCACAGGATAAATGATCTAGAATCAACGGCCTTGGCTGGTTTGCCCAAACAAGTCAGTAACTGAGCCATTAATCTCGCAGACCAAAGCTCTCCAAAGCATACCCAATCGTCAAAACACGTGACTAAGCGATCACAGCTAAAAATCTGTTTTTTCAGCTGGTCAATATCCTGTTGTAATTCATTGCTAAGTTGATGTCTTATAAGTTCTTGTTCAAAGAGCTCATCAATATTGTAAAAGACATTGAATAAGTTCAACTGAAAATGTGCAATGTCCATTAATAGGCTCAAAGCCTGTTCTTTTTCTTGAAACGCTTTTTCGGCAACATTAATGAGTCGGTTGGTGGTTTTTCCAGCTGCAGAAACCACCACCCACCCATCCATCGAACTCATGCCATTGCCAGTATGGCTCTTGATGATTTGGGCGACTCTTAAAAAAGAATCGGGGCAACTCAAACTAGAGCCACCAAATTTATGAATATGAGTTTTTTTAATTCTCGAACAACTTAATTCCACGGAAAATCCTTTATCTATGATTAAATTGAAATTATGAATCTTTTAATTTTTAAAATGGATTCCATTCTATTATATTTTTAGTGGTTAAGATTTATGAAATATAATTGAGGTAAGACTTGTACCTTTCAAAACATTGATCATTGCCATCGCCAAGAGAGAGTGCTTTAAAAACTTGCGAGTTGTAGCGTAAATTAACCAATGGCATTCCTTTAAAGCACCCCAGAAAAGATTGAAAGACACTATTCAAAGTGTGAAAGTCCACATTAAAGGAGATACCATCATCTAGGCTTCTGACTTGATGCAAAGTACCTGGCGGCATATAAAATATATCCCCACTCCTCACCGTAATATGTTCTACTTTGGCATGCTTAAAATCTGGAAACTTGTCATAATCTGGATTGTCAGGATCAACATCAAACCAGCGCCACCCTTTTCGATAGCAGTATCGGCCATCTCGAGGGTGGATAATGGTAAATACCTTTTCACCTTTAATTTGAAAAAATAAATTATGAGTCAGTAAAGTATCAAAGTGTAAAGGCGTGACATTACCTTTGTTAGAAACGAAGAATTGAGCATATCGGGACCAGTTTTTCGCGTACCAATCTGGAAGGACTTCTGAAGGAAACCAACCGATATCATTGAGAAGTGCTTTTTCCAACAAAAAAATAGGCACATCATGACAATAAGGAATCGATCGATTTTTTTTCTCATCTTGAGAAATTTTTAATTTTCCTATGATAGAAGCATATTGACCCATCGACATGTTTTTAGATTTAATGCCTTCCTGACCAAATATTTTCGTTACAATAGGTATGTTCGGATAAGACTGGGCAAAAAAATCTAAACTCCATTTATTGACTGCAGGCCAATCTGCGACCGCACCTCTAAAAACAGAGGTATGCTTCCCTAAACAAAGGTGCTGAAACTCGCTAGACTCGAAATAATTACGTTCTATTATCGACATTATTCACAGCCCCTTCTAAACATGTACTTGTTCTTCAAGAGCTTGCTCTATCTGATAAAAATACTGGTTGTAACGTTTGATAATGTCTGCAGGTGCCGCGAAGTTTTCCCCTGCTTGTTGGTAGAAGTAGTTAAGAACCTCAAACTCACTGTCATTCTTGGGATCATCCATTAAATAATCGATGTATTCTAATGCACCTCTTTCATGAATAAAGTTCCAAGTTATTGAGACAGAGTCTTCAACAGCAATTACATCGTGCAACCAGCCATGAGGTACGTAAAGAAGTTCTCCTGGATTTAAGCGCCCTTCAAAATCAGGTGTAACACTGAGTGTATCTAAACGTTCTTTTCGAACATCTAAATATCCGCCAAAAGAATCATCAGAATGATTTATGCTTAGCTCTTTAACACGGCTAGGATGGTACATCGCCACATCTTTAGAGCCATAAAACTGAACGACCATCGCATCACTACAAAAAGGGTCGGTATGAAGGCGGGTTCTCGCACCACGAGCGGCAACAAGAATGCCTCTGTAAGGAAAAGGATCAATGACTGGATCGGGATATTGATCTTGTTGAGAAGGAGGGATTAATAAGTTTTTACCACTGAAGAAGTCAGGTTTCTTCCATAAAGAGCGCAATTTTGCAAAAGCCTCATCTCCCCAAGCATAATCTACGTCTTTTAAACGGTTGTACCAACGAACATAAGGAATATTAGGCTTATAATCTCCAGATTTACCAAAATACTCATCAATATACTGACTCAAAGTGGAGAGATTCTTCAAGTCAAAAAGTGAATCGTATTCCTGAGTAGGTAAATGACCGATAAGATCTTTCAAATGATCAGGGTGCCACTTATCTTTTTCAAATTTCAAGTTTTTAATAACAACTGGCTTATTTTTTTCAATATATTCTGAGGTAAATAACTCTTCACTAATATTATCGAGAACATCAATTTTCATTGCACACCTCTTCTATATTGGTGACGTTATTTTTGATATCTGTTATTTTTTCGAGCAATGCTTTTTCTTCGATACATTGATTAAAAACAGAGCAAACTAATTTTATGATGTCACCAATATTTGCTAAAGAAGATTTAAGAAGTGAAGTAGTCATATTAAGAGCTGGCATAAATTTAAGAACTTGATCTCTTTCCCCGCATGTTTCAATTAAGATCTTATTCTCAAAGCAAGCTTTTGCTACAGCTGCTGTTAAGACTTCATCATAAAATTCAATTCCCTGAAATAGCCCAACTCCTCTCGTCTCCTTGATATATTCATCGCATTCGGTTTTCAATTGATGAAAAAACTGATGAAATAGGATTTCTTTTTCTTTAAGTTCACTTTCAAAACTATTATCAGACCAATACATCTCGATCATTTTCTTTGACGCGATAAATGCCAAATTATTGCCTCTAAATGTACCGTTATCCTCGCCGGGTGCCCAAATATCTATCTCAGGATTAATCAATAACAAAGCCATAGGGAATCCAATTCCACCAATAGACTTAGACAAGCAGACTAAGTCAGGCTTAATATCTGCTCTTTCAAAACTAAAGAAAGCGCCAGACCTACCTACACCGGCCTGAATATCATCCACAATAAGAAGGATGCCAAAATCTGAAGCCAATTGACGAATTCCCTTTAACCAATGATTGGAAGCGACATTAACCCCCCCTTCACCCTGGATGGTCTCTAGAATAATCGCTGCAGGCAGATCAATCCCAGAACTTGCATCAGTAAGAAGCTTACGATAATAACTGATCGAGTCATAACCTTGTCCAAGATATCCATCGTAAGGCAATCGGGTCACCCCACCTTGAGAAACGGCTTGTCGCTTACTCTTGTTACCTGTAAGACTCAGTGACGTCCCTGACATCCCATGGAAGGCATTGGTGAAACAAATGACATTCTGTCTACCTGTGGCTTTTCTCGCAAGCTTTACTGCAGATTCAACAACACTGGTGCCTGTTGGGCTAGTAAATTGTATCTTATAATCTAAGTTTCTAGGCACTAAGATATTATGATTAAAAGTTTCAATAAACTCTTTCTTGGCTGAAGTATGAAGGTCTAAGCTCATTAGCACCCCATTACTTTCTATATAATCAATAATATCTGACTTTATTTCCAAGCAATTATGTCCATAGTTTAGAGCACCAGCACCACATAACATATCTAAATACTGATTCCCTTCGGTATCATATAGATAACTATCTTGAGCTTTATTAAATGTTACGACAAAATTACGACAATAACTTCTAGCTTGGGATTCATACTTATCATATGTATTTGAGCTAATTTCATCCATTATATATTAATCCTTTTTTAACTTGCTTAACTTTGACCCAATTAATGACTCCATTATTAATAATCACAGGTCAGAAATAAGTATACCAAATAATTTACAGAAAAATATACATATTTTAAATATTAATTTAAATAATAAGTTAATTAACTTTTTATTTTTATGGAATTGAGCTTTTGGATAACAAAAAATAAATGATAAATCCAGATAAAATAACGCGCGCTAATTCTAACTTTTTTAAATAAGTAATATTATATTTAATATTAACGGGGTAATCATACCCAAGCAGTATCAAAGTGCTTGCTGCAGAGAGATACGACTTGGGTATAGGAGGAAAGGAACTTAACTATACCCAAGTGACCTCAAGATGCTTGATTCAGAGCGAGGTCACTGAGTCGAATTCAAGGAAGACAACGAAGCGGGATAGTATTCTATTTCTTATTTTTGTAATAAGAACGGTTGTCTGACGCAAGAAGTCGGCTCAGTGACACGCTCCCAAAGGGCGAGTGACCTTAACTCTCAGACTTTGTTAACGATTCTCAATGTAGAGCCACTAAATCTTCGAATCGTTGCCGTGCCTGAGAGCTAAGGTCATCTCGCTGAACGCAGCATCTTGAGGTTACTTGGGTATATTAATCTTCATTTTTTCTGTTCGTTTTTTCGGCATATTCAGCGCGAATCTGCTGAGCAACGATCTTTATGGCTTCTGCTGTACTCGTACCAGTTTGCATCAACTGTTGAATTTTTTCGACAGCCTTTTGCTGCTCTTGATGTGATAGAGGGGGTAAATCATCAAACATTAAAAAAATCCTCTTCGTAAAGTGCGAAGACTATAGCGATTCATACTTCGAGCTGCAAGTTAAAAGATAGTGCCTTACAGTGAATTTAAATAATCAGTTTTATAGAATATAAGTTAAGGTTCATTCATCGTCTGGTAGATCATCTGATGACTGCTGAGTAACATTAAATGTACGGCTAATGGTTTGTGCCTGCTCAATACTTATCCCACCCTGCCAACGACGACTACTGATTGTTAAAGCAAGTACATAACGTGATTGCGGTATCGCATTATCGGGTAACGATGTTGGGTAATTTGATTTGTAGCTTTTTTGCCAAACTTCCTCAAACTCTCCATTTGTATAGTCGAAAAGTGACATTTCTAGTTCAGGCAGAGGACAATAAGAGTTGATCAACACACTTTTTTCAACTTTCCAACTGTCGTTAGACGTCCAGCGTACATAAAGAGATGAGTTTGACATCCCTAAAATAACCCATGTTCTGTAAGTTTGAAAATCGCCACTTTTAATTGTTAGATGATACAAGCCAGGCTCTAACCTTCCGGAGATGTTGTAATGTTTTAAATATGTTTTTAGATTGTAACTTGGGTCAGTGCCCTGTGTGGAATCTTTTTCATAGTTAAACTTGTTATCGGAAGAAATAGACTCTTCAAACCAACGTTCAAAAACAATTTCGTCAATATCCTTCGTTGAACTGGCCTCAATCACAACCTTATAGGAGTCTCTACCCGGGCTTTGTATAGTTTGATGAACAATGTTTAAACTTTTAAGCCAGTCAGGAAACTCTGGGGATGTTAAAGACTTACCACAGTCTTTGGTCAACGATTGCGCCAATAGCTCATCCAAGTGAGCACCAACCCCAGGATCGGTTTGACGCTGTAGAAGTTCGACAAGATCATCAAACATTGCACCTAAATCGTCCTCAAGAAGGTCTTTGTGAGCACGCTCTAGGGGCGAGTTAGATTGAAACCAGTCCATAGAATAGGCTGGTTTTATCAACATTAACAAAAGAAATAACGCAATTGATGATTTCATTATTTGTTACTTATGTCTTCATTTTGTATCCAACACCTCGTAATGTTTCAATCTCTAGCCCTGGCAGTTTCTGACGAAGTTGAAGGACATGTGTATCAACAGTACGGGTGGTGGGGAAATGGTTATAACCCCAAACATGATCGAGTAATTCATCTCGAGTGAATACTCTACCAAGGTTGGAAGCTAAAAATAATAATAGGTCAAACTCTGTTCTAGTTAGCGTTATCGGCTGACCATTAAAGATA
Source organism: Vibrio azureus (assembly GCF_002849855.1). NCBI lineage: Bacteria > Pseudomonadati > Pseudomonadota > Gammaproteobacteria > Vibrionales > Vibrionaceae > Vibrio > Vibrio azureus. Next base: position 960,153 of record NZ_CP018617.1, read on the forward strand.
ACTTCACGTGTCGCTCGGTTAATCTCAAGGCCTTTAGTAACCACTTTATCTGATGCATCTACACCATCAGAATCTGGAGCTCGAAGCTGAGCGCGAACTCTTGCCAGCAATTCTGCTTCTGCAAAAGGTTTTGTCAAGTAATCGTTTGCACCTGAGTCTAAACCTGCGACCTTATCTTTTATTGTCACTAATGCAGTTAAAAGAATGACTGGGACATCTTTGAGTTTTTTCCATTTAGGCAACGATAAAACAGAATCACCATCTGGTAGTTGTCGATCTAATATAACTAGGTCAGCCTTCTTCCACTCAGGCTCTACATCTGAAATACGCTCAACATGTATACATTCATAGCCAGCTTGTTCCAAGCTTACTAGTAGCCCATCGGCCAAGTTTCTATCATCCTCAACGAGAAGCAGCGTCTGTTTCACAAGGTATCTCCAAAGTAAACGTTGTTGGTGGACCCGCTAGGTGCATCTTCCCACCCATGCGACCTACCATCGATTCAACAATAGTTAAGCCCAAACCTAACCCATTTGCACTGACAAACGGCTTTCTTAAGTTTTGCCAATCTTTTTCAGTCAAATTACCAGCGTCTTTGACTTGAATTATGAGCTTTTCAACGCTGGTTTGTATATGTAGTTCAACGGGAGCAACACCATATTTGATGGCATTCTTCAACAAATTATCAATACATGTTCCTAACCAGTACACATTAACTTTAGCAGCAACGTCATGGTTTATATTTAAAGTTACTACACCGCTGAATTCTTCTTCAATCTTGTATTCTAACCATTCTTCAACAGATTGAACCCATTCTGTTGCAAGCATTTGGTTATCTGACTGTAAATAATCTTTGCTCGCTTCGGCTAACTGCCTTAGACGGCGAGTATCCTCACACAATCGACGGAACTCTTCATATAGGTTTTCTGGTAAGTGTTCAAACTCTCTTCGAAACCCTTCCACTGTTAACGAAAGAGAAGCGATCGGTGTTCGCAGCTCATGAGTTAGAATTTGTAAAACAAGCATACGACTGCGTAGCTCTTCTCGTTTACTGTTCCAACGATAGACTGACCAACCGATCACCAAAAGTATGTTAGCAATAACCAATACTAATATGCCGATTTGAAGCAGAGCTGAATGATCTTCCAGATCCCAACAAATATTACCTCGCTTCACGAAACAGTGATTACTCACCGCTGAGAGCTCGAATGACAATCCCGCTTCACTTATTTTTGGAGCCCAAACTTTTTTTGGAAAAACAAAGTAATGATCACCTTGTAATAACCATAAATCTTGACCTTCTATGAACATACTTGCCCCTCTGATAAAGGCATTGATAGTATCTTCATCCATGTTTTTCAAGCTGGTCAATAAGTGATCAGCGCTATTATTTGGCCGCTCTTTAACATGCATAAATTTGAGCAACTTATCTTTACTATCGGGAAAGATATTTATGTATCTAGCTGCATAAGTACCACCACCAGGATGAATCAGCCCACTCCTTTTAAACCAACTTGGCTTTAACTTTTTCGAATTACACATTGCTCGAGTAAAAACAAGCGGTTCAGTTATTGATGGGTTTAATGGCAGTTTGCCACGACATGTTTGCGATAACCGATAAAGAAGTTGAATATCTTTTAAAGGATAGTCTGTCGTTTGCGGGAACATCGAATCGGGCGAAATCAACTTTGTAGGATAAGTCGAACGCAATTCACGGGTATCATATGACCATTCTGCTATCTGATAGTTAAATAACGTTTTAAATGTATCAATACGTTCAGGTAATGTGTTTGCAATCGCAGCTGGAGAAAGCAAAGACAATATGAATGCAGAGCGTTGTAAAAACTGTTTAATCAAACTGTTACCGTTAGTTATGTTTATGCAGGAATATACATCAAGATAAATCTAAAAGTCATTATTTGCTTTAAGGCTTTACAGTACTATTACATTAACAGTATACAAAAAAGGCCAGCATTTGCTGACCTTAATTGATTTAATTGTTGATAAATATTTTTACCGTAGCTAGAGTGCTTTTAAAATTGACTCTACGGTTTCTTTGGCATCACCAAATAACATTGATGTATTCTCTTTAAAAAACAGGGGGTTTTGTACACCTGCATAGCCTGTATTCATGGAACGTTTAAAAACAATCACATTTTGTGCATTCCAAACTTCTAGAACAGGCATACCAGCAATTGGACTGTTTGGATCTTCTAGCGCAGCTGGATTAACGGTATCATTCGCACCAATCACCAACACAGTATCTGTTTCAGGAAAATCATCATTGATTTCATCCATCTCTAAGACAATATCGTAAGGGACTTTCGCTTCTGCTAACAAAACATTCATGTGACCCGGAAGCCGCCCAGCAACCGGATGAATACCAAAACGGACATTAACCCCCTGCGCACGCAGCTTTTCAGTAATCTCATGAACTGGATATTGCGCTTGTGCAACTGCCATACCGTACCCTGGAGTGATAATGACTGATTTTGAATTCTTCAACATATCTGCCACCTCTTCTGCGTTTACTTCAGTATATTCACCCTGCTCGTCATCACTTGTGATAACCACTTCTTGGCCAAAGCCACCTGCAATCACACTAATAAATGAACGGTTCATTGCTTTACACATAATGTACGAAAGAATGGCACCAGACGAACCAACTAACGCGCCTGTAACAATCAGCAAGTCATTAGCCAACATAAACCCTGCCGCCGCCGCCGCCCAACCTGAATAAGAGTTCAGCATAGATACGACCACAGGCATATCTGCTCCACCAATAGACGCGACGAGATGGTAGCCAAAAACAAATGCGATGAGCGTCATAGCCACTAACGCCATCATATTGCCATCAGCGTTGACAAAATAAACCATTAACCAAGCCGAAATTATAAGGATCGCAAGGTTCATCTTATGTTTATGAGGTAAGTTTAACGGTGAAGAAGAAATAATTCCGCGCAGCTTTCCAAACGCCACGACTGAACCAGTAAAGGTTATTGCTCCAATAAACACACCTAAAAAGACTTCGACCAGATGAATAACATGCTCGGCATGAATCTCTGTAAGCTCCGTAGAAACTGGAGCTGGTGGCGCTAAGTAGCTGTTGTAACCAACCAGAACAGCAGCCATACCAACAAAGCTGTGTAAGATAGCGACCAGTTCTGGCATTTCAGTCATTTCGACTTTTTTTGCATAATGGATACCAATACCACCGCCTATCACCATAGCAATGATAATCCAAGCAAAGCCTTCAGCATTGGGGCTAAAAATGGTCGCAAGTAACGCAATGACCATACCTGCGATCCCGAAATAATTACCTCTTCGAGCAGATTCTTGCTTTGAGAGGCCCGCAAGACTTAGGATGAAAAATAATGCAGCGACGATATACGCTGCCTGTACTAAACCAAAAGACATAATGACTCCTATTATTTGTCTTTGCGGAACATTTCAAGCATGCGTTTAGTAACCGTAAAGCCACCAAATATATTGATACTTGCAATAAGAACAGCAATGAATGATAGGAAGGTCACGACGCCATTCCCTTGACCAATTTGTAATAACGCCCCTACAACAATAATTCCAGAGATTGCGTTGGTCACCGACATTAATGGAGTGTGAAGAGCATGTGTCACATTCCAAACAACGTAATACCCCACAACACACGCTAGAACAAATACGGTAAAATGAGACAAGAATGCAGCTGGAGCCACTGAAGCAATCCATCCAAATGCGCCAAGCCCCAAGGCTAAGCATGCGACTTTCTTAGTAGGTGAAGTCGGTTCTGATTTTTTGGGGTCTTTTTTTATTGGTGCTTTTGACTCTACTTGTGGTTGAGCAGAAACCTGAATTGGAGGCGCTGGCCAAGTAATGTCACCAGCTTTGATCACAGTGACACCTCTTATGACAACATCATCAAAATCGATATCGATCTTGCCATCTTTTTCTTTACAAAGAAGTTTAAGTAGATTGACCAGATTCGTAGCATACAGTTGTGAAGATTGAGTCGGTAAACGACCCACCATATCTGTATAGCCGATAATCTTTACGCCGTTTGCCGTTGTGATTACTTGATCTTTGATCGTATATTCGCAGTTACCACCGTTGGCTGCCGCAAGATCTACAATAACGCTGCCTGCTTTCATGCTATCGACCATCTCTTTAGTAATCAATACTGGCGCAGGCTTTCCAGGAATAAGTGCAGTTGTAATGATAATATCAACATCTTTTGCCTGATCTGCATACAGCTCAGCCGCCTTATTGTTGAAATCATCTGACATCTCTTTGGCGTAACCATCACCAGAACCCGCTTCTTCTTTGAAATCGACAGTAAGAAATTCTGCGCCCATCGATTCAACTTGCTCTTTTACTTCGGGTCGAACATCAAATGCTCTAACAATCGCACCTAAGCTTCCTGCAGCACCAATTGCTGCCAATCCGGCAACGCCTGCGCCAGCGACCAGGACCTTTGCTGGAGGGACTTTACCTGCTGCTGTAATTTGACCAGTAAAAAAACGGCCAAACTCATGAGCGGCTTCTACCACAGCACGATAACCGGCAATATTTGCCATGGATGACAGAGCATCTAATGCTTGTGCTCTGGAAATACGTGGTACTGAATCCATAGCAAGAACATTGATATTCTTGGAAGAAAGCTGCTCCATCAACAGCGTATTTTGAGCTGGCCAAATAAAACTAATGAGTGTCGCTTCTTCTTGTAACTGTTCAATCTCATCAATCTCAAGTTCTGGATTCACTATGGGTGCATTCACTTTTAAGATGATTTCTGAAGCCCAAACCTCTTCCTTTGTAGACACTTTTGCACCAGCAGATTCGTAGGCAATATCATCAAAGCTAGCAAGTAAGCCAGCCTTTGATTCGATTACAACATCGAATCCTAATTTGATTAACTGCTCAACCGATTTTGGCGAGGCAGCTACTCGCGTTTCTCCCGCAAGTATTTCTTTAGGAACACCAATTTGCAAAACGCATACTCCTTGTATACATATGGCCATCATTTATAAAAGCAGGTCAATTACAACCATTTTTTAAGGTAAAAAACTAAAAGAGCCATTAGCATATACGCTAATGGCTCTCTTTGAGATGATACGAATCAAATTGCAACAATTTCTTAGCTGAAGATGCTATCACCCATCTGATCAATGAACATTTGAGATTTTTTAAGCATCAACTCGTTCGCATCTTGTTCTGCTAGCAAAAGGTCGGAACGGATAAAGCGGTGTGATTTTAATTCACCATTCAATTGTTTTTCGATACGCCCAGCGACCCGGTATTGCCCACCTTCTAAAAGACTTTCTTGATAGATTAAATACCCTTTGTATTCCATTGGCTCACTGATTTTCATCTCAGCGTTGTTTGAACTGCTCTTAAATAAACGAGAAAAAAATCCCACGCTCCCTCCTGTTGGGTATAGACATTAACGAAGATATTTTGGTTAAAATAACAATGACAGGCAAGCGGCAATACAAGAAATGATTTAAATAATCCATCAAAAGGGATAGTTAGACAAGGTCTATGAGAGCCTCATGGTAAAGCTCTAAATAGGATCATCATACAGCTCGAGAGCATTCTGTCGGCTTTCATTAGAATATGAAAGAAGAATTGGTACGTCGTTATTGCGATTTTGTCTTCGGTCTTGCTCAATCATTTTGACTGCATTCTCAACCGCAACAGACGCATTGTGTTTAAGTTGAGTGAGCTTATCTTCGGGTAGTGTCGCAAGAAAGTCGATATCATGTCGAATGTAAACTGGTTTTAATTGCACTAAAGCCAAACAAGCGATATCGGCAAGCTGTTCACTGTTAAACTGAGCAACAATATTCGATTCTGACAGTAATTGCCCAACGAGCGTTTCCATATAGTTATGAACTTCAGCACTAATTTGCATCGACTCTCTCCTTAAGTCATCTTCTATTCGGGCGACTCAATAACAGTATAAGTGTTTCGACCTCGTGATTTTGACAAGTACAGCGCCTTGTCAGCCAAAGAGTAAATCTCTGATATCTTCTCTTTACCCGTAGGTTGAAAAGCAAGCACACCCTGTGACACTGTCACGCAACTAGACACCGCTGAATATTCATGAACATAATCTAATGAGATCATAGCCTGTTGGACCCGAACCGCTTCTTTCTCAGCCGTATCTTTATCTGTACTGCTGAATATCAGAATAAATTCTTCTCCTCCATATCGGCCAACAAACTCCCCAGCCCGACAAAAAGTGCCTTTGAGTTGCTGGGCGATCGCTTTCAGGCAAAGATCGCCTTCTATATGACCGTAGTTATCATTAAAAAGTTTGAAAAAGTCGACATCAATAAGAATGATTGCCATGGGAATTCTGTGACGCCCATGCCATGCGATCATCGCCTGCAGTTGAGTATCAATATATCGGCGATTGTAAAGGTTAGTTAAACCATCTTCATTTGCTTGCTGTTGAAGCAAAATATTCATTGCCTCTAATTTTCTGGTTACTTGTTTAAGTTCACGACGCATCGACGCAATTCTTTGCATCGCCATTAATTTAGAGTTCAGCACTAAGCGATCAACGGGCTTGGTAAGATAATCATCGCCACCAGCAGCAATCGCTTTGGCAATCGTTTCTGGCTCTTCATGACTGCTTAAAAAGATGATGGGTATCCAGTCAGGAAACTTCTGTCTGATTCTTAATGACACTTCAAAACCTGTCATATTGGGCATCGCAATGTCTAAAAGGATAAGCTCAGGGTCAAAACGTTCATATAACTCAAGTGCTTCTCGGCCGCTACTCACTGCTTCGACATCATGTCCTTGCTGCTGTAACCTTATCGCCAATTGCATTCTGTCCACTTTGACATCATCGACAAGTAGAATACGCATGGCCGTTCCTGTTGGGAGCATGCCTTTCTCACATTATTTTTATATCTATTATTAAAAATATACCATTATGTGAATTTTGTATGATTAAAACGGAAAATAGATGCTATATTTTCGTTCTCAACTCATTTATTGGGTCGCTAAGCCATAGCGATATACAAGTCACCTTAAAATGCCTAGGTATAAAGGTAGCTATTTAATGTTTTTGGGATTAATATTCCTGCTTTTTGTAATGAGAGCGATATCATGTCAGAAGCCACTATGAACGAAGAAAACACCAAGATTGATCTTGCAACAATTTCTCCTGAGCTACGAAAAGTCATTGAGTTTGATGAAGTACCTGAGGAAATGTTTACAATGGTAGTCTCCATCCATGAAGTGTCAGAAGATGCTGTACGCGAGTCGTGGGATAGCATGCCAGCAAGCGCTCAGAATGTTTTAGACAACTTCGAGCAATTCCATGCATTAGTTTCGGTTGGGCAAGCATTCGCTGGTCTTAATGTTATGGAAGAGTTCCCAACCTTGAACTTACCTGAGAATATGAGTGACGAGGATAAAGAAGATTATCGAGCTCAGTTACTTGACAATGTACTTCATAACTGTGTTAAAGATATGGTTAAACAGGTGAAGAAAGCACGCCGTGATCCACTGCTAAAGCGTGAGTTTAAAGAAGTATTTACTAAGTAATCGTTATGCGGTTAAGGTATACCAACGGATTACCTCGCTAAGCAATCGAGCAATACTGAATTATGCTACTCAGTAAATTCGTAAAACGTCGTTCGGCTCTGTACGGCGTTTTTTTTGTACTTAAAGAATCAATCGTAATGTGGTCCGAGTAGGTCTTTGGGGCTAATTGCCACTCCTTTAATTTGTACATATACCTTATCATTAACCTGCAAGTTCAAGTCATCAATAGACCATTTGGTAAGATTAGCGTAGAGACAACATGACCGGGCCAGATTCAGTGACACTGTCACATTTTGTCTTCCTCCAGCGCAATTCACTTCCTGCATTGAAATCACTTTACCTAAAAGTACATTTCGGATAGAAGTCGCTATTGGTTTTTCCAGTGAGATAGAGACATCGTTCGAGCGTATTTGTAAACGAACCCAATCACCCAATTCTGCCTCTACCCTCTGAACCCAAAGCTCAACATTAGGCGCAACGGCTACTTTTGTCATTGTATATGTATCGTGCTGTTCTATTACCTTACCTTGAAAAAAGCTGCTCTGTTCACTGAACGATTGCCATGGCAACATTTCTTGTGAACTCCATACCTCTTCTAATGAACCAGAAATGGTAACTTTGCCACGATCTAAAATAGATAGATGATTTGAAAGGCGAACGATTTCCTGCAAGCTGTGTGAAACATAAATGATCGGCGTATTTACCGTCTGAGAAAGATTTTCCAGAAATGGTAAAATCTCTTGTTTTCGTGGCAAATCCAGTGAAGCTAATGGCTCATCCATTAAAAGTAAATCAGGCTTCGATAACAAAGCTCTAGCAATAGCAACTCGTTGTTTCTCACCACCCGAGAGTGAAATAGGGAAACGATTGAGAAGTGGATCAATTGCGAGAAGTTCTACGATAGTTTTGAAATACTGTTCATCCTTATTCGTCATTCCATAGAGGAGGTTGCCTTTCACTGAGTAGTGAGGAAATAGCCTAGAATCTTGAAAAACATAACCAATGTTTCGTTTGTGAACGGGTAAATTTATGTTTCTTGAACTGTCAAATAAGACATGCTCACCAATACTTATTTGTCCCTCCCTCGGCGCAAACAAACCACTGATCACATTAATAACCGTTGTTTTTCCAGCTCCTGAACGGCCGAATAAAGCGCTGATTCCCTGCTGAGGTAAGGTAAAATCGATATCAAAATCAACGTCGGAGAAGGACTGTTTAAATCGAATTTTAATGCTCATTTTATTTCACCTAAACGACGCATGGCTTTGCGACTTAACCATTCGGAGACCATTAAAGAAGAAAGTGCTAGAGCAATAGAGATAAGACAAAGACGAGCAGCTTCAATCTCTGCACCTGGAGTCTCGATAAAATTATACATCGCGAGTGGTATCGTTTGTGTCTCCCCTGGAATATTTGAAACAAAGCTGATTGTTGCGCCAAATTCTCCAAGGCTTCGGGCAAAAGCAAGCATAGTACCAGTGACAATACCTGGGATTGTAAGCGGTAACGTAATAGTGAAAAACACTTTAATCGGCGATGCCCCAAGTGTCGCAGCAGCATACTCCAGCTTTGAGTCAACGCTGTCCAAACTCAGACGTATTGAACGCACCATTAGAGGTAAGGCAACGACCATACACGCAACCACTGCACCTTTCCAGTTGAAGCTAAAAACTAAACCAAACTGTTGGTAAAGCCAATGACCAAGAAAACCGTTTTTACCAAGAGTGATAAGCAAAAGATAGCCAATAACAACTGGGGGTAAAACAAGCGGTAAGTGTACCAAGCTGTCTATAATTGATTTACCGACAAACTGTGTTCGTGAAAGTAACCAAGCTAGGCCTAAGCCAAGCGGTATCAGCCATAAAATAGTATAAAAACTCACTTTTAAGCTTAACGTTAACGCCTGATATTCAAGTTCTGTCACTCTAATAGCCTTTTATTGAAAACCGTATTGATTAAAAATATGCTTTGCAGAATCAGAGCGTAAAAAATCAAAGAATAACGTCGCCTGCTCGGACTGCTTTATGATAGCAGCAGGATACACGATTTTATCATGAGTGCCTTGGTTAAATTCCCCGACCACTTTTACGGTATCAATTAATTGTGCATCCGTTTTATAAACGATCCCTAAAGGCGATTCTCCTCGACTAACCAGTGCCAGTGCTAAGCGAACGCTTTTTGTCGGTGCAATAAAACCCTCAAGATCAGACCAGTGGCTTAAAGCAGTTAATGCTTGTTTAGCATAAATTCCTGCTGGTACCGAAGTGGGATCCCCCATCGCTAATCGCCCTCCATCCAAAGCCATTTGCCATTGCGTAAGGTTCGATAATTCCAACTTGTTTATCTTGGAAGTACTTGGTGTGATCACCACCAACTGATTGGTTACCAAATTTGTGACGTCGTCACCTTTTAGATTCATATCTTTTACAACAAAATCCATCCATACCGAATTAGCTGAAATAAAAATATCCGCTGGAGCTCCGTTTATAATTTGTCGTGCTAATGAAGATGAGCCGCCATAAATAGGTACGACCTTAACTGAGTGCTTTTTGTTAAACTCTCGAATGACTTCATTAATCACATTAGTCATTGAAGAAGCCGCATAAACTTTAATATCAGCAGCATAAGCCGAATTTTGTAAAACTAGCAATATCGTCAAACAAGCCAGTATGAACCACCTTTTCATACATACATTCCTTTTTAAGATTCTCAAATAAAGTAATCTCCTGAATAAAACCAAAAAAGAAATATTACTTTATGAATCATCTTCAACTGTACCATATATCTTTATATATCATATCGTTATCTTATACTTAGACTCAAGCACTTGAGTGTTATATTTGCATTTCAATGGACAAATGTTTATAAACTGTTGGCTTCAAAATATATAATTCAGTGCATTTGGGGGTTACTTGGGTATACCGCTGAATTGAATACAACGAACGCATGACGTAAACTGTTGAATATGATATACCCAAGTGACTTTAAGATACTTGGATATACTGTTACTTTTTTGTTATATAGCTTGTCAAAGCTAGGTTTCAATTCGATTCTTCTGGAGATTTCCATGTTAAAAGCCCTAAAGGTTCTGTCCCTTGGTTTATGCGCTATTTTACCACTCTCTTCATACGCCAATAATTTTAACTACAACATGTTAGAAGTTCGTATGGGAACAAGCCCTGGCACATTTGGAGGCGAAGCATCCACCTACTTTACTCAAAACACTCATTTCATTGGCCGTGTAGACACATCATTTGATAATGATTGGGATATGGCTGCTGGTGTGGGCTTTAATGGACCTGCTGGTCAGTTTGCTGATGTCTATGGCCAAATGCTAGTACATAACGTCAAGTCTGAAAATGATGATATTATCGGCAATAAATGGCGCACCGAGATCAATATCGGCACACGAATCTGGTTTATGCAAAATGTAGAGCTACACGCTCGTCTCGGTCAATTGATAGATAATGATGAGTCGAATCTTATTTACAACGTTGGTGCTCGTTTCTATTCAACTCAACAGCTGTCGATTGGGGCAGAGATCAAGGATAATGCCATATATGGCTCACAAATGGTGTTATCAGCTCGATTTAATTACTAGAATCTGCCGAAGAGCCAGCAAGCCTCTCAGTGCATCGAGAGGCTTAAAATATCGATAAAATGGCCGCTATTTTACGATATAAAAAAGTATTCTAACCTTGAGCAACTTTATGAATTGCCTTCGCGACATAAGGGATAGCTTTTTCAGTCAAACCTGCAATGTTCACTCTGCCATCACCAACAGCATATACCCCGAACTGCTGCTGTAATTGGGTCATTTGATTATGGTTAAAACCAATGACACTGAACATCCCTTTATGGCTTTCAATAAAATCAAATTGCTCTGAGTTGTGCTCGGTTCGCAGTTGTTGACACAAAGCATGGCGCAATTTTATTAACCGTTGCTGCATTTCATCAAGCTCTTGCTTCCAAACCGACGTCAAATGCGTATCTTGTAAAATCGTTTTTACCAGTGCAGCACCATGATCTGGCGGCATGGTGTAGTTAGTACGAACAACCGTCAGCAGCTTACTTTTTGCATTCGTTACGTCTTGAATACTCTTGCCCACAATCAAGGCCGCACCTGTACGTTCACGATAGAGTCCGAAGTTTTTAGAACAAGAGGTAGTGATCAACATTTCATCGACATGATCAGCCATAAAGCGTAAGCCTTTCGCATCCTCTTCAAGGCCATCGCCAAACCCTTGGTAAGCCACATCAACAAAAGGAATAAAGCCATTTTTCTGTGACAACTCAGTAATGGCTTGCCAAACAGAGAAGTCGAAGTCAGCCCCTGTAGGATTGTGACAACAGCCATGAAGCAACACGACATCTGACGGGCCAGCTTTGGAGAGATCATCCAGCATTTGAGCAGTGTCGACACCTTTTGTTTCTGGCGAGAAATAACGATACAACTTAACGTTGAGTCCAGCTGCTTCCATTATTGGCTTATGGTTAATGTAACTAGGGTTAGAGATCCAAACGGTCGTATCAGGTTGCACAAGCTTCATTAGGTCGGCCAACATACGTAGCGCCCCACTTGCGCCTGGTGTTTGGACGGTCGCCACCCTCCCCATTGCTGAAGTCCCTTGCAAAAGTAGGCTCGTCATACATTGGTTGAATTCTTCACACCCCGCTAAGCCGACATAAGATTTTGTTTTTTGGTTTGATATGACAATATCTTGCGCACTTTGAACCGCCTTCATGATTGGTGTTTCACCCAAACTATTTTTGTACACGCCAATGCCAAGGTCGATCTTATCTGGACGAGGATCGTTTCGATAAGCAACCGATAAAGATAAAATAGGATCTAATGCTGTTGTTGGAAGATGAGAAAACATGAAAGTCATAACCCTTTGAAATCCAAGAAGTGGACCTAACGTTATCATTTTCAGGTTGAATTCAGAAAGACTTTTTGTCGCATTTCATCGATTAAGGTATAAAATGTTGGTCAATTGCATTTTTTATGAGCGGGCTCATTGCAAAAAAGCACAATTACCTTCACTTCATTTACCTGATTGAGCCTTGGCTACCTCATTACCTAAGGAATCGTTCTGTAAATCGATAGATCACCTGATTAGAGCTGCCTCGCCACTCTAAATCCAAATCTTTTTTATCTTGTTCAAACTTTCCATCAACCAAAGTATCAATCAAAGCAATCACGGCCCTTTGAGCTTCATTTAGAGCTTCAAGTTGATAGCCAGTCCAAAGCCAAATATCCTTATCTGGACATTCTTTTCGAACGCGTTTTACCAGTTTGAGGATACTCGGTACATTTGCAGGGTGAAGGGGATCACCACCAGATAAAGAGAGGCCACGTCGTTTAATCCGAGTGTCCTTTAAATCAGCGATGATTTGATCTTCTGCTCGCTGGGTAAACGGTTGACCTGCACTCAGAGATTGGCTTGACTGATTGTAGCAGCCACGACATTGATGTTCGCACCCCGAAACAAATAAAGTACATCGTGTACCAGGGCCATTCACCACATCAAGTGGGTAATATTGCATATAATTCATTCGGATTCATACCCATTAAAGGTGTTTCACTCGCCTTTTCACTTCTTCTTGCTTGCCAAAGTTAAACGGCCGAGCATCTGGGCTCCCCAAATATCCGCATACTCGACGTGTCACTGATACTTTAGTGGAATCATGATTACCACAATTTGGGCAAGTAAAGCCTTTACTCGTACACTCGAACTCGCCGTTAAAGCCACACTCATAGCATTCATCGATAGGTGTATTGGTTCCATAATATGGCACACGTGAGTAACTGTAATCCCATACATCTTCCAATGCTTCAAGGTTACGCTGCATATTAGGAAATTCACCATAGCAGATAAAACCACCACTCGAGATTTCTGGGTATGGCATCTCAAAGTCAATTTTATCGTAAGGGTTCACTTTCTTTTCCACATCTAGGTGGAAACTGTTGGTGTAATATCCCTTATCCGTCACTCCTTCAATAACACCAAACTCCTTGGTATCAATGCGACAGAAGCGGCTGCATAAGTTTTCACTCGGTGTTGCATACAGACTAAACCCATACCCCGTTTCATCCGTCCATTGATTCACCGCTTTTTTCATGTATTGAATGATAGCAATGGCTCTTTCTCGAAGAATTTGGTCATCGTAGACATGACGGTCATTACCAAACAGCGCTTGGATGGTTTCATGAATTCCGATATAGCCAAGGGAAATAGACGCACGGCCATGTTTGAAAATGTCAGCAATCGCATCATCCGCTTGTAAACGTACACCACACGCCCCTTCCATATACAAAATAGGCGCGACACGGGCTTTAACATTTTCCAAACGACTAATGCGAGTTTCTAACGCTTTACGAGCGAGGCGAAGGCGTGTATCTAATAAGTCGTAAAAAAGTGCTTCATTGCCTGCCGCTCGAAGCGCAATTCGCGGTAAGTTCAAGCTGACCACACCTAAGTTATTACGCCCTTCGTGAATAAGTTCACCATTCTCTTGGAACACCCCTAAGAAACTTCGACAACCCATTGGTGTTTTAAATGAACCGGTTATCTCCACCACTTTGTCATAGTTGAGGATATCCGGATACATTCTTTTTGAAGCACATTCAAGCGCGAGTTGTTTGATATCGTAATTAGGATCAGTAGAACGATGATTTAACCCATCTTTAATGGCAAAGACTAACTTAGGGAACACAGCTGTTTTATGGTTTTTTCCAAGCCCAGCAATACGATTGTTTAAAATGGACGTCTGAATTAAACGTGATGCCCAGCTTTTACCCAAGCCAAAACCAAAGGTAACAAAGGGAGTTTGCCCGTTTGCTGTATGCAAAGTATTCACTTCATATTCCAATGATTGGAAAGCGTCGTAGCACTCTTTTTCAGTTCGAGCCTTAGCAAAAGCTTGTTGTTCAGTAATGCCCCACTCTTTTGCTACCTCTAAATGTTTATCGAAGCTCGCGATGACATAAGGTTCTAGGACTTCATCAATCCTATTGATTGTCGTCCCACCGTAAATATGACTCGCCACCTGCGCAATAATTTGAGCGGTAACGGCCGTTGCCGTTGAAATCGATTTTGGCGTATCAATCTCAGCATTGCCCATTTTGAAACCATGGGTAAGCATGCCTTGTAAATCGATAAGCATACAGTTAAACATCGGAAAAAAAGGCGCGTAGTCGAGATCATGATAATGGATATCACCCGATTCATGAGCAAGCACAACATCTCGTGGCAAAATATGAGTTTTAGCGTAATGTTTCGCAACAATACCCGCCAATAAATCCCGTTGGGTAGGAATGACTTTACCATCTTTATTGGCATTTTCGTTGATCAGATCAAGGTTGCTTTCCTCGATAAGTCCCTCGATTTCACGCGTAAGAGAACTTTGCTTTTCTCTTGCAATATCGCGATCGTGTCGGTATTCGATATAAGAGCGTGCCAATGACTTATGTGGACCTTGCATCAGTTCATTTTCAACAAGATCTTGTATCTCATGGATATGAATTTCATCGTGATCACTGAGTTTCACTTCGATGGCAAGAGCAACATTGAGAGCATAAATGGCGATTTCTTTGCTTTTTTGCTCCGCTGCCGATTCAATAGCAACTTGAATTCGGGCTCTTTCAAAAGGCGCTCTCGAGCCATCTCGTTTGATTACGATTGGTTTCACATCGGTTCCTTAATTTGGATAAACATACGCGTTTAACAGCTTTGTTGTTTCACGGCCAGGTATGCAGCTGTTATGTTTTTTAGAGAAAGTGACTGACTCGGTATCTCCTTTTAGAGACCATGGTCAGGGTGGTTAAAGCACAACGCAATGCCTCATCAGCTCGATATCATGCCCCCGGGTTCGAGTCCGTATCTGAACGACCATTAGTGCATATGTGCTACTTAACTTAACACACACCCACAACATATTGTGGCGTATTAAACGAAAAGCGCCATCTAAATACTTTGACTTTGATCAATAAAAAGCCGTCGTCGTACAATAAGAAAACAGTGCGAGCCTATTTCTAAAACTGTCAAAAACATGACTCAAACCCGACTGAATTTATAAAAAATTAATGTTTGTTTTTCAAAAATTGACGCAGACCACTTTTCAGGTTCAATTTCAACAAGCTTTGCTCGCAAAACATCAACATCAGACATTTTCCTCTGAAGATATTGTAGTAGGATGTTCTATATGACCTTAAGGTGCTTAGGTATATTAAAGAATATGCCACGCTGTCAAAAACGAGTTTATCCACGATGATAAGAATATGTTTATTGCTGACGGTTTTATTGTTTAATCGTCAAGGTATTGCCCAAAACCTCTCATTTACCGAACCTCTAAAATTCACCAGTTGGAACTTTGAATGGTTATCAAGTGGAAAAGGTAAAGTGATAAGAGACCAGCATGACTTCACTAAGTTGAGTATGTATATGCAGCAATTATCACCAGATGTTCTTGCCTTTCAAGAAGTGGACAGCACAGCTGCAATCCGAAAAGTGGTAGGAGACAATTACACCATTTACCTCTCCGACCGCGCACAACGCCGTTATCAATCATTACAGTTCAGAGATATTAATCAGTACACCGGCTTTGCCGTCCGTAAAGGTTTAGATGTCATTGATGAGCCAGATTTTTCTGTTACCAAAGGGAGGAGTAAGCTGCGATTTGCCAGTTATGTCGTTCTTAACCCAAACAAAAAGAATGAAATCCATCTGCTATCTGTTCATTTAAAAGCAGGATGCAGCGGGGCCTATAAAAATAGCCGAGACTGTAAAATCCTTAAGCAGCAAGGCCAAGCTCTGGCAAAGTGGATGAAAGAACGGGCTTCCAAGAAACAGAAATACGCCGTTCTTGGTGACTTTAATCATAATTTAGCGTATCGCGGTGACTGGCTTTGGTCGCAAATATCACGCGGCAATAGTGCCAAATTGATGACAAAAAATACGCCAGCTAAGTGTAAAGTACGCTCGAAGAAGAAACCCAATAAAACTCATCAGTTCCGCTCTTTGATTGACCATATTATTGTCAGCAATGGCGTGGCGGCCTCTGCCAGCATCCAAACACCTTTCAAGAGTCAAGATGTTCTGGATTACACGCTCAGCGATCACTGCCCTATTTCAACGCAGATCCAATAGCTCAATAACCCATATATTTAGAAACCTAAGTAATTTAAAACCTAAGCAACTTAGGCAAGACAAGATAGTAAAAGTAGAAATATTTTAACGATAATATCCAAGCAACCTCGAAAGGCTTGATTCCGAGCGAACACGATATCTTGTTACAAAAAATCAAGTGGGGATTGTAATTGTTTCAGGTATCACTACAATTCCAAAGAAAACGAACCACGAAACCTGTCTATGCCGAAACTTCATTTAAACAGCGCAATGCACCGCACAGATCTGACTGAAATTGAAACCAGCGAAAAAATCCAATCGGCATTAGAACCGAAGTTCCACAAACCCAATGTAAAGCTTTGTTTAAGTCCGAGCTTAACCGAAAAAAATATCGAACGACGTTGGAAAGTTTTGGAATCATACACCGATAAAACACTATTATTGGATGATTTCACTCGGTCCCATTTTGAGCAATATTCGCATAATATTGAACACTTTATTGGTACAGTCAATTTACCAGTCGGCGTTGCAGGTCCACTTCGTGTTAATGGGCTTTATGCCAATACCGACTATTTGGTGCCATTAGCCACCACCGAAGCTGCTTTGGTTGCTTCATACAATAGAGGTGCAAATTTAATCACAGCGGCAGGAGGAGCAAGCACACTCGTCATTAGTGAAGGGGTAAGCCGTACTCCTGTATTTGCATTTCAATCTCTTGCAGAAGCCGCTCAATTTGTCAGCTGGGTAGTAACACAATATGACATTTTCCGTAAAGAAGCTGAGTCCACTACTACGCACGGAAAGCTGAAAGACATTAATGTCCACATCGAAGGTAATCACGTCTACTTAGTGTTTGAATATGTCACTGGTGATGCTTCCGGACAAAACATGGTTACAATTGCAACGCATAATGTCTTCCATTACATCCTCAATCATAGTCCTGTTACCCCCATCGAAGCCTTCTTGGATGGTAATTTATCCGGTGACAAAAAAGCCAATAGCCACACATTACGCTCTGTCCGTGGTAAAAAAGTTTCAGCTGAAATCACCATCCCTACAGAGTTAGTGCAAAAGTACCTACATACTACCCCTGAAAGTATGGTCAAGTTCGGTAAAATGACCATGGTTGGAGGTCTTTTAAGCGGTTCAATTGGCATCAATGCTCACTATGCGAACGCATTAACCGCCCTTTACATAGCATGCGGACAAGACGCTGCCTGTGTCGCGGAGTCTGCTGTGGGCATCACACGAATGGACGTCAACGCGGAAGGTAACTTGTATGCTTCTGTGACGTTACCCAATATTATGGTTGGAACCGTTGGCGGTGGTACGGGACTACCCACTCAAAAAGCATGTTTGGATATTCTAGGGCTGCATGGTAATGGTAAAGCCAAAGCCCTCGCTGAAGTCGCTGCTGCTTTATGTTTAGCTGGTGAACTTTCCATCGTGGGTGCATTTTGTGCCGACCATTTTTCCCGAGCGCACCATAAACTTGCAAGGAAATAACCCGTATAGCCAGAACGTTTTTACGCCCAAGTACTCTTTTGTACCCAAGTAATTTTAAGATGCTTGGGTATATACCCAAGTAACCTCAAGATACTGTGTTCAGCGAGATGACCTTAGCTCTCAGGCGCGGAAACGATTCGAAGATATAGTGGCTCTACATTGAGAATCGTTAACAAAGTCTGAGAGTTAAGGACACTCGCCCTTTGGGAGCGTGTCACTGAGCCGACTTCTTGCGTCAGGCAACCGTTTTTCTTACAAAATAAGAAAGAGCCTGCTATTCCGCTTCGTTGTCTTCCTTGAATTCGACTCAGTGACCTCGCTCTGAATCAAGCATCTTGAAGTCACTTGGGTATAAGTGACTAGCTCGTTATACCTCTCTCAAAAAAGAGAGGTATAACTTCTCAACATTCTTAAACTATTGTCGCTTAAAGATGCTTCTTCCGCGCATTATCAAGACAACGCGTAACCGATTCTTGAATTAATTCTGCTGCACTTTGGTGACATTCAGGCAATTGCGCCTCGCTCTCAGCAACCGGCGTTACCCTGTCACCCCACTTAAGTAAAGCTGCACCCCAAGTGAGACCCGCTCCAAATGCGGCCAGTAGAAGGTTTCCTCCCGGTTTTACCCTACCTTCTTCTAAGGCTTCACACAAAGCGATGGGCACCGTTGCTGCAGAAGTATTGCCATATTTATGAATATTGATAAACGCTTTCTCTTCATCTATACCCGTTAATTCACACAAAGTTTGAATGATTCGAATATTGGCCTGATGAGGGATAACAAGGTCAATATCATCGGTTGTTAGCTCAGCATTTTTTAAGACATTTTTTGCAGCCAGTCCCATCCCTTTTACTGCGCGTTTGAAAATCTCCTGACCGACAAAATCGAAATGCCAAAATGCGTTATCTGGACAGAAACGATCCATCGCTGAACCAAATTTTGGCACCGATAAAATATCGCGCCCATTGGCATCACACCCGACTTTAGACTGCATCAGCCCTAGCGGCTGTTCTGTGCGGCTGAGCACGACCGCCCCAGCTCCATCCGCAAAGAGAACGGCAGAGTCTCTTAACGACCAATCAATATAGAACGACAGTCGTTCTGCTCCAATGACAACCGCATGATGGTAATTACCTGCTTGAATTAACCTGGTTGCTGTTTCTAACCCATAGATAAAACCCGTGCATGCCGCATTTAAATCAAAGGAAGCTGCGGAGCGAATTCCTAAATTCTGTTGAACCTTAGAGGCAATGTTTGGAATCAAGGTATCAGGCGAGCAAGTCGCAACAATGATAATATCGATATCAGAGACTTCAAGACCAGCCCGTGCTATTGCATGCTGGGCGGCGACGGTTGCAAGATCAGAGGTATTAACATGGCTGATTCGTCGACTTTCAATCCCTGTTCGAGTCTTTATCCATTCATCTGATGTGTCGATAAACGTACTCAGTTCTTCATTAGATAATGTCGCTGGTGGGATACATTTCCCCCAGCCTGTAATTTCAGCATAAAAATTTGTCATCCAAGCACCATTTAATGTTGATTTCTTGGGGATTTCCCTAGAAGCTGTAAAGATCTTACTCTGCCTAGCCTACTCGTAGGCAGCAGGATGAAAATAAGTATATGCAACAAGTATAATTATGCGAGGTTGAAATTAAGTCCACTTACATTAATCCGACTCTAGATGATGTCCGGCAATCAATGTATGTTCAATTAAAGCTTCTTTCATGATCGCCTAATTTTCTGCAAATACACAAAGATAGAAACAAAGGAAAACATCATGTCATCATTTAAAACTCGCTGCCCTTCTTGTGGCAGTTTAAACCGTGTTCCTAATGAACGAGTGTCAGAGTCCGCAAATTGTGGAAAATGCCAGCAAGCTTTGTTTGATGGAGCACCAATAGAAGGAACGATTGAGAATTTCTCTGCCCTACTAGAAAGTGACCTTCCTGTCGTTGTCGATTTTTGGGCACCGTGGTGCAACCCTTGTGTTGGGTTTTCCCCAGTTTTCAGTGATGTGGCAAATGAAAAAAATGGCAAGTTACGCTTTGTCAAGGTAGATACCGAAGCTCAGCAGCAACTTGCCGCTCAATTTGGCATTAGAAGTATTCCTACGGTCATGGTATTTAAAGGTGGTCAGCGCCTTGACACCATCAATGGTGCACTGCCTAAGACTCAGTTTGAACAGTGGCTAAATCAAGCACTTAATAAATAATACTAGCAGCTGGCCTACTTGTTAGGCTGGCTTTTTTTACCCCATCAAATTCTCTAAACTTCGATAAATATTTTTTGTCGACACGACAGAAATTTATCAGTTTACTTGACGATTAAATCACCTATTATGCGCGCCTGATCACTCTTTTATTAATCAATTTTTTAGGCGTAAAACATTGGACAACATCGTCAACACCCCAGTATCTCCAAAAGTTACAGTTCCGGTTATTGCACTGTCTCTTTATGCAGTAGCATCTGGTTATTTAATGAGCTTAATCCCTCTGATGTTGGGCGAATACCACATCTCTGTCGATTACGCGAGTTGGTTGGCCAGTGTTTTTTATGGCGGACTTTTGGTGGGTGCTGTTTTTTTTGAACGAGTTGTTCGCCTACTCGGTCACAGACAAGCCTTTGTTGGCTGCCTAGTCGCATTTTCTTGCACCGTTATGATTATGCCCTTGCTTCCGAATCCTAGCGTTTGGCTCATTGCCCGTTTTATCGCAGGTATCGCAGTTGCGGGGGTCTTCGTCATTGTTGAGTCTTGGCTGATGTCAGGAGAAGAAGCCACTCGAGCAAAACGACTCAGTTTTTACATGCTCTCTCTTTATGGTGGCTCAGCTCTTGGCCAGCTTGGTATTGGCGTATTAGGTGTCAGCGGAGGAGTGCCATTTGTTGCAATCACAACGCTCATCATGATCGCTATATTAGTGTTGCTGTTTATCGACTCTGAACAACCAAAAAGCCACGAGTCAACGGCGTTATCACTTAAACAAATCATGAAGCTAAGCCATGCCGCTATTATTGGCTGTATCATATCAGGGCTAACACTAGGGTCTATTTATGGCATGATGCCAGTGGAATTAGCAAACCGTAATATTAATCATCAAGATATTGGAACCTTAATGGCTTTGGTTATCTTAGGCGGAATGCTGGTTCAGCCAATGGTAGCAACACTGAATAAATACATGGGAAGAACCGTACTCATGGCTTTTTTCTGTATATTGGGTATTTTTTCAATCGGGCTGACATTCATCTCAAGCTCAACAGCAGTCTTAGCCGTCGCTTTGTTCTTGATTGGAATGGCGATCTTTGCCCTATACCCGATTGCTATTAACCTAGGTTGTGAAGGCTTAGAAGAGCGATACATCGTCTCTGCAACCCAAGTCATGCTGTTTAGCTACAGCATTGGCTCAGTCGTAGGGCCTGTAGTCGCTGACCAATTTATGGATAAAATACACGGTTTGTTAGGGTATTTATTTACGGCTTTACTCGCAACGTGTCTCTATATGTTGCTTGCAGCTGCTCGCTCAAAACGTCCAATGGCGACGGGCCTGTAAACAAAGCCTTAAACTGCAAACTTTCTGGGGTCTGTTTCTCTTTCGAAATAAAACTGTATTCGAAAAGTCAACAGACCCTAAGTCACACTATCCCTAGAGTCGCAAGAGAACCAAAAGTCAAAAGAGCGCTAAGCTCTCGTTATATTTCAGAGAGTTTTTCCAACTTTCCACCGTCATTGCTAACGCCAAAAACGGGGTTCACCTTATCATCACCGCTTCCAACCCAGCAGTTGAAGCACTTATGTTGTAAATGATCACAAAAGTGACTATCCTTCCGTTCGTCACAAAGGAATCAATCATGAACCGTAAGAAAAAAATTAATCAAATATTAAAAGCCAAGCAGAAGAAAATGAATGCTAAGCTGCATAAAAGTAACAAGCCTCGTTATATTTCAAAAGCAGAACGCGCTAAAATGGAAAACGAAGAACAGCAGCAACAAGAGCAAAGCTCGGAAAGCTCTCTAACAGAGTCCTGAACTCGTTATATCTTATCCAAAGGCCATGGTCTGCATCACCATGGCCCCTAATTTGTTCGGTTTCTTATCATCATTTACTTCCAAGTAATATTAACCTGTCTTCGACAAAGCTGACTTTTGTAATACTTGGTTAATCCCTACTGCTTTTTCAATGACGGTAATTAAATCCCCAGCCGTTACCATGCCTTTAGCCTCAATTGATGCCGTTAGTTGCTCAACCATGAATGGAGGTAATGCATACTGAGTTGACAACTCATTCTTAAGCGCCTCAATAACAGAATTTGTCTCAGTCAGACTAACATCAACGGCTATCGAATCACGACTTTTATCCTCTTTACCATAAGGCGCAGAAGCTCTGGCTTTATCTTTCAATTCCATTTGAGCATTAGTTTCTATCACATCGTTCATCTTTTCAGACAGATGAGAGTGTCCAATACTGTTACATTTATTCATAGCACAACACATTCACAAAACAAATAACTAAGGCAAGATGCTATACCAAATCTAAAATATCACTTATCAATATTGGACAAAGTTTTAACAATTTTAGGTGAAGCTGATAGAGGTACTAAAAAAGAACACAAGCCAAAATAGTGGCTACTTCAACCTACGAACTATTTATTCAATAGCATCAATAGATTAAAGCTAGAATAAAAAAAGCGCCCAAAATGACGCTTTAACTTAATGGATTGACTTCACCACTGCTCATTCAATCCTATTACTGCCGCTTTTGTAGTGACATAGTTAATTTGTTATACCTGCGCTATTTCTGAGGCAGTCGCCTGATTGGACAAAACATAAGGGGCTTCGACTTCTTTTAAACGTGCAGTGAAATGCCTTAGTACTGGTGGTTCATAAGTGAAGGTTAAACCTTTAACCTTGTGCACGTTTTGCTTCACCTTTTCAAACGCTTCAATCACATAATCCATATGAGTTTGGGTATAAGTCGCTCTTGGTAATGTCAGGCGCAAAAATTCAGCAGGACAAGACAGTTGCTGGCCCGTTTTGGGATCTCGACCCAGCAATAGCGAGCCAATCTCAGGCGCTCGTATTCCTGCCACTTTATATAGCTCACACGCTAGAGCATGGGCCGGAAATTGCTCCGGTGGGATATGAGGCAGTAATTTACCTGCATCAACAAACGCAGCGTGACCACCAGCTTGCTGACAAACAATGCCCAAAGCCTCAAGACCTTCCACTAAATATGCGACCTGAGAAATACGATAAGCTAACCATTCTTGACGCATGCCATCATAAAGACCAACGGCTAACCTCTCCATTGCTCCTCCTTCAAGCCCGCCATAAGTAGGAAATCCTTCTTGTACCACACATAAAGTCTGACATTCATGAAATACGTCTTTATAGGTGTCATCTTTAAAACAAAGTAACCCACCCATCGGTACCATCGCGTCTTTTTTAGCTGACATAGCCAAAGCATCAGCATATCGATAACATTCTTGCGTTATCTCTTTGATACTCCAATGTTGGTAACCTGGCTCGCGCTGTTGGATAAAGTACGCATTTTCAGCAAACCTTGCAGAATCCATGATCACTGGAATGTCATATTTCTTCGCGATCTGATAGACCGCTTTAAGATTCGCAATAGAAACCGGCTGACCACCGGCCGAGTTACAAGTAATCGTGCTGACAATATAAGGAACATTGTTAGCGCCTGTCTCTCGGATCACGAGTTCAAGTTTGTCTAAATCAAAATTACCTTTGAAGTCTTCATTCGTGGAGGTATCAAACGCTCCTTCTGAGTAAACATTGGTTGCGACACAACAGTTAATTTGTGTGTGACCTTGTGTGGTATCAAAAAAGTAATTAGAAATCGCTACCATCTTACTACGATCCAAACCTTTTTCTTTTTCTCGCTTCGCTATCAGCACCGGAATGTAAATTTGCTCAGCACCACGACCTTGGTGTGTCGGTATGGTGAACTCATAACCAAAAATATCCTGAACGGCATTCGCCAAAGCATGATAGCTTCGACTGCCACTGTAGGCCTCATCTCCTCGTAACATGGCGGCTTGCATTTCTTGAGTGACTGCCCCTGTTCCGCTATCGGTAAGAAGGTCGATAAAAACATCATCACTCGAAAGCAAAAACGGGTTCATGCCTGCTTTAATGATTGCTTCTTCTCGATAAGCTCGGGTTGTTCTTTTCACCGGTTCTATAACACGGATACGGAAAGGTTCTGGTAAGTGTTTAAAGTTTTCCATCTAGACTGCCTTTAATATTGATTCTTTGGATTTAAGCCATCAATAAATTACATATGCAATGGCTTCAGATATCAGGGCAAACCGTTAATAACAAAACGATTTGCTGTTTACTAAAGACCAAAGGCACTGTATATCTTAGAAAGAAAGCAAGTTTGCGGATCCCTTGTATACCAAGCAAATGAGCTCAGCCACTGCTGATATTGGGTCGCAAAACAGCTTCTCATGTTATCTGTATAAACCATAATTCCATCACTAGAAATTTACATCGGTATCAATTTAATCCATTAAAAGAAGGCAATTGCTCCATCACATTGAAGATGTGGACAACCATCACTGAAAGGCCGAAGGCAAAACATACCACTAAAACACCATTCCCTCCCTTCACTCTAAAATCTAATTGATTGCTGTTATCATGGCGCAATTCGTCCAATTCTGGGGTGGGATGAAAACGCAGCTTAACCGCCAAAAGTACCGGGATAATACAAGCCCATATCGCCGCGGCAAAAGCAGCGTAGCCAATCGCCGTTAGAAAACCGAACGGAAACAAAATCGAGCAAATCAATGGAGGCAGGAAAGTCACTGCCCAAGACCGAGTTCGCCCAGCACGAGTATCTTGGAACTTAAAGAAGTCTGCCAAGAAATCAAAAACTCCAAGACCTACTCCTATAAAACTAGACAATATTGCCGCCATTGAAAAAGCATGGATCACTTTTGTGACAAAAGACACCTCAATGGCCGTACCTAGTTGGTTCAATAAGACATCAACCGAACCTTTTGAGGCGATAACAGGTGCAAATTCATTACGAGGAAGGTTGCCATATATCGCGATAAGCCAAAGAACATAAACCATCAGTGAGATAATGGTTCCACCTAACAACGCCCTAGCCGCTTTATTTTCACAGCGATAATAATCACGCAACGAAGACACAGAGTGATGAAAACCAAATGAGGCCAACGCGACAGGTAACATGGACGCAACGTAAAGCGTATAGTTATTTTTAGATGAGTGACCAACATCCCATAAAATATCAAAATCAATATTTTTTGCTAATCCGAATACACCAAATACAAATGACAAGGCCATAAAGATAACTAATAGCACGGAGATTCGGTCAACCCAACGAGTCGAATGCCAAACAAAAAATGAAAACATCAATACGTACATAACAGATGCTGCTTTGCTATTAATAGACAACAAATCCCCAAATACTAAACCTGCAGAGGTAATGTAGGCATATAGTAATATGGAACCAACAAAGTAAACTGCGATGTTATTTATTATATTGACTTTTTTACCAAGTAATGTGCGCGTAACGGTGCTAAAAGAAACCTTGTACGGAAACTTTGAATAAACCTCAAGTAATAAACAACCAGACAACGTCATTAATGACATGGAAATAGCAAGTACAACGATACTCCAACTTGTCCAAGCACCCGCTCCTGCCGTTGGTAAACCTAACATCCCTGCTCCAACACAAATACATGTAATGATACATGCACCACCATAAATCGAAGGTGAATTTGCCGTAGTAGATGAATTGTTCATCGATTGCCTCCTATGCTATTGCTTTTCTCGCTCTCGTAATACTAATAAGCCGTGTGAAAGCCTTCTTATTTATCACAAGAGTTTAATATTGTTATTTTAATCATTATATTTCCCACTTAATCATTCCCGCTCACTAAGTGATTAAGGATAGATTACAGAGCTTCTAAAGAAAAACAAAATAATTTATTAACAGTTCTAAACTTTAAAGCGAAAGCTAATGATAAACTACTGATTAGTATAAGATTAAACTTCAGAGCAAAGGACAAAAGTACACACATAAAATTAACGTTAAAATAATTATTTACATTATAAATTAATATAATTTAGTTAAAATTATTTTCTAATCATGGAAAATGTTTGATTGAAACACTAAGGCGTAGAGCCAAGAAAATGATTTATTGAATGAACAGTAATTTCATTACAAAGGAAAAGCAATGAATATGAGAGAAAAGCACAGTGACTATATTGAAATCAGCTTTGGTTCATCGACACTAAAAAGGGATGAAAATGGTGCCTACATAATATTAAATAATGGTAAGTCTATTTCTATAACCATTCCAGAAAGTTATATACTCCATAAACTTATCAAACAAAAAAATGAGCTTGTATATAGAGATGAGCTGGTCATAGATGCGTGGGGCAGTATCGATATTATTGGGCCTAACTCTCTTCCCGTAGCCATTACAAACTTAAGGAAAATTCTCGATTTTGATAACATCAAAATTGTTAACATTCCTAAACAGGGTTACATGATAAAGCTCCCTGAGCCTAAAATAGTCACAGAAGTTCAACTCGATGAGGATGAACTTGAGGCTTTATCTGAAATCAACACTTTGAATATAGATAGAAGGTCGCCTAATCACTATTCAATTTATAAGACCAAGCGTTTATATTTGACTTTGTTTATATTTTTATCTTGTTTGTATATTATTTTTTATCTTGCACTTTCCTGGATTTCATTAGGTTGTCAATCCGTAGGAAACAACTCTATTTGTTTTATTGATGGTGAAAATATTGATATCAATAATGATATTTTCTCCTCATTGACCGACGGAAGCTATTATTCAGCTCGCTCGGGCCTAATCCAAATTAATGAAAAAGCTGACGAAAAGTGAATGGGGTCATCACATGGAAAAATTATCTTTTAATCTTCAAACAGCCCTCTCTCAGATTTTTAATAAATATCGCTTTTTTACCATGTTTTTTGCGGTGACTGTACTGTTAAACGCTCTACTCGCATCTGTTTTTATCTATGGTTGGATAAATGGATCAACTTGTCATTATACTCTGACATTGAAAACAGACGAAAGAGATACAGCAGCAACTTGTTATCGTGGAAAAGCCGTCATAATACATACTAAAGTAAATGATCAAGGTGAAGATCAATCTAAATGGAAAGTCGAGGCCAGATACCTCAGGGTCGGTGCTCAAATGGTCTTTGTTGTCTATCAACGCCAAGCCATTATTCAAAATAAAAAGTCGGATGCTAACGATCAGTTCAATCGATTATCAAGCGGGCTAACCTTTCTCTTCTACCATACGAAAAGAGTCGGCGATAAACTTTACATTTTCCAGAAATTCCCTGAATACAACATTCTACAAGCTAAAGTGTCAGGCAAACTGGATATGTGGGATCAGTGATTGAAAAAGCTCATTTCGCCATGTACAAGCCCTGTAGTAATTGTGCTTTTGGGGAAGTTTGCAAAGATGAAAACACGATCATCGATCCGGTCGATATGATAAAAAACCGTTTTGTATCCTGAGAATATTTGGTTGTAGCGATCGGTTTCATTTTCTTGGTTACCGCCTTC
Source organism: Vibrio azureus (assembly GCF_002849855.1). Taxonomy (NCBI): domain Bacteria; kingdom Pseudomonadati; phylum Pseudomonadota; class Gammaproteobacteria; order Vibrionales; family Vibrionaceae; genus Vibrio; species Vibrio azureus. Next base: position 987,950 of record NZ_CP018617.1, read on the forward strand.
TAAACGTTCACGATGATAAACAAAGTAAATGAGTTGCTTACCAATTTGAAGTTGTCTGGCTGAAACTTTCCATTGACTGATGATCTCTCTGTCTTGGTTTAGTAACGTATGTAGGACCATCACCTTACCACGATGACAAGTTAGAAAAGTATTATGGCTATCCTGTTTTTCTATTGATAAATCATAACGACAGCCTGCACCATTGACCAGCCCAAACAAAATCACCAATACGACCAAGAAGGTACAGGTGTAAACCGCTCTTTCTAACCATTTAATCATTGCTTTTAGCCTCATACCGTTGACCTTCTGCATCAATAAAATAGGTCACACCTTTACTAATATGGTTTAGCTCATCTTGGCTAAGAAGTTGTTCGATATTAACTTCGGACGGGCTACAAACGGTCCCCTGTCCCCAATGTTGACAGCGGATATCTACCCAAGAAAACCATAAATAAAAAATGAGTATACAAGTGCATATGGCACACACCACAACCGAGACATAACGGACAGCTGATACCTTACTTGCTGTTTGCTGTTGAGCATGGTCAAATCCTTGGGTCAACGGTTCTTGTTCGTACGAGCTTTTATTTCGCTGTTGCTGACTATTAGAATTATTGGGGTTGTCATTCTCATTTTCTTGAGCCTGAGACTGAGCATCAAACATTAAACGATACCCTTGCCGAGGAACATTGATAATATTAATGCCTTCCGGCTGTAAAATTCGGCGTAAATTTGAAATAGCTACAGGTAGCGAATTACTACCAATGGTCTCGGGGTTTCCCCAAGCAGCAGTAATTAATTCATCTTTGCCAATGACTGTTCCTTGATTCTTTACCAAAACACTAAGAATGACTCCCTCCCTAGCTGTGACAGTGTAACTCCTGCCGTTTTTAATCACTAGTTCTGCACCACTTGAGTGAGTATGTAATACACAGTCAGCAAAATTCAGTTCAGAATCTTGAATTTCCTCATGTATATTCGGTTTTGTTGGCTTCATATTACCTACTCGCTTATTAAATCTAACTTCAAGTTTAGAAAACAATCACGACATTTAGTAATAAAAATAATAATATAATTAAATGTGAATATGTGGATTCTTTAATATAGGTTTCAATTTGACTTTCAATTTGCAAAATATAAATCATGGCCGCGCCTGAGAGTTAAGGTCATCTCGCTGAACGCAGCCTCTTGAGGTTACTTGGGTATATCAATATATTCACTTAACGAAGTTTGGTATGACTTGTGCTTTATTCATATCACGATGACCTGATGGTTAGTTTTAGCAGCAAACCTTTCGGGTAAAATTGAGTGGACTATCGTGAGGCCTATAATGAAATCGACGTCTGTATTGTGCGTACTAAGTTGTTCTCTTATGTTTGGTTGTAACTTGGACACCAAAGTCAATCAAATCCAGCTGCCGGACTCGAATGACAAACAAACAGAATTAACTCAAGCGCCTCAGCCATCGACGGAGCAGCCAGAACAACCCACTCCTCCCCAAAGCGAAGTGCCACAACCGCCAACGCCGTCACAAACTGAGCAGCCCAGTCAAACGGATACCCCCCCTGACACCACCATAGAACCTCCACAGCAGCAACAAGAACCACCCAAAATGCCCGGAGCGTTTACCCTTTCTGAACCAAGTGCGACGGGGTTTCACCAGTTTCAATTTCAATGGCAAACCAGTGAACACGCAGACAATTATTCTGTATGTTTAAAAGATGATTCACAACTCAATCGCTGTTCACCACTTATTACCGCTCTAAGTTCCACACAAATCCGCCATACTTTTGATCAGATTTTAAGCCCTTCTTCTGTATTTTTCGTGTTGGCCAACAATCAAACGGGCAGTACAAAAAGTAATGAAGTGAGTATTAGTTCTACAACCTTGCTGAATGCAATAAGCCTGCTCAAACATTCTAACGCAGATAGCCAAGATGAGTTTGGGCATGTACTGGCCTTGAATCAAGATGGTACTCGACTTGCTGTTGGAGCCATAAATGAATCCGGCCTGGCTAACGATCCTAACGTTAATACTTTCAGTAACTCTGGTGCTACGTATATTTTTGAACTGGACAGTAATAATTGGCAACAGAAAGCCTATCTAAAACCCTCTAATAGCGAATCTGGTGATGAATTTGGGTATGCCCTAGACCTCAGTGACGATGGTAAAACGCTTGCGGTAAGTGCCTTGCAAGAAGGCTCCAATGCTACTGGTGTAGACGGAGATCAAAACGACAACAGTAAACCACTTTCTGGAGCGGTGTATGTATTCACACTCACAGGCGAAACATGGCAACAGCAAGCTTATCTAAAAGCCTCAAATACAGATGCTTATGATTCGTTTGGTTTCTCGGTTTCTCTCAGCGGCGATGGCAAAAGACTGCTGGTTGGTGCACCTGGGGAAAGCTCCTCAGCATCGGGAATCAATGCAAACCAACTGGACAATACTGGTGCTTTATCGGGTGCAGCTTACCTCTTCGAGTTTCAAAATGATACTTGGGTTCAAACTCAGTACTTCAAACCTTCCAATACGGGGAATTTGGACTCTTTTGGCTTTGACGTTGATATTAGCCAAGATGGCTTGACCGCCAGTATTGCCAGCCCAGGTGAAGATTCTCTGAATGGCGATCCACTCGATAATAACGCCAGTAATTCCGGAGCCGTTTATCTCTTCAATGATGATGGAGCCCAGTGGAGCCAACACGCTTACTTAAAAGCGAGTCTCCCCGATGCAGAAGATCAGTTTGGGTACTCAATATCACTCAACCATGATGGATCAACACTTGCGATAAGCGCTTACCTTGAGTCATCGGACAGCGTAACCAATGGCAACGACGCTGATAATTCCGCGCCCAATGCAGGAGCCGCCTATATTTTTCAACAACAGCAAGACGTTTGGTCCCAACAAGCTTATCTAAAAGCCGATAACTCAGATTCAGGTGATAAATTTGGCCATGATCTTCAACTCGATTTATCTGGTGAACGACTGATTGTCGGTGCTCCCTTTGAAAGTTCATCAGACACCGGAGTTGGAGGCTTACTAAAAAATAATGACACGCTCTCTTCAGGTGCGGTGTATGAGTATCAGTTCAAAGAGGGGAACTGGCAGCAAACCAAATACATAAAAGCAACAAACCCAGACCAAGATGATCTTTTCGGTGATGCGGTTGCTATCAGTGGTCAAGGCAATACCTTAGCAGTAGGAGCGAAACAAGAGTCTTCCGCTCCACCACTGAGTGATAACGCCCCTACAGACAACTCACTTTCTAAATCTGGTGCTGTCTACCTTTACTAAGTCATGCTGATATTTGGGCAACGCACATTTTATATTGAAATTTTTGTCTATTGTTCGGTTGGTCTATTGGTCCCATAGTGCAGTTGCTTGTCTTGCTCTATCAGCTCAAACTTTGAAATATTTTAACTGATCATGCAGGATTTCAGAGGTAGCGGCTAAATGCTGACTTTCCTCTGCTAGCCTTTGTGAAGTTTGTTTCACCTCATTTGCAGCAAGATGAATCGTCGAAACATTTTGGCTCATCTCCTGAGCGACCAACCCCTGTTGTTCAGAAGCTGCAGCGATTTGCGCCACCATATCATTAGAGTGAAGCAGTTCAGAAACCATGGTCTCCAACTGAGCTTGCGTAGAACGAGAGATATCAACACTGACTTCTACCTTAAGGTTACTTCTTTCCATGGCTCTCACTGTTCGTTCAGTTTGTTCTATCAGTGAATCTATGGTTTTTTGTACCTCATCCGTGGACTTTTGTGTTCGACTTGCAAGGTTACGAACTTCATCTGCAACTACCGCAAACCCTCGTCCTTGATCGCCTGCTCGAGCTGCTTCGATCGCTGCATTCAAGGCCAAGAGATTCGTTTGTTCAGAGACATCTCGAATCACACTGACGACGGCTCTAATTTCATTAACACCAGCTTGAAGCTCGGACACCATTTGATCGGCAGTAGCAATATCTTGAGAAACTTCCGCGATGGTTTGAGCTGTTTGATGCATATCTTGGCCACTTTTCTCAGCATGTGATGTTACTAAAGAGGTGCTGTGCGATGTATTTTCAGCATTACTGGCCACGTCGGAAATTGTGGTGCTCATTTCTGTCATCGACGTAGACAGTTGTTCAAGTTGTGAATGTTGATTATTCACACTGCTGGCTGATTCTTCACTGGCCTGAGCAATATTTTGTGCCATGACTGACGATTGTAAAGCCGACTCATGAGCCGCTTGAAGCGTAGATTGTAACTTATTTAGCATGCGATCGAGCTCGCGACTCACCTCGCCCAATTCATCTTTGCGTTTAGCATGTTGACGTACGGTTAGATCGCCATTTGCGACTTCGCCAGTAAAAGCACTCAGTTGATTTAAGAAGCTGACAATGTTGTTGGAAATAAAGTATCCTAAAACCGCCAAAGCAAAGATTAAACTAAAAGCAACAACTGATTCTTTGATGATATCAGCAATTAAAGCTTCCTTGATATCAGCAACAAAAAGCCCTGAGCCGACAATCCATTGCCATTCAGGGAATAAAGCAATATAGGAAATCTTATCTTTGAGCTCGCCTTGAGGGCTTTTCCATTGGTAATCAAGAAATCCGGCTTGTTGCGAATTAGCAATAGTGGCCATTTGCCGCCAATGGAGTTTTCCCGCCCCATCTTTGATTTGGCTGGCATCAGCCCCTTCCAAGGTGGGTTTGCGTGGGTGAAGCAGTATTTTAAGTTCAGGGGTCAATACCCAAAAGTAATTATTGGTATCGTATCTTAGCGAACGAAGCGCCTCCAGTGCCCTTTGCTTAGCACCTTGTTCTCCTAAAATATCGCGTTGCTGGTAGTAATAGTTAATTAAGCTTGTGGCTACCTCAACTTGAGCACTCAATTTTGCTTCTCTTTCGCTAAGAGCGTTCTTCCTTTGTTCATTTAGATTATACAAACAGGCTGCGAGTAAAAGTGAAGCGGAGAAAACAACCAAGAGCAGTAATTTATTTCTAACTGAAAGATCACTAAGTTTCATCATTCGATTCTATGGTTTTTTATTAAAGTAAAACTTAAACCTATTAGAATCAAAGTCAGTCAAAACTGATTCAAATCAATTTTCATAATATTTGTTAGCAAAAAGTAACTTATATGCTGAAGTCCTCACACTATATTGCAAAGACAGAAAGTTTGCATCTAAGCCATATAAACTTAATTATAAAACAGATAATTATATACCCAAGTTACCTCAGGTGCTTGGGTATAAGCACTACAACAAAAAGTCTTCATCTATGGCAACAAAAGTATCTGCGCAGTCGACTAGAGCTTGAGCGGTAAGTTTAGGTACACCATAAACCGTGACTTTTTTCTTAAAACGCTGCTGAATGCGTTCAACAAGAAGGCAGAAGTCACCATCTCCAGAGACTAGAATCACTTCATCGACATCCGCAGCTAATTCGATTGCATCGAGAGCAATACCAACATCCCAATCTCCTTTGGTGCTCCCATCACTCCTTTGTATGTAAGGTTTCAAGATAACTTCAAACCCTATACCCCGTAAAATATGATGGAACTGTCGTTGCTTTGCATCTTTACTTGATATCGCATAAGCACGAGCCGTTGATACATTCACTGCTTGCGTTGCAACATACCAAAACTGATTGTAATCAAAGTGACGTTGATAGGCTTCCCGGCAGGTATAATAAACATTCTGGACATCGACTAAGATAGCCACATTGCGCTGATGATCTGAATTCATGCTTCTTTTCAAGTTAAAAACGTTGCCCATACCCTATGCCACTTTTCAGTAAAGTACAATCAATTCATGTAAGACAATGAAATTTAATATGATATCTTTGAAGATTTTAGCCTCTGGCTACGTCGCTTTTCTTTTACTGACTTTTCGTCTGTTCTAAATAGATAATCCCAAAAGGTAATAAAGAATGAAAAATTGCAACGAACGTTAGAGTGGTGTTTTAAATGAAATGAGCCAATAGACATAAAACGAGTGATTTTACCGGTAATTTTAGGGTTATGATCCAGAACATTACGGCTAAGAAATAATTCATAAAAGTAGTGAAACACCAGCAAAATTGCCCCTGGAATAGGATCAAATATCGTCAAAATCACCAATGGTAAAGTAAAGGCAAGATACACATCCATTGATGAACGAAGATCACCAAACCAGAAGAAGTACTCATTCCATGGTGGCCAGATACTGCCATCGTACTTATAACCATGATGCTTAAGATGGATGTATTGCAGGAGATTATATTTCGAGCGTACATGAGCAAGTACGTGATAAAGATATGAATATAATGTCCATAATAAAAAATACCCAATGACTTTAAATAAGATTTCCATAAGTCGTCCTTCATTCCATGACTTGACGTTTTTGATTAATAACCTGCTGTGTCTGCAACTTTCTAGTACGTCCGACAACAGAGCCAATATACCCAAGTAACCTCAAGATGCTTGCTTCAGAGCAAGATTACTTGAGTAGAACTATAAATTTGACATAAAAGTCATTAATTACAAAAAGTTAAATTAACTTCACTGGAAATATAGATGCTTATCCTAAATAGTCAAATAGGTTATTTATGTTAAATGAATAAACATTGCATAACCGTTAACACACGATGTTAAGGCGATAGGATTGGATACTTAATTTAAAAATATACCCAAGTGACCTCAGAGTGCTTTATTCAGAGCAAAGTCATTGAGTCGGATTCAAGGAAAACAACGAAAAAGCCCCAGCCTATTGGATGGGGCTTTTCGTAAAATGGAGGCGCCTCCCGGAGTCGAACCGAGGTCCACGGATTTGCAATCCGCTGCATAGCCACTCTGCCAAGGCGCCTTAATTCTTAAAATTTCAAGTCTTTAAGATTAACTTTTGCTACTTTGAATTTAAAAATTATTTTATCATTCAAAGTTTAATAGATGGTGCCCCGGGCCGGACTTGAACCGGCACAACGCGAACGTCGAGGGATTTTAAATCCCTTGTGTCTACCAATTCCACCACCAGGGCACACAAATTTCTTTGCGATGCCTTTACTAGAAAAGTAAAACACCATCTGATACCGCCGAAGCCATATCGTTTAATTTGGAGCGACACACGAGGTTCGAACTCGTGACCTCAACCTTGGCAAGGTTGCGCTCTACCAACTGAGCTAGTGTCGCAAAATGGAGGCGCCTCCCGGAGTCGAACCGAGGTCCACGGATTTGCAATCCGCTGCATAGCCACTCTGCCAAGGCGCCTTAATCTGTTTTTATAGAGTACAACTCTGTATTCATCACTTTACCTTAAATAGGTAAAAACGAGTAAGATGGTGCCCCGGGCCGGACTTGAACCGGCACAGCGCGAACGCCGAGGGATTTTAAATCCCTTGTGTCTACCAATTCCACCACCAGGGCAACGCAATCATGCGATGGTAACACCACCTCTCATCGGCCTTTGCCGTGAGAACGAGGCTTACTTTAACGGATTAATTTTTCTGGTCAACAACAAATTTTATCTTTTTCATTCATGCGGTTAAAAACCAGCCTTTACGATCACATTCCAATCAGCTCGAATAAATAACACTCAGACGATACCCCAGTGACCTCAAGATACTTGATTCAAGCACCTTGAGTTCACTTAGGTATAAAAATCCGATTCATCCCCCTTCAGCACAACACAAGCAATGGCGTCGATAACGATCCATTTTACCGATACCAGGGTTAAACGTATTGGTTGGATCAAGTTGATAATAAAATTCTCTTAACTTGGTTTCTGCTTCGTATAAATGACCCACATTATGCTCAGCTGGGTATTTTGCTCCTCGGCGAGTCAGATGCTCTAGCATTAGCATTTTCATCCGATGCGTGTCCGTACCCTTTGCAAAAATGTAATCTTGGTGAAAGACGTGACACATGAAATGTCCGTAGTAAAGCGACTTCACTAGATGCTTACGGACTTCTTCTGGCAGAGTTTCCACCCAATTCTCATCATTACGTCTCAGAGCAATATCAAGCGCAATGATATCTTCGACTTCATTTTCATGGATGGTTTCGTATTTAATTGCAGCACCTGCTGCTGCAAAACGATGAAGAAAGGCCTTTGTCCCCTCTTCTGGCGTGCATTGAAAAAAGCCACAATCGGGATCATCCAGCCAGCAACGCTTCAGATACTCTGTTGCTTCAGAGATACCAGTATCACTCATTTTTAAGATAAGGTGGTGTTCATATCTGTCCCGATAGTCCAGCATGCGCTGTGGTAAATGCGATGGAAACAAGAAGCTGACGTAATACATGGCTTTATCGGGCCAATTTTTATTAGCTAAAGGAATACGCTCGAGGACGTTTTCTACGCGAGCTTTTAACGAAAACAGTTTTGGCAGATTATCTGTACCCAAAATATTGATAGCAAGAAAAGTATCTTTGCCGTATTTTTCAGCTAAATTAAAAATATCACGGTGCAGGTATTCTGCCATTTCGGGGAGCTGAGTAAACTCAGAAAGCATGACTTGCCTGAGTTTGGTCAGCTTAGCAGGATCATTTGTGCCGAGGTAAAAGACTTGCTCTGTATTTGGTAACGGATAACTGTCCACTCGAACCGCAAATACGCCTAACTTTCCAGCACAACCGCTGGCTTCAAATAGACGTCGCTCATCGGCATTAAAACGTGCAGGAGTATCGGCATTAACCTCTCTGACTCGTTGTTGATATTCCTTATCTGATGCCATCCTCTGATCGAAAATGACATTTTGTGTGGAGAAATTGCCTTCATCTAGGTTTTGCAAAATCTCCTCTGGGGTTGAACCCAACCCTTCGATACCAAGGTGGTTAACCAAATGAAGTTTGCCCTCTTTGTCAACCTGAGCATAAATCGCGAGCTCAGTATAAGCAGGGCCACGTTTGACTAAAGCACCACCAGAGTTATTTGCAATGCCGCCAACCACGGTGGCTCCCAACGAAGAGGAACCAATCACAGAATGTGGTGCCCGATGTACTCCTTTGAGTACCTTTTCCAATCGATGTAATCGCGCGCCCGGCATGCATATAACTTGCTTACCACCATCGATCAAATGAATACGGTCGATATGGGTAATATTGATGATAATAACATCCCGATCATAATCATCACCACTTGGGGCTGAGCCTTCGGTCAAGCCCGTTTTCGCTGCTTGCATAATAATAATGCATTGGTTTTCCACACACTGCTCGATCACTTTCCATTGCTCAACAAGCGTTTGTGGAAATACCACAGCTAAAGCGCAGCCACTTCCAGAACGAAAACCACTTCGATAGTATTTCGTGCTTGTCTCTTCGGTAAGAACGTGGGCATGACCAACGATGGCTCGAAATTCATCTATAAGTAATTCTTGCTTACGATTCATGCCATTCATCTTCCTTATTTAATAAAACTGAGAGATACCCAGCTCGCTCCAAATCATTTTCGTAACGGTCTTAGGGGTACAATAGCAGAGTAAACAAAGAACAAATGTGGTCTAAATCGACTTAATTTATCAACTTATTTTAAATTGAAAAGACGCCCTGCAAGGCTAGGATGGTAAGACCAAGTATGATCAAACATCGACATCAACTCAGGATTACCGTATTTGGATAGACTGATCGCATGAAAACGGTTTTTTTTGGCTTTGAGTGCTGAGATTTGAGCCAACAAATCGTCTTGTTGTTTTGGTGCAATAAAGTCAGAGATCACAACCATATCCGCATTCTTGTATTTATCGTGACTCATTAAATCGATCGATTTCATTAAAGTCGGCTCAAGGTCTGTGCCACCATGAAAGCTGTATGAAAGAAAGTCCGCCGCTTCTCGTAGGCCATCTTGGCGGGTCAGCTCGTAGGTAATGTGCTCGGTGGAAAAGATAATAACGTAACAGTCTCGTTGCTCAGCTAAAGCAATCTGCATTAATGCATACGCCATCGCTTTCGCACATTGTTCTGGAAAGCCACTCATCGATCCCGAAGCATCAACACAAACAATAAAAGGCCCTTTTTCAATATCGACAGCCTTGTTGTCTGGACAATACGCCTTAACTTTACGCAGCTTACGAGACTTTCCCTGAGTCCGGTAGTTCATTAGTCTCTTATCAACTAAATGCTTATAAAAAACCACTTCGAGTTCTGGATAAGCAAGAAACATGGTCTCATTAGGCAGTAATTTGTTGAGGTCGTCGCTTTCGTGAATCCCGACAATGTCATCGGTCGCTTCATCACTTTTTTCCTCAACCATCTTGAGCTCCTCGTTAGGTGCTCGATTGAGTGACGGATCATCCACTTGCCCCGCCATTCGACCTAATTGGTCGGCAATGTCTTTTAAACCTTGATGTTTGTTGAGAAATTCAGCGTGACGCTTCATCACTGTTAAGTCAGTTTTACTCAGTTTTGCCGAAGCCATATCCCATAAACGCCCGACACTGTCCTCATCACCGGATTCTGTTACTTTATCCATATTGCGCATGGTTTCCATACGCTGATAAAGGTCATGCAATACTTTTTCTTTATTTTCTTCGAGTTCAGAGATTTGAGCCTGTTTGATTGCATCGGCTAAGCTTTGATACCATTGATCACAAAAGTAATGCGGAAACATCGGGTTATGAACCCCTTTGTTTTTTTCCAACATTCTTCGAGCCTGCATGTAAAAAGCAGAATGCCATTCCAACTTTCTAATCACATCATCAATCTGTTCGAAAAAAGTCTCTTCGTCCCAGTAAATAACCTCTTGATACAAGGCTAACTCTTGCTGAAAACGCTCTGTTTCACATACTTTGGTAATGCGTTTCTTAACCTGACCGCGCCATTTTAAAAGATGATTCTTGACCGATGTTTTCATTCCTCGGTTCTCGGCCACGACCATGACTTGGGAACGAGCTAACAAATCATTGACTGCTCCATCAATGATCCCGGAGTCTGCTATCATCAAGGCTAAATTCAGGCCATCTGCTCCTAACATCCTTTCTCCTTAAGAAAAAAACTGCGGTAAGTTTTTAAAGCGTTGAATGATTTTTTCATTCTCCCCTTGAATGGAGTCTAGTTGTTGAGTAACTTGCTGCAAGCTTGATTCCATCAATCGCGGCAGTTCAGGATCAACAAAGCTGTGTGGCAAAGCTCCGTGAAAATTGGCCTTTACTTTACGGATGTGGTGCTCAGCATCATTGAGTTGGCGGATAACATCTTCACACGTTGTTAGCCACAGTTGATGCAAATCCGTATCGAATCCTTGCTTGGTCACCAAACTGACCAAAATAGCGCGATTAGCAATGTCTCGAATGACAAAATTATTGTCCGCGTCAACGTCAAAACGCAAACGACATAAACTGGTGTTTTGGTTTACATAGCCATAGACGTCACCCTGACCTTCTTTAATGATTCGTTCCAAGTCGTCTTTCGCTACGTACACCCAGCGGCTGTCACCTTTTTCAGACTCTGACACCGACATGTTGCTCTGTAACATCACCAACTTAACCAAATTTTTAGCCGAACCAACTTGGTACTTTTTAGCGGAAGAAGTATCAAAGCTCATTGTTTCTTTACGCAAAATGCCGGTTGCTGCTTCCATGTTCAAAGTCATTTGGTAATGGGTTTCTAAGGCATGTTGGATTTCGGACAACGCTTCTCGACACTCTTCGATCTCTCGTGAGGCATCCTGTTGGTCAAACGCATGATTTAAGGCAAACTCTTCAATCACACGACGAACAACATCGCGAGACTCTGGGCTATTCCATAGGCAGTCTTGTAATAACAAGATATCTAACGGGTTGATTTCATCACGACCATTAAAGAATGCGCTTGCTTTGAGCAACTTAAGTGCTTTCTTCCAGCGTCGGTCAGAGACGTACATATCATTTAAAATGGGGTCACCAAACTCGGCTTCCACTTTATTTTCGAGCATTTCTTTAAGTAAGAATAATTTCTCAAACACTCCATCAGGCAATGTAAGGGCTTCTAGCTGTTGTTGCCAAGCATGATATTCTTCATCCGTGACCGCCAGACCTTGTGGAATTTTTACCTCTTGGGGTGTCCCAACCGTTAACATAGATTTAAAGTTCTGTTTATCCTGTATTCGATTGACAAAAACTCGCACCAGCATACGGTCATAAAGTGCGTCTAAACCGCTGTCTTCATCGGGCAATTCATTCGAAGCTGAAATCAGCAGTCGCATGGGTACTCGTTCGATATCACTGCCATTTTTAAAGGTTTTTTCGTTGACGACCGTGAGTAACGTATTGAGTATTGCGGGCCCTGCTTTCCAGATCTCATCTAAAAAGACGACTTGAGCGGTAGGTAAATAGCCTTGTGTTAAACGAACATAACGACCATTGTCTTTCAGCTCCTGAATACTTAACGGCCCGAACACTTCTTCCGGCGTGGAGAAACGTGTCATCAAATACTCGAAGTAGCTGCTGTTATCAAACGCTTGAATCAATCTTTTGGCAATTAAGCTTTTTGCAATACCCGGAGGACCAAGCAAGAACACACTTTCTCCTGCCAGAGCTGCAAGTAAGCATAATTTAATCGTATGCTCACGTTCATAAACGCCATCGGTCAACGCGTTAGCAAGTTTATTAATACGCTCAGAAAGCAGAGCTTTGTCGGCATTTGAGGCGAAATTCGGTTGGATCATGCAAGCTCCAGCAATAGACGGACAGTGTGTTTTTAAATGTATACAATTGTTATAACTTTGTTACAAGTATAATTTATCTTCTATCCTTTTATACCAGATGACTTTCACAACAATGCCTTTGGAAACCATAGTTTTCATTTATAGTGAGATAAAACACTGAATATATTAATGAAAAAATCATGCGTTTTTATCTTCTGGTCACAGCCATGGGTTTGAACGAATTGATTCACTACATTACGTCAAGCGGTTCAGATTGAGTATATACCCAAGTGACCTCAAGATGCTTGGGTGTATTACCTTGTACGAAAGCGCTAGGGATTCTATGATGTGAAGTTTATTAGGAACGATATATACCCAAGTGACTTCAAGATGCTTGATTCAGAGCGAGGTCACTGAGTCGAATTCAAGGAAGACAACGAAGCGGAATAGCCGGCTCTTTCTCATTTTTGTAAGAAGAACGGTTGTCTGACGCAAGAAGTCGGCTCAGTGACACGCTCCCAAAGGGCGAGCGGCCTTAACTCTCAGACTTTGTTAACGATTCTCAATGTAGAGCCACTATATCTTCGAATCGTTGCCGCGCCTGAGAGTTAAGGTCATCTCGCTGAACGCAGCATCTTGAGGTTACTTGGGTATAGTCACCTCATGATGCATTGTTCAACGAAACGACTTTAGAAAGCGTATCCATTGAGCACATTGAAAGTAACAAACTAGGAAATCCACTAGGATGAGCAAGACCATTCATACATGGAAGCAAATTTCTTTAATAGAAGAAGACATCGCACTCCCCAATGGCCAGACAATTACGCATACCATGATTCAGCACCCCGGAGCTGCCGTTATTTTGCCTATCACACAAGAGGGTAAAATCGTCTTGGTCAACCAGTTCCGCCCTTCTCTGAACAAATGGCTGTTAGAGCTGCCTGCCGGTACTCGTGAAGAAGGTGAAGATCCATTAAGTTGTGCGCAAAGAGAGCTTGAAGAAGAAACGGGTTACAGTGCTACAAGCCTGACCTCACTAGGCCAAGTGACCCCTTTAGCTGGGTTTTGTGATGAAATTCAGTATTTATATGTCGCCAAGAACCTAACAAAAACAGCACGCTACCAATGTGATGAAGATGAAGTCATCGAAGTGGTCACTTTATCTAAAACAGAACTTGAACAACATATCATTGAAGGTAAGATCACCGACGCAAAAACGATAGCGTGTTTAAGTAAAGCAAGCCTTTGTGGCTGTATATAAATCAAATAAACCCAGTTTCAATCTAGGAGAAATTATGGATTTTCGATCCGATACCGTGACCAAGCCCACTCAAGCAATGCGTGAGGCTATGTATAACGCAGCAGTAGGAGACGATGTCTATGGCGATGATCCAACCGTCAACGAACTGGAAGCTTTTGCAGCAGAGCTCGCTGGGTTCGAAGCCGCTTTATTCACAACATCAGGTACACAAGCTAACTTACTTGGATTGATGGCCCATTGTGATCGTGGTGATGAATACCTATGCGGTCAACAGGCACACAACTATAAATACGAGGCGGGTGGCGCTGCGGTATTAGGTTCAATCCAACCACAACCCATCGAAAATAACCCCGACGGCACCCTACCGTTTGATAAACTTGAAGCCGCGGTGAAACCTGATGATTCTCACTTTGCCAGAACTCGGCTCTTAAGCTTGGAAAATACCATTAATGGTAAAGTCTTGCCGCTTTCCTACTTGTCTGACGCACGAGATTTCGTTAATAAACATGGCTTGAAATTGCATTTAGATGGCGCACGCGTCTTTAATGCTGCGGCTGCTTTAGATGTACCAGTCAAGGAAATCGGCCAATACTTTGATTCTATGACGATTTGTCTTTCTAAAGGCTTGTGTGCACCTATCGGATCTTTACTTCTCGGTGACAAAGCGTTTATTGCTAAGGCACGCCGATTAAGAAAAATGGTCGGAGGCGGCATGCGCCAAGCCGGTATTTTAGCAGCAGCAGGTAAGCTCGCATTAACCGATCAAACAGAGCAGTTAAAAGTTGACCACACCAATGCTCAGTTACTTGCCCAGGGGTTGGCAAAACTTCCGGGCTTCACTGCAAACCCTAACCATGTTCAGACCAATATTGTCTTTGCAAAACTTGATGCAAAAATCGACATTCACGCAATTGCTGAAAAGCTAAAACAAAAAGGCATCACCATTTCGCCCGCTAACCCAATTCGCTTTGTTACGCATAATGATATCACCGAAAAAGATGTCAATGTCTTACTTACGGAATTGACGTCACTTTTAGACTGATGTATCGACGAAAAAGCGAGTTGTTTACACAGAAAAAGTCATGCTTCCACTGAGTAGGATTTTCATCTAAACTTATGTTTAGTATGTATAAAAGTAATTTTAAACGATAAAAATATTTTTACCTCTCAGCTCTATACTCAAGCGCTTCAACGTGCTTGAGTATAGGTAAAAACTTAACCCAAGAGATAGTTCACATCTCTCATTTGGGAGTTGCTCGCCGATGCCAACCACGATTTTAAGTGATACTCTTCAAGGCCATTCAGTCCTTCAATCTCTTGATGTCTCTGACTTACCTGCTGGCGAACATAAATTCTGGTTTCGTATTGCGACCAATGCTATTGGTCAATGGCAACATACACCAGTGTGGGTTTTTAAAGGAGCATCACCGGGTAAAAAAGTCATGATTACTGCAGGTGTTCATGGTGATGAATATAATGGTGTGTTAGCCGCTCAATCCGTTGCAAGGCAGCTTATTGGCGAGCGGTTATCAGGCACCGTTACCGTGGTTCCAACAATCAATCTGACCGGCATGCTCAATCATAGTCGTGATTTTGTCTCACCCGATCCTGATTTAGTGCGAACGAACCTAAATCGTTGTTTTCCTGGCAATGAAAAAGGAAAAGAGGCACACCGCTATCTTAGCGTTTTATGGCAAAATCTCCTACAACCTAACGCGGACCTCGCGATTGATTTGCACACTCAGACTAGCGGCGCTGTTTATCCACTTTATGTCTTCGCGGATTTTCGTCGTCCCCTGTCTAAGGATATGGCTCGTTGGCTAAATCCTGATGTTATTTTGAACGATCCCGGTGAACAAGGGGTACTAGAAACCACTTGGCAAAGTCATGATACCGATTGTATTACTGTAGAAATTGGCCAAGGAAGATATATTTCAAACGACTTGATACAACGCACTACCGAAGGCGTTTTCAATATTCTTAAACACCAGCACATCGTTAAAGGCCAACCCAAACCAATAAAACCGTGCCTTGAAGGCAATGAAATTATCAATATCAGCGCTAACCAAGGCGGCTTCGTCATACCCCAAGTGACCATGCTGCAAGCAGTAGAAGAGAAGCAACTATTGGCTATTCAATATGATGGCTTTGGCAGTGAAGTCGAACGTTACTTCTCGCCAGCCAATGCAACAGTATTAAGTTTTAATATTGAACCCATGCGTGCAGCTGGTTCATTGATTGTACGTTTAATAAGATAGCCGATAAGCTCAGCGCTAATATACCATTGAGTGCTTTATGCACTTATGAAAATTATCCGGCCTACCTTATTCTATGGTAACTTTACGGGAGACTTATTTCTAGAAGTCCTTATTTATCACTGAAGATCATTACGTAGTTTATTTCCTCTAAACCGACTCCATTACAAACGCCGCTGCCTTGTACTTGAACAACTTTATTAGCCATCAATGCAGCTAAGGCTGTACTGTGTTGGACTTCATTTACAAGAACCATCCTATTTTCTTTATTGGTTTTTTCACAGGCTGAATCAGTAATTGGCTTCTTAAAGTAAATAGCATTATAAGGATCTTTAATGCCTTCTGCTTGTATTTTTGATATCTCTGATGTCCAACTGTAAGAGTAAAATGATATACATGAAGCAGTAATAAATGTCAGAAAATTTCTCATCAGTGAGAATATCCATATTAATTCTAAGGTTTACATTATACTTATGAAATGGTCATAAAGCAGTGCTATAAATAAAACCAGTTACTTTTACACACTTTTATTTTTAATTCCAACTTATATTGGAAAAATGATTAACTCTTCATAGAAAAGTCATATCTACCCTAAAAGTACGTTGCTCAACGAGGTACCCTTTATCATCATTTCTCTATTAGGTACGAAGTTTAACCTTGTACCAACGTAACCCATTTGGAACGCCATTGTTGTGCAACCATAGGGTCAGGCCAGAACTCTTTTTGCTTGGTAATTAAACCGTGTTTAACGGTATGAAACGTAATAGCTCGGGCTTTTTGGACACCGTCTGTAATAGAAACATCCGTTACAACAGTGACACCGTCACAAATCACAGAGTGAATTTCAAACTCCCAGATGTCATTGGCAGGGTAATGAGTATTAATCGCTATGAAATTTTCTCGGCCAGTTATCAGTTCATTTGATTGAGGCCAAAGGCACTCGAAGTCAGCGCTGAGCCACTCACTCGCCCTAGTAAAATCATTAGTTTTCATCGCACCCCAAAAAGCTAGGACAACTTCCTTTGAATTCACAGTTTCCTCCAAATACCTAACAACAAATTGAGGATTAAACTAGCTTAGATTGCGCCTCAATCATAGTAAGCTAACGCATTGTATACCCAAGTGACCTCAAGATGCTTGATTCAGAGCGAGGCCACTGAGCCGAATTCGCTATTTTAAAGTAATATTAAACATCTCACTGTTGGTCCCACCAATCAATATAAGAGTATCGAATTGCTCTTTAGTTACCAAAATAGTTGTCTTTAATTCACTGCTTGATTGATTTGATTTACTGTCTTTGATTACCAGTACATCTACTATGTAATCTGTGTACTCCTTAGTAACTGAACCTGAAAACTCCAATTTTTCATCGTCATTATTTCTAATAATTGCAAACTTTTTATCTTTTCCAATTTCCGCCGAGATCGATGAGTCACCATAGGTCAAAGTCACTGAAGTTGGTTCTATAGTTTGGCCACCCAAGGCACTAAATGTAACTAAACAAATTGGAAGTATAAGTTTTGATAAAAAATTCATAATCTGCCTTATATTTGACTAATTAAAAAAGATCTCATGTTCTACTTTAAAATGAAGGTCAATGCGTCGTAAAACGCCATGAGTTAAGAATCACTGCCGAGGACCACTTATTGCAATTTACTTTAAGCTTGCTTGAATAATTAAAAGCTCAATATCATGGCTCGATGTGTTTACCAAGCCATGCGTCCCAAAGCGTTTATTGACTATGATATCTCCTGAAAACACTCGTGTTTCTTTACCCTCTATGGTCATTAAGCTCGTGGTAGGTTAAAACTCCGCTAATTTCTTAAGCTTAAACAGGAATTCAAAATCGCTGTTATTAGCTTCACGAATTTCGTACACCTAGCTCTCCACATCAACAACCAAGATTCGTTTATAACACACTGAGAAAATTTTTTAAAAAATCCAAGTAAAAGTAACCTGAAAAATGTTACCTAAAACTAATAAGTTAACTGATAAAAATGACGACGTGTCGGGCTACAACCAGGTAACTGAGCAAACAGAGGAAATAAAATTCTTGCCGCTCCATCAATCTCATCTAACGGCGGCACAACCCAAGGTCTATCACTCTCATAATATTCATCGACAGAAAACCAGCCAGGATCACAGCCATGTATGGAAAACCGACTCCCAGCCTCCGTGATTAAGTCGGACTTTCTGGCTAAACACTTCGTCAACATATGCAAAGCTGCCTTTGCCATATTAGTCTGTAGATGTAAGTCTTCTTTCTTCGTTTTAAAAATGCCTTCTCTAGCATGCACATTGATTATATAAGGTGAAACCGAAGACTTATTAAGTAAGGGAAGCATTTTTTGAATCAGTAATGTTGGTGCGACAGCATTAATACGATAGCACTCTTCTGCTTCTTGTTGAGGGAAGTCAGTTAATTTGACATGCCAACTATTCGTAAAACTATGATCAACATACTTTGGATCACCATAGCGATTTTTACCTTCGACAGAACCGATCTCACCATAAAGATGAGACTTATCTCTCGCTCTAATTGTTTGAGCGGCACAATTAACTAAAATATCTAAAGACTTGAGTGGCTCTAGTTCATTAGCTAGCGTAGCAAGCCTTTGATTTAGATGTAATGAATCAAGATCAAGCTCAATCAATTTCAAGTTATTTTTCCAGCAAGGATAATCATCATAGCTTGAAAAGATTTTCTTTGCTGAATCGATATTTCTCGTTGTCACAACGACATTTTTACAATTTGCCCGAAGAAGTTTCAATGCAATTTGGTGGCCTAGCTTTGTTCTGCCTCCAGTTACTAGAGCATTCAGTCCTTCTAAAGAGCGACTATAGTGCCTAAACCTCTGATTAAGACCACCACATTTATGGCAACAAAATAAGTAGGTCGGATGTGGGTTTCTGACCAGTTTATGGCATTGATAGCAACGCATAAAATGTTTATGAGAAGGGAGTCGAAAACGATTGTTGACATCAGGCTTAACAAATCTCTCCAATTCATCTAGCTGGTGGCATGTACTTTGTAGTTGCCTAGTAATACTATTATTTACGATTGCTTCTTTACCACTACAACTTTCATTCTTTAAACCAAAGTGTTCAACAGCTAATTGATAGAGTTCCTTCTGACTTACTTTTATATTCTTTTCTAAAAACTCTCGGCTTTTTTGTGTTCCATTTAAAACAACTTGAATGCCATACTTCGAGCTACTTTGATTCAATCTAATTTCCTATACTTCGTTGCTAATTTTATTAAGCTTCAAAAAATCAATACAGCCGAATAAGCTGAATTACATCAAAATGGGGGGCATTTGAAAATGCTCATACCTCGTCAGATTTAATGATAATCAAAAAGATGATAACAATATTTTCAATGATTTATCATTACTAATAAGGTATAAAGGTAAGTTAACCAGTCAAAGGGTTATTTTGACTGGTCAAGCCCCCTAGTATAAACCTGTTTTGAATAAACGGCTGTGCCACTCAAATCGCCTGAAGGCAACCTTCGAGCATTACGTAAAACCCCTTCCAAAACAAATCCACTACGCTCTGCTACCATTCGGCTTTTCCAGTTATTTTCAGCCGCTTTAATTTCAAGTCGGTTAGCGTTAAGCTCATTAAATGCAAATAACTCTATCGCTTTAAGTGCTTCAGAAATGAAACCATAGCCAACACTTGAACTACGCAGCCAATAGCCAATTTCAAAAGAAGGTACTGATTTATCAAGAATGATTAGCCCTATAGCACCAAGAAAGTGCCCAGTGCTTTTTTCTACAATGGAGTATCGTAACTCACCTTCAAAATTTTCAAAGTTATTAATTGCTTTCTTTGTCTGCTCAATGGATTCTGCTTCCGTTAACGCATGAGGCACCCAAGGAAGATACATAGCCAGTTCTTCTTGGCTTTCAATGATTGCTTCAAGCATCAAAGGTTGATGAACCAATGAAGGAGGGAGTAACTTCAGTCTATCTGTTTCCATAACTATCGCTTTCCACTCAAGGTTAATGAGTCCTAGTTAATGGGTAAGCAACACCATCATCAAAGACTCCATCGTAAATTAATAGGCCATGAGTTTTTTGTACATTATGTACTGAGGTCCTGCTGGACCGCCCAAATACTGCTCAGAATGAGCCTCGAAACCACCCTTTTCGTAACACGCTTTAGCACCTAAGTTTTTACAATTAACAGTCAGGTAGATCCAGTTGAATGTTGGGTAGTGTGTTTTTACGTAGAGTAAGAGTGTTCTGACCGCTTGCGTGCCCAGCCCTTTGCCTTGCTTATTAATATCGATGGCAAAAGCTCTTAATCCTAATGCGTCTGTCGGACAAAACTCGTAGTTAGAAGAGTACGCAATATCCAACTTGAAGAAACCGACGACTTCATCATTATCTTTTATGACATGTAAATGAGTCGTCTCATTTGCACTCGATATAAATTCTTCAGCAGTACCAGCAAATTTTACTTGTTCATCGGCTAAACGTACAAACTTAATTGCCGCAATATTTGACTCGTTAACTTTCTCTATTTTCAAAACTTCACCTCCATGCCATTGAATCGCATAACACCAGATTAAGGTGAATACCACGACCTCATTACCTGAACCATTACACCGTAGTCATTAAAATTAACGAATAGTAATGCTAACGCCAGCCTAAGCAGAAGACAAGGTACAAATAAATCCTCTGCATTAAGCTTTAAACACTAATATTACCGAAAACTCAAAATGCCAATATAAGAACCGTGGCATCTAACTAACAACCTACAACGCGAGTTTTAACCCTTCATGTGTTGCTTTGAATCCAAGTTTTTCATAGAACCTGATTGCATCAGGGCGCTGCTTGTCACTTGTTAGCTGAACGACTTTACAACCTCTATTTTTTGCCCGTTCAATAGCATGTGCGAACATTTGTTCACCGAACCCTTGCCCACGATAGTCGCTATGAATTCGAACGCCTTCAATGAGGCAACGCCAACTACCAATGTGCGTCAGATAAGGAATAAAAGTAATTTGAAGCATCCCAACCAAACAGTTTTCCTGCTCAACAACAAGTAATTCGTTGTTCGGGTCTCGTACAATTGCTTCGAACGCTTCAAGGTACGCATTATTCAACGGAACAGACACATCTTCTCTTTTACTACCTAGTGGGTCATTTGAGAGCAAAGCAACAAGACTTTCCAAATCTTCGACATCAGCTGAACGATACTTTAATTCCATCTATAGATCCTTATTTATTCTGACTGCTAGGAATTGAACAACGCAATACCACGCGCAGCCCCCTGTCCTTGAGTAACTTATTACATATAAATTTCTGACAAATGACTGATCTGCTTTACATTGTGAGCTGTGCTATGGCTTTGTTTTGTCGGATTAAACCAAATTACCTCAATGCCCACTGTTATTGCTGGTTCGATGTCTTTGTCGTAAGTGTCACCGACCATCACTACTGATTTTGCGTCTACATTTAACCTTTCGATTATTCTTTCGAAAAACTCTGGTGTGCCCTTACCTATACCGAGGTTTGCTTTGCAGAAATAGCCTGAAATATACTGAGATAAACCAACTCGGTTAAATGCATTTTTAATGTCATTTTCGGATGAATCTGCTGCATTTGTAGCAACATAAACGTTGTTATTGAGCGATAGCTTCCTTAGAACATCCAGTGCGCCATTTACAGCCTGAACGGTTACCCAGTCACACATTTTCCCTCTCTGACCTGGAAAATCGATCATGAGTGTATCGCCCCAATCAAATAGATAAATCTTGGTCATTTTGCCTCCTTGCACAAAAAACCATTTAAGTGATCACTACAAAAATTTCTTCTGGATAAATGTGACTTTTTGCACCAAGCGCCTTTGTATAAAACCCATCTTTAAAACGAGTTAATCTTGTATAATCACCGCTAACGCTATCTTCAGATAAGGTAATTTGACTTAAATTACCGTCTGAACCTTCAATGCACTCCCACTCTTTACCACTTGCTTCAGCCAATGGGTTCCAGTACTTTTTAGTCGATTTCATATCGTTTCCTCCATGAGACTCCTAAAGGATGGGCAACGCAATACCAAAGCCGCTGCGCCCCTCTTGAGCAGTTTGTTATGCGCATGGTTGACACATACCAACGTAACATTCAAAATCTTGAATCTCTGAAATCCAACGCTGAATATTTGGATACTTTTCTAGATCAAAGCCCCCTTCATGCGCAACGTGCGTGTAAGCGTACAATGCAATGTCTGCAATGCTAAACTGCTCACCAACTAAATAAGCTGATTTAGATAGTTGCTTGTCCATAATCGATAACGCTTTATTACCGCCTACTTGCAACGAAAGATATTCTTCAACTCGATGTTCAGGCATGCCAAGATATTTTTGAATAAACCTTGCTACTGCAACATAAGGCTCATGTGAGTATTGCTCAAAGAAAAGCCACTCGTAAACTTTTGCTTTTTCATATCTGTCCGTTGGCAAATATTCAGTACCCTCAGCAAAATAGCCAAGAATGGCATTTGATTCACACAGCACCCTATTATCATCAAGTACAACTGTTGGGATTTTTCCATTAGGATTTAAAACTAAAAATTCATCTGATTGCGTTTCTTTATTCAAAATATTTACATGTTGCCATTCATGATCAACGCCTAACAACGAAAGTAAAAGTTTAACTTTAAAGCAGTTGCCCGACTGATCATCACCATAAACTAACATATACACTCCTTGTATTATTGCGATTTAAACGCATAGTGGCTATTAAATAAAACCTCCACATTGAAATACAGAATTTTTCTATCTATTACCTTGATGATGTAAACCATGTCCCATTTTTATGCAAAATAGCAGCAAGCATCACCAATGCTCGAAGTTCTCATCTTATTATGTGCTTAATCAAATCAAGTCAGTACCAAGTTGTTAGATAGTTTGTACGCTCTTTGGTCATTTCAATTTCACACTCCAAGCGAGCTTCGTTTCGCTGGCTACCCCCACTCTGGAGTACATAAAATGCATCACAATTGGATTTTTTGAATTGGAGCCAACTTCTTTGACTACTGAGCAAACTTTGCTTAAGTTCAGCAGAGTCCACAAGGGAGCTATCAGATAGATCTCCTGAATTGATACGATTCATTATGTTTTTATAAACTTCATTCAACTCTTTATCTGCCACTTCAAAACTCCTCTGAAGTGTGCACAAAGAGCCCAATAATTGACAATCTTCGACGTTACTCTCCGCAGAAAGTAAGAACGATGAACTGTAAAGAATCACAACCAAAAAATTACGCACTTAACTTACTCCTACTAATTAGCACATAACGCCTGCATCATTTACAAAGTCTCATATACCCGAGTGACCTCAAGGTGTTTGATTCAGAGCGAGGTCACTGAGTTGAATTCAAGGAAGACAACGAAGCAGAATTACAGGCTCTTTCTTATTTTTTCAAGAAGAACGGTTGTATGATTCAAGAAGTCGGCTCAGTGACACGCTCCCCAAGGGCGAGTGGCCTTAACTCTCAGGCGCGGCATCTTGAGGTTATTTGGGTATATAAGTTACCACACTCTTTCATTGCGTTTTTACTGATTTAATGACAGAAATTATAGTATGTTGTTAAGTTACAACAGTCTATCTCATCGTAGGAACAGAGCTATTTTGTCTTTCATTTGACAACAAAGTCATTTAAAAATAGGATTATCATTAATTTGTAAAATAGGATTTTTCAATGAAGCAAATAGCCTTTTCTTTGTTCATATTTTTGTTGGTGGGGTGTTCAGGAAAACCGAATGAACAGCAACAAAATCAGTGGTCTTACGGCTCAACGGTAGCCGAACATACTATTACCCTTAAATACTCTAACAGTAAGTCCCCTTCTCAGTTTCAAAGCTATAAGATCACATTCAATCTTGAAGAAGACGCTCCGACGTTTTCTTTTGATTTGTGTAATGATTTAAATGAAGAGGCTTCATGTCCAAGTACTTTTAGTTTAAAGCCTTATAATGATACTTCGGCTTTTTTAAATTATTCCCTTTACTTCCCTAGTGGTGTCAACAATAAAGATAGTAGTCCAAACGAGCAGTACGCTTTTGGTATGAGAGGGGGCAACTCCCTATTAGTAGAGTATAGTAATGTGTCTGGCTCTACCTACCTGTCGTACCATCGATTAAATAAAGGTCCTGTTTTACTTCTTGCGCTGACTGATGAAGGCTCGGATATACCTTATATGACACTTGAGATTGTATCCAATTTATTACCTTAATCGTGGGATGTTACTTGCGATATTTTTGGTATATTGACTCGATTGAGTATTCGAAGAGTTGTTTGATATGTTGCTTAGCTTCTGCAATAGAAACAACCTCAAAGTCTACTGAAACCTTTTTACGACCAAAAATCCCAAGAAAACCAGGCTTCAATACCACATCCAGTGACAAAACTCCTTTATCCACCTCGACAGGTGTAAACTCATAGGAATCATGTATACCATCCATATCACCGATTGAGAAAACTAATCCACTTCCTTCCTCGAGCTCTATAGACAATTTAAGTTCTCTTTCCCAAGGGTAATTGGCAATGACTTCACAGATTTCACTATGAAAATTAAGAACCCTTTGGTAATTAACAAGTTTAGTACCATCTTCTCTAATTTGGTAAAAAGCGTTAACTAAAGCCATGCATCATCCTTATTCTATAAACGCTACATTATGCATTAAATCGTAAGTAGCGCGGTCACTTCAATTATCTATAAGCTACCACACTCTTTCATTGCGTTTTTACTGATTTAATAGCGGAAGTGATGGTATGCCGTTAAGCTTTTAATCGTGAGTCAAGTGATATCCTCTAGGTGATATATGAGATCATTTCTCATCCCTATAGGACTTTGCAGTAATCGTTCTTTTTCGCCATTCAAAAAACCACCTGTTATTTCTAGCTTTTTTAACTTTGGCAGATTGTTTCCTTCAAGAAATGCATCGGGGAAACGATAGCCGTACTGATCGTCGTCACAGTTCAAATCTATATACGCTTCTTCCAAGGCTGGATAATCTGATTCAAGCAATTTGTTCAGTGTAGAATGGCTTATGAAGCCGCCATTCGAACCTGTCACGAAATCCTCCAACGTTACCGAAATACTCTTGAGGCACTCAAAGTTCACAGCTTCTGTAAGCTCAAAATTGCCGTATAGGCCGAGTCGTTCTATTTTTGGGCTATTGTTGAGAATTTTTGTGATATCACCAAGCTGCCCGTACATACAGTGCGAGTTACTAAATAGCTGCCAAACCCCTAAATCAAGTATCTTTAAATTAGGGAATCGAGCAACACTCACTTTGTTAACCAGCTCGGTGTAATTTTGGTGTTTGCCAATCGCAAAAGAAGAGTTGCCTATGACAAGCTTCTCAATATGTTGCGGGTAATACGAATTTGCAAAATCAGAGACAAGCTGGACGCACTCCCCTCCAAGATAGAAGTAAATGCCTTTCAGTTGATTAGGCATTTGATTCAATGCAGTCCATCCAAAGGCATCATTTTGAGGAACACCAAATAAACAATGCTCAAGAGGCAAATTCCATTGACCTGGCGAGCTTTGTATACATCGATGTGCACTTGGCACTGATAGTGTAGACTGTTGAAACGTTCTCATAGCACACCTATTCGTAACCGTTATTGTATAATAAAGTTGAGGCGCCTAAATTGGCGCCTCAGATTTATGTTTTTTTCGTTAAAGTTCATAGATAGGAAGGTTTACCTTGGAGTAATCAATCCGATCGTATGTATTTAAGATGAGAACTAGCACTATCTATTATACGAAGAAATGATTTTTAGTGACAAAATTCTTGTTCATCTCATCTCTTTTTAACTCATGTTCGAGTAATTTACCAAATTTATGTTCTTTACCCACTTCTTTTATGATCTGATTTATAATTTTTTCCTTAAACTCGATAGGAAGCTCAAATAGCAATTCTCCATTATTTTTGTCAAAGGTATCTTTAGTCGAATCATGAGAAACAGCTTTGTCATCAACTGTTTTAAAATGGAATGTATTTAGAGTTCTAGACCTTCCATAAAGCACGCTCGTATCGTGATTGGCAGCTCTAAGGAAACCTCCAGCACTCCTAAATCTTACGTCGGTGAGATCATTGAGAGAAAATCCAACATAGTCTTCTCTGGAGCCTCCGAGCTTTTCAACTAGCTGATCATGTGATGTGACGATATTATTATCAGCATCGCGCATTGCATGTTTCAAAGGTTGGCCGCCATCATGTGTCTGGCCTTTATATTTTTTACCCCAAACTGAATCTGTCGCATCCTCTCGTTCAGGAGCTAAAGGATAAAGAGAGAGAGCCCCACTTTTTATATTGACGACCCCACAAAAAGAGTTTCCATCACTAGAACTATCAAGATAAGCTCTTGCTTCCTCGGTGCAAATTGGAGAAAATCTATCTAATTCAATATCTGAAACGACTTTTGATTTCAGCGAACCAGACTCTGTTCTTGGATCAACAAAGGTATAAATAAATTGATCTGGATTCACATTAGACTGCTTTTTTTCTGCCGGAGTAGTCTGAAGCTTCGCTAAGAGTCTAGGGTCATATTTAGACGTATCAATTCTGTACTGAGAAAGATTACTCGACTTGGATGGTTGAGCCGACTTCTGGCTTACATCTAATCTTATTGGAGATACTGTAATCTTAGATTCTTGATTATTAATTTCATTCTGATGAGACTTGTTACGCTGCTTAAAAAGCTTTTGGATTATAGTTGGTATATATTTCTTACTGCTAGTGGGTTTGACAACCCTTACGTTGTTAGCAAAATTGCCGTCCAAGCTTTTTGACTTTTCTGACTCCATAACTGATGATGTGTTACTTTCAACACCCTTAAATTTGATCATTAAATCATTCCTAGAGTTGTATATATTTAGATTGGCAAAAGCTTCTGAGCAAAAGTCACTTCTCTGAACAGCTCACTCTTAAAACTTAGGCGAATATACTCTGAGAATAAGTCAGTTAAAGCAAATGAAAAAAAATGACAATACTTGGCATACTTAAATCACCAATAAAAGAGGCGATCAAGGAACGTTCCTATTAATTTAGCACTGGCCGTTCCTGATTAATCATAATCTTCAGTTGATTAACGTTGCTCCACAAAAATCAATTGATCGACGTTAAAACCTTTTTCCGATGCCACCTGCTTAAAGTGTTCAACGATAGCACTGTCTACTGTTGGGGTTCTCGCCAGTAACCAAAGATAATCATGGTTGTAACCAGAGATAAAGGCGTAATCCTCACCCTGTTCAAACACAACATAAGATGAATAGAAAGGACCAAAAAACGATACTTTTAAATGACCTACGTCTTCTGCATCAACAAAGTAGGCCTTACCTTCAGCTTGAGTCCATTGCTGATCTTCATTGGAATAACCGCGATTGATCACAGCAATACCACCATCTGCTTGTGGTTGATATTCAGCACTGACTTGTGTCAAACCACGCTCAAAAGAATGATCGAGACGAGCAATTTCATACCACTTACCAAAATAAGGTTGTAGTTCAAAGTTTTTGACAGGTTCAACCCCTTGTGGCATCGATGTACAGCCAAATAAAGTGGTAAGAAAAGCGCAGGAAAGAACTCTTAGATATTTCATTACATAACCTAAAAACATTTAAACAAAAAATATTACTGTCTAGTGTGGTATATGGTTCAACCGATGTCATTTTATTTTTTGCTCTGTGGCACAGTGAGCTCTAACCTACCTATTACGTAAACCAGCCAACAAAGCTAACACTAACCCAACATAGCAAGTAAAGACATGTTTAATAAGAAGTTATATTCAATCATCTTGAAGTCACAGGGGTATACTGATAAAGTTTCGGTTATGCCATTGCACTTAAGTTTTAAGGCTGACATTAAAATTGTGACAGCGTCACTCAAGGTAAGCATTCGTAGAGTATTGACATCCTCCTATACCCAATTTAGTTATCAATAATGCTTCTTGAAATTAATAACTGCCCACTGAAGTATAAAAGGATATGATGAGTACGCTAAAATATTCTGATTTCAAAATAAATCCGATTTTCCCAGAAATTATCACCTCCAAAGTGGAGAGCCTTGAGCAAAAGTGTACGCCTCATTTACACCTTGATTATGACATCACTTTCGTTACCTCTGGTATTTTGAAACTTCAACTTGGTGATTCAACCCGATTCTATCATGAAGGGCAATTTTGCCTTCTTAACCCAGCGACGGTTCATCATGGCGAAGGCGTTGGGGATAAGCCACTCTCTATTAAAAATATAAAAGTTTCTCCAGCACAGATGCTTCAAGTGATGAAACTCAACAACCCAGAGAATACGCAATACCCAGCCTTCGACAGTTCACCTATTTTTGACCGTTCATTAAACCAGATATTTCAACACTTTTTTGATTTATTACGGGCCGATACCTGTCAGTACCAAGCTATCTCAGATGAAGGCTGGCGTTTCCTGCAAACCCTTGTCAACTATGCCTCTTTCCCCTCTTCTAAATCATCTGATGTTTCCCTCGACTTGCCTTTTGAAATCAGAATCATGAAAGACAAAATCCGAGAAAAGCTGAAAATTCCTGAATTGGCTCAAAAAATGAACTTATCAGAACACTACTTTATCAAAAAATTCAAAAGGCTATATGGCATCACACCCTATCATTTTTTTATGCAGCTTAAGTTGGAGACAGCATTCCGTGAATTATTAAAACAGCAAGAAATACAAAAGGTCGCCTATGATTTTGGCTATTCTGATCAAGCTCATTTCACTCGTCTTATTAAAAAGCATTACGGCTATAACCCTAGAGCTATAGGCAACTTATTAAAAAGTCATAGTTAACGATGATTAAGTGAGCCATCAACCCTCCCACAATTGCGATTAAAATATTTTTGCAGCACAAATAGAATACCGCAACAACCATGGCAGCACCTATCTGAGGCAGTCCGTAAGGCGCGGTTGTCACATCAATATCTAAAAAGGTATAGACGACTAACAAACACATGACGCCAAGTGGCATTTTAGAGCCGATATAAGTGATGTACTCACTGGAAGTCAGTGCCCCTTTCATCAAAAAAGGCAGAGCTCTTAGTAAAAATGTCACGATAGAAACCGTCGTTATAACCAAAAAGACATTCCAGTCACTGTGCATGTCAGGCCACCTCCATCGATTTTGTACGGTAATCTTTACTGATCAAAACCACATAGCAAAGCAATCCTGTTGCTAAAAATGAACCATTCACTACAAAGATTTCCATTAGTACTCCAACAACTGAAGAAACTAAAGCGTATAGCAGTAAAATGCCCTCCTTCATATGACATATTGTGTCCATCGCTAAGGCTATAAACATCGCGGTTAATGCAAATTCAAAGCCCGTGACTTCTGGTGGTAAGGCCGTAGCAAAAAGTGCACCGCAAAAACATGCTCCAACCCACCAACCATGGCTGATGATTTGCAGTAAACTGATCTCTAAGCCATTTAAAGGTGTTTGTTGATTGGCGGATAGGATCGAGTAGGTTTCATCGGTTAACGCAAAAATGCCGTACGTCCTTTGAACCCAAGATGTCATGCGATCGAGTGGAAAAGAGAGACCATAAAAAATGTGTCTAAAATTGATTATCAACGTCGTCGATGCAATCGCAACTAAAGACTGACCTGATTCAATAAATGAGACAATCAAAAACTCTATCGAGCCCGCGAATATGAACAAGGCGGTAAGTGGTGCCCAATACCAGTCAATACCGCTGGAGACCATAAAAACCCCAAGAGCAAACCCCAGAGGTATATAGGCTGTGGCAACCGGAATGGACCATTTGAGCGCTTTTATTATATGAGAAAGATACAACATGATTCCTATTGTTTATTTAATATTTCCCTGAATAACCTAAGTCACATCAGAGCAATAATCGTTAGAATTGGTTGATCTTACTGTTGTACCTTTGCTAAAGATTGCAGCAAAGTGCGCTATTTTTTGAATAATACTGCGATTAACGTATAAAAAACGTACACACCCATTTAGTGAGTGTGTACGCCGGATTAAGTTAAGTCTTCAAAAACTCAATCTTTAAAAGTTAATTCTTCAGAAACTAACCACTTTAAAAACCAAGCTCTAAAAACTTAAATCAAGGTGTTTACAATTTATCCCAAGCATCTGCCCAGAATTGTGACTCACCTGGTGCGTAAGCAGCATTTGCACACCAACCTGTGTAAGGCCAAGGTTTACATTGGTAAGCATTACCATCAGTACCTGTTACAATGTCACCTGCAGCATAGCTTTTACCTGCTTCATAATCAGGGTACTGACTCGGATTTGAAGACTCCTCTTCTACCTTAAAGCTTTGAGTGATGTTTTCTTCTTCACCGTTTTCTGACGTCGCAGTAGCTTCAAACGTAAAGTTACCGGCTTCGATATCATCCAGAGTGATGGTTACGCGCTCTTCGCCATTCACTGCGATACTTTGCTGGTAAACAGCCGTGTTCGTTTGGTCTTTAACTGCGACAGTAACAGATGATGATTCTGAGCTAACGAATGTTACGCTAAGCTCTACCATACCATTATCTATCGTGTATTGGTTTTTAAGGCCAGATACTTCAAAGTCGAACTCAGGAGCTGGAGTTGGGCCACAGCTTTCATCACTGGCTTTTCTCCATACCCCCTCCTCGCCTGTTGTACCTGGCTCATCACCTTTAGTCCACCAGCCAGCTTGCCACGTTGCGCCATTGTGAGAAACTTGATCGCCTCCGAGGTAAATCGCAGTTTTGTCCCAAGCTGCTGCACAAGCTTCGTTATCACCAGATACTACGTTCACTGTTCGAGAAACGGTTGACGTTTGATTTGAACTGTCTGTTACTCGGTAAGTTAATGTGTATGAACCTAGCACGTTGACATCAACAGTCCCTTGGATACGAATTTGATCAGTAAGATCACCGTCTTCTGCATCAATCGCTTTTACGCCAGTCATTGGATCGAACGCATCACCAAGCTTTACTTTAGTAGCAACAACACCCTCAAATTCAGGCACTAAGCTGTAAACCTCAACGGTACGACTCTGTTTTGTCTCGTTGTTATCGCTGTCTTTTACACTGTAAACCAAAACATAAGCGCCAAGAGTATTAGTGTCAACTGTACCCTCGACATGGATACTATTCGTCAGATTACCGTCTTCTTTATCGGTTGCGGTAACGCCAGCGTAAGCATCAAACATTGAGCCAAATCGAACGCGTGCATCTGACAAACCATTTAGAACAGGTTTGCCATCGCTTGGTTGAGGTGGTGTTTGACCATGTACAAACGGACCATAGTTTTTGATGAATTTTTCACCGTAAGCTTGGCCTGCAGCGTTCGTACCCATATCCCAGTTAATAGACCATGTCATGACACCACGTAACGCTTGACCTTGTGATTTTAAACGATCAAAAGCACGATATAGGTCTTCTGGGTTGTTCAAATAACCTGTGGCCGCTGCATCAATATTTGATGGAATACCAAAAACGAGTTTGTCATTAGGTATTTTATGGAAACCACGCGTACCATTTGATAGAGAGTCAGAGATGTAGTAAATGAACTCTTCTTTTAATGTATCGTTATTTTGTGCAATCCAGCCCACACCATCAACCCAGATACCGTCTCCACCTTGATTATAAAATTGTGGGTTAATCCAGTCATACACCCCTTCTAATGTCGTTAGGTAAGGGATATATTTGTCACCTTTCTTTAAGTAAGGAAACTCAGGTGCCATAGTGATCAGGAAATTTTTACCCTGCTGCTGGTAGTGCTCTTTCACTAGGAGCAAAGCTGCAGGGATCACAGTTTGGTTATCGGCTGCAGTGATCGCGGATTGCTCAAGGTCAATATCAAGACCATCAAAGCCGTATTTATCTGTAACACGGATGATTTCTTGAGCGAATGCTTCTTCATCACCGGCTTTTAATTCAACGTGTGCATCTGCACCACCTAAAGCAATCAATACTGCGCGACCTTGAGCATTGATTTCTTCAATCTGAGCAATAAACTCCTCTTCGCTCGAGCCCACTCCAGGATTAAACTTAAATGTTGGGATTCGGCCTTCGCTTGTATCGTAGACTTTCATAAAAGAGACGTTTACGACATTGTACATCGGATCAACTTCATCCAACGTAATACATGGAGCATTACCCCCTTGATAACCAGTGCCGTCACACCAGTTATGCCAGTAACCAACGACAACACCGCCATCAGGGTTCACCATTTCACTCGCTGATACAACATTTGAGAAACTACCTAGGCCTAGTGCTACTGCAAGATATAATGACTTATGCTTCATCCTATTACCTTTTCTGTCTTGATTTACTTTAATATCAATCGACATGATGAGACTAAACTGTAAATCGATTTAGGTGGGCCTAATACTAAGATTAGGTTGACCACATCAACACACGCATTGACTAACAATGCGTAATAGAAAACAGAAAAAATTATATTTCTAACATCATATTATTGATAGCAGTGTTACTTTTGTATTTTTAATATATGTTTATAAATGTGATTCAAGTGATATTTTCATTTAAAATCCTATTGAATTCATATTAATTTCAAACATTTTAGAAAAAAATCATTATAATTATTTGGTTTTTAAATCAAAAAAAACATCAAAAAAAGAAATGGATAAAAGTGAGGAATTGAAATTGTACATATGAGGAGTACTCAGTGCCATTTTGATTCCTCCCAAGTCATCTTCGAATAACTCAGGAGGAACAGAAGCTAACTGAGCAAAGCAGAGTGTATTTTAACTTTAGAGCCCAACCTTGACGCTTCAACATCTATCCTTTGACGCATCTGCTCTTTAAGCTCAGCAACATGGGAGATCACACCAATCATTCGACCTGTCTGTTGTAAATCGACTAAAGTCTGAATAGCAAGGTCAAGCGAATCGGGGTCTAGGCTACCAAACCCTTCATCGATAAAGAGCGTGTCTAAACGAATGCCACCGCTGTAAGATTGCACCACATCTGATAAGCCCAGCGCTAATGCTAAAGCCGCCATGAATGACTCCCCACCTGACAAGGTCGCAACATCCCGCGTTTTTGCGCTGTAGCTATCTTCAACCACTAAGTCTAACCCTCGCCCAGCAATACCTTTAAATCCTTCTGTTTTTCGGGCTAAAACATAGCGACCTTTGCTCATCAAACTCAACCGCTGCGACGCTTGGATAAGAACATCATCTAATAGAACGCCTAAAACAAAACGGTGCAAACTGATTCGGCTCCCGGTTTTACCACTGGCGACATCAAACAGAGTGCCATATATTTTATACTCTTCCTCAAGCTTGAGATTCTTCGCATGCAGTTCAACAATATTACTGCGCACTTTTTCTAAACGCTCAAACAGTGAACGCGTCTTATCCAACTGCTCCCTTGAGTGAGTGTAAGTTTCTTGAGCTTGATCTAAATGCGCATTCAGAGCGACTAAGTCAGGCTTGTCTGTCTCTTTAAGCGATTGATTTAAATCTTCCAGTGTTTGCGCTAGTTTGATGTGTTCTTGTTTAAAGGTTTCGACTTCTTCGAGCCAAGACTGCATCTCTTGCTCAGGTACTTTACTGGCTAAAAATTGCTCTTGACCTGAGAACATACTGCTATGTAAAGCACTTTCCCAATCTGTCTGCGCTAATTCATAAGCCGCGACGGCCTGTTTGAGTAGGTCTTGATGTGCGTATTTCTGACTCTCTGCTTGTGCTTTTTGAAGTGTCGCCTGCTGAAACTGGGATTGCGCCTGGTCTAGTCGCGTCTGTAATTCAATCAGCAGCTTACTCAATCGGTTCAATTCCAGATCGAGTTGTTCAATAGATGAAAACCTATCCCCCAGTTTTGCCATCACACCAGTGCGCTGATCTTGTTTAACGGTGAGCATGGATTCATTGGCTACCACTTGATCGTTAAGTGCCTTAATTTTACCTTCGCCATCTTCACAACGTTGCTGCAATGTCTTTACATGACTTTCTATTTGTTGAAGATCAATAGAGGCCAAGGTCTGCTTGTGATTAAACTGTTGTTGCAAACTTTGTTGGACATTGTTCAGTTCGGCCTGAGCATGTTGTCCTAACTCTTCGAGTATCTTATTGAGTTGTAGTTGATACTGAGAAATAGCAATGTGGTGCTGCTCCAATTGGTTATTCAATTGATTGAACTCAGCTTGCGCCATGCTCTCTTTCTGACGAGCTTGTTGGACTTGCTCTTTAGTGATTTCCTCGTTAGTAAATTGAGCTGGCTTGGGATGCTCCCTACTGCCACACACCGGGCACATTTCACCGATCTGTAATCGCTGCGCAAGAATCGCAGCTTGAGCATTATGCCAACTGAGTTCACTTTCATTGGCCAATTGTTGATGCTGTTGATAAGCAGACTGTGCCTTAGCTACGCTGTCTTGTTTACTCTGGGTTAATGCCTCTAGTGAACTTAAGGATTGGCGTATATCATCTCGTTTTTGTAAATCTTGCAGTAAGCGCTGTTGTTGTTGAATCTCAGCTTCAATCGTCGCAATATTTGCAACATCAAGACGTGCTTTTTCAAGCTCTTGCTGACCTTGTTGCGCTTCCAGCATTAATTTGTTTTTTAGCGCAACATATTGAATCTGTTTATCTTGTAGCGTTTTTTGCGTTTCAATGGTCTCAGCAATCGTTTTGTCTAATGCGATTTTTTCTGCCCACTGACTTTTCATGCTGTCCAATTGGTACTGCTGCTCGGTTAAAGCCGGAATTTGTTTTGCTTGCTCTTTTGCTTTTTGACAGTCTGATTCCTTACTGGCCATGATGTTTTCTGCCGAGCTCAGCGTTTGTGTAAGAGACGTGACTTTTGCTGTCAGTTCATCGACCTGCTGCTTTGATTTCTGTAAGTTAATGAAAGGAGGTTCAATTTGGTTCGCTTTGTAGGCTCTGTCTAACTGCAGCTTTCGTTCAGCAATATGCTTTTCTTGCTGTAGATGCTGATTCAATGACACTTCGGCTTGGTCACGTTTCGCAAAGTCACGGCGAATTGCTTGTGCTTTTTGTAAATCTGTTTTTAAACGGTTGAGCTGAGCCAAAGCTTCTTGTTCTTTTGCGTTTGATGATTCAAGTTGTACAGAAGCACTCTCTGCTTGCTCTCGTAATTCATCCTCTGAGGATACCGCTGCCACTTGAAGTGCTCCGCGAATTTGATTATCAAAATCCACTTTTGCCTTACTGATCGCCCCGGCTTTATCTTTTAGAGCATATTCTATTTTTTTGTAAATGTCGGTCTGGAACAGTTGACCGAAGATCTCTTCTCGCTCTCTAGAGCTTGCTAGTAACAACTCACGGAATTTACCCTGTGGTAGCACCATCACTTGACGAAATTGAACTTCATTCAAACCAATAATGTCTACGATTTCAGTTTTCACTTGTGTCGTTTTACTCGTGATCAACTGCTCTTCATCGGTAATGTCATACAGAGCCGAAGTATGTTTGCGTACGGTCATCCCTTCGCCACGTGCTTTGGGAGATTCCTGCTCCGGAGTACGGGTCACTCGGTAACATTTACCGTTCAGCACAAATTCCAACTCCACCTTGGTCATTAAAGTTGCATCAGCCATATCACTACGCATCTGCATGCCTTGGCGCTCATTACCCGTCGTTTCACCATATAACGCGAAACAAATCGCATCGAGAATGGATGTTTTGCCGGAACCGGTTGGACCGTTGATCAAAAATAATGGATTAGTACCTAATTTATCGAACTCAATGGTTTCTGTTTTAGCAAATGGCCCAAAGGCTTGCATGGTCAGTTTGAGCGGTTTCATAAGCTACCTTTGTTATTATTTGAGCGATGATGAGAAAGCTGATTGATAATTTGACTGATCGCTGCTTCTTGATCTTGGGAAAGATCGGTTTCTTGAGCTTCAGAAAAGAAGTCACGAAACATGTCCATTTCACTTCGTGCCAGTTTAGCTTGTGAAAGGGTTTGATTGACTCCGATAAGCATACCCGGTTTCTCAAGGTGTAAGACATTCGGATATACGGCTCGTAATTTATCCATTGGATTTAAAATCGCATGTTTATCCATCAACCGAACCAGTAAATAGTCATGATTTTTAGGGTCGGTTTTCCCCAGCTCTAAGACCTGATTCAAATCACCTTCGATGATTCTCATTTCATGAGGAGCGGTGAGCTCAATATGTTCTGCACAGACAAAGCCATGATGATCTAACTCAACCAAGGTAAAGCCTTTCTTGTGCTTTTGCTCCCCAAAACTGTATTTCATCAGTGAGCCAGAATAACGAATATACTCCTCACCTTTTTTTTGTGGTTGATGAAGGTGGCCCAAAGCAACGTAATCAAACCCCTCAAAATGCGCATGACTCACTCGATCAGCCCCCCCGATTGAAAGTGGCCGTTCTGAGTCAGACTCGATCGCTCCATCAACAAAGCAGTGACTGATCAATACATTGCGCTGGCTAGGTTGAAACTTCTGCTTAATATGATTCGCTAAAAACTGATGAGCTTCATCGTGCGTCGAGATTGCCTGTTTAAAAGTAAAACGAACGTGTTCTGGATCATTGTAAGGCAAGCCATAAAACGCCACATCTCCTGCCGATGGAGTATTGATCACAACAGGAGTCAGCATATCATCGAAGTTACTGACAATATGCAAACCTGCCTTACTCATTTGTTCTGCGCCAAAGCCTAGGCGCTCGGCACCATCATGGTTACCGGGAATCATAATCATCGGTGTGTTGAGCTCACCACAAATCTTCTTAACCGTATGATTCAGTAGTTCTATCGCGGATGTCGGCGGCACCGAACGATCGAAGATGTCCCCCGCTACAATCACGGCATCAACAGGGTTTGCCGCTATGTAATCAATAAATTGTTCAAGTACAGCTTTTTGGTCATCGAGCAAAGAGACATTGTGAAACTGTCGACCAAGGTGCCAGTCTGACGTATGGATAAACTTCATTTAACTTCGCTTAGTACAAAAATAGGCATCTGCCTATTATCGCAGTAGAAAGAAAAATCGTCATGAGTTTTTAACAAATTCAGCCAACACAGAGATATGTATCCCAGTGGCCTCAATTATTTCTGAATCGAACACCTTGCTCTTACTGAATATGTGAAAAACAAAAGGATAACTTTAGGTTATTTGTAATTTATTTAACAAAAAGAGCCAAAAAAGATAAATAAACCCCAAAAAAATAGCTTTATGTAATTTTCTGTAAATTTAATTGAGTTTTATAGAATTACAAAGAGTTTACTGTTTGGAAATAATCTTTGCGTGTAATTTAAAAGCCCATTAACAAATGGGTAACTAGGAAGGACATGCAGTCTAATGCCCGTACGAGGCTTATTCTCAAAGGCCACGTGTAAACGAAAAGTATGTTTAGCCAATTCAAAACATCAATAGCTGCATGAAAAGCCGAGCAAAAAATTAGACTGATAAATAAGAAATACAACATGAATAATAAAACTCAATTAGCACGTGCCATAGGTACTTTCATCCTCTCTTTGAGCGCATTAAGCCATGCTTTTGCTGCTGAAACATCCTTAGATAACACGAAAAGTGCAATGAATTCCCAGATAAGGTTTCTGTTTACAGCAGACCCTCAATTTAATACTAAAGAAGGCTATACCAATCATCAAACACAAGATCGGTTAGCGGGTATGTTTGCAGAGCTTCAATACAGTCAAGTAACGCCCAATCCAATTTTTGGGCTACTCGTCGGTGGCGACATGACACAGAACGCTCATGATACCAGTATCGTTGGTTGGGAGTTTCGTTTCTGGAAAGATGTTGTTAACTATTATGGTTTAAAAGGTAAGGCCTATGAAACGATCGGCAACCATGACGAGACAACATTAGGTGCCGCTGCTCCTGGAGATATCGTAAAGTATATTGATCGAGAACGTGATCATCGACGTTTAAGCTATCGCAGAAAAGGAGCCATGTACTCATGGGATGTCGACGATACTCACTTTGTTGCTTTGGGTACGGGAGTCTTTTCTTCGGACAACCCGACAAGGTTTGGTGATGTAAAGAACTACAACCAGTTGGACTTCTTGCAGTCCGACCTAGACGTCAATGTCGGAAACAGTGATAAAAAAGTGGTCTTAATGTTTCACATGCCAGCCAATAACGGCGACTGGAATGCTGCTGATAGAACTCGTTTTATCAATTTAATCCAGCAATATAATGTTGTGTTAATCCTTGCAGGTCACACTCACTCTTGGGGGGGGCAACAATACATCACCTTACCCAATGGCCGTAAAATACCACAGGTAATTGCACCAACAACGAGATATGACCTGAGGCCTGATATGGCACAATATACGGATATAAAGCTCCGTAAAGGCTCTCCTTGGCTGCAAGTAGAATTAAAGCATAATGAAGGAGAGCAACACTTTAGGGGTGATATAGAACTTGATTTAAGAACCGATGCAAATTGGTATCCAGATGCTTCACCAGTAAAAGCGCCCAAATATAAAGACAAGCAAGGCAACTTCGGTGGCTATCGATACTCCTACAAAGATGTTCATTATTATAACCTAAAAAATGATCAGAGTGGTCGTTGTATTAGTTATCATGAGTCGACACCGGGGCCTGGAAGTATGCTTGTTCAAACCACTTGCCACAAAGAAGATCCAAGACAAAACTGGTTCTGGTCATCTCAAACACAGATGATTCATAACAAATTGAATTGGAACTATTGTTGGTCAAACTCTGAGCGATATGCAGGAGGTTCCATTGTGTTAGCTGAATGTGATACGAATAACCCAAATATGCGTTGGGAATACACCAAATACGATAGAACACATGACTGGTTAAGATACATTAAACCTGCTGGTTTTTCCGGCTTAATGGTCGATGCTTATCGAGATACTGATGAAGTCAAAGTTTATCCTGCTCATGGTGGTGATAATCAGTTGTGGAGCGCAGATCACCAGCGTTACCCAGCAAACCAGTTTTCTCTGAGCACGCCAATCCCTATGCACAATGATCAAGTCATTTCACTAAAATAGGTTTATCCCTAAGTAACGGCAAGCATCTCTATTTAAAGGCCCTTCTCTTAGTTGGGCCTTATTTTTTCTTCTATTACTACTATTCCCAAGTGACTTCAAGATGCTTGATTCAGAGCCATATGCAATGTTTGTTAGGTATGGCAGCCAAATTTTATTTCCCTTTACTTATTCACAGCGTAAATATCAACTACTATACTCAAGTAACCGTTAGAAACTCATAGAAGGTTGCGATAACGTAATGATACTTGAATATATAACCAAGTAATCTGATAAAATAAAGGGATAAATAATGAAAAACATCATCACTCCGATCAGTTTGGCTTATCTGTTGTTTGCTGGACATACATTGGCTGATAATAGCTATGCTCTAAACCCAGAGTTTTCATCTGTGAATTTCGCAACAATTAAAAAGCAGTATATTATTGAACCTGCAACACTGAATACCCTCGAGGGCTCGATCGACAAAGAGGGAAAGTTCGAGCTCAAAATAGAGTTAAAAGGTATTGATACGGGCGTACCTATTAGAAATACTCGCTTGCAGGAGATCTTTTTCGAAACGGTGAAGTTTCCACAAGCAACTGTGACTGGAAAAGTATCATTGAAAGCGCTATCCGGTGGCCCTAATAAAATGATCATTCCAGCTAACATCACCCTATTTGGTCATACTAAAACTCTAGATTTTCCTGTTGTGATATTAAAAACAAAGGAATTAATGATGATAAGCTCAACTCAACCTATTATTATCAATGCCAGTGATTTTGGGATCCCTAATGAAAATTTAGATAAGCTTTCTTCAACTGTGGGTAACATCGCGATTTCAGGAACAGTACCTCTTTCATTAGTTTTAACATTTGTCGCCCAGTAATCGTTTAACCCAAAAAATCTCAAAGTACTATGTTCATGTTCAGTAAGATGACATTAGCCCTGTTCAGTGAGACTACTTGAGCTCTTCAGGCACGGCAATGATTCGTTAATGCAGTGGCATAATAGATACAAGGCAGAGTAGCTATTAGAAGACATAGGAGCATAAATAAATCGCACTCCACCAATTAGTGGAGTGCGGTTAATTCAGCTTAACATTTAAGAAACCATGCTTTTTAAAACATTGTTCTTATTGACAAAATGATGTTTTAAGGCTGCGAAAATATGTAATACAATCAATCCAGCCAATAGAGCACAAGAAACACGGTGCACCATAAAGAAAAACTGATTAATCTCTGGATTAGATATTGGGTTAGGAATAGTGAATAAACCAAACAACTCA
Organism: Vibrio azureus; assembly: GCF_002849855.1. NCBI lineage: Bacteria > Pseudomonadati > Pseudomonadota > Gammaproteobacteria > Vibrionales > Vibrionaceae > Vibrio > Vibrio azureus. The sequence goes on from NZ_CP018617.1 coordinate 1,028,326, forward strand.
TAGCTATGTGTAAGCATTAGAAATCCACTAACAAAAACAACCAACATGATTAGGTAAATAACACTGTGTGCAAGTTTCGCTATTTTTTTTTGCACAGTTGGAATCGTATCTGGTAATTCTGGTTCAACCCGAAAAAAAGACCATACCCAGCGGAATAAAAGTAAAACAGCAGCAACTGTTGCTACAGACATATTTATTATCGATAACGTATGAAATAACTTAGGCTTATCCATTACCAGTAACATACTATAGCCAGCCAAAGTGGCGTAAATGATAATAATAGCCATCGTCCAATGCATCCACTTACTGAATGAATCATACGACCTTACTGCAAATTTAGAATTGTTAGTTTTTAATTCTGAGGATTTTGCTAAATTAGCTTGTGACATGAGGCTACCAATAAACGTAATTTTTAAAATGAGATTGAAAGTATCGATTAAATAATATATGAGCTCTTTGAGAGCTTACTATAAAATAAGATTTCGAATGAAAAGGTTAGAAGTTAAAAATGGCGGAAGGCCTCACAGCATCCCGCCATTTTATACCGTTATTTACTTACACTGATCATATCGTTGAAGTAATTCACTTGCTCTGACATGGATAGGCTCTGTGAATTAGAACCAAGTGTCCACATAAAGAAGCCACCGTAACCATTATCCTTCTGCCATTTAGCTCGCTCTAGGTTATTTTCTCTCGTTTCTACAAAGCTACCGTTTGGTCCCCATTGTTTATTGATCGTATTACCCAAAACAATTTTAGACTTGTCACCGACATAGGTTGCGAAGTTGTTCATGGCAACTTTATACAAGAATTCTTTACCTGCGTCATAAGTCATTACATTAAAGAAGTCAAAGTCGTCTTTTGTCTCTTTCAGAAGATCAATAATTTCACCATGGTGACCTGAACGACCACCAGCATCAATAAATGAGCAGTTTTCAAACACGTTTGAGTTTGCACATTCAACTGGGTCCGCACCAACATGGTAAGTGGTTAATGAAAGGATCTTGCTATCACCCACTTTTTGTCGAATCAGCTTGATCAACGCCGTAAGATCCTGATTCTCTTTGTCGGTGATACGTGCTGCCTTTTCAAAGTCGAAGTCTAAACCATCAATTTGCACGTAACCTGCAAGCTGATATTTAGAGTAATCACAGTCACCATTGCTATTTGTAGCAAGACACTGACCTACCACTTCCTCTGGTTTAAGGTTCTTCTTATATACTGGGAATGGCGTATTAACTAACTTAACCAATCCATTCGCCACAGCTTCACGGCTTTGTTCGGTACCAATTGCAGACCAGATGCTTTCGTAGTTCTGCCCACCAAAAGCAACCATCATAGAGACGTTTTCTTTGTTGTGCTTCAACGTCGTCCATGCAAGGTACTGAGAACGTAGCCAGTCTGGGTTGTACTCCGGAGCTTCAACCATTTGATCAGAAATGGTGATGTTACCTTGTGAATCCCATTTACCAAATGACAATAAGTAACCGTCACCTTCCGAATTATTCAGTTCTTCAAAGTCATTCAATCCCCATGAAGTTAGGTAACTGATCGAACGGTCTGGGTTATTTGCTAAACCTGCTCCACCTGTACTTTCTTGCACCAAAATGTTCGACACCGCAGAAGTTTGGGTTTGATTGTTAGTATTCACGGCCTTAGCTGAAACTTGATATTCGCCAGCTTGGACGCCTAACCACTCATATTCAAATGGCGCTTCAGAGTCTTTAAATAGCACTTTGCCATTAGCCATAAAGTCAACATGATCGATGTCTCCTTCATAGCTCTTTGCATCGGCTTTTATTGAGATTGCGCGACCTTCAAAGAAACGAGAACCATCAGCAGGTGAAGTCAAAGAAACCACAAGATCTTTGTCTGTGATTGCAATAGACACTGATTCTGTTTCTGAACTTGCCCCTTGATCGTCAAATGCAACCGCTTGAAGTGTGTACTGACCTTCCACTTGGGCTGGTACGTTAACAGTAAAGATATCCCCTTCACTTGCCTCATTTTCCGATGCAACAACCTGTCCATTTAGCTTCACATCAACTCGAGTGACTTCGGTATCGTCCGTTGCTGCGATAACAACATCAAATGGCTGATTTGGAGCAATCTTTTGACCATTAAATGGAGAGTTAATTTGGACTTCTGGTAGTGGATTTGGATCACACTCACCCACTTCGTTCCATGCATCTTTCCAAGCATTTGGATAACTTGGATGACCTGTTCCTGGTGTCCAAACAGGGTTGCCACACCAACCAAAAATAGTACATTCATAAATATTACCAACATTAGTGACTTTATCGCCAACATTGTATGAAGTGCCATCTTGGTATGGAGCAACGTCGCCACAGCTTGAGCTCGTTTCTGTTACAGTGATGGACAAACTTTTGTGAGCAACATGAGATTCTTCATCCTGAGCTTCAACACGCAGAGTAGTCGTGCCCGCTTGATTTGCAGACCAATCACAGGAGAAATTTTGCGTCGCCTTAGCATCGAAGCTGCAAATCTCAGCATTATTTGCCAAGATCTTTACTGTCGATAGATCATCGTCGGAATCTGTTACATTCGCCGCAACAGTGACAACATCACCTTTCTGGAATGAAGCATTCAAATTCGGTGATAGAAACTCAATTTCCGGTGGATTAGAAGCATCAGCATCAGAATCAACAGAGATTTGAACTTTTGATTCAGTTAACTTCTTACCTGCAGAATCAAAAGCCATAACTGAAATCACAGTTTCACCTAACTCTGTTGGTTTCCATGTTTGCTGATATTCAGTTGTGCCAGTAACAACAGATTGTTGTGCTAGACGAGTGTTGTTAATCCAAAACTCGACTTTATCAGCACCTTGGCCATCAATTTCCGCCAAAATATCTACACTCGAACCAACATATGCAATCGTATTAGGTGCTGGAGACAATATGTCTAAAGAGACATCAGGCGTCGGAACAGTTTCGCCATCAAGTTTTACCTCTACAGAGCTTTCCAAACCAGTTAAATCAGTGAGCTTAGAACCAAATGCAAGAGTTAAAGCGAAACTTTCATCAGCCTCAAGAGAAGAATCCACCCATGAACCTTGAGAAAAATCGACGGTTACAGAATGAAGCACTCCACCATCAACAGGTGTATGATCAATAGATAATGATGGATAAGACAAGTCAGTAGAAGCCCAACCAATATTATTCAAGGCTTCTGGTAGAACAAACTCAATCACTGCATTTCTAAGTTCAGCACTTTCAGAACCTGAGTTTTTCACTTCAAGTTTATAACTGCTCCAATATTGGCTTTCTGATTCAGCCACTGCATGTGAAGAAAACTCCACTGCTATTGCCTGTGAAATAGGATTTAAAAGCATCCCACCACAAAGAACCGCTAGGCCTAATTTCTTATATTGTTTTGTTTTGTACACACTCATTCTCTCTATCTCTTCCATGTTATATTTAATTTCAATATCAAAATTAATTATTGATACTAAAATCAAATTAAAAAATATAGAAAACAAAGTAAAGTAAAACTAAATCATTTATAAATAATTAACCAGAAAATAATTAATTCAAAAAAAAGCCAAAAAAACCACAAAAACCATTCATGAAAAAGTTATGAATTAAAATAAAAATAAATATAAAACCAAACATATCAACACCTTAAACAAAAACATCAAAAGTTTGCATTTTAGTCATTAGTCAAAAGCCAGTAAAAATCGTTGAACTTTTAAAAAAGGATAATTAGTAAAAATTTAAATCTATAACGTATAAAATTTAATTTAACGAAAACATAACAAAAGCGAATGATACGTTAAAGTTACACTTCACTTACCATTATTTATGTTGATGTAATCTAAGAAGATTTAAATACAGTGAATGTATTCCCATAACTATTCGTCTTAAAATAAAAATCATCAGTCATTTCAGCGATAAGCATAAGCCCTCTCCCCGAGGCTGACCAACTGGCTTCATCAAGTAGGTTAGGCGCTTGAATTTCTCTCGATACATGAGATTGAAAAACGCTTTCTTTGATTGCCTCTCCAAAGTTCGTGATACTAATCATCACTTTGGGTTCACTCTCTTTAAAAACTTCACATAACAACTCTATTTGTTGGCCATCTTGCTCTTTGTATGAATGAATGAATGCATTATTCATGAGTTCAACTACACAGAGTTCCATCGCCTGTACAATATTTCTTGGCACAAATTGAACATTAAGAAAAGCGGTAACATCTTTACTGGCTCGCCGAGAGCTTTCAAGTGAACCATAGTATGAGCGTTCCATTTTCAACTTTTTTGGATGCTCGAGTGTATTTGCTTGTGGCCCAAGCCAAGAAACTCTTAACAAGCTGACATCATCTTCCATTTCTCGTTTGTTTTGCCACCTTTGAACCTCTTCCAATATAATATTCGCTTGTTCTTTGGTACACCTACTTTGCACCTTATTGATTGCAGAGATGAGCCTATCCATACCAAATAGAGTTGTCCCTTTTCTGGCCTCTAAAAGACCATCAGAAAAAAACCACAATGTGTCCCTAGGCTCCATTTGCAATGTGCCACTTTGGTACATCATAGGCTCCAGCATACCAACCATGAAGTTATCATCACCTACCAGCTCGAATTTGTTATATTTCTTTTGCCAAATAAACTTAGGGTGACCTGCTGTACAGTATTGCAGCTGGCCTGTTCGAGTATTGAGAACCGCATATTCAATCGTGAAATAGATTTGGCTTTGTGGTGTTTGCTGGTACAGCCGATTTAGTCTCTCTACGACCTCTGCGGGTTGCCGAATTTGAGAGCCTTCTTCATTCCAGTCTAGCGTTATCGACTCAATTTTATTTTTTTGCGATAGCGTTTGCTGGATAGAGAAAGCCATTAGAGCCGCTGATATACCATGCCCAGAAACATCAAAAACATAAAAAGCGACATGTTCATCATCCAACTCGATATACCCCAGCATATCCCCACCAATTTTGGAGCATGGTAAATAGGCATAATTAAATCTGGCCGAGTGAATATGCTCTTCAATTGGCAGCAATTGCTCAATGAGTTCACTTGCCGCATCCAAATCCCTTTGGATCATCTGATAAGCAGAGTCGAGTTCTTGGTTTCTAGCCGTAATCATATTATGCAAGTTCAAAGTCCTAAACCCTGCTCTGATTCGAGCTTGAAGCTCACCAACCGATGTCTTCTTATCTACAAAATCATCAGCACCAGCATCCATACCTTTAATGATCGAGTCTTGATCATTCTTAGAAGAGAGTAATACAAAAAAAATATAACGTGTGAAACATTCAGATTTAAGTCTACGGCATAACTCAATACCACTGATACCGGGCATGAGGAGATCGCTGATCACAAATTGAATGTCATCCCGTTTGATCAAGGTCTGTAAAGCGTCTTCACCGTTTTCAACTGTGATGATCTCGTAGCCATGTTTTTGTAATGCACTACTCATGTAACATAAAACTGTCTTACTATCGTCGACCAGTAATATAGAATCCATTTAATGCCCTACCCAATCAACCTCGTGCGTATTCCCCTAATATACCCAAGTGACCTCAAGATTCCTGATTCAGAGCGAGGTTACTTGGTTATAACTATAGATAAAATTGTTCAATAAAGTGATAAGCCTACCAATTTACTCAAGTTCTCTATCTAAAATGGGCTAAAAGTAACAAAACTAATAAAGTGTGAAATTTCCACTTTAAAAACCAATAAACTAATAAAAAATGGTGTTTAATAGTAATTTTTTTAAAATAAACAGTTCAAATAACCATTCTATAAAATCAGTTTAGTATATGATGCTAACTCATAAAGATGATAAATCTATCCGAAGACTATAAGATTCTCGACATTATTGTTTATATAAAGGCTTGTTTTGAGTGAATGAATCTAGAGAAACGTTAAATATCAGTGAACCTACTACAAAATCTAACTGGTCAAAACATGATACACGTTGGACACTGAGCTTATTTGGCACTGCTGTCGGAGCTGGGATCTTATTTTTGCCAATTAACCTTGGAGTTGGTGGCTTCTGGCCATTAGTACTTATGGCCATCTTAGCGTTTCCAATGGCATTTTTATCACACCGAGGCCTCAATCGATTTGTTCTTTCTTCAAGCAGTTCAAATGCAGACTTTACTGATGTCGTCAAAGAACATTTTGGTGCAAAAGCTGGTCTATTAATCTCTTCGCTGTATTTTTTGTCTATTTTCCCGATCTTACTTATCTATGGCGTTGCCATTACAAACACAGTGGATAGCTTTCTCGTTAATCAAGTTGGCATGAGCTCTATTCCAAGACCGATATTATCGGGCACACTCGTGTTCAGCTTGATTGCGATTATGATGGCGGGAGAGAAAGTAATGCTGCGAGTTTTTGCCCTGATGGTTTACCCACTCGTGCTCGTATTAACCTTAATTTCTTTGTATTTGATCCCACACTGGTCAATGCCAAACTTATCTTTTCCCGAGACAGGGGCATTTCTTAAGACGACTTGGCTTGCAATCCCAGTCGTGATTTTTTCTTTCAGCCACGCTGCCGCAATTTCAAGCTTTGCTAATGTTCAGCGCCGCCATTACGGCCAACAAGGTAACCGAAAATCTGAACAAATACTTCGCTGCACTAATATCATGCTAGTTGTCTTTGTCCTGTTTTTTGTCTTTTCATGCACACTGAGTCTATCACCAGAGCAGTTACTCCAAGCTAAAGAGCAAAATGTATCGATTCTTTCATACCTTGCGAATGCGAATGGCCAACCTTTCATTGACTTACTCGGCCCACTCGTTGCTTTCGTTGCAATTACATCTTCTTTCCTAGGTCACTTTTTGGGTGCTCGCGAGAGCTTGAATGGATTATTAGTCAAACAGACTTCCATGTCTTCCTCGACGATCAGCAAATGCATCAATGTTTTTCTTTTCTTAGCGATTTGGTGTGTTGCTATTATCAATCCAAGTATTTTGGACATGATGGGAGATTTATCTGGCCCTATCATTGCTATGATTCTCTTCATAATGCCCACCATTGCGATTTTTAAAGTCAAATCCTTGCACAAGTTCCGTTACCACATTTCGACCGCTTTTGTTTTTATCACTGGCACGATTGCCGTGAGTGCACTAATTTTTCAGTTGGTAAACTAACTCAAAGCCTAAACTCAAAACCCAAGCACTTTTTTACGTGCTTGGGTTGATACACCCAAGTGACTGCAAGATACTTAGTTATATATGCGTCACTTTTAAGATCCTATCGCTTAAAATAAAGATATAACTGTTGACTTGCTCTATCTAGAAACGAGAATAGCGGCATTATCATGACTGAGAGAAAACACGGGATTCGTAAATTCACTTGCTTAGTCGCTGTTGGCCCTTAAACATCAATGAATATATTATGAAAAAAACATGGATTTTTACGTTACTAATCACACTCTTTCTGTCTGCCTGTAGCACGCAACAAGCTTCTCAAATGGGCTTAAGAGGAGGCAGTGTAAATACCTACGCTCAAAAGATGAGTAGTATGGAACTCTGTGAAGTTCTTTATTATAAAAGACCAACGAATCAATCGAAGGTCTCCGTTGGAGCAGAGTTTAATCGACGTGGTTTGAATAAACGTATGTGTGACAAAGAGTATAATAAACTCTATGTTGAGAAGATCATTGAAGATCTGATTCCCGTTGAGGAGAAAAACACATTTAAGCCACTTGCAACAATACAACCGCTCAAATAAAACATCACCACTCAAATAAAGACCAGTCAGTTGCTTAAAGAACAATCGGTTAACTAAAAAACAAGCGGTTAACTAAAAAACAAGCGGTTAACTAAAGAACAAGCGGTTAACTAAAGAACAAGCGGTTAAATGTGCGTACTTCTTTCGTTAACCTCACCTCCTTTAAACTCGATTATCCAGAATATATACCCAAGCTACCTCAAGATACTTGATTCAAAGCGGGCGCCCTAAGCCATCAGACGCAGCACCTTGAGGTAATTGGGTATATTGATCGTTCAAGTCATAAACGTCAAAATAATGTCACTCGTCGAAAAAATAACGTAAATAGCCTGTAAACGGTTTTCGTCTTTCTTGTAACCCGTTAGCTTTATACCCAAGTAACCTCAAGATGCTGTGTTCAGCGAGATGACCTTAACTTTCAGGCGCGGCAACGATTCGAAGATATAGTCGTTCTACATTGAGAATCGTTAACAAAGCCTGAGAGTTAAGGCCACTCGCCCTTTGGGAGCGTGTCACTGTGCCGACTTCTTTCGTCAGACAACCGTTCTTCTTACAAAAATAAGAAAGAGCCTGCTATTCCGCTTCGTTGTCTTCCTTGAATTCGACTCAGTGACCTCGCTCTGAATCAAGCATCTTGAGGTCACTTGGGTATGTAAACAGCCCCATATACCCGTTTGTTAACCCAATCTGGATATGTACTTCACAAAAAGACATGAGGTCACACATGAATCAACTTTTTCATCGGCTATATATGGCGACAACTTTGCTTGGATTAACCACGACCGTCCAAGCCAATGATCCCCTTTATCCACACCAATGGCATCTCAATAATACAGGTCAACATGCTTTTGCTGATAACCCAGCAGTGGCAGGTAATGATCTCAATACCCATCTGGCTCAAGCCATGGGGATTGCCGGTGTTGGCGTTAAAGTTGCCGTTATTGATACTGGCGTCCAAATCGACCACCCCGACCTGTCTGAGAACGTTGTGGCGGGCAGTCGAAATTTTATCGAGGATTCACTGCATCCTACTGACTACCCCGTTGATAATCATGGCCATGGCACTGCAGTTGCAGGATTAATCAGTGCTGTTGGCAATAATGGAGAAGGAGTAAGAGGCGTCGCTTCTCGATCTTCTCTACTTGGTTTCAACTGGCTATCTAACCAAACTCTCGAAGGCTGGCTAATTTCTCATGGTGTTGATTCAGCGACCTCTGATGTAAGAGTGTTCAATCAAAGCTATGGTTTTAGCCCTATTGATCCCATTCCATTTGATGAGAGTGACCCACAAATAAAGCTTGAAATGGATGTACTGAGAGACATCAGTAACAATAATGCTTGGGGACGAGGAGCCATCTTTGTTAAGTCTGCAGGAAATGGATATCGCTATTTCAATAACGGCCGTTTTTTTGTGCTGCCGGGCGATTTTTTTGCGGGAGGCAATAACGGTGGCTTACCGATGCATAATTCCGGACAATCTTATGATAACAGCAATTATTATAACCTTGTGACGAGCGCATTAAGAGCAGATGGTAGACTCGCTAGCTATTCCTCTGTTGGTAGTAATGTCTGGGTAGCGGCTCCAGCAGGTGAATTTGGACAAGATTTTCCAGCTATGGTCACAACGGATCTCATGGGATGCGATGCGGGTCAAAATACAACCGCTGGTCTTGGCTCGAACGACCTTCATGGTGGCACAGAACAAGACCCAAACTGTAATTATACAAGCACAATGAATGGGACATCATCTGCCGCACCCAATACTTCCGGAGTCATCGCCGCCCTCATGTCCACAAACCATGCGCTGAGTGCTCGTGATGTCCGTGCTCTGCTAGCAGAAACAGCAAGTGTGACAGACATTACTCACCCTGGCGTTTACCTCCAGTTCACCAATCAGCAAGGAAAGCCCGTTCAGTATGAAGCCATTTCTCCATGGCAAACTAACGCTGCTGGTGTCCCTTTCCACACTTTTTATGGTTTTGGGGCAGTCAATCTTGATGCTGCCATGAAAAGAGCTCGCATGACCAACAACGTCTTGCCACCACAGATCATAACGCCTTGGATCAGTGAAACATCTAATACGCTGATTCCTGATGCTAGTCTGACGGGTGGTTCATCTTCCATTAATGTGACAGAGGATCTCACCGTAGAGTCTGTTCAGGTTAAACTCACACTAGAACATGCCCGTTTACCTGATTTAGCCATAGAATTGATTTCTCCGTCAGGTACCCGTTCCGTTTTGCAAACCCCAAGAAATGGGTTGGTTGCTCAAGCGCTCGATCCAAACCTACTCGGATATAAAAACCAATTAATGCTGTCGAACCAGTTCTACGGAGAAAATGCCAAGGGTAATTGGACTCTACGGGCGATTGATACTAACGGAGAGGAAGTCTTCTCTGTCATCGCCTATTTTAATGCTCAAGCGATCTATCAATTACCTATGAACAATAATACGACCCCCGGTGTACTTAAAGAATGGTCTATGCGCATTTTCGGTCATTAAGGAGCAATTCAATGAAAGCTATCATATTTTCTTTATTAATCAGTTTAAGTTCTGTCATCAATCACGCATTTGCGCAGGCGCCTTTGCCACAACAACCTGCACCTGATTTTTTCATCACTTCTGATGTCATTGAGATTAACGGACAAGCATACCGGAAAAAAGTCACCTCTCCCAGAAGTCGAAACGTAAATAATCTGACCTTAAATAGCGGTGATCAAGTCATTAAACATGCTTTTAGCCGAGTTTCTACTGCAACAGGATTAGTGTTCGTTACGGTGAATAATCCAGTAGAAGCAAGAAGCGTAGCAAATGCCTTAAAGCTTGAGTTAGTTTATGCTCATGGCGAATCTGCGGTTTTTCGTGCCACAGAAGAACAAAACCTGCTTACGCTTCATGATCAACTTTTAGCAGACAGTCGTATAAAGGCAGCTAAAGTCGAATTAAATAGCAGTAAATTTGACGTACAATAATTCGCTAACAGCGAGGTTGGATAGCAACCAATGCCCCTTTCTTTATGTTGAGGGGCATTTTTACTTTTTATTATCGAACCAAAGCGCAATTTTCATTAGATACAAAATTACTAATAAATTGAACTGCAAGTGTGAACTTTATCTCTCCTTTAAACATCTAGAGCTTCTATCCTTTAGTGCATAAATAAACGAACACTAGGTGACCTCAAAGTGACGTTTTCAGCTTATTAGCCTCGCTCTAAATAAGCATATTGAGGTCATTTTAGCATGGTCATCTGTTTTATAAATTAACTACCAATGAACTTTACATCGAGTAACCAACATGCACAAAATGAATCCAGCTCTACTGCTTATCACCACGACTCTGTTCGCTTTTAGTACCTTTGCAAACGAAAAAAATGAGGCATACTCTGATAGAGTTGAGAAATTTGGGTGCTCTGGTTTGATCAACAGTTATGATGCACAAGACCACAACTTTGTCCTTTCTTGCCAAGCGGAACATGTTCCTGACTTCCAGACTAAAACTGTACATATCAACAAAAATACCCGGCTAGAAAATATTCAAGAATCCGATTTAGATGGGGCAAGTGTCAAAGTAGAAGGTGTTGTCATTGATGGTCAGAACATTGCAAAAATAATTCAATTTGCGACTGAATAGACCCAACTCTGGCGAAGCTTGATTGTTCAGTCGATGCAACTATTCATGTTTTGAAATCGATGTCCTCGGTAAAGGTATCGCCCAAAGCATCGGAATAGTGAGTATAAAAAAGACCGGGATTAAACTGAGTCCATACCAAATAGAGTAATCATCGCGAAACAACCAAAATATACTGATTAACAATAAGTATGAAAAACTGCAGCAAAACCCCAAGCACAAAGCAGAAAATCGCTGATAATGTATCGAGATAATTCGATGTAGGTATTTCCCTAACTTACCAGCACAGTAGACAGAGAAATGCCATGTAATAACGAAGCTTACTAGGGCAATAAACCCTGACCAGAGCCCTAAAGTGTAGCGATCAATCACAAAAGATTGACCCGTACGACTCAAAAGCAAATACATTTTTTGCTCAGAGTATGACGCAAGATGAAGAGCATTAGCTGAGGCAATAAAATTGCTGAAATAAGCAATGGCAAAAAAGGTCGTTCGTAAACAATAGGGTTGATAAATTTGTGAACATCTTCGTAGCCAGTATCGTGCATCGACTTTCTTGATACCTTTATGATTTATCGCCCTATTCTGTGTAACTTTGTTTGTTGAGCTGTTTGTTACCATGTCACGAGACGTCATATGACGACTTGATTGAGTGTGATAGGTTAACTTTGCGTGGTGATCTGGTTTCATGTGATCAATAGGTTTTGTACTACAAATAAGACTACTAGGCCGATTGTGAAACAACAGCCAGAACATACCAAAAACTAAAAAAGCCAATAAAATAAATAGCATGATACCTCCATAGGAGAGACTTCCGTATCGCTATTTAAGAATAGCAGCTATGTTTCTTTACAACTCAGCGGTAAAAGCCATACTAAATTATGGGCTACCGACAACAGCCTCTACTCCCCTGTTTTTTCTCCGTCATTCCGCTATATTTTGTAAAATTTCACAACGTAATTTTGTTGCGAATTTTATATAAATACTAGTGATTCAGTTCAACTTCTAATTTTCGATCTTTATAAATTCAGAGCTTTATACTAAAACCCCCCTCTAATATCTCATGGCACAATAAAAACACGTTTCACCGCCAAACAAAACTTAACATTTTGTTTACACTTACTTGGTAGGTTATTTCAAAATTCATCGCTGATTTGAGTCCGTTAATTAGCAATAACTATTAGCCAGACTCAATATTTCAGCACACTGTTTTGTTTTGGCCATGCTTGATAAAAACCGTGCTAGAGCAACAACAATGAAATTTGAAGGTAGCCTCTGCACCTCTACAAAGCCTTACTACTCGATAGGCTGTTGTTTAATGATAAGTAGCTGCAATCTCGAAGATATGCGGCTCTCCAAAGGAGCTTGAGATGAGTATTCAGGCATTACCTATGCATCGATTTATCGATCATGATGGGAACCTAGTCAGCCAATTACCCAACTGGGCTGATTTGCAAACTTTAGTTGGCTTTTACCGGGACATGGTATTAGCTCGTACTTACGATAATAAAGCAGTTGCGTTGCAACGGACGGGTAAATTAGGCACTTATCCATCACACCTCGGTTCAGAAGCCGTTGGAATCGGTGTTGGTCGCGCGATGAAAATGAGCGATGTTTTCATCCCCTACTATCGCGATATGCCAGCTATGTGGTGCCGAGGAATAGGAATGGAAAAGAACTTACAATATTGGGGGGGAGATGAACGTGGCAGTGATTTTTCACCTGAGGACAGCCCTTTCCCAAGCCGTGACCTCCCCCTTTGCGTGCCCATTGCAACGCAGTGCACACACGCTGTTGGCGTTGCCTCTGCGCTTAAAATTCAAGGTAATCATGATGCTGCTTTAGTCATGTGTGGAGATGGCGGTACATCCAAAGGTGATTTCCTTGAATCAATAAACTGTGCAGGCGCTTGGAATATTCCACTCGTTTTCGTCGTAAACAATAACCAATGGGCTATTTCCGTACCACGCGACCTTCAATGTGCCGCAGATTTCTTATCAAAAAAAGCCCATGGCGCTGGTATACCAGGAATTACCGTTGACGGTAATGATGTCGTCGCTGTTTATGATGCTGTTTTCACTTCCTTAGATCGTGCACGTAAAGGGAAAGGTGCCACATTGATTGAGGCCGTCAGCTATCGTTTAAGTGACCATACCACAGCAGATGATGCAACACGTTATCGTGACAATGATGAAGTAGAAACCGCTTGGAAATATGAGCCAGTTAAACGCCTTAAAACTTTTTTAGTCCAGCAAGGGAAATGGGACGAAACACAAGAAAAAAATTGGGCCGAGCACTGCAAAAAGTTGGTTGAATTCAGCGTAGAGCGTTACTTGAATATGCCTAACCAAGCACCGGAAACAGGCTTTGATTTCCTCTATGAATCGCTTCCTCAAGAGCTCCATGCTCAAAGAGATGAATTAATTAACAAAGCAATGCGTATGCAAGGAGGCAAACATGGCTGAAATCACTTTAGTCGAAGCAGTTAACCTTGCTTTGCACCATGAGATGGAACGTAATCGAGATGTGATTGTACTCGGTGAAGACGTTGGTGATAACGGAGGCGTTTTCCGCGCTACAGTCGGGCTAAAACAAAAATTCGGTTTGAGACGTGTCATGGATACACCATTGGCAGAAGCTCTCATTGGTGGTGTTGCGGTAGGTATGGCGACACAAGGTCTAAGGCCCGTGGCAGAGTTTCAGTTTCAAGGCTTCGTATTTCCCGCGCTTGAGCACTTGATGTGTCATGCCGCGAGAATGCGTAATCGAACTCGAGGCCGGTTAACCTGTCCGGCTGTATTTCGTGCTCCGTTTGGCGGAGGGATTCATGCACCAGAGCATCACTCTGAAAGTGTTGAAGCTCTTTTTGCCCACACTGCAGGCTTCAAAGTGGTTATTCCATCTTCCCCACAACGTGCTTATGGACTGTTATTAGCCTCCATTCGCAGTAACGATCCTGTAATGTTCTTTGAGCCGAAACGCATTTACCGAACGGTAAAGTCCGAGGTGATTGATAACGGTGAAGCATTACCTCTTGATACATGCTTTACGCTTCGCAAAGGGCGCGATATCACACTGGTAACTTGGGGGGCTTGTGTGGTCGAATCGCTTCAAGCAGCCCAGTCGCTATCAGAGCAAGGCATTGAAGTTGAAGTCATTGACTTAGCCAGCATCAAGCCGATTGATATGGCAACTATTCTCAATTCTCTAGAAAAGACAGGACGACTTCTCGTTGTTCATGAAGCCAGCAAAACATGTGGTGTAGGTGCAGAGATCATCGCTCGCACTTCAGAGCATGCCATGTGCCTACTAAAAGCCCCGCCTAAACGCGTTACAGGTATGGACACAATCATGCCTTACTATCGAAATGAAGATTATTACATGATCCAAAAAGAAGACATTACCCTTGCGGCTCGTGAACTCATGGAGAATTGGAAATGAAGACCTTTAACTTACCCGACCTTGGCGAAGGACTGGCAGAATCTGAAATAGTAAAATGGCATATCTCTGTCGGTGATACTGTCGAGCTGGATCAAATTGTGCTGACTGTGGAAACCGCTAAGGCAACCGTTGATGTACCAGCCCCCTATAGTGGCACAATTGTGAGTCGTCATGGGGAAGAAGGTGAGGTGGTTAATATCGGTGCCCTCCTACTTGAAATCGATGAGTTGGGTGCAACTCAAGCACCTGTAGAGAAAAAACAAACCGCTGACGCAGCAACCGTAGTGGGTAATGTTTCTCAACGTGCACACAGTGTTAATGTTGATGATTTCTGGATTGGTGGCGAACATAACACTTCTAACAATGAGTTTATTACTGCTCTTCCTTCTGCACGCTTACTCGCTAATAAGCTTGGTGTTGATATTAAAGAAGTGAAAGGATCGGGTCCTAATGGCTTGGTTGTTGATGCCGATATTTACGATGAAGCCGGAAAACAGCGTCCAGGTACCGAAGTATTAAAAGGGGCTCGCAGAACGATGGTTTCGACCATGGCGGAGTCACATCACAACGTTGCGTCGGTTACTATCACAGAGGAAGCCTTGCTGGAAAACTGGGAAAAAGGCGAGGATATTAGCATCCGCTTAATTCAAGCATTGGTTTATGCATGTAAGGAAGAACCCGCAATGAATGCATGGTTCGATGCTGAAACCATGACACGCTGCGTGCATACAACCGTTAATATTGGCGTAGCCGTCGACAGTCGCCATGGACTTTATGTTCCCGTACTTCGTCATGCCGATGAATATGAGCCAAAAGATGTTCGTCGTTGGCTAGATCAAACGGTTGAAGGGATCCGTGACAGAAAGATTGGTCGTGAACAATTGCAACATGCCACTATTACCTTATCGAACTTTGGCTCTATCGCCGGTATCTATGCGACCCCTGTTGTCACTCCTCCACAAGTTGCGATTGTAGGGGCTGGTCGAATTATCGAAAAAGTCGTTTTAAGAAAAGGGAAAGCGGTCGGTGTAAAAGCAATGCCCCTCTCTGTAACGTTTGATCATCGGGCTTGTACAGGTGGTGAAGCCGCTCGGTTTACTCGATGTTTAGCTGAGCACTTAAGCAGAGCCAGTGTGGAATAAAGTGGGTTAACTTATTGTTGTAATGCTCAACAAAGAGCCTAACATTTCTGTTAGGCTCTTTTCGTTAAACAGCGTTTAAGTCAAACCGCTTCTAAACGAAACGACCTAGTCGGTGACCTTTTGTATTAGCTCAGGTACTACCTCAAATAAATCACCAACCAACCCATAGTCTGCAACTTGAAAGATCGGTGCTTCCGGATCGCTATTGATCGCGACAATCACTTTAGACTCTTTCATGCCCGCTAAATGCTGAATCGCTCCAGAAATACCGATTGCAATATAAAGTTGTGGGGCAACAATTTTTCCTGTTTGCCCAACTTGAAGATCATTAGAGACAAAGCCTGCATCAACTGCAGCTCTAGATGCACCAATCGCGGCACCAAGTTTGTCTGCCAATTGCTCGATCATTACAAAGTTGTCTTTACTACCTAGTCCTCTTCCTCCAGAAACTACCACACTGGCAGCAGGCAGATCGGGTCTTTCGGTTTCCATCTTCTGTTGTCCAACAAACTCACTGCATTGCGAAGCAATCACGGTTTCTAACTTAACAACTTTTTCAACCACTGGGCTTGGAGATACGGTCGCTGAATCAAATGCCGTTGAGCGAATTGTCATCACTTTTGTCGCATCATCGGAGCGAACTCTGGCGAGTGCATTACCGGCATAAATAGGCCTTATAACGGTGTCCAAAGACTCTATCGCTGTAACGTCTGAGAGCTGTCCCACATCTAATAATGCCGCCACACGTGGCATCAGGTTTTTCCCAAAGGTAGAGGCAGGTGCTAAAAGATGAGAGTATTCAGATGCCATTTCAGCAATCAATGCTGAAGTATTTTCTGCTAATCTATGCTGGTACACATCAGAATCAATAGATAAGATTTGATCAACGCCTTCGACACGCTGCAACTGCTCTATAACTGATTGACACTGAAATCCGACAACTAAAGCGGTGACAGGTAATGAAGAATCATTGAGAGTAAGATATGAGGCTGCATTAATAACTTTTAACGTATCTGCCGAAAGTGATTGATTATCGTGTTCGACAATAACCAAGGTTGCATTTGGCTTGCTGTGCATAATAATGTTCCTTTTATATCACTTTCGCTTCAGTTTTGAGCTTTTCAATCAGTTCATTGACGTCATTCACCATAATACCGGCTTTACGAGCAGGTGGGGCCATCACTTCCAAAGTATGTTGCGTATTTACAACGCTGATACCAAACATATCCGGAGTCAAGACTTCCAATGGTTTTTTCTTTGCTTTCATAATGTTGGGTAAAGATGCATAACGTGGTTCATTTAAACGCAAATCAGTACTAATGATAGCGGGTAATGTGAGTTTTAATGTCTCTAAGCCGCCATCGATTTCCCTAGTAACAATCGCCATATCCCCTTCGATTTTGACTTCTGACGCAAACGTTCCTTGCGGACGTTGTGTAAGAGCAGCCAACATTTGCGCTACTTGGTTGTTGTCGGTGTCGATGGATTGTTTACCAAGCAAGACAAGCTGTGCCTGCTCCTGTTCCATAACACTTTTTAGCAGTTTTGCCACAACTAATGGCTCTGGTGGCATTTCAACATCAATGTGAATCGCACGATCGCCGCCTAGAGCAAGCGCCGTTCTTAACTGCTCTTGACAACTCTTATCGCCTATTGATATCACGACGACTTCGTCAGCAACACCTGATTCTTTTAATCGAACGGCTTCTTCAACGGCTATTTCGCAAAAAGGGTTCATCGTCATTTTGACATTGTTACTCTCTACACCCGAGCCATCAGATTTGACTCTTACTTTAACGTAAGGATCAATGACGCGCTTTATCGCAACTAATATTTTCACATTCCCTCCTAGCCGATCTTAAATCGATTCATGCCCTATGAATTACGTCATATTCTCTACATCTATCATGATGCAATCATTTGAAAGGCGGTGATTAATTACCTTTTACAAGAAAAAGTGTGACAACGTCACCAAAAATCACTGTCCGCCAATCATGTCGATACTATTTCAGCTTAGTAAAGTTTACGTTTACGTCAACTGCAACTATAGTTTTTTTAATTAGGCTTATAAAAAGATCGAATTTAAGGGAGCAAGTCATGGATAGAGAATGCATGGAGTTTGACGTTATCATTGTAGGTGCTGGCCCTTCGGGTTTAAGCGCTGCTTGTAGATTAGCGCAGTTAAACCAAAACCGTGAATCCCCTCTCTCCATCTGTGTGGTGGACAAAGGTTCAGAGCTCGGTGCACATATTGTTTCAGGTGCTATTTTGGAAACAAAAGCGCTGGATGAACTCTTTCCAGACTGGCGGAATATGGGCGCTCCCATTTCAGCCTCGGTTCAAAGTGACCAGTTTCTTTATTTAACTAATGAGCTCAATAGCCTTTCCATCCCTTCCTGGCTTACACCAAACCCAATGCACAATAACAGCGATAATTATGTAATCAGCCTAGCCAATTTTTGCCGTTGGCTTGGCCAACAAGCTGAATCTTTGGGGGTCGATGTCTATCCAGGTTTTGCCGCTTCAAGTATTAATTATGACCCATCAGGACAAGTGATCGGAGTCAATACCAGTGATATGGGGCTAGATAAAAGCGGTCACGAAAAGCCTAATTTCGAAGCCGGAATTGAATTAAGAGCTCGCTACACAATCTTTGCAGAAGGCTGCCGCGGTCATTTAGGCAAAGAGTTAATACAACAGTTCGATTTAGCGAAAGACAAGCAACCACAACATTATGCTCTCGGATTAAAAGAGATCTGGGAATTACCAGAAGATCATCACTTTCAGCCTGGTGATGTCCTTCACTCAGCAGGTTGGCCTTTGAGTAAAAGTCAGACTACGGGTGGAGGTTTTCTGTATCACTTAGAAAACCGTCAAGTTGCTGTTGGCCTGATTGTAGATTTAAATTACAGCAACCCTTATTTAAGCCCTTTCGATGAGTTTCAACGCTTTAAACAACACCCAGCCATCAAGATTCACCTGCAGGGAGCACAACGCATCTCTTATGGAGCTAGAGCCATTGCTAAAGGAGGGTTATCATCGCTACCAAAACAGCAATTTCCCGGTGGCATATTGGTCGGCTGTGACGCTGGAACGTTAAATGTCGCCAAAATAAAAGGGACTCATACAGCAATGAAATCCGGTTTGCTTGCTGCTGAAGCCATAGTTAAAGCTTGGGATTCATCGAATGCAACGCCAGATTATCAGTATCTATTTGAGTCATCGTGGCTGTATAAAGAGCTATACAATACTCGCAATTTTGGCGCTAATTTACACAAATTTGGCAATTTAGCTGGCGGTGCACTTTCCACATTGGAGCACAATGTCTGGCACGCTTTGTTTCATCGTTCAGTGCCCTGGACTGTCCTAGATAATGAACTCGATCATCAACAATTAAAACCGAAGAAGAAATGTCGACCGATTATTTACCCAAAGCCTGATGGCATTATCAGCTTTGATAAACCCTCTTCTGTTTTTCTATCAGGCACGCAACATGAAGAGAATCAACCCTGCCATTTACAATTGACAGATCAGTCTCTTCCACTTCAGCAGCATTTAGAACAATTTGATGAGCCAAGCCAGCGCTATTGCCCAGCGGGTGTTTATGAAATCGTTAAGGTTGATAACGTAAAGACATTCCAAATCAACGCTGCTAATTGCATTCATTGCAAAACTTGTGATATCAAAGATCCATCGCAAAATATCATTTGGAAGGCACCGGAAGGTGGAGGTGGCCCTAATTACCAAAATATGTAACAAAAGTTCGAGTGTGATTTTAATGATCAATCACACTCAACTAAATCAGCCTTTCATTGATTTTGCTTGCTCTTAATAATCATACTCAAAAATTGTCACTTCGATTCGACGATTTTGCGCTCTCCCTTGCTTTGTTGAATTACTCGCTATAGGCGCCACTTCCCCTAAGCCAACTGCGGTTAACTGTTCGCTATTGACGCCACTTTCAATGAAAAACTGAGCGACACTTTCTGCTCTTTTTTGCGATAAATTCTTATTATGTGTTGAGGAACCCGTAGAGTCCGTATGTGCTGTGATCCTTGCCTTAGCTTGTGGGTACTTCTTTAGGGTTTGAATATAAGCCTGTAACCACTGCTGACATTCTTGATTGAGTTCTATCTTCCCAAACGCAAAATGGCAATTTTTATTCGATGATGTTCGCTGAAATGCGTGATGCGACACTGGGCTGTTTGATACTGGAGGTTCAGCTTCAAGTTTTAAAAGTTCCTCAGCAAGAGGCTCACCCACGAAAGATTCTCCAACTGAGTCCTCTATGCCTTTATACTGGAAGGCATATGAAAGGCGAAGAATGGCGGCATGACTGTCGTAATAACCGGTATTTGAGGTGCCGATGCGATCTATGTACTGGTACCCTATCGACATATCCAGAGTTGGGGACAATGAATAGCTTAAACCTAACTCTGCAAGAGGAGAAAAACCTGTTTTATCATTCCCGTCTACTGCAGGGGCTTTCTTATCGAGATCCCAATACGCTCCACCTAATCTACCATATAAAGCCATATCTTGCTTGAATGGCCAATCATAACGAATTGCAGTTTGTAAGAACCACGTTTTTACTTCTATGTCAGTTGCGGTTGCCTTTAACTTTTGGTGGTCTTGATACTCAAAGTCCCAAGACCATGTTGGTGAAAACCTGAGGCCTGCGAACAAGCCAAATATCGCTCCCTTTGGATCATGGTTGTATAAGTTATCTTGCGACAATTGGTAACCAACGCTGCCTCCAAAAAAGGGATAAATGGACTCTATTTCAGCAAGTGCATTTTGACTCAATAGACAACCAATAGCTCCAATTTTAATAATAAACCTCATTTAACCACCACCACGTATACAGTATTAAATTACAATCTATTCAAATGTAAATATAGCTAGGGTCTGTATATCTTTCGAGGTTAAATTTTATCCGAACCTATTGATTACTGATTTGATGCAAATTTACTGATCATTTCAGATAAATCCTTACTGCTCTCTTTGACGCTGGAATTCATTTGATTGGTTTCTGTCATCAGGTCATATGACTCATTGTATTTAAGGTTCAATATCTGAATATTTTGATTAATCTCATCGGTCACATAAACCTGCTCTTCTATGGCAACAGCGACTTGTTGATTTCTTTCAACAACATCCTGTACTAAGCGCTCAAGGTCTTGAATACTTTCTAAAGCAGTACCGAGTAGCGATACGGTTCCTGTCGACATATCATTGCCTTTTTCTAGAGCAGAAACTGCAGACTGGCTGCCACTTTGAATACTTTCGATCGCAGATTTTATTTCTGTTGTCGAATCCTGAGTTCTTTTTGCCAAGGTTCTCACTTCATCAGCAACAACAGCAAAACCTCGTCCTTGATCGCCAGCCCTCGCGGCTTCGATAGCAGCATTTAGGGCTAAGAGGTTCGTTTGCTCGGCAATATCATTGATAACTTCGATCACCGTACCAATTTGCTCTGTTTGATGGTTTAGGCGGAGTACAACATCAGAAATATCACCTAATTCTTTCACTAAGCCCAACACCGAGTGATTGACTTCATCGATGACTTCACGGCTTTGAGTCATCGTGTCTTGTGCTTTAACCGTCGCATCTGCAGTAGCCTGAGCATTGGTTGAGATCTCAGAAGATGAAGCTTGCATCTCATTAACAGCGGTCGCAACTGAGTCTATCTCTGTCTTTTGTTCACTCAAGTTACTGGTAACACGATCACTATTTTCTGCAGCACGATTGGCATTAATACTCGTTATATCGCATGAGTCTTTCACTGAAATACTGATTCGTCCGAGCAATGCGTCAGCGTATTGTTTGCGCATTTTTAAAGCCAACTCAATCTCAGAGAGGTCATTGATTTTTCCGCAATATATGTATTCCATCAAAGGGTTATTAAAATCCTTTCGACATTGTTTAGTCAATTTTTCAATCGGTCTAGTCAGAATATAGGTCGCCAAAGTGGACAATATCGCTACGACGCCAAAACTGAGTAGTGGCGATTGCCCATTGTGTATCAGTCCGTAACCTACAAGGCTAGATAAGATAATAAACAGTGCTGAGCGCATCCATAGCCGAGTTCTTGGAAGGAACATTTGAAAGGGCTGGCTGTTATTACGCATCTTGGCATAGGCTTTTTCCGCACGTTTTACATAAGCTCGGTCGGGTTTAAACCTAACTGATTGATACTCTACAGTTTCGCCCTTGTATTTTATTGGAGAAGCAAAGGCATCTACCCAGTAGTAACCACCATGCTTTCTTTTATTTTTTACCATCCCCATCCAATGCTTACCCGCCTTGAGGTGAGCCCACATATCTTCAAACGCTCGAGGTGGCATGTCTGGATGACGGACAATATTATGCGGCTGACCTATCAATTCCTTGTCATCAAACCCGGCCACTTCATTGAAGTTTGCACTGGCATACTTTATGTAACTGGAAGGATCAGTAATAGAAATTAGGTTGTAGCTCGCAGGATAATCGTATTCCTTGTCATTCATAAAAACACCCTCATTAAATTTGATTGACATCAGTTTTAGTAGGTGTATAGCCTGGCAAGATTTATACGCCCCTAAAACAAACTTATAGCACACCGTACCAATAAAAAGGATTAGTAATAGTTGTTTTTATATAAAGATCAAACTATCAATAGATAAGTAAAACCAATTACACACCTTTATTGTGGTCAATAGCACAAAAATGATTCAAATTTATTGGTCTCAATGAGACGACAAGCGCACAATGATTTCTTTTGGATACAATATTCGTCACCTGAACAGTTCCTGAGCAGTAATTATTAACTGTCATGATGTGATGCATTTGATGAAGCAAGATATCGATCACATCCGAATAAAAGAGAGATTGACTTTGGATACAGAGCAAAAAGCAGGTCTTAACCAATTAACTATCTTGGTCATTGATGATTGCAAGACATCAACCGTCCTGATTAGGCAGCAGCTAATTTCATTAGGAGCCGACACAAATAATATTACCTGTGTCCACTCTGCATCTGAGGCTTTAAGCACTGCCAAATCTCGTTTTTATTCATGCCTCATCGTCGACTACCATCTCTCTTACAACTTTACTGGCGTTGAACTGATTAATTTAATGAGCCGAGCTAAAGTGATCTCCGATACCACCGCCGTCCTCATGATTTCAGGAGACGCAAGTCAAGAAACCGTCCTCACCGCGTTATCTGGAAGAGTGCGGTATATGCTAACTAAACCTCTGCAAACAAAGGCATTAAAAGCAAGAATCCTAGCAGGAATGAAAGAGCAAACTGACCTTGCAAATGTCGAGCAACAACTTTGTAAGCTGAATAAGGTCAGCTTAAATGAATTAATCTCTATCAAACGTCAATACCCTAACAGCCTTAATGTCGAATCGTTACTCATCGATACATTAGTCGAACAACAGATGCACTCAGATCTAGAAGCGTTTCTCCCTTTTTGTTCTACTAAAGATCATGCCAGTAAAGTATGTGCTGAAGCTTTCCTGCTGCTTCATAAAGGGCAGTTACAACAAGCGGCTATGACTTTATCAGACTTTGTTACCCGCAATCCCCTCTGTTTAAGAGCAATAGATAACCTCACTGGTTTGTATGAGTCCCTCAACGAGCTTAATACCGCATTTACTTATGCTTATAGAGCATTTGAGTTAACACCGAGTAGTAGCCAAAGGATGATCACTGCAGTAAGAATCACCTCAAAGCTGGGGAATTTAAGTAAACTTTATGAATTAGGTCATACTTTTGCACAAAAAGTCTCTGCTACTGACAGTCTGTGGCTAAACGCCATGTTTAGCTATGTCGACTTTATCATGGAACATTTCAAGAAATTGAACACACCTCAAAGCAGAAAAGAAATGCTGCATAATTTAAACACAATGTTTCTACTGATTCATCGTCAGCTTCATACCCAACAGCGGGTGGCTCTTTCTGCTTTTAAACAATTAACCCAATGTCGGCTACTTTTAACGGATGGGGAACCAGAAAAGGCCCATAAAAAGCTGCTTTTTGCTCTCAGTCATTACTACGAAAACTTATACAAAATGCCCCTAGTCATGCTTCGACATTCGTTACCCTTATTAGAGCATTTCGGTGAACTCAGCATCAGACATAGTTTAGTGCTTCTCTCTCGGTCTAACACTTCTGATCATAAATTGCTTCTCGAGGAAAAGGATCACCCACGTGACTTTTCCCAGGAACGTTATCCCTTTTCGATAGAAATGAAATTGCTATCTCTTTGCAACGATGATGCTCTCAAAAAGAACCAAGCCGAACAAAACACTGTCCAATATTTACAGAAATGTTCTCTACCGCCGAATTGGAACATGTGGTTGAACGACTATATATCAGGGGCTTTTTCAACCACCCTTCCCCCTCCTTTTGATATAAGGGCGACTCAAGGAGAGGCCTCATGATTAACTTCGAAGAGCTGAATAGATACATGGATAATGATCCTGTGATAATCCAAATGGTTTTTCTTGCCTACCTTGAAGAGTACTCTGATGCCTCTAATACTATAATCAATTTATATAATAATGAGAGCTGGTCAGAACTGTTTATTTTTGCCCATAGCTTGAAAGGGGTGCTATCATCATTTGGTGTAGATGCTGTTGTAGAACGACTAAAAATAATAGAGGCGTCTACAAATCAACACATTGCACCTAGTGAGGATCAAATCCTACTCGTCAGTGAACAATTAATTGATATTAAAAAGAAAATTAATGGCTACCTAACTAAAATGGCTTAGAACTGTTTACTACCTAACATCCTGAGACACGGAGCGTTCCAGCCATGAATAACAAAGATTTTTCGCAATTCCTTCAATTAGTTAATGACCTAACACCACAACAAAAAAAATCCCTACTCAGTCATGCAGGGTTTACTGACCGAGGTACACAACAGGCAGATGTTCACGATCTACTTACTCATGAGGAGTTGGAAGCACTTCTTTCTATCTCTTTAACTTCTGTTAAATAGGAGATAACTCTACTCTCATCACTCCACATACAATAGGTACCAAAGGATTTCGACGTTTTATTTTGGCACTAACGACATTCATCTCACTGAAGTCGATATTGCAAGGAGACAGATATGACATATCGACCTGAAATCGATGGAATGAGAGCGATAGCCGTTATTCTAGTGGTGTTATTTCATGCTGACATTTCATTCTTCTCGGGTGGTTACATCGGCGTGGATGTGTTTTTCGTTATCAGTGGGTATTTGATCACAACCATCATCTTACATGATTTAAATTCAAACCAATTTCGTTTGGCTAACTTCTACGAACGAAGAATTAGACGTATTATTCCGGTCTTATTAGTCGTCATCACCGTGACTTATGTGCTCTCTTGGTGGCTATTTTTACCTCAAAGTCATAAAGATGTCGGCCAGTTTGCTACTTCTTCCATACTCTCGGCTTCCAATATCCTCTTGTATTTAAAAGGACATAACTACTTTGGACTTGAAGAAGAGTCTAACCCGCTCTTTCACACTTGGAGCTTGGGAGTAGAAGAACAGTATTACCTGTTTATTCCGCTTCTTTTGATCCTGCTTTCAAGAGGTAATTGGTTGTGGTATTTGTTCTTTTTTATCGGGGTGTTTGTCTCAAGTCTGCTTGCGACGCAAATGCTAAAAGCGAATGCAGATTTTGTCTTTTATTTGATTTTCACCAGAGCTTGGGAGCTTGCAGCTGGCTCATTGGTTGCCTTATGCATGATCCGAACACAAATAAGGCCGAATAACATCCTCGCTATCATCGGCTTTATATTGGTTTTGTATGCAGCCATTGCATTTAATGAATCAAAAGGGGCAGCAGGGACATTATTAGTGATTCCAGTCATGGGCAGTGCCATGATGATCCTATTCACTTCAAAAGAGACCTTATTCGGTAAAACTTTAAGCTTACAACCTGTCGTTTTTATCGGCCTGATGAGTTATAGCCTCTATTTATGGCACATCCCAATATTAGTTTTCTACCGTTATCTAGCAGAGCAACACTTCCACCTTTTTACCTATACTCTCCTTCTATTCCTGCTGTCTTACGCTTCTTGGCGTTTTGTTGAAAAGCCTTTTCGTCGGCGCAATGTCATTTCCATGCCGACACTAACAGCCTTCATTTTCTCTCTATCTGTTCTACTGATAACTTTAGGGGTTTGGGGGCATAAGAATGGTGGTTTTCCTGAGCGAAATGCTTTTTTTGCAGCAATGAAAGTCAATAATGGCTATGGACTAGAGTGTAACGGAAACAGTGTCATCAATGCTCAATGCTCTTCCAGTACAACGCCCACAACGGCGGTATTAGGTAATAGCTACAGTATGGTACTTGTTACTCCTTTAGCTCATAAAACGCCTTCAGGTGTGGTTCAACTGACCCAAGATTCTTGTGCCATTGGCTATATTGATCATATAAGGGATGCTGTTAACCTTAGATGTGGTGACTTTTTTACACAATCGCTCGAAACGATTCTAACAACGCCATCCATTGAACAAGTGGTGATTTCTTCTAACTTCGATAAAGAGCTATCTAATCACGAATATGAACAATCTTTTGGTGAGCTTTTACTCGAGCTAAGTTCAAAAGATGTCATTGTTGTTGGACCGCCCCCCTCAGCTCCAAAGCACATTGGCCAATGCCTGTGGAAAGAAAAAATGTTTAATGACGATGGCAACGAGAACTGTGACTTCGCTCCAGCCCCAGGTTTTTATCAACACATCACCGAACTTTCCCAATATTTATCAGCATTTAAACACGTTACCTTCATAGACCTCACCTCGGTAATATGCCCGGAAGGAGTATGTAAAATGGCATTAGGTGAACACGACGCTATGTACACGGATACAGGCCACCTTTCATATTCTGGCTCCGCCACAGTTATCGATCACTTGGGTAGGGACCTGAACTTTAACGAATAAAAACCTTACGCAATATTTTCATAGCTTGATCTCTTCGTCTGCTCAATAATCGAGCTCGAGGTAGCCATGTCGGCGTGTGAAAAACGGTTTTGGCATGACTGAAAGTTTTAAATCCCTCTTCCGCATGGTAATGCCCCATTCCAGATGCCCCTATTCCTCCAAAAGGAGCATCCTCAGCAGCGACATGTAGAATGGTGTCATTAATCCCCACACCGCCACTATGTGTACTACTAACAATTCTATCGATTAATGGCTTTTCTTCAGACATGATATAGAGCGCTAGCGGTCTCGGCTTGTTATTTATATATTCGATGACTTGGCTAATATTTGAATAAGGCTTAATTGGCAATATAGGGCCAAAAATCTCATCCTCCATAATCTTCATCTCTTCAGACACTTTCGTGACTAAATGAGGGTATAAACACCTTCCTTGCAAACTATGGCTTTCGACCGTATGAATTTCTGCTCCTTTATTTTGAGCGTCGTCTAACAAGGCTTTGAGACGCTCATATTGGCGTTGATTAATGATATGAGTTAACTGCTGATTTTGTTTAGTTTGAATATAAAACTTACTGAAGCGCTTCAAGAAAAGAGTCACAAAATCATTTAATTTCTGTTCCGGAACAAAAACATAGTCTGGAGCAACACAAATCTGTCCAGCATTCATACATTTACCTAGAAGCACTGCATCCACTGCTTTTTTTAGATTGATGTCATCAGCGATGATCACCGGTGATTTACCTCCCAACTCCAAAGTAATCGGCGTCAAGTTTTCTGCAGCAGCTTTAGCTACTGAGCGACCTACATTGGTTGAACCAGTAAAAAAGAGATGATTAAAAGGCAGTTGAGTAAATGCTTGAGCAACCTCAGTCTCTCCTTCTACAATTTGGACGTCATCGCTTAACTGACGGCATACATTGATGAGGACTTTGTTTGTTCTCGGCGTAAACTCACTTAATTTTATCATGGCTTTATTGCCAGCGGCGATGGCAGTAATAAGAGGAGATAAACTCAACAAGATAGGAAAGTTCCATGGAGATATAATGCCCACCACTCCTAAAGGTTGATATTCAACACGAACTCTAGAAGGCGAAAGTAACCAACCAGCATGGCGAGAACTTGGCTTGCACCATTTTTCCAAGTTTTTTAATGTGTAGCTAATTTGAGTAACGCTAGGCATGACATCAGCCATCATAGTGTCAAATGCAGAACGATACCCAAAATCGTCATTAACGGCTTGGATTAACTCTTGTTCATGAGTAAGTAATTGCTGCTTTAAAAGCAACAGCTTTTCTTTTCGTGTTGCGAGGTTTGGATAAGGGTCAGCTTTGTAGGCATGTTGCAGTTGTTCAAACTTTTGCAGTAATGTTTTGCCAACATCAATTTCTATAATGGCGTTCATACCTTGCTCCTTATTTTTACCATCAACACTTATCTTGATCATCAGAACAAGCCAAGTATAACTCATAAACACCTAATTGCTTATCAGCTCCCAAACCATAGAATTCATGAGAAATATAGTCTTTAAAAACAGCGCCAGCGCGTTGAGCAATTTTGATACTTGCAGGGTTATTTTCCATACACTGAAACTGCAAAGTTTGTATTTTTCCACGCTTTCTTATCAATGGTAAGAATGTATTGAGTACCGCGCCGATAACACCGTAACCTCTCCCTGCTTCTGTCAGCCAGTAAGCAATCTCCGCGCTCCCGTTTTCCGTATTCAGCCCCTTAATGCCAAAGACACCAATAAAAACACCATTGCGCATCAAAGCAACCCAGAAGACTTCTGGTAAGGGAATACCGATTCTGTCTTTGATGTAATTTATGGCCCCTCGCTCTGTCCTGACAGTATTAACCCAAGGTAGATAGAGAGATAAGTTTTCACGGGATGAGTTAACCGCTTTGAGTAAACCAGAGGCATGACTTGTACATAAAGGCTCGACAGAAAGCCAAGGAGAGATCATTAAAGACAAGTTTTGTTGATATCCTTGATACATTTTCCTATCTCGCTCCTTACTGGACTTTACCTGAGTATATTTTTTGTTTATTTAATGAGCAAACCTAGGATAAATCACAATTTAAATCGTTAAACACACTATAAAGCAAACGTTTGCATGACGTAGATCACTTTAAAATGGGTCAGTTCGTTTTAGTATCCGCTCACTTTTACTAAATACAATATCAACAAGGTTATGATAAAATCCTCTCTCGCGCTGTTAGTCAGTGCACTTCTCTTAACGGGTTGCCAAGACAGTTCAGAATCAACTCAAGAGTCAACATCGATAAAAATAGCCACATATAACCTTTCTTTTGATCGTGACTCCTTTGAGACTCTACTTTCTGAGATGCAAATTGAGCCAGAAAAACAAAATGCGTTAGTTCGCGGCTATTTCGACAACACCATTAGCAGTAATGATAGAAGCCTTGCTGAAAAAGTTATTCAAATTAGAAATGTAGCCGCAATTATACAAAAAAACCGCCCAGATGTATTAATGATGGCTGAATTCAATAATGATGGTACTGGTGAAAATAAAGCGGCGCTAGAAGGCTTCCAACGTAATTACCTTTCTGTTGCTCAAAGTCTTGATGGTGCTGGTAAATCAGCCAACCTATCCCCTATTACTTACCCATATTTCGAATCTTATTCAACCAATACTGGACTGAACAGTCAGTTAGATCTCAATAACGATGGGATTATAGGTAAGCTACCTGGTGACAGCTGGGGGTTTGGTCGTTACCATGGACAATATGCTTTTGCGTTGCTCTCTCGTTATAAAATAGATTCCGATCATACTCGTACTTTCCAAACTTTTAAATGGAAGGATATGAAAGGTGAAGGTATTCCAACAATTACCGTTTGTGATGGCTCGATCTCACTACCACAAGGGATGTCCTGTGGAGACAACTGGTATAATGACGAAGAATGGCAGCAGATTCGTCTTTCATCTAAAAACCATGTTGATGCCCCAATTGTCATCCCAACTGAAGGTGGAAATGAAACCGTTCACTTATTAATGTCTCACCCTACTCCTCCAGTCTTCGACTCAGGCAAGAACAAACAACAAAATGGCGCTGAAGTTGCATTTTGGCACCATTACATCCGAGGAGAAAACTATTTTTATGATGACAATGGATTAAAAGGTGGATTAGAAAGTGGAGCAAAATTTGTCATCATGGGCGATCAGAACTTGGATCCTTTAGCTGGAGATGGTTTTAGCGAGATCATGCAAGAACTTCATAATGATCCACTGGTTAATCAACATGTCATGAACGGATCTTTATATCCAAACAGCCTAGGCGCTGATGAGCATGCTGCTGATAGCTCATCTTCACACCCAAGACCAGATAGGCTTACGTCAACTTTTGGTCTCGGTGTCGACTACGCAATTCCTTCAGCAAATCTCAAGGTAGTTCAATCGGGTGTTTATTGGCCAGCTTCTTATCAACAAGGTTACCCCCTTGTCAATGATCAACGCCTTGGAGAGCAAGGTAATGGTAAGAAAGTATCCTCAGATCATCGTCTCGTCTGGATTACGATAGCTAAATAATCTAAAGCCTTGATCGCTCTGGATAGCGTAGAAAAATAAAGCCAATCACAAAAAGTGATTGGCTTCGTTAGAAGAACAAGGCTGTTCACTAACAACGTCAATTTGGCTAGGAGCCCCTAGACTAACGGGGCAACTTGGTAATTAGCATAACTCAAACTCACCACATCGTTGATAAATCTTCGACAATGTGAATGCTTGCACTTTAAACACATGTATGACTTTTTCTGTAACATTATTTTTGGGAGGCGTACAAGCTTTCTTCATGTGCCTTCAAGAACCATGATTCAGAATTTCTGAAGTTACTTATATCCAAATAACCTTAAGATACTGTTTTCAGCGAGATGGCCTTAGCTCTCAGGCGCGGCAACGATTCAAAGATATAATGGTTCTACATTGAGAATCGTTAATAAAGTCTGAGAGTAAAAGTCGCTCGCCCTTTGGGAGCGTGTCACTGAATCAAGCATCTTGAAGTCACTTGGGTATAGATATCAAAGCCTCAATTACAGCTGTTACACCACAAACAAAACACAACGTAAGCGCCCCAAGCCTCACTTTTTCTTTAGGTAATTTTTGCGTTGTTTGAATTGCTAACCAGTAACCAAGAGCGGCAGCGGGTAACAATGGTAATGTCAACATAAAGTATTGAACATTAAAAAAGCCAGCAGGTATCTGAATTATAAGGGATATGATAGAGCTACATACAAAGAATGCAGATAAGTTACCGCGTAACTGGTTGGCTTCTTGATGTTGTAGTAATAACGCCATTGGCGGCCCCCCTATTGCAGAGCTCGTCCCAAAAAGCCCAGAGAAAAAACCCGCAGAAAACATTCTGTTAGGGGTTGGTTCAATTCTAAAGGGCAATACACTGACAAGGACAGCAAATAGCACCAAGCAACCAATCCAGAGAGTTAAAGCTTGTGTAGAAACATAAAACAATAACATCCCCCCAACTATAGAACCCGGTACTCTGCCCAACAGCGCCATTTTCAGGCCACCGATTTCAATGCTACTGCGGTGTTTCATACTATTTAATAAAGAAATAAATAACGCCACGAGACAAATCGGAGCGGGTACGTATTCTGGTGCCCATAGAATAAGGAGCGGCGCTGAAACAATAGCTAGACCAAAGCCAATGGCCGTTTGTACATAAGACCCAAGAAATATCAGCCCCATCGCGACCCACGTCATTGAATCAAAATTTATTGACCACATCATTTTCTGTCATTTAGATTATAAACCATTGAATTATGCCACATACTTTAATGGTTGAAAAATACTTGCTTAAGAAAAATGTCAATAGCGTCGGATTCAAGGAAAGCTAAGAAGATAATAAAAATGAGCAGTAACGTTACTTTGTTTGGACTGCTTGACGTTACGAGTTGTTATCTTACACTTCAAATGCATTATATCTGCCCCAGTACCCTAAAAGCCAACTCAAGGAAACGTTCTGGGTTTGTACCTCCGGGCCAAGAAAACACACTAAACATTGATATTAAAGGGGATTTATGAAAAACAAACTAGGCTTTACTTTAATTGAACTTGTGGTTGTCATTGTTATCTTGGGTATCTTAGCCGTTATCGCCGCACCAAAATTTTTAGATCTACAAGATGATGCTCGTTCAGCAAGTTTAGAAGGGATGAAAGGGGCTATAGCTTCTGCATTAGGCATAGGATATGCCAAGCTCGCCGCCAATAGTCAAGAAAACTTACCCTATGTTTCTAATGTTGTGTCTACTGACATTACTCCGAAGCAATCCCTTCCTTTTGATGGTTGTCAGCTCAATGGTCCCAAAAATTGTGTATTTCTCTATGGCTACCCAGATGCCGATAATGAAAGCCTACCTTTACTCGTTAAAGGACTAGATGGACCCGACCCCGATTGGAAAATTATTAGACCTCCTCAGAGTTCTAACCAGCGTGAAGTGGTCATCGCACGCAAAGATAGTGCTAACGCGAGTATGACCGAATGTGGCGTTTTTTACGCTCCACCACTTAGTGATAATCAAACTTATACTCTGCGCGTTTTACCTTGCCCAAATTAATGCTTTCAATACATAAATAACGCCCAGATAACATTAAAGGCCTCCAAATTAAGAATCTGGAGGTCACTTTCAAAGTTGACCCTATACCCTTAGATATAGGGTATAGGGTAAACGTAACAAGGCTGCCGAAAATGGCAGCCTAATTTGATCGCTAATGTAAGTTTTGATGGTTAATGTAAGCTTGTTATACCCATATTAAATAAAGTAAACGCATACACATCTGCATATTTATCAATAATTTTATGCGTTGGCGTTCCAGCACCATGCCCCCCGTTCGTCTCAATTCGTAATAACGTCGGTAGAGCGCCTTCTTGCTTAGATTGGAGTTCCGCTGCGAACTTGTACGAGTGTGCAGGAACAACACGATCATCATGATCCCCAGTTGTGACTAATGTTGCTGGGTAAGAGGTTCCTACCTGAACATTATGGACTGGCGAGTACTGCCTTAAATACTGAAACATTTCTTCACTCTGTTCCGCAGTGCCATAATCGTATGCCCACCCAGCTCCAGCGGTGAAGGTGTGATAACGCAGCATATCGAGTACCCCAACGGCAGGGAGCGCCACCTGAAACAATTCGGGACGTTGAGTCATCACTGCTCCAACCAATAATCCTCCGTTAGAGGCCCCACTAATGGCTAATTTGCTACTCGAGGTATATTTCTCGTTGATTAAAAACTCTGCTGCTGCGATAAAGTCATCAAACACATTTTGTTTTTGCATTTGAGTCCCCGCGTCATGCCAACGTTTACCATACTCTCCACCACCTCGAATATTAGCTACGGCATATATGCCTCCAAGCTCTAACCAAGCCGCTTCTCTGGCTCTAAAGCGAGGCGTGATACTGATATTAAACCCACCATAACCATAAAGAATCGTTGGGACACTGCCGTCCATTGGCGTGCCCTTTTTGTAAGTAACCACCATAGGTATGCGGGTTCCATCTTTAGAGGAATAAAATACCTGCTTTGATTCATATTGTTCAGTATCAAATGGAACATTTGAGCGGCTAGACCATTCACTTTGCCCCGTTAACACATTGAAGCGATACGTTGTTTTTGGTGTTTTGTAGTTAGAAAAAGAGTAATAAACCTCCGTTTGACTTTCTTTACCATTAAAGCCCGTCACACTTCCTAACCCTGGCAAGGCAATATCACGAACAAACAGTCCTTGCATGTCATATTGCTTCACCTTAGACATCGCATCGACCATATAGCGTGCAAATAAAAAACCACCCGCCATCGAAATATTCAGCACCTGATCCGTTTCAGGGATCACATCTTGCCAATTTTCTGGTTGCGGAGCCTTCAGGTCGACTTTAACAACACGCTTATTTGGCGCATTGAAATTCGTCACAAAGTAAGCAATACCATTATTGACTTTAAGCAGTTCAGTATCGGAGTCAGTATTATTTACAATTGTCTGAATGGAGCTACCAACCTCTAAAAGGTCTTTAAAGAATAACTTATTACCTGATGTTGAAGTACTTGCACTGATGAACAGGTAGCGTTGATCACTGGATATCTCTCCAGAAACATAACGATGCTTTTCCTCATCTTTGCCGCCGAAGATCAATCTGTCTTCCTCTTGGCTTAACCCAAGCTGATGATAATACAGCTTATGTTGATCCGTTTTGTCTGACATTTCACTGCCGCTTGGCTTATCATAGCTGGAGTAATAAAAGCCCTCGTTTCCAAACCAACTGATTTCACTGAACTTAATGTCCTTAAGTGTCTCACCAATCACACGCTTCGTTTCTGTCTCTATCGTGATCACTTTACGCCAGTCACTTCCTCCTTCCGATATACTGTAAGCGACTCTTGAACCATCGGGGGAAAAGCTCACATCAGATAAAGAAGTGGTGCCATCTTCGCTAAAAGTATTGGGATCGATAAAGACCTCTGGCTCTTGGCCCTCTCGCTGTCGGTAGAGCACGCTCTGGTTCTGTAACCCATCATTTTTATAAAAGTATTGGTATTCCCCTTCTTTAAAAGGACGCCCTAGTTTTTCATAGCTCATCAAGGCCGTTAATCGCTCTTTGATGTGTTCTCTATACTCGATCTGTTCTAGGTACTGAAAAGTCACGCTGTTTTGCGCCTGCACCCATTCTGCTGTCTCTACGCTTCGATCATCTTCAAGCCATCTATAGGGATCCTGAATTTGGTGACCAAAATATTCATCGACAACATCACCCTTTTGGGTCTCTGGGTAGCTAAGTTGCTGGGAGGGTTCAGTACCTCCAATGCCGATGAACTCACTTCCATCAAGCGAAGAAGTCTGGTGAGCAAGTGCATCGTGTAATGGGTTCAATAACCCCATCACACTGGCCAAAATCAAGACATTGTTATTCATAAATATCCTTTTCATAAAAATTAATTACCATTCATACCATTAAACCAATCGCTATGCCCAAGTCTCCTCAAACTAAACTCAATCAACCTCATCACAAAGAGCAGTCGATGTAAAACTCCTCATTTTTTTCTGTGCTGATTGATGAAAATGCCTAAAAGACAAACGCTCAGCTCAATATTCTGGACTGATTTCAAACGATTATTTGACTCAGAGGTGCTTGAACAGGCAGCTATTTGGACATCATTAGTATCCTGTACAGTGATCACACTCACAGACAATACTTCATGAAATAAAAGTCAACCCATGAAAAAACAAATAGGCAACTAAATGCATACATTAGAGTGTCAGAATGTGGAGTTCAACTTGTTATGAGGTTTATTTGGGCTGGCTCACTGAAGATAAGGGCTATTCAAAAAGTACAATGAGCATGTACTTACACGATGGAAGGGAATGCACTAAAAAGGTGGGAGGGCAACGCTTTTTTGCCTTTGATATACCCAAGTGGCCCCGAGATACTTGTTTCAGAGCCAGGTGACTTGGGTATAGACGAGAACTACTATTGATTAAAAGCTATCGGCTCTAATTCAATCACCCCTCTCTCTCTGTATGCATCTTTGTTATCCTTATATATGGAGTAAGTCAAACCGGTGAGTATTTCTGATTCACGAATTCTAAATTTAGAGAAGCCCATCCCTTCATTTTGCATATAAAAAGGAGATCCTGACGAACTATAATGACAGAGCTCTTTTGTTTCACCACAGAGCGGACGAATTTGAATTAATGATGGTTGATCCTTGAGCTGTGCACTTTTTGAGTAACTAAAATTGATGATATTCCAATCATTTTTAGCTTTCGTTTCAGGTATATGCAATGATACTGAAGTGATATTAGATGACTCTAATTTCTTTGGTTCTACATCGAAGTATTGTTTACAAGCATCCGTATGGAAAGGAATAAATCTCATTTCATATTTCTCATACTTAGCTTGATTTTCTTGGCATATAGCAGCATTTAAGAACTGAGTGGAACCGATTAAACTCCCAGCACCATCTTGAATTTTCAATTTTAAATCAACAGTTTCGTTACTCGTCCCTAACAGTTCAACACTAATGCTCCGTTTCACTTCTTTACCATCCTGTAGATAAGAGAAAGTCGTAGGGCTTCCATTGATAGGTACAGTTACAGACATGAAAGCACCTGACGATTCAAACCTCACATCGGTTTTAAAAGACCAAGTAGGTACATCGGCATTGGCAAAGCCAGTAACAAGGGTTGAGAGCAAGATATAATTTTTTATCATAACGGGTTTTCCTTGATGATAACCATCTTTATTTATATTTCCGACATTGTAAGACACTAACTAAAAAGAAAAGTTTCCACCCTTCGAAAAATTTAAAATTCAAATGAAATATCCCCAAATACTTTCAATAACCTCATTAAAAGTACTTGTAAGTTTCTTTAAAGGATAATTTATTAATATTAATGATTTTAAAAACTTAATATTTCTTGCTTAAAATCACCATTTAGTAAGTTTGCCCCAACCATCATTGAAGTTAATCGAAAATTAAATAACCATATATACCCAAGTGACCTCAAGATGCTTGATTCAGAGCGAGGTGCCTGAGAGCTAAGGTCATCTCGCTGAACGCAGCATCTTGAGGTTACTTGGGTATAATTAATAAATACATAAAAATCAAAGACCATAACATGATTAACTACACTAACGTTATTAGGCTAACTCCACTTCTCGTCTGTACCTCCATTTTTGCCAGTAACCCAGCCTCTGCAATCGATATCTCGGTAAAATGCCAAAATAAGCCCGTTAATACTGCGATACTCGAAAAAGGACATTTATATATTGTCGTCGATGACAAAACGGTTAAAAACACTACAATGCTTGATAAATTGCAGCAAGGTCATATTCGCTTTTGTACAAGTAAGGTGACGAATATGTCAGGACTTTTCAAAAATCGTAAAACGTTCAATTCTGATATAACGGATTGGGATACTTCTAACGTTCGATCGATGAACGAATTATTTTACCGAGCGCAAATATTCAATCAAGATATCCGCTATTGGGATACTTCTCGCGTATCTAATATGCGTTCGATGTTTCAAGGGGCTTCAGCATTTAACCAATATATCGGCTATTGGGATACATCCAATGTCATGTATATGAGTCACATGTTCCATAGCGCCTTAGCTTTTGATCAACACATTGGACATTGGGATGTGTCAAAAGTTATCACTATGCAAAACATGTTTGGTAATACCAATTCTTTCAATCAGGATATCACTCATTGGGATACGTCCAACGTAGTTTCAATGGCTTATATGTTTAATGATGCCAATGCATTCGACCAACCACTCACTTATTGGAATACATCCAAAGTAACCAATATGTCCTTTATGTTTGCTAGTACTGATCGTTTTAATCAAACCATCAATCGTTGGGATACTTCTAATGTAAAAAATATGAGTTTTATGTTCTGGAATGCTGAGCAGTTTAACCAAGATATCAAGGATTGGGATGTCTCAAATGTGGCGAGCATGAAACAAATGTTTAAATACGCCAGCAGCTTTTCACAAGATCTCACCCACTGGGACGTCAATCGTGTAACACAATATGATGATTTTTCTTCCAAAAGTGCATTAACGGAGCAACGACAACCACGATTTAATCGGCCCAGTTTATAAATAAAAAACACTTCAGTGATATAAGAAGTCACTGAAGTGTTTGTCACTGGTCAACGTAGTCACTACTTGAAGTAATGACTACTCCACCATCAAAGTGAAAGCTCACTCATTTTGGCGATACCATCAATAGCTCGTTTATCTAAAGCCGATTGAATAAACAGCACACGCACTGGGCTTTGGCTGTCTGCAAAGCGTATTGCCAATTTATTTTTCGAAGACTTTTCAAGCTGCTCGATAACTATATATAGGCTATCAGCAACCACCAGCTTTAGGCGATTTTGCTCATGCTGCACAACTATCTGATCTTGAGAAAAACGAGACAGGTCAATCACGGACATGTAGCTACTATCCCTGATAAAGACTTGCTGGTATTTGCCAAACAGACCATTAATGTCATAGCTGTTTCTCCTACCAGAGGATGAAAGCACTAAAGAATCGGCCTCAATTAATTTAACACTCTGCAATTGCTGCCCTTGCATAGGTCTCGTGACCAAAGTGAAAACGTTATCGGCTCGAAACACATCCTCATAGAAACCCAGTGATACATGGCCCTGTTCAACATCAGAACGAATTAATTGTTGAGTTTTCGGTATATAGAACAATTCTTCTTGCTGACCCGCCTCCACAGATCCAATCCATAATGCTTCCTCTTTCGTCGCGAGATTGATTAATCGACCACTTTTGGTGACTAACCAACGAGGGTCATTTTCACCAACTTTTACCACGGAATCACTATGGTAATGATGGAATAAATCAGATAACTCTGCACCATTTTCTTTTAACCAACGATCTTTTATCGCGACCAGTTTAGGGGGTAACTCAGCTTGAAGCACAAAGACTAGCCCTGAACGTGTTTCGATACGATAACCATCATGAGCATGATAAAAGCTCTGTAACGGTTCACCTACTAAGTCCCTTGCTTGAGGTTGAGTAATTAAACCATCAGTAATAAAGCGAAGATCGGCAGTAAAGTTGTACATTTGATCAAGGCTCAACATTGGCTGACTGTAGACCGACCCTGTTGAAGGTTCAAACAACCATGCAGAGTGCTGATTTTTCTTACCAATCAGGCTCAATGGCTGAGAGCCTTCGTGATTTGCCAGCAAAACAAATTGCTCACCCTCTGGTAAGTACCAAACCGTAATAGGATTACGATCATAGTCTGTCAGCCCCATCAACATAATCGGCACTGTGGTACCGACAAACTTCTGACGTAACGTTCTTTGCCAGTCATTTGGGTTTAACTCAAACCATTGGCGACTTAAACCTATTAATTGGAACTGGCCTTGTGGCGTAATCACTCCCATTTCTCCGGTTCTTTTAGTCAGATAAACTTGCTGGTGAACCGTAATTTGATCATTTTCGTCTATGGTAACAACGTTGATATCATTTTTATTTACAATATACAGCTGATGCTTGTTTTTGTTATGCAAATAATGGGTACCATTATCACTCAACAAAAGTTGCAGATTAGGCTCAGGGTGTTCTAAGCGAATCTTAAGTAATTGCGTTTCATTAACTACACTCCAAACTGGCGTTTCTCTTTCGACACCAATTTCTACCGCCTCTGAAATGACAGGAGCCATACTGAACGATGAATTAAACCACCCCATGCCCAGTTCATTGACTTGTAATGCTTGTGTAAGCACCTCTCGGTGTTTCCCCGGCCCCCCCTCACTCAACGTTTGGTAAAGCTCTCTATCTCCATGTATATCGGTTAAAGCCAATCCTGTTGAGGTTAAGCGATACAAATATTTTATCGCTGATTGATCGGGCATATGATACGTAGCAGACACTAGGGTAGCATTAGCCTCAGTCCAAGCATCGAAGGTGATTGAAATGGCTTGCCCTTTTGGCTCATGGACCGAATAGGATGCTTGCTCAATACCCGTCGCCGTATCAATCTTCCACAACTGCCCATAGTGTTGATTAAAGAACAGTGCACTATCCCCTTGAACACTAATAAGTTTCGCATCTTGTGATAGCTCGATACTTACATCACGATTAACAATGATCTGGTCATGTCGAACATCATAATAAGCACGTCCTAACGGCTGTCCATGCTCTTGATAGTTGTCTACCGTTACGTAGTCACCAAACAACTGATGCTTCTTAGATAGCTGTTCCAAATGCTCAACGACACCTTGGCCTATTTCTTGTTGGCTGGCATTCATCTCTATTAGGGTCAAACTTGAAGACGTAGCTTGCCAAACATCACCGTTTGCCATAAACAGCGTAAGGGTGGAATGCTCAAGATCGTTGATTCGAAGTGATACAGAACCTACCTCTAGTATTCCATCATGCAGTACCGGACGCTGATGCTTTACCTCACGAGCATCAATTAACCACTCTACCTTTTGTCCGTTTTCTTCTACTAATGAATAATGGCCATGCTCTTGCACCAACAAGGTTTGTTTTCCCTGCTCAGCACTTAAACGGTAATCCAATTTTCGAAGGTCAAGACCATTAATTTTCGGCGTAATCACAACACGATCTTGTCGGCCAAGCTTAATATCGACAGTATGAGCGACAAACTCTTCTTTCATACTACGAATCAGATACTCAGAAGGGAAAACGTAGAAATCGTAATCAAAATCCAATTTATCTTCTAATCTTCTCAGTACATCAAAGCCGGCATCATGCCTTGTCGTCGCTCCGGGTAATATTTCATAGTCATAATCGATATAAGACACTCCTGTTACTGGTAGCATAAGCATTGTATTTGCGTTCATATTCAGTGAACTGACATCGGTGTACCCCAAACGCTCACGAACAGGCAAAGCTTTACTCTTGTCTCGCAGTGCCTTCGGTAAATCACCCGCCCAGAAAAAATAATTTAATCGACCAGAGCCCGTAC
The DNA here is from genome assembly GCF_002849855.1 of Vibrio azureus. Taxonomy (NCBI): domain Bacteria; kingdom Pseudomonadati; phylum Pseudomonadota; class Gammaproteobacteria; order Vibrionales; family Vibrionaceae; genus Vibrio; species Vibrio azureus. The sequence continues at coordinate 1,068,671 of NZ_CP018617.1, forward strand.
TTCCATCTCGTGATGAGTAGAGATACTGATTGCCCAGTTCCACTTCACTCCGAGAAAGATCAATCCGGTTGATAACGGCGCCAGACAATGGGATGAGAAGATTACTTTGAGAGTCATAACGATAGCCACCATCTTGATAAGCCTTATCGACTTGCTGGAAGTAATGGCCAACTTGCTGGGCATCTAATGCAATTTTGCCAAATGCATCAGCTAATGCCGTAAAGCCTACCGCTAATCCTCCAATTAAAGCTCCAGCTTCACCCAAAACTAACGCAGTGGTTGACGCCCCAACCGTACCCGCAATCAAAGCACCGCCACCGACGGCCATTCCAATTGAATTCATACCAAGTTGCATGCCAAATACTGATGCTTGCTGAACATTTTTTGCATGGGCCAATTCATAGGAGTTCAAACTCACATTTAGAGCACCAAATACAAGTCCAACACCTTGATTTGCCAAACCAAAAGTACTGTTCATCGTCATGTTTACCAGCTCAGCATCTGTCGATAACGCAACCCTAAACAGATTGACGACATGAGAAACATCCATCGCGACACCGTGGACAATTTGGGTTGCCATAACATAGCTGTGTACCTTTAACGCACGCAATAATGAGTCGTTATGTTGAACAGATAACTGCTCTCTTTGTTGGTTTTGATACCAAGTAATCACTGACTGAACCGCAAAGGCTGCATTAAGCCCATCCATACCTTGAACGTCTTCAAACTCAAACGACTGAATCTTTTGCCCACTCGTCAAATCATAGCGACTGTTCATAGAAACATATTGTTCGTTCAGGTAACGATTCACTTCAACTAAATCTCGTCCAAGAACCTCAACTCGGACTTGCTGCTCGCTAATAGGATCCACAAAAGAAATAGAGGAATATCCAGGGTTAGACTCTTCGATGCTTCCAATTACAGGCAACCAATCCGTGGGAATATTATGCTGTTCTCTTGCTTGTGAAATCGCTAGTGATAATGCTTGGGCATGTTCATAGGCCTCAAGCTTAGTCAGGCTCATTTTTAAAGCCAAGTCTTGGTCAAAATTCTCATCCGCGCTATTGAGTACAATCACAGACTCATCGTCATCATCCAGTGTAATAATCGAAGCCGCATCTTCATCAATAGTCACAATCGATTGATCATCATCTAAAGTAATGATCGAATCCCCATCACTCACCGGGCTCAAAGGCTCTTCTGACGTTAAGCTAAACACTTGCTGACCAGGTAATACTTCCACCAAGGCCATTTGTGCCGTATCTATTTGAACTAATTTAAACTCTGGCTGCGCTGGCGTACCAAATGCAAGATAGTGATCAGCCATGCCATTGATTACAAAGTGAGCCTCTAAACCTTTTCTAAGAGCTTGTAGAGTCGGAAATTCTACTAAGGAAAAATTAGGATCGTAAAAGTAAAAACGTTTTTGGCCCATATCATTGATTGCCGATATCCCCATAGAGTGCGTCGATGTATTTAATGCGAAAGAAGCCTGTCCTTTGCTCAATAACTCTTTTTCGACCACGGACATAACACTATTGATGTCCATTTGCCCTAAAGGAAAGCTGCTTTCTCTTGCACCAAAGCTAGAATGGAGGTTGTGTAACGCATCAAGAAAAAACTGACTTTCAAGATCTTGAGGATTAGCCGCACCTATAAACAACTTATTAGACAATTGCCCAATCGCATCTTTACCCTGTGAGATAGCCACAGACATCGCTCTCACTAAGGGGTAGCAACGTCCACTGCCATCTCCCATCAGCTTTACAACAAAATCTTGCGGAATACTGGCAATAATTCGACCACCTAATTTGGTTGCTTCTTTATTAAAGCGAGCAGTAAGATCGAGTGTTCTTGTGATTTTTACTTTATCCAGTTGATTGTTAATAATCCTAACGAGTGCACCTTGCTGCCTGGCATCCAACTCATCAGAACTCAGCAGTAGCAATTGCTTCTGTGTTAAGGTCATTGCAGGGTCTAAATTAGGTAAATCGACGCTCTGATAGTCTTCATATCCCTGATCAAAACGAGTCCGTTTACTCCCCGTTAACTGTTGATAAGCATGTTCCTTGGTTAAAAAGCGTTGGTGAATCTGCCCTTTATCGAAGTTACCTGTTCTCAAGTTTTCATCGGTCACAATCAATGCGCCAATTCCTGACTCTGCCTTTTGTTGAACATTGAGCCACATTTGGTCCAGACCACGCGATAAGTTAATCAAACCTTGTGTGTTGTTATCTAGCTCTAATAAACTTGCACGTAATCGAGAAAGCTCTTGTTTCACTTCTGACTTATTTGGATAACCTGGCAACTTCAGTTTTGCCTGCAAAGTTAGCCTGTGGAGTGCTAAATTTTTTCTTTGGAAAGATAACTTTTGGTTCAGAGTCGCCCTTAGTTGATTCCATTGTGCCAAACTGGAGTGTTGATCTAGGATTTTGGCTTCCATCGGATCATAAGGTAAGTCCTCAATGCCTGTGGTATTAATTCCAAATCTCCGAGCTAAATTCAGTAGCTGTTTTTGTACACCCAAGCGGCCTTGTTGAAATAACGTGTCTAAACCCTGACCCACAGCTGCAAATGGCACCACCGTTGTAGAACCCGTTCGTCGAACCTCTAGGTCACTAAAACCATTGAAGGATTGCTTTTGTACTATGCTTTGCCAACCCTGCTCATTGAACATGAAAAAGGTCGCATCTAAACCGTGAGTAAACTTAATTTCCTCACCAATACGATAGCCGGATGTGAGATCTCTTAAAGCGACAACATTGTCATAAAGTGCATAAGCATGTGGGCGTTTATCAAAAAAGATACGGTAATATTTTGAGTTAAGGTCTGTGACGACCAGCGTACCCCCACTACTTGACGCCGCGACAACGACTTGTCCAATTGGAGCCACTTTTTTTACATCAATATAAGAAGGTGTATTGTCCAGTAAAGGAGGTAATAACACTTTTAATTTATTACTCGGAGAAAAGCCCTCTTCATAAAAACTTAATTGATAACCATCTGCGCCTTTTTGAATCGAAGGGCGACCTTTAAGAGGTCCATTCTGAGCAAGCAGAGGCGTTACATCAAGCGTGTACTTTTTCAAAAATGTTTGCGGATCACCGATAAAATCTCTCACCGCATTTTGCGAATCCGTTAATTGAGATTGATGATCAAACGATGAGTCAATTAAAGGTATCCTTTTTGAATCATAACCATGTCGACTTAACATTTCTGGCAGAAGAACAACCAGAGACTCATTTGTGAACAGGTTCTCCAAAATAGCATCTGCTGCCACCACCGCTCTTGCGCCACCATGGCTCGTAAAAGTAAACCGAGAACTTTCTGAGTAGTTACGCCCTTTTGCTAGCGCCACCATCCCTAAAGGCTGATGATCAACCCAAGCTTGAGGGGGAATGTATTTATCAAGAAATTGGACGACTTTCTGGGCATTTTGTTTGTTGGCATCGCTGAGATATAACACCGCTTGATCGGTTAAAGTTGGGAACCGATTCGGCGCCATAATTTTAGCCTGTTCGACAATTTCAGAGACTTCACCTGAATAAAGCTTAGAAAATGCATTGATAACCTCAGGTAAGTATTCTTTGGTAAAATTTAAGGTTAAACGTGAACTGTATAAGGACTCATCCTCTCCTAAATCAGTGTAAAAGCTCTTAGGCACAAAGCGAGCTGAAGTCGCATTATGGATAAAATATCCCTTGGGCACTTCAGAAATTGACCTATCTTGAAAACCTTGAATATTAATTCTCAAATTAGGGTCTTTTAGATAAACCTCCGTGAGTAAATTAAAAACTCGAGTGCTTTCCTCCTCTGTAAAAGGCTGTAAATGTGCGGGGCTATCAGCAGAATATCGATCATAAAACGCTTGATGTATATTTGTTTTCAGCAAAACATAATCTTGCCGAGATTGAATAGTCCAAGCTCCTTCTTTATCAAGCACTTCCTTGATACGGTCAATCAGAGTTCGATTTTCTGGATCTTGGCGAATTGAATCTCGAGTTTGACGTAATGCAGCTAAGAATGCTTCAAACCCGACTTGGTATTGCTTTTCCTCAGTGGCAGACAATTGAGGTCTTTCAATCACGACAGAAGGAATATCGTTACTGTCTCCAGCATAGCCAAAAGAAGGGGATAAAAAAACAGATGCCAATGCTGTCGATAAGATCTTTTTTTTCATAAGTAATATTTATAAAATTAAAACGGATATATATAACTAACAAATGAAAAACTATAACTCAATTTTTTTATTTAATTTTGAAGGAAATTTTATAAAAAAAGAATATTTGACAACAATCAAAATAACACAACCTAATTTAGATTTAACTTAATTAAAGTGTAGGATTTTACGCTCAAGCCAGCTTAAATTATCATTTTAATTTTATGGTGATAGGGCTAAACAACTAATATTTATACATTTTTCATTCTTGGCTTAATGATTTAAATGAACATTAAATAAGGCAATAAGCCAAGATATTGTATTTTACTAATCAATATAGTTTGATTATTAGTATTATTAAATCGAGTTTATTGACCTAAAATCGATTTCAATTTCTCACGCAGATCAATTTTCCAGTGTCCTTGATCTTCTTTGAGAACAACGACTTCATAGCTTGTAACCTCATTTTCTATCTTCTCTACTGTGATAAGTTTCTTATCTTGATAATCGATTTCACCGACTACGTTAAGAGATGAGATTTGCGTGGTATTTGAGCCTTTAAAACGGTGGATCACTGAAAGCATCTGATTCATGAAGTCGATATCAGTCATGATTTCAATATCAGAAATGGTGACATCTGTTCCAAACGCAGTATCTTTGAGGTACTCTATCGTTTCATTATTGTTTTCCAACCCAACCAGAATAAAACTTTTCAACTCATTAATTGTTTGACTGTGAAAAAACACGGCGGCTTGATCAAAGCCCACTTTACTGACAAAGTCGTAATATTGAGCAACAAACTCACTTGGATCTTGAGAGATAGAAATATCCCCGTCTATGCGAATGTTAACGCTCTTTATGAATGCAGGTGTGGAAGTATAAGGGGTAAAAGTCATATATTTATCTGCCTGCCACGTTTGATAAAGACTCGGCTCCTCATCAAAGCAGTGTTCATTACTGTCTTCTAACAAACTTCTAAACCCTATCGTTCTATTATATTCTTTATTGCCATCAGGCGAATTAACATAAGAATAAACCAATAGGCCAGATTGTGACCAAGCCTTTTGTTCTCTATCTTGGTTATGGGTCATTTCCACACAAACTCGATTAATATTCTCTAAGACAATTGGTAACTTTGCGGTCGCTTCTGCTCGAGTTGATAGGTAACCCTCAGAAAAGTCGAAATAGTCAAACTTAGGGGCTTGATATAAATTAGGTTCCTGAACCATTATTGGAAGAAAGCCTTTTATATCTGGTTTTATATTGAGTGTGCTCCCTAGTGATGGCATTGCTGCGAAAATAAATAATGACGTTGTGATTGACTTATAATTCATGATTTTCTCCTTTTTTCAAAATAAAATATCTTTTATAACTCAATTTATTTCAAGATAAATAGTATAAAAAACAATCTGAAACTTTGATTTGTGATAAAAATCAAGAATAATCAGATAATAAAAAACAGAAAAGATACTATTGAATTTATTTCGTCAAACTAGGAAGTGACACAAAAGACTATAGTTATTATTAAATTTAATATGGTAGTTTTAATTAACCTAAATCATATTTATTGGTAATACCAGGTTAATATAATAATTTAAGTTTGAAGTAATTAAATTTTAATGTTCATATTTAACCAAACAAATATTTAACAGGAATTAATTTTGAAACCACATACTTATATCATACTTTTCGGTCTAAATATTTTTAATTCAACAGCTGTTCTTGCTGATGATAGTTTCTCCGTTTCTAGTATCTTAAGCAATGAGCAAGTTCGTCAATTTTCCTTGGGAGACACTGATGGGGATGGACGTGATGAAATTATTTTCCTTACTGAGAGTGGTCAAGTGAAAATTGCCAAAAACTTTACCCACTCTAATTCATTTAATTCTCTGGTAGGGACAACATGGAGTTTGTCCACTCAGTGGCAGCTTGAATTCCAAGAACTCTCTTATCAAGGTTCTGGTATCAGTGTGAAATTAAAACAGATCTATGATGGCAACATCCTAAGAACTGGTGCAGGTGTCGCTATAGTCAAAGGTGGCAAAATTGAAGTTAACATAAATGGTTACAGTAACAATCCAGCGGTGAGTATTAATTACTTCTCAACAAACAATGGAACAATGGAAGGCAGTTATAAAGATATTGGCTATTCTCGTTCGCGTAGCTATCGCTTTTCCGGGCATGTGAGTGAGTAAGAGATCTATACCCGAGCCATCTCAAGATACTCTGAATCAAGCACCTTGAGATGCATTGGGTATATGGTTTAAACTGAGTCTTGTTGTTTACTCTCTGACAATCAACAATGCTTTTATTGCATTTAGGCTAACAGGCGTATGATCCTCAACAAACCCAGTATCAACCAAGTTAATGAAAAGTCACTTCAACTTTTAATGCAAGTTGCCGCCAGCCATGTGCCTATCTCGGCAAAAAACCTTAGCGAACAGCTGGCGGTTCCTTTAAGTAGCCTTTATCGCCATCTAAAACTGCTCAAAGAGTGGAATTTGATTGAAGAGAGTGTCAAAGATAAAACGTTCGTAATTGGACCTGCGGCATTACTGCTTATGCACAGCTATGAGAAAACCCATCATAACCTAGATACCGTTGAGACCATACTGTCTCGATTAGTTCAACAAACTGGAGAAACAGCGACTTATATGGTTCCGTCCGGTTATCGGGCTTTATGTGTCCGTCAAAAAGAGAGCATCCAAGCACTACGATGCCGCTTTGTTCAAGGACAAAGTCAACCTTTACTTTATGGTGCCTCATCTAAGGTTATGCTGGCCTTTTTACCCAAAAATCGGTGTGAAAAGATACTCAACTACTTTCATCAAGGTCCTTACTTAACACAATGGGAACAAGAACTGAACATCATCCGGTGTAATGGCTTTGCGCTGAGTACCTCTGAAATTGACCCTGGTGTGTCAAGTATCAGCGCCCCCGTCTTAAAGGGGAAGAAATTACTTGGCGCTATTTCTGTTATGGCACCTGCTCAGAGAATTAAGCAGGATGAGCAACGCATTATTCTCCATGTATTACAAGCTGCTAGAGCATTACCCCCAGAATCCTAACACTCTTCTTCTTATACCCAAGTGACCTCAAGAGGCCATGTTCAGCGAAAAGTAAAATCTTATTCACAAACAGAACATCACCCTGTATATTGAATTTTATTCTCTTCTCGACAATCGTAACTTTAGTGTCGTTTTATTTGGAATATGTTGTTAAATGCGCTGGATGTACTTTGTTTTTGTCTTGTCTCTCTTTTCTTTTCATAGCAGAGCAAATGTTTATGATGTGAGCCAGTTAGAGACACTTAATGAAATTTGTCACGGCGGCTCATTCACCGTACGAAACGGTATTTACTCGTGCTCAGGTCAGATTAACTTAGCGCTCAATGCCAAAATCATTAATCCCGCCTCAACCAAGCCAGTGACGCTTGTTTCATTCGGACACCTTACTCTGCAAGGGAACAACACGATTGGCACTGAAACAAATCGCATCAACATCAAAACGGCAGGCTCAGACTTAGAAATTAATATCAACAACACCGATGCAATAACTCGGATATATGGTGATATAAAATCGCATGCCGATCTCTCCTTGCAAAATGCAGCCATTTGGGGAAATCTTCGCAGTAGCGGCGGCAATATTACGGTCACGGGCAGTAAAAATTTCATTCTCGGCGACATTCATGCATTTCGAAAGTTACATTTAGACTCTGCCCAAGTTGATGGTGATATCTATGCCGGCTCATCGAGTTTCGATGCGGCAGACGCCTCTATATTGACCAACAATAGTATTATTAATGGCCAGTTAGACAGTATTGGGAACATCCGTGTTAAACAAAGCGATGTATGTGGCAACATCACTTCCTCTGGACAACACGTATTCATCGAGGGTAGCCAAAACCACATTGTGGGTGCCTTGAAAGCATTTGGTAATGCCAATATCATGGGAGCTCGAAGCTACGGCATTGCCGACAATACCAGCAATATTAGCGCACACAAAGTTACCATCGATAAAACTTCTCAGGTTTTCTCTTCTCATTTAGCCGTAAAGTCGTTCCTACGCCCTTCGATAGAGAGTGTATTGATATGTGGTAAAATAAACGCTTCGGAACCTGGTATTAACGGTGCACAGAATTACTGCGGCTTTAAAGAACCCCAATGTCAATATAGCAATCAAATACCTCCACAATGCCCACTCATCAGTGAGGATCTGCCATCATGTATCATCGCTCCCCCCTTGGAGGATAATTTTGAGCTGGTTGTGACTCCTTCAGAGCAACTGGCGTTAATGTGTGGCCAAACATTACCTAAGTTTAGCGCTCAAACAATGAATCTAGGGCAAGTAACCAGCACCCAAGTGAATACGTCCCTTTCGCATCCAAAATTATTCTCGCTACAAATGGTGGTTGGTGATTCAAAGCTATCACCTAATGCTTATCTCTCAACAAGTGATGGACGCTTAGAACTTAGGATCAGACCGAAAAATATAGATCAAATTAAACTTGATGAACGCTACAGCGTAACGTTTACTCTTAATGCTGATACAAATAAAACACAAACGGTTGAGTTTATGTTTACCCCCTATCTGTTTGAAGCTTATTCCCTTTCCTCTGGCCATAAGATCAACTCAATTGAGAGCATCGCAGGAAAGCCACAAAACGTTAACACTCGCTTACTGGCTTGTACCATTGATAATAAAGCTGTCATTGCCACCAATTACCAAGGTAACGCTAATGTAAGTCACACATTACTAAAACCGATGAATGGGACTGACGGTCAATTTCGTTATGAGACAAATTTTAAACAAGGTATCTCCAGTACGAACTTCATAACCAAGGAATCTGGCCTGTTTGAAGTAAAAGTAAGTGACGCCTTCAAATGCAATGGGTTTAGCTCCTGCCCTGAGAGTGGGCATGTTGAAGTAGAAGGTTACTTTCAAGTTAAATCACGCCCGTGGACTTTAGCCATTTGCCCTGATTCTCACCCGCTCCAATCAGGTACATCAGCTGCTGGGGCCGGCTTCATTGCTGCTGGTGAGCAATTTTCATTGTCCATAAAGCCGATTATTTGGCAAAAAGAGGGGCACATGACGCAGGATGTGAACACAGCTTCTTTGTGCGACGCTCCTGTTACTCATAACTTTATGCTGGCCGATGCTCCAAGCACAAACATTGTCTTGACCAGCAAACAGAGTACCCCCACTGAAACCGCTAGCCAAACCCAAGTGCTCCTCGAAAGTACCGATACACTTCGAAAAACACAGACACAACATGAAGACAATGCATACCGCTTCAAACAGCTGTTCTGGGATGAGGTAGGAAGCCTAAGGGTCAATGTAAGCTTGGACAGTGAATATCTAGGGATGCGTGTCAATCAAGGTTATCGAGATATCGGTCGTTTTTATCCAAAGTATTTTAACGCCACATCCTCCCAATGGCTCTATCCTAATCAACAAGATTTTATTTACATGAATCAACCACTTGATGGCATTTATTATGACGTTATTGCGCTAAACTCAAAGCAACAGAACACCAGTAATTACGCTTACTTTCACCCTAACCTACAAGCACTGTTTTACTTAGGAGAATTAAGTGATTATACCACGCGTTTTATTCCTCCAGCTCCTATCCATGCCGAGTGGATCAATCGCGAAGGATCGAGTGTGGGTTCATTTGTTATTGAAAAGCCAGCTTTCAGCCCAAATTGCGAGAATAGCCCGTGCTTCAGAAAAGATCATCCTGATGGAAATTATCCAGACGGCCCTTTCAATTCAGGCTTAGACAGTCAAAAAAGCAAAATTGGGTTAGTTTCCTTAAATAACGTCGATGAGATCCTTTTTTGGAACGATCAGCATATCTTTAAAAAACAGCCTGATATTCGATTTGGACGGCTTAACTTCTCAGATGTTAGTGGTTATCAGGGAACAACCATTCCAGTACCTCTTAGGGTAGAGACATGGCAAAAAGGGCAATTTGTTCTTAATACCGATGACAATACAACACAAGTAAATGCTAAAGAGTTCATTATTACCCCTCTTTGGCCGAACTCTCCGGATGATAATGCCATGCTATCTGGTGAAGGGGTTATGCTTGCGGGTATTACCCATCAATTGCTTGCCAAACAAAAAAAACCGATAAGAGAACAAGTGATGTTTCACCTTAATTTAAACCACAGTAGTCAGGCTCTACCTTGGTTAAAATATAATTGGGACATCTCGACGCCAGAAGAAGACGACCCATCAGCAATCGTCACATTTGGTATTCATCGTGGTAACGACCGAATCATTTACCGTGGTGAGCCCGGTGTGGTTGGGACTCATTAAATATCACTCAACACCTTTATACCCAAGCATCTTGAAGTCACTTGGGTATAACATATCGATAAAAGCTTGGGTCGATTCAGGTGTTCTTTCATGGTGTGTTGAATAACGAACATGCGCACTCTCGTTCGCCGTTGGTAATAACGTAATGCCCCACAATCCTTTGATTTGATTGGAAACCATTGAGTATCGCATATCAATAATACGTAATTTGTTATACGGATCTTGTGCTATAAAGCCATTTGAAAACCGATGAAAACGCTCAACATCTTTAGCTTGTTGCGAAGAAGAGGTTAACCATGGAAATGCTTCCTGCATATTCAGTTTAGAAATCGATGTGCCCGGATAAATATTGATTGATTGACCTAACCTCACTGCATCAACATAGTAGTTCCCCTGCGCTTCGTAGACAATCTTCCAGAGCAGTAAATTGGCGAATGATGGTTTGGCTTCTAGCTGCGTGAATGTATGCTGCCTTTGCTGAGCCAATTGCTTACCCACTTCCTCAGCCCTGTCACGTTGTATAAGCCCAAAAGTGAGATAAATAGAAATCCACAATAAGGCAAAACGCGCATACCAGAGATTCCGCTTCCACATTGTCAGTACAATCAGCATTAAAATAGGCAGTGTGAAAAAAGGATCGATAACAGAAACGATATTCCATGCAAAACGCTCATGGCTAAAAGGCCAAAAAAGCTGAGTGCCATAACTGGTGCAAGTATCTAACAACCCATGTGTGGTGTAGCCTAATGTACAGTAAAGCCAGCTTTGCTGAAACGATAAACCAAGCTTTTTGGCGATGAGTGGATGTAAAACCAAAGCACAGAGCAGCCCACCAACAGGAATAAAAAGCAATGAGTGTGTGAACTGTCGATGATATTCCAAAAACAGCAAAGGGTCGTTCGCAGAACGAATCAAAACATCCAAATCTGCAGCCATACCTGCAAGTATTCCAAGTATCCCAGCGGCCATCAAGTCCTGCTTTTTACAAACAGATTGAGACAAGGAAGCCCCAACTAATCCCTGAGTGATTGGATCCATGGCTTATTCTCTCTTATAATCCAAAGCCTGATATTTTGAGTATATACCCAGAGACAGCTTAACAATACCCATACATCCTGCGAGGGATAACTTGCAATTAACGAACTTTAAGTACAAAACACGTTCAGGTCCAGATTATCGCCATGGGGACCAAGTGTCATTTATCGATATAAAGGAAACATTTGGCATTGGCAGCATTCGTATTGGTAAATGGGTAAACAATGAAGAAAAAGACCTTGCCGCAAATTTGATTTTCGATGCGTTGGCTGATTTAGCTTTTATATTAGCACTACCGCCAAAAGCCATTGGGCTTCGTGGAAATTTAAACCTTGCATTCGGGACTGGTGGCCGTAAAGGCGTTCAGGCACACTATGCGCCCAATCAGCGTGAACTAGCGCTAGCAAAAAATGCTGGAGCAGGCGCCCTCGCCCACGAATTTTGGCATGCTTTCGATCATTACATTGCAGAAAAGGCGTTCGATATTGGCGATAGATCAGGCCCACAACGTGAAATAATCTTTGCGAGTGATTGCTGGCTAAGCAATGCCCCCCTATTACCTCATGCATTGAATCAACGGTTACACAAAATCTTTGACGCCACCCTACTGACAGCAGACGCACAAAATCATCATGATTACGTATCACGCAGTGTGGCCGCAGATAAAGCATTAGCTAGCCGATATTTCTCGCTGCCAACTGAAATGATGGCAAGAGCATTCGAGTCCGTTATCGAGTCTTGCTCTGATATCAAGAACTCGTATTTAGTTTCTGGTACCAATCAAGCGAGCAACCTATCTGTTTATCCAGACTTACAACACCGAGAACGGATTCACAGTGCAATCAAGGCTTATTTCCATCCATTGGGAAATGCGCTGGCACAGAGTGGATAGCAGCCCATCAAACAAATGGCCAGTATTAATACCAACTCAACTCGATTTCCAAAGGCAAATCACAGCGTATCCGTTCTCCACACATTTCATCAGAAGCATTAAGATGCACCAGTTTAGCTGAAGAGTAATCAGCCCCACGAAAATGGTCTCTGGCTTCGCACAGACTTGCGAAAGTGAGAGGGCTGTTGTTTTGATTAATAATCAATGTTTTTGTCTGGTCTACTACGTTGTAAGCGAGATAGATACCGCCCTCGACCGATTCAATCAGAAGATTCATAGCTGTTCCCTAAAGGAGGATGTAGTTCTTTTGCTATTACGACGAAAAGAAGAACTTAGTTCACTTTTTATACTTTATACCCAAGTGACCTCAAGATGCCCAACCCTTCGTATTTGAAAAATCAAGAACGGAAAGGTTACAATAATCAAAAAATAAGAGGCAGAACAGCATGAAAGCAATCATAAATGATGAGCAATACTTTGATGAAGCTTTTGAAAAACTTTTATTATCAAGTCATCAATATAACCACGTAGCATTCGAAGATTGCTATTTCAAAGATTGTGACTTCTCTGAATCGACGTTCACTCATTGCAAGTTTATCAATTGTGAATTTCATAACTGTAACTTCAGCTTAGCTAATTTTTCAAACTCCAAATTGTATACGCTGAAATTTTATGACTGTAAATTAATTGGGATAGATTGGACTAAAGTGAGCTGGGCTGAGTACCACTTAGATTATGAGTTAAGCTTTACACGCTGTATCATGAACGATTCTTCATTCTTTGGCTTAAAGATGCACGAGTTAAATTTTGATGAATGTAAGCTACACGATACTGACTTTCGAGAAGGTGACTATACTGATTCATCAATGACTTATTGTAACTTTAGACATGCCCTATTTATGCGAACTAATTTACAAGATGTCGATTTCAGCCACTCTGAAGACTATAGAATTGATGTGTTGGAAAATAATATAAAAGGTGCCAAGTTCTCGCGTTTTGAAGCATTAAATTTACTTGATAGTTTGGGCATCGAGTTAGTCGATTGACTATCGTAATGAAAAACGATAAAAACGAGCTATGTGAAATATTTCCACGTCATCCGTAGAAACATTACTCATATGCAAAAACTCTTGTTGGTTTACTTGTCCATACCTGAGACAATGGGTCGGTAACTTACACTAGGCAAAATATTATGAAACTTTTAGTCCGCAATCTAGCACGAACCACGACAGAGCATGAAGTTCGTGTTCTATTCTCTGCTCATGGCACCGTCACTCAGTGTGATTTAATTCTTGATCAAGAAACGGGACAATCTAAGGGCTTCGCTTTCCTTGAAATGCCTGATGAAAGTGAAGCCAAGTCAGCCTTAAACAACTTAAATCTGACCAAAGTAAATGCAAGCAAAATTCGAGTTAAATTCGCTCAAAGTTAAGCCATATAAAAATGGGAGCCAAGTTATCTAGGCTCCCTTTCTATTTAGTTATTTACCGCTTCGAGCTGTAATAATCAATATTTTGAGATATTATCCTTTGAGCAAAAAAACGGCCCAATTACCGCCTTTCACGATAATTAGTTGACAGAAAAAGAGTGACAACGGCTGGTGATCACATTATCTCTTCAATTAAAGAATCTTTAAGCTTCGCAGCAGCGACAATGTTTTCTTTAGACATGTACTGCTTAACATCAGCAATGTCTTTCTCTGCATCAGGGTCTCCGTTTTCTTGCGCGATCTCAAACCAAGCAAGGGCCTTAACAAAGTCACTCCAAGTGCCTTGGCCGTTTCTGTAAGCATAACCTACAGAATATTGACTGTAAGCATCCCCCTGCATGGCTGCACTCATGTAATACTTGAAGGCTTTTTTAGTGTCTGTCGTTTTGAAATTACATGGCTTTTTGAATTCAGAAAAAGAATAAATATCACCCATTTTTGCATTAGAGGAGGCATGTTCATCCTCTTCAATCGCTTTATTAAATAAGTTCATTGCTTTAGCACAGTTTTTTTCAACACCTTCTCCGTACAAATAGGCAATACCAAGATTATACATCGCATCTACATCACCTAAGTTTGCTGCTTTCTCAAACCAATACGCCGATTTAGTGAAATCCTGAGCAATACCAGAGCCTTCATCATATGAAAATGCAAGCTGATACATAGCATCCGAGTATCCAGCAAGAGCAGATGCTAAGTAATAATCGTTAGCTTTTTTAAGATCTCTTGAAGTACCCTCACCATCAAAATACATTACACCTAATGAATAGAGTACATAAGGATCATTACCTGACTCGGCTTTGTGGTACCAAAAAAGGGCTTTTTCATACTGTCCGTCGTTATAGTATTGATCTGCTAAACTCGTGATGGATCTTAAATCACCAGACTGAGCCGCCTTCTTTAGGTATTTGTAACCATGTTGTGCATTTTCTTCATACATTGAATGGTCAATTAAAAGCTCAGCGGCCTGTATCAGTACTTCGTTATCACTTGAGTTTTCAGCTTTCTTTAACAGTATCAAGTCCTCACCTTCAAAACCTTCTATTTCTAGATTGTATGCAAGTGCATTGGCTGAGAATAGCAGTGATATTAACGTTAAAGATGTATAACTTTTTTTTATCATTTCATATATTCCTTTAATCGGGAGAGATCCAAAACAGCGTCAAAAATAAAACATTAAAAATAGTATTCCCCAAAGTGCGAGTGACCTTAACTCGCTGAACGCAGCATCTTGAGGTTACTTGGGTATATCTCTATAAATGATTGCACGCCTGAACGCTAAATCGCCTCACTGAAGATAGCACCTTGAAGTATATTGGGTATAAGAAGCAGACGAAAACGATGATGTAAATCACCTAATACCACAATATAGTAAGATGCTGATTATCCATGTAATGGTTGTAAATTTTTCCTATGGCCAACAGTCACATGAAAGGTCTGGTAGTTCACAGTATTTATTTTTACCCACACAGTTTTCAATTTCACATACTGCTGATGGATCGCAGCAATCTTCTCCTTTATCTTTCTTTTTTCGTCTTTTTTTCTGATCATTCTTTTGAAGTGTACTGTAAGCCTGTTCGCACTCCTGCATTCTGGTTCTTATTTTTCGGTATCCGTGCCAAAGTCCATCTTGCTGTACAATGGCGAGAACAGCATTAGAGCAAGATGGCCCTTTATTAAGGTAGGCATGTGCGCATCTAAATCCCTTATAGGGAGAGATAAAACGCTGATAGAATCGTATCAATATAATCGCTAAAAGTTTCAACTATTATTCCTTTATATACCCAAGTGACTTCAAGATGCTTGATTCAGACTACATTGAGATTTTATCATTTCGTCATTGATTAATTTCTAGCGACATAGGAATATCGATCATACCCTCCCGATTCCGAATATCAGCTACACGCTTAAAACCAAATTTAAGGTACACTTTTTCTGCATTCAGTGCTGAGTTTGTAGTAAAAAAGCCACTATTACCGTTCTGAAGAGAGACTTCTTTTACGGCTTGCCAAAGAGTTCGTGAAAGCCCTTTCCCTTGGTATTTATCGTCTATAAATAAATGCAATAAGTGCTGATAATCTCTAATACCTGCAACGCCTACAACGTTATTTTTAGGAGAAACCGCAACCATATAGAAATAATTGCCAGTCAAATAAGTATGAAGGTTTTCTTCTGACATTGACTGAAGTAAGACTTGATGGATAGAAGGTTCACAAGTTGGACACACATATTTCTGGGTTAGATGGGTAAGTAATTCACTGATGGCTTTTATATCCGTGAGCTCCGCTTTACGAATAGTAATACTCATTCTCTGCTCCTATTATTGTTGTTATATATCCAAGTGACCTCAAGGTGCTTGATGAAGAACGAGGTTACTTGGGTATCAGCATGAGATTATATGAAAAAATTTGAGGCGCCAATAGGCGCCTCAAGTTTCAATTCAATTTTATTTTATTTTATTGAGAGTTACGACGTGCTTTTAAACGCTTCATCATCGCTAATCGGCGCTCTGCTGAGCCTTGATCGGTTGCTGACTGATTCGGGTTATTACGTCGCCCTTGGCGCTGTTTAAACGCGGGTTTAGAGTTGAGTTTTTCGATGTACGAATCACGCTGTTTTGGCTCGTAACCAGCCAGCTCTATACGACGAATACGCTGCTGGATTAAGTTTTCAACCTGAACAACCGTCAATTCTTCTTCACGATTGACAAAAGAAACTGCGTGTCCTTGCTTGCCTGCACGCCCTGTTCTTCCAATACGATGAACATAATCTTCAGCTAAGAATGGCATGTCGTAGTTCACCACATGTGGCAGGTCTTCAATGTCTAAGCCTCGGGCTGCGACGTCCGTCGCCACCATCACGCGAGCTTGACCATTTTTGAACTCATCGAGCGCTCTTCGTCTTGCACTTTGTGCTTTATCACCATGGCAAAGTACCGCCTTAATGCCATCGAGCTTTAACTCCTTAACCACTTCATTCGCTGTTTCTTTATAATTGACGAACACCAGCACTTGCTGCCAGTTTTTGCGCCCAATTAGCTCTGAAAGTAGCTCTGTTTTACGCTCTTGATCAACAGGATAAAGCACATGAGCAATCGTATGAGCGGTCGTATTTGCACGCTCGACTTCAATACGCTTTGGTTTACGTAAAATATCTTTAGCCAGCAGATTGAGTTGGCTTGACGTTGTCGCTGAAAACATCATGATCTGAGGATCTGTTTCCACTTCCATCATGATTTTACGTACGGCATGAATAAAGCCCATATCTAAAATTCTATCGGCTTCATCAAATACAAGAAACTCAAGTTGAGCGACAGACACATTACCTTGCTCTATGTGCTCTTGCAGCCTACCCGGCGTAGCAACAAGGATATCAACGCCATTTTCTAGCGCTGAAACTTGTGATGACATCTTACGTCCACCAAAAATTGCTGCCACAGAAAGCTGCGTGTATTTGGTATACGCCTTGATGTTATCTGCGATTTGTTCCGCCAGCTCACGTGTAGGTGCCATGATCAATGCACGGGTTGTCTTACGAGAGACTCGTCGTGCAGAATCTAATAAACGCTGGATCATGGGTAGCGAAAATGCAGCAGTCTTACCTGTTCCTGTTTGCGCAGTAGCTAGAATATCATGGCCTTTACGCGCCATTGGAATCGCCTTTTGTTGTATTGGCGTTAACTTCTCATAACCGCATTCCGTTAGTGCTTTAACGACTTCTGGCGCAAAACCTTGAGATGAAAATGACATTAGGCGTATTCCTTAAACAAATCTTGAGATAACGTTATTCCAAAAAACAATATCTCTGAGTTAGATGATCTTTAAACAACTTTAAATGTTGGCCGAGCACTATACCCGAATTTGAGGGTTATATCTCACTTTTTTAGCGAAACACGTCTAATCACCCTACTTGCTCGCCCAACAGTGCCCAAGCAACCTCACAACACGCTTTAGAGACCGCATAACTGCAATAAAATCTTCTCAAGTTGATCCCAAGGCATTAATTGACTGTCGATCACTTCAAATCGCGACTCAAAACCTTCTAGGCTGATTTCGTTCACCGATACCACACCATTTACGGAATTAAACGCAAAACAACCACGTTCTGTATTAACCACCGCTTTTACACGTTCCGCAGTCAATGCCGATAACATTGAGAAAAACTGGTCAAAGTCAAACTGATATTCAGCACCAAATATCCAACCACAGCTGTAATGTCCTTGGCCTTGGTTTTCTTTACGTAAATAAGCCTGACCTGGGGGTAATTGAAACTGTGGCTCGTCCTCAGCATGCGCTTTATGGTGAGATTCAATATTTGAAGATGCACTGCCCTGTTGTCGATTAAGATCAAGTACATCTGCTGGTAGCTGCCCATCTTGTGACAATTGGCTGTGTATCTTGGCTGGCGATTGAACGGATACCCACTGATTAAAAACTTCAATATCATCAGGTTGGCAAAGATCCACTTTATTGCCGACGACCACATCAGCACTTTCTAATTGGGAAATGAAGTTTTGATTAGACGTGTATTTCTCTTGGCTCAAATGTCGAGGATCGACCAAGGCCACCGTCGCCTTGAGGTCAACATAAGGTAAGTATTGGTCAGATAATAAGGTGGCAATAATTTGCTTAGGGTGACCTAAACCTGTTGGTTCAATTAATAGACGATCAGGTTGCTGACGCAGCAAGGCCGTAATGCCTACCGATGTGGGCACACCAGCAGTACAGCACATACAACCACCAGGAACTTCTTTGATTAATGCACCTTGATCCGTCATCATCGCGCCATCGATACCAATCTCACCAAACTCATTCACCAATACTGCCCATTTTTCATTTTTAGGCTTATTTTTTAATAAATTAAGTATGGTTGTTGTTTTGCCAACCCCTAGAAAGCCAGTCAGGATATTGGTTGGAACTCGATTTTGCATGATCACTCCAAATCTATTATTTTTTCACAATTATTCTTATGAGTTCGAAGCATACCTCTGATTTTTGTCTTCAACAAGTTATCAATAGCTACTTGGTTTATGTCAATAAGTTAGGTAGAGTAGCCGACCAGTTTAATCACTTGAAGTTCGAAGAGACTGAAAAATGAACCTTGATGAACACGTAATTGACACACTAGAGGAGCTAGAAGCCTTCCTCCACATGATTGAAAGCGGCGCTCTCGGCTTAGAGAGTGTTGCCGGTGTCGCCTTGGCAACAACCAACAGCGATGGCCGTCCATTTGTGGCTGTTTTAGATGAACAACATGAATTGGTCCTTGGACGCTGGGTATCTCAGTCTGTCTATGAAAATGGCAAAGACATCGTACGCAATGGCCCTAGGAAAAAGCACTAAACAACGAAAAAATATACGGCCATATATTACTTGAGTCTAGTTAACCGATAAGATAATAATCATCGGTTAACTAGACTTAATACAGGCCGTCTATTGGCTGATTTTTAAAGGTTTTACCACAGAATCTAGCCTTCAATTTTTAGCGCTAAGCATAATTGGAGTAACTGGCCTAGTTCACCTTCAGGAAAGCCTTTTTTATCAAATCAATAAAAACACATTCCCTCAGTATTTAACGTAATGACAAAGTCGCTTGGTGATCACAGAGTGTCATTGGTTGCTATAAATCATAATTTGACACTTGTGAGTTATTCACCTTGCTAAATTAGCAAGCTATGAATAACTCAACTAATGAAAAGTCGTTTAATTAACTGCCTCGTTTCGGTGGTACAAACCCTTACTATGAAAGACCAAAATCCCAATCATATGGATTTAGAAGTATTGCTTTATCTTCTTCCGTTAAATCATCATAGTTTTTCGATACATCTCTTATTAAGTAAGGAAAAAAATAGTCCATGATTACTTCTTCACCTAAGCCAAGAATTGAACCGTTGCAGCTCCACCTTGAATGATTAAAAACCTCCTCGCTGTACAGTTCATTTGAAATTGGAAACTTAATTACAAATTTGCCGTTGTTAGGTAGTTCCACCCATGCATCAATTCCTTTCGCATCAGAGCTGTAAAAGTTTTCTCCATCTAGCGCCAATTGACAATAACGGGTGAGAACACCATTAAGGTTTTTCAAAACATATGGAAATGAAATGAGTAATAGCTCTATAGTTTGATCAGCAAGAATGAATTTAAGTGCATTTTTTAAGTTATTTTCACGCCGATTTTTTATAGATAAAGGTATACTTGATTCACAATCCAAGCTCTTCATGTTATCTCCTGTATAGAAGCGTATTTCTTAATCCTTTCGTGTGCAGTCATTAAATTGAAATCCTAAAGTATCGAAAGTAGAAATGAGCCTACACTAGCGATGCTGCCCGCATGAGGCAACGCACTTAGCAACGTTTTGACAACTGCTTTACTCGGTTTGTCTGACTGAATCTGTAGTTCAATTGCATCAACAACTTCCAATGCTTCTTTCTTTTCAGCAGTATCTTGAACAAGCCTATCAATTTCGCTTCGAAGGAGCTGTATATACTCTACGATTTCAGAGTTCTGATTGACGATATTAGTTGAGTTGTCTACCGAGTTATTGTTAACTCGAGCATTGTCACCATGGAAGTTGTAAGTAATATTTTGAACTGCTTCCTTAGCTTCTGGAATACCTAACTTTTTAGCTTTGATTTGATAATATGCTGGTATTGAATGAAATTTTTCGTGAAAGCCTGGGTCTATTACTTTGTAAGTTTCTTCACCGCCGCTAGACATAAACCTCTGTATTAGATCATTTGTTTCAATCAAAACATTTGATTGCATAAGGTAAATACCTTTATCTTGCACACTAGCCTTTAAATCCGAATACTCATCACCATTAGTTTTAATAACTTTGATTCGATCTGTCATCATTCTTTGAAATACCATACTTTCTCCTAGGAATTAACAGGTTCAAAAACACAATAGCTCCCTTAGGAAATGAATTAATACTTTTTTCCATTGCTTGGGCGACTAATTTGGGAGACGAAGTGTTTGTAATAACACCTGATGTACTGTTTACTAAACTGACGGATAACAAAGTCACTTCAGCAGCTTTTTCAACCACTTTTGAAGATTAGATCAACTAAACTTTTGTTTCATAATTCTTTATTAACATAACAGCTTATTAGCATTAAAACGGGACATCACGGTCAAGACCATGTGGAAGTTCAAGAGCTTTTGGTTGGAGAACGTCTTCGTTCTTCAATAGAATATCGACCCCCATTTCAGTAATGGAATAAGCGTAATAGTCGTAGCCATCATGAGCGTCAGTTTCTACGGTTTTACTTATATAGCCCATTCTTTCTAGCTTTATTAGTGATATTTGTAACATTGCTTCATTCGCTCCGCGAAAATTGCTAGAAATTCTATGAAATGGTAGCCCCGAAGGGTCTGCGGTATGACTTTGCAGACAAGCCGCTAGAAATTTATAGTCTTGCGCTTTAAGTTCATAGCTACTTGGATTAGCAATAATCTTCTTTGATTCAGAGAGTCCTTCGTGCTTTATTAGACCCAGTCTTTCAACCTCAGATTTAATCAATGTACATGCGCGATTAGTCGCGGATACCAAATCTCCATCAGTTCGATTTGCATCGTAATCAGCAGGGGTCACGCCCAATAAATCAGTTGGAAGGTGCATTTCTACATCACGTGGCTTCAATATGAATGAACGAGACTTGCCAATCGCACCAACAAATAACCCCATCTCAAAGATCACGTTGTCTCTGACTACATGCTTACTTCTGCTTCTGATCGTAGATATATCGTCTGGAGCAAAAATAAAAAGCGCAAAATCTACAAAAGACGATTTCTCTACAAGATCATCTATTGCAGATGACGAAAGCTTAAAAGTGCCATTTTTCCAAAGAGTAACTTCAAACTCATGATCCAAATTTACATTTACTGCCTCGGCAATAGCTAGGCTTTCAACGGATGAAGCAATAAACAATCTTGGTTTTCTCAATTCATTATCTCCATACTCGGATTGACTGCTAACAGCTCAATAGCAAGCGAATCCAGGTTATTCCAAAGCATTTTCCCGTTTGACCCAACACTACAAAGTGACGTTTATGTCATAACTTTCAGAACAGAGCTTTAGCGTTTTCGAGAATGTGAAAAACGGGCGCGTTACCTGTTATCTCCACGAACTAGATGAACATTTTCATACTGTTAAAGCGATGTTAATACGCTACCGCCCTTTACTTATCAGCCACGTAACACACCATCACTACTAAATTCTTGCGGCATGGAATGTACTACAAAGCGCATATTTCAGTGCTTGATTTAGATCATTAGATTATTCAAATATTCAAGGGGGTGACTGCGTTCAGCAGTAAGCTAGAGGGAATACATAGAATGTCTTTTAGAAGGGTGTTTAGCCCCACTTTTCAGCAGAGCCATAGAGCGGAAAACACTAGGCAGGCAGAGCGAAGCCCTAGCCCCGATTGTGACACGTGACCAAGACTACGGAAAATACTCTGTTTGTATTTTATGTTGGCTTGGTTAAGCCACAGATTGAGGAAGACACGAGCGGAGAGGTTCGCGAAATAAAGCAGTTGGAACAGGTTCAACCCACGAGTGACGTGCTTGTCTCTTTGTCATCATACTGACTACCTAGCACTCACCCGATTCATGTGGTTATCAGGAGGATCACCCTCTTACGATTCAGATCCCAAGTGATTCGTATCGCTCTTCGTTACATTGTCCAAGCCGCTGCTTTATTCAGGCTCGTAGGTTCATCTGGTGATACAAATGGTTCATTCATAAAGCGATGAACAACGCTTCATACGACTTCAGGTAGCACGGACAAAAATGAGTTACAGCAAACCTATAAAATCAAAGACGTTCAATTGGCATCTTCTCAACAAATTGAATGAAGTTATCTTTTGCAAAGCTCTCTAACTGCTCATTCCAAATTAGGCCAACATCCCATGAACTATTTACCCCTGACAGTTCCCAAAAAGCGACATGCTCATTCGCAATATGCTTTACACTTGCAGGAACAATAGTGAAGCCCAAATTTGCGGAGACTAGTGCCAACAATGTTTGAATATCATCAGCCTCTTGAACGACATTCAGCTTTTTCTCATGCTCCTCTAATAGCATGTTTATTTGTTGGCTTAGCCCCTTACCTCGCTCAGGATTAAGCTGTAAATAATCGATTGAATCTAATGAAAACCACAATTTGTTTTTGTCTATAATTTGGCTTCTATGCGTCGCAAGCACTAAGTGATCTGTACAGAGCTTTACGCCTTTCAGCGGGGCTACAGCTGGTAGTCGACTAAAACTGAGATGAAGCTCCCCTCGAAGTAAGAATTCCGATTGTTTTTGAGATGGTATATCGTTCAGCGTAATGTGGATCTCTGGGTAGTGTTTTTTAAACTTAGCTATGTAATCTGGTGCAAGATGGTAAGAAGATATACCAAAACCTATATTGAGGTTTCCTACAATGCCCTTGGCAACTCGTTGGGTTAGACATTTATAAGATTCAAAACTTGAAACAATTCGCTGCGCTTCAGGTAAAAGAGCAACTCCTGCCGCCGTCAAACTGGCTCCATGTCTTCCTCTTTCAAATAAAACCACGCCACAAAAAGCCTCAAGACGTTGAATCTTCTTGGTTAAAGCTGACTGAGTAATGTGTAAGTGCTCTGAAGCTACTCGATAATTACCATCTTTTGCTAATTGACAGAATGTGTGTAAATCATCCAAATCCATTCCATGTACTCATTGTTAATGGGAAATTTATTCATTATACGGAATCGAATGAGCTTTTTAAAATGACGGATATTCACCGAAAAAAAGGAACAATCATGAAAGATATCCGTGTTGCCACTGTTCAATTTAACCACCATGCGAACGATAAAAATTACAACTTATCGATCATTCAAAGTTATGTAGAAATGGCTGCTAAAGAAGGAGTAAAAATCATTGTCTTCCCTGAAATGTGTGTTACTGGTTACTGGCATGTTTCAACACTGCAAAAGTCAGAGATCGAGGAGTTGTCGGAGTTCATCCCGCAAGGAGAAACTTCTCAACGCTTGCTAGAAATGTCTGAAAAATATCAACTCAGTATCGGCGCAGGTTTAATTGAAAAGGATAAGGACGGAAATCTTTACAATTCTTATGTAATGGCAATGCCTGATGGTCAGATAGCCAAACACAGAAAGCTGCATACGTTTGTCAGCGAACACATGAGAAGTGGTAATGAATACACTGTATTTGATACGCCGCATGGATGCCGTGTAGGTATCCTGATTTGCTGGGATAATAATTTAGTTGAGAATGTTCGAATAACAGCATTAAAGGGAGCTGATATTCTAGTTGCGCCTCATCAAACAGGCGGCACGAACTCTCGCAGCCCTAATGCGATGGGGGTGATTGATCCCCAACTTTGGCATAATCGTAAACAAGACCCAGAGTCGATTCGTTCTGAAATGCAAGGTTCTAAAGGAAGAAAGTGGTTAATGCGTTGGCTACCCGCGCGTGCCCATGACAATGGCATGTTCCTGATCTTTAGTAACGGTGTTGGGGTTGATATGGATGAAGTTAGAACGGGTAATGCGATGATACTCAATCCCTATGGCGAAATTATCGCTGAAACGGACTGCGTCGATAATGATATGGTTATTGCCGATCTCAATGCGAAAGATCTAAATATGTGTACAGGCAGACGCTGGATCAGAGGTCGTAGACCTAATCTCTACGCTTCCTTAACGATGGAAGGGAATGAATTGACGCCTTATCAAGCAAGATTCTCGACGCAAAAATAGATGGTGTAACTTATTGAACAGTCGCCAACGAATAATAGTTGGCGATTGTATTGTTTCATAAAGAGCCCCTAACAAGCTTGGGGCATTTTTCGTATTTCATAGCCTATCAGCACACTTTGTCGAGTAGACGACACTTGTTACCAAGTGCCGCCCCTCTAAGAACCGTACGTGCAACTTTCACTGCATACGGCTCAAGCCTCCACTAAGGCACCATTTGATACCCAGCAACTTATAACGCAGTCGGGACAGGCTCGTTCCAAGAGTTACGAGCTAGCCTTTTAGATTTTCTCTTCACCAAATATTCTTGGTATTGAGGGTCAAAAGGGGTCGCCGCATTCCTGATTTTTACGTGTCGCTCGATGGGCACTTTAGCTATTTGGAACAGATTGAAGTGACAGTCCATGTCCATGATTTTCTGCCAACCGTGAAATTGCCACTGGCCTTTACGATTGAGAAAATACTTATGAACAACCCAGTCTTTAGACTTGGTTGGATGACGTCTAACTGCCCAGTGCCATAACGCTTGGAATAGTTTGTGGCCGACATACCCGAATACTTGTTTAGCAACACAGTGGCGATAGTAATTCGCCCACCCTCTAAGTTTCGGATTTATCAACTTGATAAGATCGTTAACAGGGATGGTTGCGTGCTTTTTAATAAGTTCACGTAGATTTCTAAGAAATAACAGCGTGTTAGATTTGCTCGGTTTAATGAGCAATTTCCCTTTGTACTTCCTGTGACTGAAACCCAGAAAGTCAAAGCCATCATCAATATGAGTGACCTTCGTTTTCTCTTCGGAGAGGGTTAACCCTCTTTCTGCCAGAAAGTCAGCAATCAACGGTTTGATATCGTTCACTAGCACTTCCTTTGAAGAGCAGGTGACTACGAAATCATCCGCATAACCAATAAAGTTGGCCCTAGCACCCATTTTCAGAGCTGTAGATTTTATTTGTTGCTCTATTCCCGCGAGAGTCATTAGCATCAAGGTTGGAGAGATTATTCCACCTTGAGGTGTACCCTCATCGGTATCATAGAACAGACCCTTATCCACATAGCCAGACTTTAACCATTGCTCTAACATACGTTTATCAACCGTGATATTGTCGATAAGCCATTGATGCCCGATTTTGTCGAAGCAAGCCTTAATATCTCCCTCAAGAACCCATTTCGCTGATCGCTTTAGAGCCAAACATTTGAAACACTGACTGACGGCGTCAGCCGTACTGCGATTTGGCCTAAACCCATAGCTATTGAGGTCGGCAAGCGTTTCGGACACTGGTTCTAATGCTAGAAGGTGGAGGGCTTGTTGCGCTCTATCAATCATGCATGGAATACCCAATGGCCTGAGCTTACCGTTCTTTTTGGGGATGTAGATACGTTTGAGTGGTTTTGCAGAGTAAGCCTTGCGGCTCAGTTGATTAACCGCTTTCGTACGGCGTGCATCCGTGTTCCAGATAACGCCATCAATTCCGGGCGTTTTACTGCCTTTGTTTTGTGAGACTCGCCTGACAGCAAGAAGTTTTGCTGAGCGAGAATGCGTTAAGAGCCACTGTAAGGATTTCACCTTACCGTATTTCTTTTCTCTCGTTGCTTTTGCGATACGCATTTGAAGCTTTAATACGTGCGCTTCAGCGGATTTCCAGTCGATAGACTGCCACTGAGCACCGTCAGAAGATGCACTAATCTCTTTCGAGATCATCATTTGCTTTTCTCCTTAAATAAAGTTCTTCAAATTCTCTCGCAATGGGAGACCAGTCGGAAGTGGGCCCACTTTCGTAGTCAGGCAGAACCTGTATCTACATCATTACAATGTAGCTTTCGCTTTTTCCGACCTCCTATACCTGCATCACTATCGGTCGCAGAGACTTTCCCAATGGGAGTGATACAGGCTTACCCTGTTCCGTATGTCACGTAAAATATCAGCTTAGATGCCCACTATAGTGCGGAGAGCACTGCGATCACGAAAGAGTATTGTCCAACCTCTTTCCGACTCTCATTGCCTTTTGGCTACAGCGTATTAACCACTTCCGCTGTTTCGTAGCATAACGCACCTTTCATGGATTCACTTACGTTCATCATACTGACTACCTAGCACTTACCCGATTCACGTGGTTATCAGGAGGATCTGCCTCTCACGATTTCGATCCCGAGCAATTTAAAATTGCTCTTCGTTACATTGTCCGAGCCGCTGCTTTATTCAGGCTCGTAGGTTCATCTGGTGATACAGATGGTTCATTCATAAAGCGATGAACAACGCTTCATACGACTTCAGGTCGCACGGACAAAAACGCGTTACACTAAAAGCTCTGACCCACTCAACTGATATTAGAAAAAGTATCTGAAACTTTAAACCTTAGAGGTTGATATGGAAGTGTTGAACAAGAAGTCTTAAAGTGATAGACGCCGAAAGTGTATTAATAATAACCAACAAAAGTCTTGGAAGTGTGTTAAGATGGTTGCTCACCCTACCGCTTAGTAGGGACTTCTTTTCTTTTCCGAACTCACATCTCGGCACTCCTTAGTAGCCCCCCTAAGCCTTACTGCAGGCTTTAATTATGTCAATTTCAACTAGAAAGTTAAGAAACATCTTTCAATTAACTAGAACCGAACATATAAAAAACGACCATAGCCCAACTCGTCCGGAACCTTGGACGCCACTTTGTCATAAAGTTAATCCGACGACTCCCTCTGCAATTATTTACTGTGAAGGTAACTTTAATAAAACTGACGGAAAGACAGCGAATGGTTTGGTAAGGCACTCCCACAATTATCGCATTTTATCTGTCATTGATAGTGAGCTAGCTAGCTTAGATTCCGGTGAAGTTCTTTATGGTACGAAAAATCATATTCCTATTGTGGCCAATATTGAAGAAGCCATTATTCAGGCAGAAACAGTTCCTGATTACTTTATTTTTGGGATAGCACCGTCAAAAGGTTTTCTTTCAGATTCTGAAAAGCAAATTATTCTCGATGCTATGTCATTAAATATGAATATAGTGAATGGCTTACATGAGTTCTTAAATGATGACCCTGTTTTTCGTGAAGCCAGCTTAAAAAATAATGTTCATATTCTTGATATTCGTAGACCCAAGAGCAAGGGAGAACTGCAATTATTTAGTGGCAAAATACACACTGTTCAGTGTCCAAGAATTGCGATAATGGGAACGGACTGCGCATTGGGGAAAAGAACGACTGCGACGATACTGGCGAATGAGTTAAGAAATAAGGGTCTCAATGTTGTTATGATAGCGACGGGACAAACGGGCATTATACAAGGTGCTCCTTATTGTGTGGCATTAGATGCTGTCCCCTCTCAATTTTGTGCTGGGGAGCTAGAAGCAGTCATTGTTAAAGCGTATGAAGCAGAGAATCCAGATATCATTATTATTGAAGGACAGGGAGCACTGAGTCATCCTGCATTCTCTACCAGCTCGTTTATATTACGTGGTAGTTGTCCGACTAGTGTTATTCTACAACATGCGCCTAAACGTATGTATCGCATAGATTTCCCAGATATGCCGATGCCTTCCGTTGCCTGTGAGATAAACCTCATAGAGGCGTTCTCCAATACTACAGTTATCGGGCTAACTCTGAATCATGAAGGGATGTCTTCAGATGAGATTATTTCCGAAATTAGTTTTTATTCTGCTGAGTTTGACCTACCTGTGACAGATCCATTATCTCAATCTAAAGAACAACTGCTTCAGATGGTATTGTCGACCTATCCTTTGTTAGAAAACAAAATATCAGAGCAAAGGTGAGTTACCCGAAATTAAATATTGACTGTTCAAAAATTCACCACAACGCTAAGTTTCTTATTGAAACACTTGCTTTAAAAAATGTCTCAGTCACACCGGTTACAAAGTCCTGTTTAGGTCATCCTATCATTGTGCACATTCTGGTTGATGCTGGAGCAAGTATGCTTGGTGATTCTAGAGTGGAAAATATACAAAGAATGACACATTGTGGGGTTGCTGTTTCGCAGGCAATTCTCGCCCTGGGCCGTCAAGATGTTTGTGTGGCGGGGCTTATCGCTCCATATGATATGAACATTTTGTCGTCAAGCAGTGATCACTTAATTCTCGAAACTTCCCAAAAGCCCTTAACCGTTGGAACGAAAGTTCAATTCACTCTCGATTACAGTGCATTTTTGTCGGCTATGTCATCTAACTCAATGTATAAAGTTTTTCACAATTATAACTCTAGAAATAGTTCAAGAGGGAGTGTTTTTCTTGAATCAACATCGTAATACATTCGTACTATTTATCATCATTCTTCTGAACGGTTGTTTATCAAATCAAATGCTACCAAATGAGTTATCTGATTATAGAGCAACGATTATTTCAAGCCGACTCCCACAAAAAATAGGAGCATTAACATTAGTACAAGCCAAGTCAGATACGAATAACATTTCTCTTATTTTTACCAAAAACAAATTTGTTGATATGGATAGTCTAGTTGAGCAAGTCGCTATCGAATTTTGTGAGAAAGAGGAAACTAGATATCTATTGAAACGTGGTATTTCTTATCGAATTATAACGTTAGATTCCAGTAATAAAGTAGATAGCCTCAATTCCATCTCTTTAAACACATGTATTAATGATGAGTGAACATAACAAACATTCAATTGGGATTATCTTTGAAGCTGTTTAAAGCATGGCTTGGTTTATAGATGGCAAACGCACGCTCCTAGATTTTGCAGAGCATTTAGTCTAAGTGGCTTAGGGGCACTTCTGAGCAGAAACTGCAACAAGTTAAAATTCAACTTTAACCCACACAAGGTTGCCCATAAAAAAGCAGTTCTTTCAAATCGTTGAGCTTTGGGAGTAGCAACCACGACATATCTGGGGTACACATCATATATGGCAAGCGGGACGTTAAGTTGCTTAACCAATGGGGGCGATGAAGCAGGTTTGTGGATAAGGCTGAGGTAATAGCCATTGTGCGATGTACCTTTCCCGTCCATACTCCTTGATAATCAGTTACTTACCTAGTCAGTTCGAACATTTAGAGTGAAACAATGCTATATTGAAAGCGTCACATCATCACATCTCCATAAAAGGAATAATACTATGCCGACCTATCAGGTCACTTACTTCAACGCGAAACACGCCGTGATGGATAGCGAAGCTATCTTCATGAAAAGTCTAACGAACGCCAAGCGCTCAGCTGAGCATCATGCGCCAGAGGGCGCAATGCGAATTGAGATTAAAGATTTAATGGATCAGATGCTAAGTCGGATGACGCTTGATGATGACTGGGTAGATAGCAGTAAAGACTGACGTTGGCTAGCAATCATGATTCGTTTGGAACGTCGTGAATAAATACACAGGTTTGATTCGTTTTTCGTAGTAGCCTTTGACACAGTTTAACTTGTTTGTCTGACAAGGCTTGCTCACTGTTAAATTGATCTCGTAAACCTGTAAGCATATCTCGGTCCAAGTTGCTCAGCTTTTCGGAATGTAAGAGGAGTGTCGTATTGATAAGCTCAGAGAGGTTTCTTGAGCTCATAGTCCCCACTCCTTATCCCATTTTTTTTGTTCCTCAATCTCTTCTATGCGTTTGCGAACACCCATTGTTTTCAACTCTTCTGGTATCCGTTTAATCCCTTTCCCTTTCGGATTAATGCTAAATTGCTTCTGCTTTTGTGTCGATTTAGGTAACTTGTTCATATATCATCCTATTTTTGGTGGCTTACTGAATTCCGCGCCGCGTTCATATTGGCGATGAAAACAACAATGATACTACACAAGTCAGAACATAAATGGGCAACAGTAATTCAATGACTTTTCTAAATGAGATCAACACGGATTGAACCAACGATTGCAAAAAACTGAGACTCAGGCTTTTAAAAATGTAGCGATTTTAAGCAAAATAATTTTAGGTGATTTTATTCAGGTTAGAATAAAGCCATTTCAATTCACTATTTTTTATTGATGTATCGTTCAGCGGTTGCAAAAAGTTTATCGCATGCTTTTTTCTGTGTTAAATATTCTGATGAACCTTCAGTCATAGACTCGAGAATTTCTTTCGCTTCTTGGTATTCTTTTACCATCGCAGAGAATCGTTCTTCGAAGTTGTTTTTCTGTGTTTTTTTGCTTGATTTTCTTACTGGTTTTCTCATGTTACTTCTTATCTTATTGCTCCCAAAGTTGATTTTTATTCGTATTTCGAACTTTCGGAATCTTTATTAAACATAAAGTACAAAAGTCTCCTCGACAGAAGAGACTTTTAGAAATGTCTTACACTAACGTAACGTTACCCGCTTGAGGACCTTTGTTACCTTGCTCAACAACAAAAGAAACCTTTTGGCCTTCAGATAATGTTTTGTAGCCTTCACTAACAATTGATTTGAAATGAACAAATAGGTCAGAACCGCCGTTATCAGGGGTGATAAATCCAAAACCTTTAGATTCGTTAAACCATTTTACTGAGCCAGTTGTTTTATTTGACATAATATATCTCGATACATTGATTAAGTTAAAAAGAAAGCTACTAAATAAGGAATGAAGAAAAAGGTATCGCAGGATAAATATGACGAATTTAATCGAATAAAAACTGAGAAGAGCTTGAACTAAATATATTATCAATAACTCACCGCTTGAGCTGCCGACACTATACACTATATGAACATAATAGATATTTATTTCTTAATTAATTTTTATTATCCATAAAATCAATCACTTAAATACAAACCCATAACACGTGAAAGGCTAAATTGAAATCAACAGTATCATTAGAATAATTATGGTAAACAGATATTCGATACAAGCATGATCCCTATTTCTAACTTTGAATGGGGTGTGCGACGTGATGTCGTATGAAGCGCTGTTCACCGCTCAACGAGTGAACCATCTGTATCACCAGATGAACCTAGGAGCCTGAATAAAGTAGCGGCTCTGACAATGTAACTAAGGTTGGTATTTTCCAATCGGGATTGAAGTCGTGAGAGGACGATCCTCCTGATAACCACAACATCGGGTGAGTGCTAGGTAGTCAGCATGATGAACATAAGTGAATCTGCGTAAGGTGCGTTATATGATGAAACAGCGGAAGTGGTTAATACGCTGTAGCCAAAAGGCACGAGAGTCGGAAAGAGATTGCCCCATGCTCTTTCGTGATCGCTGAACTCTCCGCACCATAGCGGGCATCTAAACTGACATTGCGCGACATACGGAACACGGTAAGCCTGTATCACTCCCTCTGGGAAAGTCTCTGCGACCGATAGTGATGCAGGTAGAGGATGTTGGAAAAAGCGAAGGCTGCATTGTAACGATGCAGATACAGGTTTGTATCTGGCACGAAAGTGAGCTGACTTCCGACTGGTCTTCCGTTGCAAGATAATTTGAAGAACTTTATTCAAGGAGAAACGCAAATGATGATTTCAAAAGAGATTAGTGCCTCTTCTGACGGTGCTCAGTGGCAGTCTATCGACTGGAAATCCGCTGAAGCCCACGTATTAAAGCTTCAGATGCGTATTGCAAAGGCAACACGAGAAGGTAAACACGGCAAAGCGAAAGCGTTGCAGTGGATACTAACTCACTCGCGCTCAGCAAAACTTCTTGCTGTTAAGCGGGTATCACAAAATAAAGGCAGTAAAACGCCTGGAATTCACTAGGCAGGCAGAGCGAAGCCCTAGCCCCGATTGTGACACGTGACCAAGACTACGGAAAATACTCTGTTTGTATTTTGTGTTGGCTTGGTTAAGCCACAGATTGAGGAAGACACGAGCGGAGAGGTTCGCGAAATAAAGCAGTTGGAACAGGTTCAACCCACGAGTGACGTGCTTGTCTCTTTGTCATCATACTGACTACCTAGCACTCACACGATTCATGTGGTTATCAGGAGGATCACCCTCTTACGATTCAGTTCCCGAGTGATTCGTATCACTCTTCGTTACATTGTCCAGGCCACTGCTTTATTCAGGCTCGTAGGTTCATCTGGTGATACAAATGGTTCATTCATAAAGCGGTGAACAACGCTTCATGCGACTTCAGGTCGCACGGACAGAAGCACGTTAGAGTTTACGTCCTAACGCGTTCAATATGGATTAGAAAAAGGCTCTGAAACCACAGTCTTTTGTTAGCCAATTTTTTCACGCCGCATTGTTGTTATTGAATAACCCATTTCACG
Source organism: Vibrio azureus (assembly GCF_002849855.1). Classification (NCBI taxonomy): domain Bacteria; kingdom Pseudomonadati; phylum Pseudomonadota; class Gammaproteobacteria; order Vibrionales; family Vibrionaceae; genus Vibrio; species Vibrio azureus. The sequence goes on from NZ_CP018617.1 coordinate 1,101,456, forward strand.
ATCCTTTTCACAACGTTGTTGAAGAAACTCAGGATACTGACTTTCTTCAACTTCTTTGAAACCAATGTGCGTGTAAAAATCTGTTACGTGAGCTAGCGGCATACAATAGCCTACATGCGAATTTAGAACAGGTTCAATGTGCTTCAAGAACTTTAGCCCTAAACCTTGACCTTGAAAGTCGCTAGCAATGTACATACCTCTCAGAATTGTAACGTCATTGATACGCTCAACTTTCACAGAACCTATAATCGCATCACCATCAAGACATATAAATGCTCTTTCAGAATCAGACCAGGCACTGTGGTAACCTTGTTCTTTGTAGAATTGACCTACCGCTTCTTTCATTGAGCTATCAGCTTCAACTATTCTCATTTTGCCTCCATGTGTAAAACATATGGTATCGCGGAAGAACTTAGGCAGCTGTGGCAGGCCACTCTCACTTATTCCTTGAACTGGTGATGAGTCTTGTTAACAAGCTGTTGCATCGCCTCGGCAAACGTGGTTGTCCCGCCTTTAGCTTTAACCTGTATAACCTTATATCCCATCTGTTCCAAGACTTGGCGTTCTGCCAAAACAGCTTTATCACCTTGCTGACTGCCTTGAGCGGGTTGATGAATATAACATCCCTCTAGTTGACCATCTTCGACCAATTGGTGGTGTTTCAGTGCATCAATATCAAAATTCATAATAAGTCTTTTAATTAAACATGGGGATTTTCTGTGGCAGGTTACATGCGCTTTAAAGGTTTAACCACACTGTCTAACCCTTCAATTTTCAGTGCAAGGCAAAGCTTCAACAAATCACCTAGCTCCCCTTCTGGGAACCCCTTCTTATCAAACCAGAGAAGGTATTCTTCCGGAAGATCAATCAACATACGCCCTGCATATTTACCAAAAGGCATCGGCATTCTTGCCAATTTGATCAAATTTTCTTTTTCGAGCATTGGAACTTCCTCAAGCATTTCAGAATTGAGAAGAATTTTAAATCATGGATGACGAACATCACTTCTCAACGTATGATGCCCAAAGGATTTGAGGATACTGAAAGACTCACTCCCTGAAAAGCCCCAAATTAGCATAGATAATGAGGAAACATGAAGTCACCTTGTCGCGCAGCCTGTAAAAATAACGGTGGGATATGTTCTGGTTGTCATCGCACAATCGAAGAGATTGTTACGTGGAATACTAAGACAGACCAGCAAAGAGACGCCACAATAGCAGAAATTACTGGAATAACCGCTACTCATGCTTGTCCAAGTTGTGACAAGCAGACGTACTGTGGAATCTCTGCTGGTAAGGAAACATGCTGGTGTTTTGACGTTGAATCTCGTACGTTCCCCATTGAGGAAGAAAAACAAGCCTGTGTATGCCGTCAATGCTTGGAAAAAGCGCCGATTGAATAGCCCAAATAACCTAATAGTGCATAAGAACCTAATATTGCGTAAGAAAATAATAGTACTTAAGAACCATCTTGAGGTTACTTGGGGGTAACTTGTTCTAAAAATCAGTTTGCAACAAAAGCAACATCGCATTTAGACGCACAAATAAAGTCATTTTGATGCAGTCCTTTGATTGAGTGACTCCACCAAGTTACTGTGACTTTACCCCACTCGAGTAGGATAGAAGGATGATGGAATTCCTCTTCAGCTAATTCAGCGATCTGATTACTGAATGCCCAAGCTTGCTTGAAGTTCTTAAACTTGTACACTTTTTCAAGTTGAGGGATCCCATCTCTTTCAATAATTTGCCACTCTTCTAGTTCCATCAGTAATGTTTGCTGTTCATCATTACCCAAAGCAACAGCATCAATGCTACATGCTTGGCATTTTTGTTCATTTAACATGGTTAGATTCCTTAGGTTCAAAAAGTGGTGGGAGTAAGCCAGCTTCAATTGCAAAGTCGGCTTGTTCAAGCAAATCAATTTTGCTGAGTTCGAATAACTGAGAAAGCCCCTCAATCATAAAGTATTTGGGTTGCATGATATCAATGCGATAAGGTGTTCTTAATGCTGTCTGCAAATCAAAAGAGGCTCTCATCGCTTGCTCACTCTCTAGTGAGTAAATGGTCTCTCCTGGTGAAGATAATATCCCCCCACCGTAGATTTTTGTTTGACTGCCTTCTTTGACTAAGCCAAATTCAACCGTGAACCAGTACAAACGCGCAAGATAAGCTCTTTGTTTAGGGGTCGCTCTTTGGCCAAGCTGGCCATAATGTTCTGTAAAAGCGGCAAATTCTGGATTGGTGAGCATGGCACAATGACCAAAAATCTCATGAAAATAATCAGGCTCTTGTAAATAATCAAACTCTTGCCTTGTTCTTAAGAATGTCGCGACAGGAAAGCGCTTGTTACCGAGCAAGTTAAAAAAACGATCGAAGTCGATCAAGGCAGGAACCGGTTCAACTTGCCAGCCAGTGGTTGCTTTAAGAACACGATTCACTTCCGGTAACTGAGGGACACGTTCACAGGATAAATCGAGAAGCTCTAAACCTGTTAAATAAGCCTTACAGGCTCTGTCTTTGATGACAGCCATTTGCCTAGTCATTAAATCACACCAAATGGCATCCTCTTCTTGGCTCCACTCTACCCTACCATCCTGAGCAACAGGCTTTGAGTGATATTGGGTCATTCAACATCTCCGATAACAATTTCATTACATTAAGCCTATCTAGACTCTTTTCACCTTCCAATACTCCGTTGACGATCTAAAACAAATCACGGTGTAACATTTTGTTTACATAAAACAATAAGTAGCTGATTTACTACCAGGCATTGAAGGTTTTGGTTTATCGGACTTGGTTGACTTTACTTGAGCTTATAGACACACTCACAACTGTTAATAAAATGTTATCAGAGGTAAGTATGTCCGAGAACTCCATAATCTGGCAGCCAGACGAAAAGCGTATTGCTCAAGCTCAAATTACACAATTTATCAAGCATCTAAACTTACCGAAATTCACAACCTATTCGGATCTCCACCAATGGTCGCTAGAGAATGATCAAACTTTTTGGCAAGCCATTTGGGATTATTGCGGTCTTATCGCGTCCCCTGTTCCTGTCATCAAAGCGCAGGGCCCGATTCGATGGCAAGATCCAATACCAAATAGAGACACCATCTGGTTCCCAGAAGCTCATTTAAACTACGCTGAAAACTTACTTCAATTTTCCTCCTTACAGCCAAGCGAGATGGCTATTTGGTTTGAAAATGAACAAGGACATCAACAAACGTTTACTTGGCAAGAGTTATCACAACAAGTTTCTAGCATCCAGCAGTGGCTCAAAGAATGTGGAGTAGAAAAAGGTGATGTGGTTGCTGGTTACTTACCTTATATTCCACAGTCGGTCATTGCCATGCTCGCAACCACAAGTCTCGGCGCAATTTGGACCTCCACTTCACCAGATTTTGGCGTCGACAGCGTGATTGAACGTTTTGGACAAGTGAAGCCAAAGGTTTTATTTACCTGCGATGCCTACCCTTTTAACGGCAAAACATTCACTATGTTGGAGAAAAACAAACAAATTATTGAACAACTCCCTGAATTAAAAAATGTTTGCCTCATTGATTATCTTGGCTCCGAAACCCAAACCACAACCAACAAGACAACTCACTGGCACACTCTCATCAACGAGTTTGTCCCCGCCCCATTGCATTTTGAGCCAGTAAGTTTTAATAGCCCACTGTTTATTTTGTATTCTTCAGGAACCACCGGACACCCAAAATGTATCGTTCACTCTGCAGGCGGAACACTTCTTAATCATCTAAAAGAACATCAACTGCACTGCGATATCCAGCGCCATGATCGTGTTTTTTATTATACAACTTGTGGTTGGATGATGTGGAATTGGCATGTTAGCTCACTCGCTACTGGAGCAAGCTTGATCATCTTCGATGGCAGTCCTGTCGCTCCTAAAACTGAGGTTTTATGGGATTTTGCTCAAAGAGCAGACGTCACTCTATTTGGTACATCTGCGAAGTACCTTGAGCTATTACAGAAAAAAAATATCTCTCCTTGCGAGCACTATTCGTTACCAAGATTGAAAACGCTATGTTCAACGGGATCGGTCCTGTATCCCGATCAATTCGACTATGTTTACCAAAGCGTTAAGAACGATATTCATCTCGCCTCTATATCAGGAGGAACCGATATTTGTGGTTGCTTCGTACTTGGCAACCCGATATCTCCTGTCATTAGAGGGGAATGCCAAGCCGCTGGATTAGGCGTTAACGCTAAGGTTTTTGATCAGCAAGGGAATGCATTGATTGAACAGCGTGGTGAACTGGTTTGTACCAATTCTCTACCGAATTTTCCCATTGGTTTTTGGGGTGATAATGGAGAACGCTACCACCACGCCTATTGGGACAAATTTGACAACATATGGCATCACGGGGACGACGTACAACAAAATCTATCTGATGGATTTGTTTTTTACGGACGCAGTGACACTCTATTAAACCCAGGAGGCGTGAGGATTGGCACAGCCGAGATCTATCAACAAGTGAATACCATTGAAGGCGTAGTAGATTCGATTGCTATAGGTAAAGAAGTGAATAGAAATGAACAAATTTGGCTATTCGTCCAACTTTCTTCCGGGTTTGAACTGAATGAAGAGCTCATCTCAACCATCAAAACCAAGCTTAAAATGGCCTGCTCTCCACGACATGTTCCCAGTAAAATATTTGCAATTTCTGGCATACCCAAAACACGTTCGGGAAAACTCGTGGAATTAGCAGTAAAAGCCGTTGTTAATGGTAAGCAGGTGGAAAATATGGGAGCAATTGCAAACCCTGAAATATTGGATGAAATTAAGATGCTGAGCATGACTCAAAGCGATTGACGACAAGTAAAGCACCCCATTCCATCGTTTTCATCGATAAATCTGAAGGTACGTGATAGAGACTTTAGGGATATTCAAGTGAACCTTAAGATACGTTTTAAATGAGGGGCTAGTGTAGCCCCACTCGCTTCAAGGATTACCGTCTATCAAGTGTTAAGGTGAGACTCGTTCAGTACCGTTGACTGTGATCTCTACTTTGCGTGCATCAATGGCATCAGCTTGTTTCTCGCTTGTCGTAACAATAGCGGTTTCTAATCGAATCGCCCTTGCTTTTATGCCATGTGATATCAAAAAGTCCGCCACAATCTTAGCTCTTGTTTCGGCTAACTTGATATTATGTGCCATATACCGAGGCTTACTGTCTGCCCCTCCAGTAATGACAACTTCATAGTGTTCAAGCTGGTTTATCTTAACAATTAACGATTTGAGTAACGCTTTCATTTCATTATTGAGTGTTGCTTCATCATAGCGATATAAAGGGCTCAATTCAGCTAAGTTAATCGCCTTTTCTTGCGGCTCAGGCAAGACTTGCGTTATAGGTTGAGCTGGAGAGATTGTTCTATCCCAAGGACGCAATGTTAAAGATAAACTGACTTGATTGAGTGTTTTTTTATCATCAGTTCGGTGTTTCCAGTCTCCACCTGCGACATTAAAAAAACTATCGAGCTGTAAGGAGACATCAATATATTCACTCAATTCATAGTACCCTCCAACAGCGATATAAGGAGAGAAAGCCCTTTTTTCCCATGCTGGTTTTTTTTCAGTCTTATCCATTTCAGTTTGATATACATAGCCACCAGCTCCAGCATAGAGACCGCCAGAAGACCATAACTGCCAAGTATGCTTGGTAAAGACATCAACGCCTCCGATATCCAAGATATCTCTTACAGCAAAATGGCGATATCCAAGTTCAATATCCATATTTTGTAGTGAAAGGCCGAGGTTATATTTTAGGCTAGTCAGCGATTTTCCATCTTTACTGTCATTACTAAAGGGGAATGCACCACCTCCTGTGACTTGAAAGTATAAGCCGTTAGAAGTTAGCGTGTTAACCCAGCTTTCATCTTGATCCTCGTTATTAGCAAGTGTGTTAAAGCTAACAATGAGTACCAATGTTAATAATAAGTTTTTTTTCTCTTGCACTGTGATTACCTATAAATAAGAAACCGTATAAACCGCTACACCATTAAACTTACCTTTCTTAATATTATTAGGATCAAGAGGGACAAGTTTCGCTAAATATCTATCATAACCAATACGTTCAATCTCAAAGCCATTTCCAATGGGTTCATTAAGTATGACTTTTTGGCCATCAGGGGTATATAACTCAATCGCAAATGACGTGATTCTATTACCATTTTCATCAAAGACTGGAATATAATTTTTGTTCCCAGGTGAACGGACATTATTAAAGTATCCCCGAAGTTTTACCGATGGACATTCTGATGTATGTTTTAAGTTTTTAACAACAATAGTTAAAGGCTGAGTCACTTCATTGAAACTCGCACCGATACTAATAACACCGTAATCAACATTATCATTTTGAACTTCTAACTCGACTAGGCATTTAGACGGTTTTAGAAGTCCCATATTACCAATCACACTTCTGTAATTTTCGTATTTTTTGTTATAGCCGTGCTCACCATCTAACTGAAAGATATTAACCGGGTTTCTGTAACCAGAAAAAGTACCAGGTCCGGTTACTATTATAGGCTGATAAGTGATCGTTCTTGTTGTTTTAGTCTTTCTTTCACAATAATGATAATCATCATCACTTTTGCAGTTGGGCACAATAAATCCATCAACAGGTACTTTCACGCCGTATATATCTCTCCCTTTATAGCGAAACCCAATCTTTACTCCAGGAATAGATGCTACGCTTGTATTACCCGTTCTGCCTGGCCAAAAATAGACTTGCTCAATCTCTGTCATTAATCCGTAATAGTGTGTTGCATCTTTATAACACGTCACGGTCACCGTCTGTGTAGGCCCTCGCCAAACCACTTGACCATCAGGGGCATCAATAGGAACTGAAGCAGAGGGATCTATCTTAAATTCAGTCACTCCTCCAGGTCCTTTACCACCAAAGCTGCCACCGCTTTGCGCACTATAACAAGCTAAAGCTAAAGCAGAAGAACTGCAAGTAACACTGCATACCAAAATAGATAGAAGCGATAATATTCTCTTCATTTTACTCTTTCTCTTGTGCTAAACAGACATTACTTTTTTTACAGTCAAAAGTATTCGTTACTGTTGCGCCATAATCATTAATATGGCTGAGAGTATAAGTTCTATTTTTTCCAACTTTAAAAGATTGGCGGCTGAATGGTGCCATCATAGTTGGCTTAAAATTCGCAGCTTCTTTTGAGTCTCCGACCTTTAACTCTGATAAAGTAACATAAAATGGGGAGCCATTTTCTATATCAATAGTATTATTTGAATTTCTAATAATCTTTGTGGAGTTCATGATATGTCTATCCACATTTTTAATAGAACTCAAAGCACTTGGTCGATAGAAAAACTTTATCACAGATTCAATTGCAATCTGAATTGAGCCTACATTTTTTTTATTATCAGAGTTGGTTGAACTCTTAGCTGGTGGGACTTCTCTAACATGTAAATAATATACACTCTCTCGATCCTTTGGGAGATTTTCAATGAGTGGCAATGCTTTGATACGAAGAATCGCATAGTCATTGCTTTCTATTCTCATTACTGGCGGTATCACGACAAATTCATTATTCGCTTCTTCCCCATTGATATCACTTAACCAAGATTGAGCTAGAAATGGCTTATCTGCCGGATTTTTTATTTTTATTGTTTCCAGCTTTGAATCTTGTTCAAAAATAACTCGAGTTCGATCAAGAGCAAGAGCTGCACTCGCTGACGTGGTCATGACTAGGTATAATAATATTAGCTTTGTTAAGTTTTGCATATTTATTCCAATTACTATTCGGTACAGCCACAAAAAAGGCAATACTCTATTTATCTTTGCTTATATATCCAAGTAATCTCAAGGTGCTTGATTCAAAACATCTGAGGTTACTCACCTGTAAATTAAAGGCATTCTACATAACGAGGAGATTCGTGATTGTTCAGCACATCGTCATTAATAATAAGATGACAACTTTGATTTTGTCCCCAAGACACTTTTATCTTCGAGTCTTTATTCACCCCAATCAAATACGCCATTGAATTTTGTCCAACCACCGCAATTTCTTGTTCAAGTACTTCATCAACAATTTGAGCACCAAATGGAATATCCTGTTCACTTGTCAGGAATGCCATAAAATTGCTGCCAATACGTGCTCTAATGTGCTGATACCCTATGGCACCTTCTGTCAAAGCAATACTTTGGATACTATCAAGCACTTCAATATCTTCAGGCAAGGATTTGAAATCTACTTCGCTGTAATTTTTATGGTATGGCGTAACACCATTCACAATTGCTAGACCAAATGCATTGGTTTTTTCATTGCCACTGCCATTACCATTGATCGTTACACCTGCGACATTAGAATCGATAAGCATACGCGAGGTGCCCGAGTTGATACCACTGTAGGCAAGGCCGTATTGAGAGAACAACACCGAGCCGGCCATATTTGCATTCAACTGCTTGTAATCATCCGTTCGATAATTGCCACCAATGGATGTTGATACAAATGGAAAATCCTTGGAATAACGACCACTCACCCCATGTGATTCACCATCTATCACATCGTAATTTAACCTGTAATGAGATAAATCTTGGCTATTATGGCTCGAATAAGTAATATTTTGTGTAAGGCGATTTTTAAGTAACTGTGTTTGAGTCGATACATAATGATTACTACCAATTGGGATGGACACACCGATTGACCAGCCTCTCTCATTGCTTGATGGTGCATCCAACTTAGAAAAAGCGTTCTCCGATTGGTAAGCACTCATTGTTATGTAAAGATTAATATCATTAACCTTTAATGGATGAGATATATTCAAATCATACCTAGCACTGTCATGTCGCTGATCCCAGTAGTTTTTTGATGTATATGAAAGATAAGCATGAGTTGCACCAAAGCTTTTCATAGCCGTAAGGTAAACTTCACCTTGGCGACGCATATCAGATTGAAAACTGCCATTAGCACTTTTTTGCTCATAAGCATTCAAATAAACATCGAAATCGTAAAAATGCTTCTGGTATGCTCGATATCCACCAGTGAAACGGACATCAGATCCAAATAGCTCCAGTGTTTGGTTATAGCTGAATCCAAACGATACACCTTCTCTTTTCTTACCGTTTTTCATCGATGCTTGAGCATGAGACAAATCAATGGAAGCTGCACCGAGTGAACCTAAGTTAAATCCACTGCCTAATGCGAGAGACTGATACTTTTCAGACAACATTGCAGAAGAGAACAGTGATACTGTATTGTTCAATCCATAAGTGCTTTCTGCGGCAAAAAATGCTGGTGTATAAGCATATACATTGCTCTCTGGCATACCTGCAGTTAAACGGTAGCGAAGGTGGTTTGGTCGAGTCAAATAAAGCGTATCTGCTCCATTGACTTGATATCTTTGTACCTCACCATTGGCAAGTTTGACTTCAACATCCAAAATACCTTCAGTCTCTGGCGCTAGATCATCGATTAAATAAGGGCCTGCATTGACATCAACAATGTCCAAAATCCTACCATTTTGCCGAATCGTAATCGTGGCATCCATACTTGCTGTACCAGCTATGACTGGTGAATATCCACGAATATTCGATGGCAACATCTGTTGTTGGCTTTCTAGCCTTACCCCGTTCATTGGAAAAATACCATAAATATCTGAGTTGTAAGATGTTTGACCAAATGTTAGTTTTGCTTTTATCTTACGAATTGGGGTATATCCATATATCGACGTGAGTTTTCCAGACAGATCATTAGAAGATTGATAGTTCGCACGAAACCGAAATGAATCGAAGTTTAAGCCCGCTATTCCATATAGATATAGATTATTATTCCATTTATCGTCTTGATTTATAGTAAAATAGTCAATATTGTAGTCAAAAAATAAAGCTGATATCCCATCATTCCATAATTGTTCAGGAACAAATCCATTTCGATATTCCTTAGCAATAAACTTATGGGGTGTTGTTATCTCTAATTTACCTTTACCAAGGTCTGATACTATCTTTGTATACTCAACTTTTTCAAGTTGATAACAGATTTTATTCCTTTTCAGAATTTTTGTTTTTCTATACGCAATATCGCCTTCTTTATTAATTGGAAAAAGCTCCAGTACTTCATCAGCTATACAAGGTTGGTTATTCTTATACTCAATGACCTCTTCTTTTATCAACAAGCCATTCAGATAGACATTCATTCGATAATCACCATCATTGACAAAGTTACTTTGGGAGAAATTCGTCAAGTCAATCTTACTCGAGCTTCGTATGAAGCTTTCATTAAACTCGGTAGAGTAAGAGATAAACGGTGACATAAAAAAAACAATGAATATGTTAATTATTATTTTATTCATATCAATAACCAATAGCACGATTTAAAAGAGAGCCTTATAACTAGACTCTCTTTAATCTCAGAAAAAAACACTCTTAGAAATCAGAAAATATGATTGAACCTTGCGAGCGTTTCAGTTCATTTTTATAAGTAACCCACGCGTAATAATGCCCAAGACTTTGCAACACCCGCAGTAACAGGAACAGTACCACTTGAGTCCACATTTCTTTCATAAGCAGCAGAGAAAGAAACAATGTTTGTCCCATCCGTTAATTTATTTTCTGCCGCTACTGAGCCATTATCGATCTTTTCACCATTATGGAAAATTCGAACCCCAACCCCTCTAGCACCACCTGTTACATTGAATAACAGGCCTGTTTTGTCTGGGTTTGAAAGAAAGGTAAAAGTTGCTTTTTTTGCTGTTGTCGTATCGCAATCAATTAGCTTAATTTGAAAAGGTACAGGTGTTGAATGATCACCTTTTTCTTTAAATAGGTGAGTCGGTTGCTGACCCAGTTCAACTGTTTGATCAACACTGTCTGGTGATAAACCACATGCAGATTCTACAAGTTCACCGGTAAAATAAACATTGGTTTCATTTTGCTGCATATCTGCTGCTGTTGGGTTTGCCATTACTGAAGCAGAAAATGCACTAAATAGTACTGAAGTAGCAATTGCGATTCGATTAAGTGGAGTTTTCATTTAAATTATTCCTATATTTTATATTGAAGTGTTATTTTTATATTAAACAAAAAACAATAAACAGGCGTTCCTTGACATTGGAATACAATGTTCCAATATCAAAGATTGATACTGTAAGTAAATTCTTCCAGTCAAATTAAAATTCAAGAACTTATTATTTAACAGATACATTAACTTAAATATACTTATATAGCATATAGCATATAGCATATAGCATATAGCATATAGCATATAGCATATAGCATATAGCATATAGCATACAAACCTATATCTATTAAACTAAGTCAAGTAAGTATTAAATATTATTCTTTAAAACTAGATATAACATTACGTTATATAAAAATTAACTTATGCGGTAACAAACCTCTTTAAGCTTCATTGGTTTTCATTATGCCAAGCATGATAAACAATTGATATTATCAATACTATAAAAAATCGTCAGAATTTTTTATAAAACCAGGGAATTTCCTTTAGATTTGCTATTATAGAAATGAGTGAGATATTCGGATTTTCAACCGATTATTACGTTCAAATTTTATAGCTTTTCTCGTATTTCTTTAGCTTTAACAGTCAAATAGAGAGTTAAAGCCGCCATGAGAATTATTTTTCTTGTCCCAAACTACATGAAGGTGAAGATATAGACTGCCACCCTCATGACTTCAAATACTCTAATCTTATAAATTCACAACGTCAATTGAATTAACCATAAATAATACAACAACCAATACCGCATGATTGCCTATTGATCATTTAAGACATAGCAACCGTTTAAATTGATAATAATTATGATTATTAGGCAGTTAAAACCACAATATAAATACGGGCTACCTCCATTAATTTAAAGTATAGGAACCTGTAAGTATTCGTTAAATTTCTAAAAATTTTATATATAACCAAGTGACTTTAAGGTGCTTGGGTACACACCCAAAAGCTCTCGAGTCACTCCTAAAAAGCAATCACTTTAAAGGAAGATATAAAAAAGCCTAGAAATCGACAATTCCTAGGCTTCAATGATCTCATTATTGATTCATTAGAAGAGAGGATAACGACGACCAATTCCCATAAGCACAGAGCCGTTACCATTGTCTGTCAAGATATCAAATACTTTGCTTACTTCAACATCTTTAAAACCTGCATTATTCAATGCCTTTCTTGAGTGCTCTATCGTGAAACCTTCCGTCGCATCATCTGGGATCCAGTCAAAGTGAACGAAGTAGCCATTATCAGTCAGAAGGGACTGAGAAATTCCCAAAGCAGTAGCATGATCTTCAACAAAAGGAAGGACTGAAGAAGCAATAACAAGGTCAAATTGAGTACGAAATGCAGGGTGCTGAGCGACCAATCCACGGGTAAGCCCATCAACAATCGGCTCCACGTTAATCAGCTCCTTTTTATCAAGCTCTTCGATCATTGCCTCTGAAGCATCGAGAGCAACGATATCTTTCACGAAAGGAGATAACAATTGGCTTAGCTGCCCCGTTCCGCAGCCGAAATCCAAAACCTTGATATCATCAAGATCCATCATGCTTTGTAGCTGTGTAAACACCGACTGTGCAAAACGCTCTGTCACGGGATTTGATTCCCACTCCTTCGCCAAATCATCCCAATTTTGTGCCATTGTTGCCTCCATGTTCACATGTTTTACCACAATAGAGTACCGTAAAAATGTAAAAACGCCATAAACTTATCTGGTCAATATTCTTTTTTTTGATACCCTTTATGAATGGTGCTTTGATCAACAAGATTCTTAAGTACACTTATACCCAAGTAAATCTTTTTTACGTTGATTACAGCGTTCTCATCGCTGACTAAAAATCTGATATCACAGGTTTGAATATGAACTTAACGCAAGTTGAAGCCTTTTGTACTACCTCCGAGTGCGGTTCAGTCTCTGAGGCTGCCCGTCAACTGGGCTGTAATCGAACCAAACTCAGTATGTCACTCAAAGCATTAGAAAAAGATCTTGGGGTGGAACTATTCAATCGCACTGGCAATCAATTAACACTTTCAGAAGCTGGAAAAGCTATCTTGAAAGACTGTGAACATCTGTTAGTGATCAAACAACGCATTAAAAAAACCTGTGCTCAAGTCTCAGAAGGTTTCAACGCTGAAGTTTGGATTGCTCGTGATGACTCACTCCCCGATGAACTTTGGCAGGAACTATCACACACGTTAAATAACCTCTACCCTTCAACAACATTTAATTTGGTTCTCGCTTCCAGTGGAGATTTAGCAAGCTTAGTAACCACGCAGCAAGTTGACTTTGCTTTCGGTGTTGACTACGAGCGCGTAGATGACCCACACATCAGGTATAACCCTCTCGGTAAAATTCGTATGATGTCGGTCTGTCACTTCTCTCATCGCTTAAATCAGATGGGTAGAGTGACCGATGACGTGCTCAGAAACCAGATGCAAGCACTTATGGTCTACCTCAATGAAAAAGACAACCCCGAACTGCAACCTTTTTCCAACAGATATATTGGCTTTTCCAGCTTTGACTACATGTTAAACACAATACTTGAAGAAGATGCTTGGGGCGTTTTACCTGAACCATTGATCAGACATTATTTACGCCAACAGAAGCTCGCTGTAATTAAACATACCTACGGCTTAACACAGGAAGACTATTGTATGTTTGAGCCCAATGGTCAAAATGAACATCCAGCCATGAACTGGTTAGCCGACAAACTGAGTGAATACTTATTTGATTTCTAAATATACCCAAATGACCTCAAGATGCTTGATTCAGAGCGAGGTCACTGAGCCGAATTCAAGGAAGACTACGAAGCGGAATAGCAGGCTCTTTCCAAGTTGTCTGACGCAAGAAGTCGGCTCAGTGATACGCTCCCAAAGGGCGAGTGTCCTTAACTCTCAGACTTTGTTAACGATTCTCAATGTAGAATCACTATATCTTCTAATCGTTGCCGCGCCTGAGAGTTAAGGTCATCTCGCTGAACGCAGCATCTTGAGGTTATTTGGGTATACATCACTGAGCGACAAAATTACTGACACCAAACTTTATCGATAAGCTAATGATATTCAATATTTTTCACCAATAACCCACAAAAAGCGTTCAAAAGTTGCTCAACTTTAATTTGCCTAAATGCACACTAACGGGAACAATGTAAGTATGTAAATTTTAAAAGGCATTTTTATGTGTGACCGGACAAGTAAAAACGAAAACCATGTTCTAACTTTCTCAGCCCTTCTAGCTTCTGGCTTTGCTATCGGCGGGATGGTGCTCGGCTTACTTGTTGGCTCTATTGTCATCGTCTTCGATGGTGTTTACTCTTTAGTTAGCTTGCTGCTAACTTTATTGTCGCTTGCTGCATCTCATTATATAAACAAGCCTTCTAAAGGAACGTTTCCTTTTGGTAAAGCGGTTCTTGAACCTATTGTTATCGCAATTAAAGCAACAGTTATTTTAATCGTAGTGATCTTCTCCCTTTTTTCCGCTTTTATGACGCTGATAACTGGTGGTAGTGATATAGATACTTCTATCGCCACCATATTTGGCTTTGTTAACGTCATTGGCTGTGGTTACGCTTGGTGGTATATGGCTAAAAAAAGTCGCCACTTCTCTTCTGGTTTGATTGAAGCTGAAAAAAAGCAATGGCAAATGGACACGTTATTGAGTGTGGCCGTAACAGTAGGCTTTATCGTCGCTTGGACAATATCTTTAACTTCTTTGTCAAGCTATGCCGTGTATGCCGATCCGGTGATGATGCTTCTAATGGGATTCTACTTCCTCAAAGTTCCTTTCGACATGTTAGCTGGTGCACTGCGTGAGCTGTTAATGATGTCACCAAGCAAAGAACTATGCCAACGCGTTGGGAAAGATGTGTCAGAGATTGAAAAAGTCACGGAGCACCACCTAAAAGTGGCAGGGATCACGAAAGTGGGTCAAGAACTTAGAATCGATGTTGACGTCCATGTTGACAAAAATACACTGAAACTGGATACCCTAGAGCATACGAGAAAGCAACTCACAACTCGCTTATCCAAACACCAGTTTAAGCTTCAGTTGCATTTAAATGTTGCTTACTGATCAATGGCTATCTCTTTATCGGTGACCTTCTTTCGCTCTCTAGTCACAAGCCAACATAGTAATGAGCCAGTCGTCACCATAGCCACTCCCTGCCAAAAACTAGGGCTTAGGGTGACACCGAGCAAAATTGAAGAAAATAGAGCTGAGAAAATAGGGGTAAAATAAGATAAAGTAGCAAGAACGACCATGTTGCCACCAACGATAGCAATGTTCCATAGACCGTACCCACCCGCCATCAGAAGTGAAGCAACAATCAAATAGACACCCCCTGACCAGTTAAAAGCCATTGCAGGTTCATCAGACAAAAAATATTTTATCCAAAGTGATACAGCTGTCGCGATGAAAAAAATAGTAATGGCATTATGTTTGGATTGTAGCCTCTGCGTCAAATTACAATACACCGCCCAAATTACGGCTCCTGAAAAAGCCATGATATAAACAATCGGGTTGCTATTGACATGCTGGACCAGCGTACCTAATGAGAGGCCGTTTTCACCACTAACTGTCCAAGCAACACCTAAGAATGCCAACAAGACAGCTGGATACAACAAAATACTCACTTTTTTATTGCTTCCTAGCATTGCAAATAACACCGTTAGCGCTGGCCACAAATAATTAACAATCGAGACTTCAATAGATTGAGAGCGAGATTGGGAGTAACCTAAGGATAGGGCAAGAAACATTTCGTAGCACACAAACATCGCACCACCCAGCAGCAGGTATCTAAGCGGAAAATGGGACAGTTTAGGAATACCAACAACAACGAGTAAAAAGAGAGCGCTTAATGAATATAGAGCCGCCGCTCCCCCAACAACGCCAAGATTTTCTGTAACCAGGCGAGTCATTCCTAACAATCCGCTCCAGGCCAAAATAGCAATACATCCAAATACAGTGAAACGACCTTGCAACGACAACATCTCCATTCTCTCTTTTATTCATTTATACCCAAGTGACTTCAAGATGCTTGATTCAGAGCGAGGTCACTGAGTCGAATTCAAGAAAGACAACGAAGCGGAATAGCAGGCTCTTTCTTATTTTGTAAGAAAAACGGTTGTCTGACGCAAGAAGTCGGCTCAGTGACACGCTCCCAAAGGGCGAGTGTCCTTAACTCTCAGACTTTGTTAACGATTCTCAATGTAGAGCCACTATATCTTCGAATCGTTTCCGCGCCTGAGAGCTAAGGTCATCTCGCTGAACACAGTATCTTGAGGTTACTTGGGTATATACTCAAGTGATCTCAAGATGCTTGATTCCACAAGAGGGTTTTAACCTTGGGTACTTTAGCTTGAGTATTTTACCTTGAAGGCTTTGACTAACCCAAAAGATCTTAACTGAAAAATTCAGTTCCTCAACGGATATTTTATATAAATAAAAAAATATCACAAAATAGACCTTCAATCCCTATCATCAACGAAAGGTTGCTGTATTGGTCAGTGAAAGATTGTCTGACACCAACGATTCTGTAGTAATTTGTGACACTTTTTATACTTTTCGAAATGGCTAATTTTATTTATGAAACAACACCAAAAACGAACAAAAAACCGCCACCCAGCCCTCATTTATTTGAAAAGTCATCAAAAACATGCCCTTCATACAGTGACTAAATACAAATATTTGTCCACAGACTGCTAATATAGGTTGACTCTTACGGGATTTAACCTAGACTCGAACTCGGCTAGAAAGAAAGTTCTTTGTTTTCACATTTCGTTGGATTACTTGTAACTCCCCCGTCCTGTGGTACGCAATAGCAATTTTATTTTTTCCACGCTATAAGCGCCGATTAGGCGAAGATTTACTCAAAAATTAGATATTAGGAAATAGACATGTCTAACAAAGCGACTGGTACAGTTAAGTGGTTCAACGAAACTAAAGGCTTCGGCTTCATTCAACAAGAGAACGGTCCAGACGTTTTCGCTCACTTCTCTGCAATCCAAGGTGACGGTTTCCGTACACTTGTTGAAGGCCAGAAGGTAGAGTTCGAAATCACTCAAGGTCAAAAAGGTCCACAAGCTGAGAAAATCACTCTAGTTTAAGCCTTACAGATTCTGATATGTAGCCAGCATTTTGCTGGCTATTTTTTTACCTTTAATATACTGAAATAAAACATGGCTCTAAAACCAACAATTTACAAATTTCGTATCGCTATTTCCGATATGAACCATGATCATTACGATTCAACAAGCTTGACCATCGCCCTTCATCCTTCCGAGAAACCCCAACGTATGCTGGCTCGCATCTTTGCATACTGCTTAAATGCGCAGAGCAACCTAGAATTCACTAAAGGCCTGTCGACCACTGAAGAGCCCGATTTATGGTCCGTTATGGATGATCAAAGTATTACTCACTGGATCGAGATTGGTGAACCAGAGCCAGACCGAATAAAAAAAGCTACGCGTTTCGCCCAACATGTCAAAGTCTATACCTACAATACCAAAGCATCGGTTTGGTGGGAGAAAAATGCGGGTAAATTTAGCATGCTGCCTGTCGATGTCTTTAGTTTTGACTATGATGCGATCGATTCTATTGCTCAACATTTATCCCGAGGTACCAACCTATCAGTCATGATCAGTGGCGCTTCCATATTTGTTGATATCAATGAACAACATATCGAACTTATCGTTAAGGAATTGCAGGCTAATGACGCCTCTTAGTGACTTAATGCAAGAGCTGAAAGTTGAGTGTATCCCATTCATCAGCCAAAATAATGCCTTGAAAGAGCGCTGGATAAACGCACAATCATCACTGTTCGTTACCGTCTGTGAAAATAAACCGGATACAGATGTGAAGTTACACTTGCTCGGTCTACTGACAAAGTCTCATATCGAAGCAAGTGCGCAATATGAACACAGCGCGTCACCATCTCAGAAAATGCAGCAGGTTTTGAGTGAAACTTTAGGCGATGAATATGCCATGAAGTTTAATAATCAGCTCGTGTTAGAACTTATCTTGATTACACATCTCTGGTTATACACCCAAGGGTATTTGAATATGGATGATTCACTGGCTTATGATCATGCGCAGCAGTCACTGCAAATGCTACTCCCAGAGTTGGCATTCTTGAAAATTGATGCCGATGAGTTATTGCAGCAGTTCATACACAGTTATCAATTGGGTAAACAAGCAAACCCTAAGCAGGACCGCGGCATTCTGCACATGTTAAAAAGGTACAAGAACTGGTTTTGTCGCTAGCATGCGGCTGGTAAACTAGCTCGTAATCGCAGGTTCATTTCCTTAATTCCCACAGTTTAAAAGAGAATATGATGAAACTAATCCGTTTTATTTTAGGCAAAATTATTTTACTTCTTGACGCAATTTTCTCTCCACGAGGCGTGAAACGCTCACCAGAAGAGCAGCAACGCATTGACAATAAAGCCAAACACTTTGCCCTCTATCAGTTTGCAGCTTGCCCTTTCTGCGTAAAAGTGAGAAGAGCGATGAAACGTCAATCAGTCAATATTGAATTGCGTGATGCCAAAAACGATCTAACTCACCGTCAAGCCTTAGAGCAAGGTGGTGGACGCGTTAAGGTGCCTTGTTTACGCATTGATAAAGACGGCGAGACACAATGGCTTTATGAGTCCTCTGATATTATCGCCTACATAGAAAAAGAGTTTCGTTAACCACGTTTGTGAGTTAAAAACGTTCACCCTTTAGGAGTGTGTTACTGAGCCTGTTCTTACGTTAGACAACCTTCTTTTTATGAAAAATAAAAAGAGCCTACTATTCCACCTTGTTGTCTTGTTTGAATTCGACTCAGTGACCTCGCTCTGAATCAAGCATCT
The DNA here is from genome assembly GCF_002849855.1 of Vibrio azureus. NCBI lineage: Bacteria > Pseudomonadati > Pseudomonadota > Gammaproteobacteria > Vibrionales > Vibrionaceae > Vibrio > Vibrio azureus. The sequence goes on from NZ_CP018617.1 coordinate 1,120,301, forward strand.
TGAAGTCACTTGGGTATAAATCCAGTGATTTCTTTTTTACTGGGAAACAATCAGAGTCAGTTCAGCTCTTCGATTACATGCTTTCCCACCAGCGGTTGCATTACTGCACTGCGGAGCAAATTCGCCAAAGCCGCGTGAGAACACTCTATGGCGAGGCAACTTCGTCGCGAGTAGCTGCTTTTCAACTTCTCTTGCTCTTTTCTCGGAAAGTCCATCGTTAAACGTAGCTTGACCAGTACTATCAGTATGCCCATCAATCACGACATCAATATCAGATGTTTCTGACAGGTAGTTGCCAAGTTGTCGTAACCAATCTTGAGAACGAAGAGAGAGCTTAACTGAACCAGACTCGAAATGAACCTGCTCTTTCAATTTAACCATCACGTGACCGCTATCGAGTGTTTCGTAAGCAATCTGATATCTATCCAAAAACATCTCCAAAGAGCTTAAGCCTTGAGAGTTATTGGGTAATGAGCGTGGCGAAGGGACGCTATAGCGAGGCGTGGTTGAATAAGTCTGCGCATTTCCCCAATTCGGATGCTTAAGTTGTGAACTACTGCTTGGCGCCGTATCCAACATATCACCACCAAATGGAATCTCTGAACTGATGCTACCACAACCCGCAAGAAGAGCACATACGATTAAAAAACAATATTTCATACCATTACCAACGTCAAATTTATACGTGTCACTGTCACTGAGTAACTTCTCGAAATTTTGGGTATATTCAACCCAAGCGGTCAAAAACTTTACTGCTCTTTTAACTTATTAAGCACCTATCGTGCCAAAGTAGCTTACGCCTTGGGTATATTTTACTGCTCGACTTTAATGTAACAAGTCATTTTTGGGGTTTCCGTAATCCTTGTTAATCGCTAGACTAACGCCAGTCTACATTTTCAGAGTATTAACATGATCAAATCTTTTGCTAAAAGTGTCTTTTTACTTGCCGCTGTTCTAGGCTTAGCGGCATGTGATAACGGCAATAATCAGCCACAATTAGGCAAACAATACCAAGCATTGCCAACACCTCTTACGGAATACAATCTATCTCCGGTTACAGAAGTGTTCTCTCTTAACTGTGGTCACTGCAGAAAGATGGAACAATTTGTACCACAGATAGAATCTCTTACCGAACAGAACGTTAAAAAAGTGCATGTCACCTTTAACGAAAGCGCTCAGGTTAGTGCTATCATTTTCTACACTGCGGTGATGCAACTCAATGACACTCCTGATAAAGCTTTTATGGATGAACTTTTCTCCGCCGTCCAAACGAATGCCAATGCCTCTCCAGAGGAGCGTCAAACGGCGGTTGATCATGTTTTTCAAACCCGTAACCTCGTTAGCCCTTATCAGTTAACGGAGGAACAGCAAGCAAAACTGTTTCAGTTGATGAAAGAAGCAGAAGAAATCACAACCGTGGGTAATATCCACGCCGTACCCATGTTCATCATTAATGGTAAGTACCAAGTCTTGACCTCTGGCCACAATACCGCAGAGTCACTGGCCAATACGATCAGCTACTTACTTCAACTAGCAGAATAATTTAACTACCATAATAAATAAGGAGTCATTGTGTCTAAGTTTCTATTCCCAGCGATCATCTTTTTCCTTGCCGGTTTTTTTATTTACCGAACATGGACAACGCATAAAGCGGCAGAGTCAAACTTTGCAGAAGGCCAGGCGTTTCTTTTAGAAAATGGCAAAAAAGAAGGGGTAATCACAACAGAAAGTGGCCTACAGTACCAAGTATTACAATCTGGCTCTGGCGAGGTTCATCCAGCACTAGGGGATAAAGTCAAAGTTCACTACCATGGTACATTAATCGATGGCACTGTCTTTGATAGCTCAGTTGAACGAGGTGAGCCTATTTCTTTTGGTTTAAAACAAGTAATTAAAGGTTGGCAAGAAGGTTTACAATACATGGTTACGGGAGAAAAAGTTCGCCTATTTGTCCCAAGTACGCTTGGTTATGGAAAAAGTGGCAGTGGACCGATTCCTCCAGCCAGTGTCCTTATTTTTGATGTTGAGCTACTCGATATCAACTGATCGCCTCCTTCAATCGGTCGTTTACTTTTAGTGATCGATAGCTCTTACGGCTCGATAGCTTTAATGAATCGATAACTTTAATAAATCGATAGCTTTCACGGTCAATAGCTTCAATCAAACCTATTATACCCAAGTGCTCTCTTTTGCTTGGGTATCTCCATTTTCCTTCTCTTCTCTGCCTTAACATGTTAGCGTTGCCTTGGTTTAAAAGTATGAATTACACTAAGAACAACATGATCACACTATCAAATTCAGTCGTTATTCAGGAATGGGAAGTTCAATTAACGGCCATCCGCGCCCAAGGAAATGGCGGCCAAAACGTAAACAAAGTCTCATCAGCGATCCATTTACGTTTTGATGTTCAGCGTTCAGCTTTGCCTGAGTTCTATAAGCAGAGGTTATTAGCTCTCGCTGATCATCGTGTGACAAAAGAGGGTGTGATCATCATTAAAGCGCAGCAATTTCGAACTCAAGAACAAAATAAAGAGGATGCGCTTCAACGATTAAAAGCTTTGATTCTCTCAGCCATCCGCCAAGACAAAAAACGTATTGCAACGAAACCAACCCGCTCTTCTCAAAGACGTCGACTGGATAACAAAACGAAACAAGCGACAAAAAAGCAGCAACGTCAAAAGATCAATTATTAATCATACCCAAGGCAGTTAACCATTCGATAGCCGAAGTACGCTACAATCGCTCCAGCCAAGATAGCTAGACTGCAAGTACTTCGTTACCATGAATATTCATTACGTTTTGCTTATTCATCATCAAGCGGGACAAGCTTAGTGTTACCACCGTGCACTTTTTCGCGTTGCCTCTGAACCAATGCATAAAAGCCGGGGATCAAAAAGGTACCAGCTAAGAGCACACAGAGTAACCCACCTATCAAGGAAATACCCAGTGAGTTTTGGCTTACATGCCCAGCACCTGCAGCAAAGAGCAGCGGAAGAATACCTAAGATGAATGACCACGATGTCATATTAACCGCTCTAAAACGTAACTGCCCTCCCTTCACCGCTGCGTCATCGACAGGAGCTTCTTTTTCTTCTCGCTCATTTTTTGCAAATTCAACAATCAATATCGCATTCTTAGCCGCTAAGGCGATCAATAAAACAAGACCAATCTGAGCGTACAAGTTCAATGGTGTGCCTGTGAGTTTAAGGGCCAAAAATGAACCCAGCGTTGCAATAGGGACAACTAATATAATGGCTAACGGTATACTCCAGCTTTCATATTGGGCAACCATAAACAAGTAAATGAAGATCAAGGCTAGTGCAAACGCATAGATAGCTTGATTACCGGCAAGCACTTCTTGATAAGCCATTCCTGTCCATTCGTACGTGTAACCCTGAGGCAATACTTCTGCTGCAATGCGTTCCATTGCCGCAATCGCATCACCACTTGAATAACCAGGTGCTGGCTGGCCTTGTATTATCGCACTTCGATACATGTTATATCGCCAAGCAACATCCGGCTCAAATACCTGCTCATAGCTAATCAGAGTGCTTAATGGCACCATTGATCCACCTGCAGTTCGGACGTGAAAACGTTCCAGATCATCCATACTACTCCGATATTGGCTATCGGCTTGCAATGTCACTCGAAAGTTTTTACCAAACATTGTAAAGTCATTTACATACAGCGAACCCAAGTTACCTTGTAACGTATGAAATATCGATGATAGCGGAATACCAAGTTGTTGCGCTTTCTCTCGGTCAATATCAACAAAGTAGTGAGGAACATTGGCACGGAAAGTACTAAAAGTGTAGGCGATTTCAGGTGCTTGATTGGCTGCCTGAATCATCTCACCCATTACCATAGAGAGATCCGTTCTACTTCGACCCAAAGTATCTTCTAAAACAAACTCAAAACCTGACGCTGCTCCCATCCCAGGCACTGCAGGAGGCCCCATAGCAAAAACGATCGCTTGAGGAATCTTAATTGCAGCCTTTTGGTTGATTCGTGCAGCGATAGCATTTGAAGAGTGCTCACCAGCAAGATCATTACGAAATTCCCAGTCATGTAACTTAATAAATACAGAGGCCCCATTTGACGCTGCTGCACCAGTCATAAATGAAAAGCCGTTCGCAACCGTAACACCATCAACGCCCGGCTCTTGTTCAATTAAAGTCATTAACTCATTCGTTACTTCTTCTGTACGAGAAAGTGAGGCTGAGTCAGGCAATTGGACGTTAACTAATAAGATGCCTTTGTCTTCTTGAGGAACAAAGGCCGTTGATGTTGTTTTAGCAAAGAAGGAAACCAAAGCCAAAGCCGCAGTAAAAAAGATCATAAGTAGCAGAGACTTTTTAACCAAGGTACTTGCAATACGACCATAACGAACGGTTATCCAATCAAACCCTCGATTAAACACTTTGAACCATTTTGCTGTATTCCCTCCCCCTTGTTTTAAAACCAGTGAACATAGAGCAGGAGAAAGAGTCAGCGCATTTATCGAGGAAATAATCACGGAAATACAGATCGTTAAAGCAAACTGACGATACATAATGCCAGTGATACCTGGTAACATCGCCACAGGTAGGAATACGGCTAGCAACACTAGTGTTGAAGTTAGGATCGGCCCGGTGACTTCCTTCATAGCCAACAACGTTGCTTTTCGGGGCGATATGCTCGGATCCTTTGTCATGATCGTATCGACATTTTCAATGACCAATATGGCATCGTCTACTACGATACCAATAGCAAGGATCAATCCAAACAGCGTGACGGTGTTAATCGTAAAACCTGCCACTTGCATGATTGCAAAGGTTCCAATTAAAGAAACAGGAATAGCAATAACTGGAACTAGTGTTGCCCGAGCGCTGCCCAAGAACAAATACGTCACCGCGATCACTAGCAAGATCGCCTCAATTAAGGTCTTGACGACTCCTTTAATCGATTCTGCAACAAATACCGTCGTGTCATAGCTGGTCTCGTAAGTCATGCCTTGAGGAAAGTTGACACTCAAACGCTCCAAAAGGGCCATTACTGCTTCACCACTTTCTAGTGCATTAGCATCAGATTGTAGCGAAAGCGCAACGATGGAAGCATCTTTACCACGGAATTTACCATTACCATCGTAGAATTTTTTACCTAGCTCAACACGAGCAACATCCTTAAGATAAATCGAAGAACCGTCTGAGTTTGCTCGAAGAACAACATGTTCAAATTCGCTGGCACTTTCTAAGCGCCCTTTCGTCACTAGGTTGAATTGGACTTCTTGAGTATCGTTGTATGGCGCAGCACCAACACGACCAGCAGCCACCTGAACATTTTGCTCAGCAAGTGCAGAATACACATCAGATGTTGTTAAATTCAAATTAGCCATCTTGTCTGGATCGAGCCAAACACGCATAGCATATTCACCTCCACCAATGACATTAACTTCACTTATCCCTTCAACTCGTGCTAATTGGTCTTTGACATTCAAGTTAATGTAATTGATGAGAAATTGATCATCATAAGTCCCATCAGGTGAATAAAAGTTCAGTACCATCAATAAATCTGGCGAACGTTTTTTAACCGTCACTCCAACCATACGAACTTCTTGAGGTAATTTCGCTTCAATTTGAGCGACACGATTTTGCACATTCACTTGTGCCATATCAGGATCCGTTCCAACCGCAAAGGTAACATTGAGGCTGTATGAGCCATCATTAGCACTTTTCGAAGACATATAGATCATGTCTTCTACACCATTTACTGATGTCTCGATTGGATCGGCAATGGCTTGCTCAACCACTTCAGCACTCGCTCCTGTATAAAATGCATTCACACTTACAGATGGAGGACTGATCTTTGGATACTCTGAAATTGGCAACACCGCAAGAGCAATCAGCCCCGCCAGCGTCAAAATTATCGAGATAACTAAAGCAAACTTAGGTCTCTGAATAAAAAAGCGACTTAACATAGCAACCCCTATTGTTTTGCAGAAGCAAGTATTTGAATACGCACTTCAATGCCATTACGAATCCGCTGTAAACCTTGAGTGATTATGACATCATCCTTATTAAGGCCTTCATGTATAATGATCCCCTGCTTTAATTGAGGCCCCAACTCGACATTTCGGCGCTCTGCAATATCGCCTTTTGTCAACACCATAACAAAGTTTCCTTCAAGATCGGTTTGAACCGCTTTACGTGGGACAACAATCACTTGTTTTGATTGTTTATCGCGTAATTGAATCGTGATGTGCTGGCCCGGAAGGAGCTGATGTTCTGGGTTAGGCACAATTGCACGCATTGCAATAGTGCCAGTTTGTACATTGATGCGGTTGCCCAAGAAGTCGATTTGGCCTAGGTGTGCAAAACTTTGACCATTTTCCAGTTCAAGCTGAACTTCTACGCGATTAGAATCAGTTGAGCCATCTCCCTTAATTCTGTCAATCTCTAACGACAGTCTCTCACGCTCACTGACATTGAAAGTAGTATGAACGGGGTCCAAACTCACAAGTGTCGTAAGAACACCAGATGATGGCGAAACCAAATCCCCGGTACTCACTTTAGTGTCACTAATCCGGCCACTAAACGGAGCACGTATTTGTGTATAGGATAAATTCACTTGTGCAATTTTAAGCTGTGCCTCGGCAGCCTCAAGTGCAGCTTGAGCTCCCAAGAGCGTCGCAGTCAGCGCATCAAACTCCGATTGAGAAATGCTGCCTCTCGGCAGTAAACTTTTCCCCCTTTGATGATCTAACTGCGCTTTTTTTAATCCAGCCTTCGCCTGAGTTAATGCCGCTTTCGAACTAGAGACTTGAGCTTGAAAAGTGGAAGGTTCGATGGTGTATAACAATTGCCCTTTCTTGACCATCTGACCCTCATTAAAATGGTGAGCCTGCAAATATCCAGATACCTGAGCAATAATATTCGTATCTTCTATTGCTTCAATACGGCCGATATAAGATTTACTCGGCTGAAAATCAACAGCCATTACGCGTTCAGTGACAACAAGTGGAGCTGAAGAAGTCGCTTTTTTTTCTGATACTTCTCCACACCCGGCAAGGAAAGTTGTCAGCGCAATCACTGCACAAAATGGTTTTAATTTCATATAGACACCACATTTATAGAACAGAATACCATTTAGATTAACCTAAAAGAGAACGTCAAAGTGCCGATAAATTTCAACAAACAGTAAGGAAAGTGTATCTAAGTGTAAGTAAACCAGTTGAAGAATCTGTTTATCTTCAAGATACTTAGGTATTTTTTCAAAAAATACGCTATGATTCGCTTATCAAAACCATCACAGAGAAGACAGAGATGAATAGCAAATGGGAGAAACGCTTTTACCAAATGGCTGAGCTGGTTGCCTCATGGAGCAAAGACCCTTCCACGCAAGTAGGTGCCGTTATAACAAAACAAAACCGTATTGTATCAGTCGGCTTTAATGGTTACCCACACGGGGTTTCAGACAGTGTTGATACCGATGAAAGAGAGCTGAAATACCTCAAGACACTTCATGCGGAAGAAAACGCGATCTTATTTTCAAAAAGAGACTTAGATGGTTGTGATATTTGGGTAACCCATTTCCCGTGCCCAAATTGTGCTGCAAAGATTATTCAAACTGGCATTTCAAGAGTCAATTGCCCACAGCAATCCGAAGATTTTTTATCTCGATGGGCTGATAAAATACAAGTAAGCCAAGATATGTTTGATCAAGCTGGAGTTGAAGTAAATTGGCTAAAAGCAAATAATATTGAAGATAGCGATGTTCGATAACGAATATGCTTAGAAAATATAACTCAAGCCAACATGAATAATGAGCACTTCATCATTATTACCTTGGATATATTTTTTATTGATTAAGTTCTATACTCTAACTAAAATGTATCTTCGCTAATAGAGCTGCTACATAACATTTCATATTCTTAATCATCGAATATGTGTACTTAGCAAGCTTAAAGCAACCAAAAGTAGCGTGTATACAGATAAGAGTTAATTCAACGTCTTCTAAATGGCACAGCATTTGTTCGATCAATAAAGGTTTCACGGAGACGCGACATGGCTACTGCAACACAAGTAAACATCAGTGCAGAATATGAGATCCGCTACTTTGAACAGGGTCAGATAATTGTCATCAAAGTTTTAGCCCAAAACAAACAAGAAGCGCATCAATACTACTTAGACTCTGGCAAGACGAACAATAACCTTTATTCGATCAGACCAGATAAGTAAAATACCAGACATAAAACCTGTCGGTATACTTTTGAATACTACGGGCTGCTCTAAATCGTAGTAAAAGCTTATCGCTTATTATACTCCAACGAATAGTATTCATCACTCAAACAGGCTCTCACCACTTGCTTGCCTTCTTTCTTTGCTCTTTCTTTGTTCGCTCTCGCCCTTCAATAAGAAGTGACTAAAAGGGCTTCGGCTAAAAGTGGTACCTTATGAGCACTCACTATTATCAAAAAATAGCAATGGCGGCAAATTAGACGCCATTGCTTTAGTTATCAAAGAAACGATAACACCAGTCTCTATTTGATAGGTTCTGTCACCGGCTCTTCTATCGGTAAAACTTGTTTTACATATTGACCAGGAGCTTGGCAAATGACAGGGTTTAGCTCAGAACCAACAGGGAAAGGCTCCACTTGTTCATCAGGATTAAATTGCATTAACCATTCATGCCAATGAACCCACCATGAGCCTTCTTTGTGCTGAGCATTATTAAACCACTCTTCAGCAGAATCATCTAAATTATCATTTAACCAATACCCATATTTATTTCTAGATGGGTGGTTGACGATCCCTGCAATATGGCCAGACTCTCCTAAGACAAATGTCTTATTACCACCTGCATTCAATGCACCACGATAAGTCCCCTGCCAAAGTGCAATATGGTCCTCTTTAGTAGAGACAAAATAGCTCGGTATTTTGATTTTATTCAGATCTATCCATACCCCGCCAATTTTAACTCCCTTCTCTTGCACGAGTTTGTTTTCAAGATACAGCTCACGCAATAAGAAGTTATGACAGGCTGCACTGACATTTGTGCTGTCACTATTCCAATAAAGAAGATCAAAGTCTACTGGGCTATTTCCTTTGAGATAGTTGTCTACATAATAATTCCAGTACAAACTATTCTCGCGTAATAAGCTGAACGTCACACTAAGTGAACGTCCATCCATATAACCCTTAGCGTTATTTTGTTTCTCAAGCGCACTAATGACAGTATCATTTATGTAAGCACCGACTTCACCTGGCTGAGAAAAATCGAGCAGCGTGGTAAAAAACGAAGCGGACTTAATGCGCTTTTTCATTCTCTTAGCGGCATAGTACGCCACAGTACTGGCTAATACGGTACCTCCAATGCAATAACCCGCAGCATTGATCTGTTCATGACCTGTGATTTCTTCAATAGCAGTGACCGCCTTCGCGACGCCGTCCGTTACATAATCTCCAAACTCAACTTTAGCTTGAGATGCTCCTGGGTTACGCCAAGACATCATAAATACACAGTGGCCTTGCTCTAGCAACCAACGAACCATGGAGTTCTTTGCAGTAAGGTCTAAGATATAGTATTTATTAATAAAAGGCGGAACAATGAGGAGCGGCGTAGCGCTTACTTTCTCAGTTAACGGACGATATTGAATTAATTCAAACAATTCATTTTGGTATACCACATCCCCTGGTGTCGTCGCGATATCGTCTCCCAAACGAAAAGCGTTATTGTTCGTCATGCGGACTTTTAAAATATCAGCACTTGACTCAACATCTTCTTTCAATTTGTCTAAGCCTGTGAGTAAGTTTTCACCATTTTGATCCAAGGTGAGCTTTAATAATTCAGGGTTAGTTGCAATAAAGTTGGAAGGGGATAGTGCATTGATCGCTTGACGAGAAAAAAAGCTGATGCGCTCTTTTGTTTTTTCATCAAGCCCCTCAATTGAATCTAAAGTATCGAGGTAAGTTTTACTAAACAATAGGTAGGATTGTTTTATAAAGCTATACATGGCCTCATTCTGCCACGCCTCATTGGTAAAACGTTTGTCACCTTTTTCAGCTTCGATTAACTGTGTCTGGCTACCTGCTAAAGCGACGTTCTGCCATATCTGTAACTGTTGCTCCCACCACTTGGCTTGCAACTGCAAAATTGCACCTGGTTGGTTAGCAGCTTGTTCAAATAACTTGGCGGAATCTTCAAAATTCACTTCTTGCATAGCCTTATTCAAGGGAGAATTCACGGCTGCCTTGTTCGATTCGAAATCATGCCACCATTGTTGATTGGTTTCCTGAAGTTTAACAAGGTAGTCCGAAAAGAAGTGCTGAAACATAAGTCTTACTCCTATTTTTCGGAAAAATAACGCCGCCCTCAGAAGGAGGGCGGCGGAAAGCGAGAAAATTACGCTGGAGTCACTGTTTTAAGGTTTTCCGAAGTCAATTGTTCAACGTCTTCTTTGAACTCTTTTGCAATGGATTGTAGCTTGTTGCTGTCATCCATCATTTGCTGAGACAACTTCGTTAGCACACCAAGCTGTTGGCTATTGAATGCCGTCAATGACGTTACATCTTTGATCTCAGACACAGCTTTCATCTGATTCAAGCCAACTTCACTGTATGTACGAACAGCATTAAGTTGAAGCTCTGTCAATACTTCAACATTTTTTGTAACAAGCTTATTAAACTTCAAGTATGGTTCTAGATTTTTCTCAGTTTGCTCGCTAAAAGTTTTAAAGAAATCAGTGTACATAGTATATCTCCTTGAAAGAAATTGAATATTGTGTGAATAGTTATTTACAAACAGCTATTTAACCGCTTTTAACACCACAGCCGTGCCCATACCGCCGCCGACACATAGTGAAGCAACACCGTACTGACCAGCTTGTTTATGAAGTTCGTGTGCTAAAGTAACCAAAATACGGTTACCAGATGCACCAAGTGGATGCCCCAGGGCAATAGCGCCACCATTGAAATTGGATTTATCTTGAATAGAGCTCACTGATACCTGATTCGTTTCAGCCAGTTTATGGATAACACCTAACGCTTGAGCAGCAAATGCTTCGTTTAATTCATAAACATCGATATCGCTGGTTTTGAGCTCAGCTTTTTTCAAGGCTTTGTTGATGGATTCAACTGGGCCAAGCCCCATCACTTGTGGATCCAGTCCTGATTGTGCGTAACTCACCACTTCTGCAATCGGCTTTAAGCCGTGTGCTTTGACAGCGCTTTCTGAAGCTAGAACGATAGCACTTGCACCATCATTAATACCTGATGCATTGCCGGCAGTTACTGTGCCTTCACGATCAAATGCGGGACGAAGTTTGCTCAAACCTTCTAGGGTAGCATTCGCTTTTGGGTATTCATCGGTATCAAATACAACCGTTTCGCGACGCAGTTTTACTTCAACAGGAACGATTTCATCTTTAAACTTACCCGCTTCTATCGCCGCGACAGCTTTTTGTTGACTACTTAAAGCATACGCATCTTGTTGTCCCCGGGTTAAGCCTACTTCTTTAGCCACATTTTCAGCAGTCACACCCATATGGAATTGGTTATATACATCCGTCAAACCATCAGAGATAAGAAGATCTTTGAGCTCCATACTGCCCATTTTGTTACCGTCACGCACTGTGCTAGGAACAATAAATGGAATCTGTGACATCACCTCAACCCCAGCAGCCACAACAACAGATGCGTCACCACTGCGAATGTGCGATACCGCATCCATAACGGTTTTCATGCCACTGCCACAGACCATATTTACGCTATAAGCAGGAACCGTCTCTGGAATACCCGCAGCCAAAGAAGCCTGGCGACCAACGCCCATGCCTTGACCAGCTGAAATAACATTCCCAACGATCACTTCATCAACCTGAGCGCCAGATAAGGACGAAGCCTCTAATGCACCTCGAATCGCGACAGCAGCGAGATCTCCCGCAGATGTATTTTTTAAACTGCCACCGAATGTACCAATCGGCGTGCGTTTAGCTGAAACAATAAATACTTTTTCCATGATACCAATCCTTAATTCATGTATAAGCCGCCATTCACCGATAAGGTCTCACCGGTGATGTAGGCACCAGCGTCACTGACTAAGAAACTGACGGACGCTGCAATTTCTTCTGGTGTTGCTAGACGCTTCATAGGGATTTGGCTGGTGATGGACTCAAGAACTTCTGGCTTCATTTTTTCAACCATGGGCGTTCCTGTGTACCCAGGGGCAATAACGTTTACTGTGACTCCGGAACGCGCTCCTTCGTAAGCTAATGCTTTAGAAAAACCTATCATTCCGGCTTTAGCTGCTGAGTAGTTAACTTGACCAAATTGCCCTTTCAAACCATTAACAGATGAAATATTAATGATTCGGCCACCGCCTTTCTCGCACATTGCTGCGAAAACTGGCTGAGTAACATTGAACAAACTCGTTAAATTGGTATTAATCACGTCGTTCCATGCCTCAAACGTCATCTTTTTGAACACACCATCACGCGTGATGCCTGCGTTGTTCACAACAACGTCAACGGTTCCTTCCTCTTGGAGTAATAATGAAAGTTTTTCAGCACACTCTGCAGTATTAGTCACATCCAGCTCAAGAAGGCGAACTTCTTCTTGCGTGTAACCATTATCATTAAACCACTCAAGGGCACTCTCATGTTTACCTGTAGAGTAAGTCGCAATAACACGGTATCCATCTTTAACTAATTGCGAAGATATTGCAGAACCGATTCCACCTTTCGACCCCGTGATCAGAGCAAGTTTTTTCATTAAAAGACTCCATTCTTAACAGCATTATAAAAAGCAAACTAAACCTCTAGAAAATATTTTTTATCTAAAGGGTTATAAATTTATTCAACAACCTTACAGGCTGTGTTTAAGGCTAAATTAACCTAGTGATATTACATTTCAATTAAAAAATATATTACTTTAAATAAAATTGATCACAATCACAAACGGAATGAAATATTGTAAATAAACAAAAGCCACACAAGCCTATGATTCACTTGACGTTTAACTTTCACGCAACATAATAAATAGAAAAAACCTCATAATTTACAAACACTTGAAAAAATTAAACCTCTAGGTAAAATTGTGACTTAAGATCACTTTAAAAAACAAATCAAATATATGAAAAATAGAAATAAAACTATCAATATTTATATTTATATACTAAACAATCACTATCAGAAAAATAAAATAAATCGATAACATATACATCAAAAAAATTAACAATCAAATGACCATCATAATAATTGATTCGTTTAAGACTTTCTTTTTAATTTATAAAATATACCCAAGTAACTAACAGCTACTTGGATATAGGCACACAATTCTATTTTTAAGGAGCAGTATCAACTTCCAGAACTTGATAATGTTTTGCTTCTAACTTCAACCATTCAGGTAAGACGGTGCCTACTGATATAGACGACCACGTCCCTGACAAAACCCCGATGAACATTGCTATAGAAAAACCTGCCAATGCACTTCCTCCCATCATCCACAGAGCACTCACAGTGATCAGTGTGGTTCCGGAAGTGACCATCGTCCTTGAGAAAGTCGCAAAAACGGCTTCATCGTTTATGTTTGCAGTTAAGCAGTCTGGTTTTGTTTTCAGTAGCTCTCGAATTCGATCTGAAATAATGATCGAGTCATTGAGTGAATAACCTAAAATAGCCAAAATGGCAGCGAAGACCGTCAAATTAAACTCCAGCTGCGTGAAAGCAAAAAATCCAAACACCAAAATGATATCGTGTGCTAGAGCACATAAAGCTCCACTTGCTAACCGCCACTCAAATCGAACACAGAGGTAGCCCAGAATCGATAAAATCGCAGCCAACAAGGCAAGGCCTCCTTGTTCGTATAAATCCTGACCGACCTGAGCCCCAACAATACTGTTACTAATAATCGATACTTGGCTCGAAATCGGTGTTAAGATCTCAGCAACACTTGGCAAAGACTTCGAATCATCTGGTGCTGAATAGCGGATGATCCAGCGCCCCTCCTCTCCCGCTTTTATAACAGAAGCAGTGTCACCCAAATTGGGCTGAATTTTCTCCAATAGATCTTCACGAGTCAGGTGCTTATCAACCTTAATTTCACTCACGATACCTCCGGTGAAATCAAGACCGAAATTAAGTCCTTTTAGGCTAAGTGCAAGCAATGAAGCTACGGTTAACAAAATCGAAATCAAAGTCGTAAGGTAACGGATCTTACGAATATTATTTTTTAGAAATGTAATCATTATTAAACCCTTACATCACGGCGGCCATCACGACCCCAAATTAAGTTGATCATGGCACGTGAAGCGAACACGCCGGTAAAAATACTGGTTAAGAGTCCAAGCCCCAAAGTCAATGCAAAGCCCTGTATTGGCCCATTACCGATCGCATACAAGATGAGAGCGGTAATCATGGTGGTAATGTTTGCATCCAAAATAGTCGCTAATGCGCTGTCAAAGCCTTTTTCTATGGCCTGAGCAAAACTACGGCCCTCTCGCATTTTGTCTTTAATGCGCTCGAAAATGATCACATTGGTATCTACCGCCATGCCGACAGTGAGGACTAAACCTGCAATGCCTGGCAGAGTCAAAACAGCACCAGGAATCAATGCGATAAGTCCCAATAAACAAAGCATGTTGGCACATAATGCGACGTTAGCAACCCAACCTAAGCGTCGATACCACATTGCCATAAATAAAAGAGTCATCCCTAAACCAAGGCCAAGTGCTGCAAAACCATTCTCAATATTTTCAGCTCCCAAAGAAGCACCGATCGTACGCTCTTCAACAATCGTTACAGGAGCCGTTAACGAGCCAGCACGAAGCAAAAGTGCAAGTTGTTGAGCTTCTTGCATGCTACCAACACCAGTGATGCGGAACTGACTTCCAAGTTGAGATTGAATGGTTGCAACACTAATGACACGCTCTGTACGTTGAGTGACTCCCCGAGGATTCGTGGTGTATTCGCGGTATACAGTGGCCATAGGTTTACCGATATGGTCAGCGGAAAAGTCGCTCATTTTTTCCCCACCCGCTTGATCCAGTGAGATATTGACTTCAGGCATCCCCATATCGCCAACACCTGCACGAGCATTAACGATATGCTCTCCCGCAAGCACTGGGCGCTTATTAAGAATCACATTTTGCCCGGCAGTATCTTTTAATACCAAGTTACCTTGGCGACTTGGTTCTGATTTAACTTCATAGAAAGCAAGACTCGCTGTAGCACCAATGACATTTTTTGCTTGAGCCGGGTCTTGTACTCCTGGAAGCTCAATACGAATACTTTCCTTCCCTTGCCGCTGAACGAGTGCTTCGGTAATGCCAAGCTCTTCTATGCGACCACGCATAATTTTTAAATTTTGTTGCAGTGTGCTTGTTTGAAACTCTTGAACATACTGCTCACTCGGTTGTACTTTTATTCCAGTGTCCACTGAAGTTACAATCCATCCCGGATAGTTTTGTTGAATAAAAGTTCTTACCGATTGCAAACTGTTTGGGTTACTTCCTCTCGCAATGATCTCGCTGCTGTCTGAACGCACTTGAACATCTCGGATTCGTAATTCACGCAAGTGCGTTTTCACTTCATCGACTAATGCATCTTGCTGCTCTTCCAAAGCTTTGCCCACGTCAACATTAAGAAGAAATTGAACACCACCTCTAAGATCAAGCCCCAGTTTTATTGGATTAAATCCAAGATCACTTAACCATTGCGGTGCAACAGAAACGTAAGAGAATGAAAGGTCCTCATTATTACTTAAGTTGTCACTTAATAACTTCCGAGCTTTAGCCTGATCATCTTCATTGGTAAAAATTAAGGTAACGTTTTCATCTTTTTGATAGGTCTGAGAAGGCTTAATACCATTGTCTTTTAATAAAGCATTTAATTGAAAGATCGATGGTGCATGCTGCTCTTTCTCAGTCTGAGTTATCTGAATAGAAGGCTGTTCACCAAACCATGTGGGTAAAGCACTGAGCGTTAAGATCACAAGTGTGATAATCAAAACTACATATTTCCATGCTGAATAATGATTCAATATTTTCTTGTTGGTTCGTTTTGTCATTTGTTTCTTCATATAAACATCATCCCTCCACGTCTTTGTGGAGTAAAAGTTAAAGTGCCCCTTCAATATGATTAACACAACGCTATATGATCAGTTTTCTATTAGGAAAATATCGAAATGCTGCAACAAACGAGGCTTTCTCAGGGGAAAAGCTAATTATTCAATTACTTAGCATCAAGCAAATAGCGTAATATTTAACTTAGGGGTACCTTTCATAACCAAGTGACTTCAGGCTCAGAACGAGGTCACTGAGTCGAATTCAAGGAAGACAACTCAATCAACTTGGAGAACAGCTTATCAAGACAGACAATCATGAATATGCGAAACGCATGACGTCGAAATACCAACCTTGAGAATCTCAAGCTGTGAGTGTCAATGAAAGGTTTATCGAAGGAAATGGCCGTTAAGGGCGACGTATAGAGCATTCGTTTCTTTCCAGCCAGAGAGGCGATGATCACTAATGTAACCATAGAAAGAAGTTTGAATGGACCGCCAAAGAACAGCAATACTTGGGTAGAGAAAACTAAAATGTCCGTCATCATCAGAAGACAACTTACTCTGCTCATAACCTAGCTTGTGTGCTCCACCTTGACGTTGGTTCAGTTGCCAACGAGAAAAAGGAAGGAGCGCAGGTGCATTATGGTAAACGTTTTGTTGTGAAATCGGATCAGAGGCCGTGTCTTCTGAAAAAATCACACCTAAAGCGACAGACAATGGACTTGTTTTGACTGTCAATCCTGAACAAAGTAGGTTTAAATATGAACAGCTTTGTTGCTGATTGTATTGGATCTGATAAGCGTTATTTGATGGGTTAAAATGGTTTGAGTCAATTTTCGCTTGCACGGAACCCACAGCCAATGATAGGAGCATCATTGAAAGGAGCAAGAGTAAAGCCGTTCTAAACTTAATCCAGACCATGTGAGTGCAACTCAAAAATAACGAACAGTAACCTAGCCGATAGTATGCCTATTATCTGTTTTCCACAACAAAAATATCAGCGTTGAAAGATTTCTTGAGTATCAGTGTTCAGGTAAATTTTATGACTCTGAGACAATCCCCCACAGTAAATAAAATAGACATTGCTTTTCTTGTAAGTGAACGATCGAACCCACCCACCTAATTCTTCAAAGTCTTCGGGCTCACATGTACCATCATCAAGAAGCTGCTGAGTTTTCGAACGAAATAAATCTTGATGCTCGACAAAGTCATCGGATTTTTTTAAGTATCCATCAATAATGCTGAGCTTTTCTTGCTCTTTTAACTCAAGCGGGGCATCCGATAGGCCTTCAGCCTCAACCCACTCAGCAGACGGTTCTTCTCCCTCTCGAAGAACGATGTAATCAGATAATCGAAGCCATCCATTTTCGGATTCCAAAGCGGTCACTTTCTCTCCTTTATAAAGAGTACTGACAACCAGTGACTTTGAATCTGCTTGGTTGTAAACATTAACTTTACGCTTTACGACATAGTACTCCATAGGATCCGTTAAAGGCTCTTCTCGTGTTACAACTTGCTTAATCTCTTCGCTCAGAGCCTCTACGTTTTCTTGAATGGTCTCCGTTTCCTCTGGTGTTTCGTTTTTATTAAACAAGAAAAAATAGTAACCTGCACCGCTCAACAGCACGATGACCACTAATATCAGAAGTACCTTCTTCATTATGTTTTCCTTGATTTATTCTTGTTATCGCCAAGTAACTTTGTTGTATATTCTCTAGTTTCTTTAGGCCTAAGTAAACTCAAAGCGCTCTGAATCAAGCAACTTGAAGTTACTTTGATATAAGATGCTACAACACAAATATTATCAAATACAAATCATTCTCTTTACCAAGTCACGACCGCTGTACAATAAATACACAAGGATAAGCATTTAAGGAGATATAGCTCACAAAAAGCCTTTACTTATGGTCAATTTTTGGTTAATTTAAGCGAATACATTTTGATATAACGTCATTTATGGGCTGGAGATGATATTCACATATGGTGATCAATCGATTAAGCAACAGGGACTGTTCTAATACTACCCAAGCCAAGTTTTTGTCAGTAGTTAGACACGTTAAAGAGTTTGGTTCAATCAGTGATTTGGACCTTTGCAAAATTTTTGGAGAAACAATATGGAGCGACGGAATGGAGTACCATTCATCTGCTTTCTCCTTCAAAGTGGACAGACAAACCGGCAACTGTGAAATATCAAAATATAAATATCAGTAGCTAATAACCCTCATTTCTAACGGAGCTAATTCACAGCTCCGTTTTCTTTTCTATAGTTACTGTATTTGATCTGGCGGCGTTTCTTCAAAAAAACGTTGCTTAAAGTCAACAAACGCTTCATGAAACGCATTTTCTTTAATTGGCTTCAATAATACGTAATTAGCACCAGCAGCAATAAAGGCATCATTGGTTTCCTTGGCAGTATCTGCAGTACAAGCATAGATGGGTGTAGTTAAACCTAGCTCTTGACGTATCTCACGGGTAGTCTCAATTCCCCCTAAATGAGGCAATTGGTTATCCATTAAAATTAAATCATAATGTTGATTGATTAAGTGACCAATCGCTTCTAAGCCATCTTTAACCCATTCAACTTGCATTTTGTATTTCTTACAAAATGCTTGAAGAATAAACGCATTGGTATGGTTGTCTTCAACTAAAAGCACCTTCAAGCTTCTATTAAATAACTGTTCTGGTTTCACCCGTTGGCTAGTACTCATTACTCTTTGACTTCGCTGACAGTCTTTCACTGGTAAGGTTACAACAAACGTCGTGCCTGTCCCTTTACAACTTTGGACTTGAACATCTCCCTCTAGCATCTCTACGAGGTTTTTTACAATAGTGAGGCCAAGTCCACTGCCGCCGTATTCTCGAGTTGTTGTTGCTTCTTCTTGAACAAAAGGATCAAACATTTGATCAATTTTATCCGTGTCAATCCCTATCCCAGTATCGGTAATTTCAACCACTAAAATACTGTTGTTTGAACGATCGCAATGTTCAAGTTCGGTATGAATGTGAATGCTTCCGTTTGGCGTAAACTTCACTGCATTGCTGACTAAGTTGAATAAAATTTGGTTCAAACGAACTTGGTCTGTAAAGATTTCAATGTTGGGGTCAAGCTCATTATCAATAATCAGATCTACCTGCTTATTTTTACAAATGGGCCCATAAATATTTTCCAAGGTTCGTATCGTATCGCTAAAAGAAAATGGGTGTTTATGAATGTTAAACTTCCCTTGCTCAATTTTTGAGAAGTCCAAGATATCATTCAGCACTGACAGTAAATGTTCACCGCTATGACGAAGCACATCAATTTGATTTTTTTGTTCCTCATCATTAGTCGAATCTTGAAGCAATTGAGCCACACCCAGTATCCCATTAATAGGCGTACGTATCTCATGACTCATCTTTGCAAGAAAGTCAGCTCGAGCTTGTGCCGATTGCTCCGCTTCTCTTCGTGCTAAGTTACTTTGCTTCTCTGCTTCAATGAGTGTGGTAATATCTTGACCTTGGACAATGATGCCACTGATCATGCCATCAACTCTGATCGGTGATAGATTCCAACGATAAATTTTATTACCAATAGGTACATTAACACCTGTCAGTGTTGCTCCTTGCGAAGCCATCTTAAGGTGAGGCGTTAACATTTCTTTAAAATTATCGAGTAAAGAAGGCTGCCCTTCCTCAAGTACAAGAGCCTTTCTAGCAGCAGGGTTCATCTGTATGAGTATGCCTGCTTCTGACCAAACCATAATGGGAGATAGCGCAAAGTTAAAGAGGTCACGAAATGATTTTTTCTGCGCTTCAAGTTCTTCAAAAGTATTTTCTAATGTCGAACCAATATGATCGAACTCGACAATATCGGAGCCTTCAAAACGTTCAAAACCCGTTTCCTCTCTTGCAGAACGTGTGTAAGACATCAGTGAGTCTAATTGACCTGATACTTTGCTTTCTATCCACTCTTTGGTCATTAAAGCAATCATAATCATACCAATGATCGATGAGAGCATGGCCAAAAGATGCTGAATTTGGAGTGTTACAACACTTTGATTATCTTGTACAGTCAATAGACGCAACGATGTTGCAACAGAGTTTAATTCTATTGGTGTCTCTATCACCAATAGTTTATCCAGCTTTTGTTGAGTATTCTTGCGTT
The DNA here is from genome assembly GCF_002849855.1 of Vibrio azureus. NCBI lineage: Bacteria > Pseudomonadati > Pseudomonadota > Gammaproteobacteria > Vibrionales > Vibrionaceae > Vibrio > Vibrio azureus. The sequence continues at coordinate 1,140,479 of NZ_CP018617.1, forward strand.
CTATTACCTCATAGACATCATAAGGTTCATCACTAGACAAAGAATTAGCAAAAGGAACATCATCTTCGACTAGCACGACGTTATCGACGTTGCTTTCACGTCTTAACTTTTCCATCATCACAAAGTTGTTATCGAGTACCACGGCGTTAAAGGAGAAGCCCAGTACCTGCCCAGCAGCAGGAGAAATAACAGGAACCCGTCGAATCAAGATGTGTTTTGGACCAATGTTTGAGGTAACAGTTACGTAGTACCAATTGTTGCTAAAGGCAACTTTATCCACTAGAGTTTTGAGTTTTTCTGCGTTGAGGCCGTAAAAACTTGAGTTTCCATCATCCCATATTATTTCACGATGATCGGTTAAAAAACGAAATTCCGGAGTATGTGATGGATCACTTTGGTCCAAGCCAAGGAAATAATAGTTAAGTGCCTCTTCGTCGCGATTATCATAGAAATCACGAATCACTTTACTTTTGGAATTGCTGTCATGATGGATTTGAATCGCTGAAAAGTGGCTATTGTAGATATTATGAATCAGAGCAGAAGTCTGTTGCTTTGTTCTATCGACTTCATGCCAAATGATTTGCTTAGAAAAGTAGTAGCTTTGTATAAATATCCCCAAAATAATCGGGGCAAGAACCAAGATAATAATTTTTGTTATAAGCGTCGCAAGGGAGCGACGCCTTTTAGTATGTTGCTTTACTGCCATCAATGATCTGAGTACCTAAATGCCCGTTTTTTCAGTTCTTCAATTCTTTGCGGTGAGTCTTCTTTCGTCACAACTTCAAAGTCTCCTGAGTAAACCGTTGGAACAGGTTTACCTTCTAAATCCCACTTAATGGCTTCAGCCATAGCAATACCTGTGTCATCGTTCATACGCATCACGGTTATATCCAAGTCACCTTTTTGGATGGCTTCTAATTCTGCTGAGCCACCGCCCCAACCATTGATTAAAACATCTTTTCGTCCTAGCTCTTGCAATGCTTCTATCGCTCCTAGCGCAACATCGGTAGAACATGCATAGATAAAGTCAACATTTGGATATTGAGTGAGGCTCGCTTTTGCCGATTTATACCCAGATTCTTTCGTTGCTTTTGTATAGTACGCAGACTTAAGTTGAAATTTGTTATTTTTGTTGACCTGACGAATAAAAGTATCCCCTCTTACATCACTGATGTAACCTTCGGAGAAGTATAAAACACTATAAGACGTATTTTCAGGAAAACGATGACCTAGCTCCTCGGCAAGCTTTCGGCTTCCCTCAGCATGATCAAAACCAACGTATAAAAACGGCTGATGTTTATGCCACTCGCGAACTGGCGTTGTGATATTTTGTAGGATCAACTTCGTGTCGGTTGAATCCAATACATGTTCAATAAACTTGCGGTGTCGCGTTGTATCCAGAGTAAAAATCAAATAATCGGATTTACTCTCTAATGCTTCCATCAATGACAGACTTTGTTGCTTCATATCCGAGTTAGGTCGTGTAAAAACCTGACTCAGTTGATAATTTACATTCAACTTGTCTAGCCGTTTTTCAAATGCAGCGATATTTCTCACCCAGTAATCCGAAACCTGTTGCCCAGGATAAACGACAGAAATTTTTATTGGTTTATCTTTACTGCGCATCAGAGGAGAAGGTCGATTACGAACCACTTCAGATAATGCATTCGTCAAGTTTTTTTGTTCAGGGAACTCGTTCAGGTAATCTTGATATGCCCAATAACCGTTAAGGACTTGCGAAGATTGTGAAACAGGAGAAACGACAAACCCTACTAGAGAGAGTATGGAGGACAGTAATGCTTTTTTCATCTGTTGCTCTTTATCATTATTATTGAGCCTTTGGCTCTAATCAAATACCCAGCCAAGTCATCCTTTACTCTACTCACTGATATTTCAATGTCTCTTGATGAGTCTGGCAAATCATTGTGCCAGTTCACATCATTAAGTAGTTGAAACAACGTCAGTCTTAAATCATCCTCTCCGTTTGTCTCAAATAAATAACATTCTATTTACTTGAGCAAATTGTCCGATATGATACCTAGCTGATTGTGAAAAAGCAGCCTAATAGGCACGCAGCAGACGAAAAAATAACAACTTTCCAACCCAGACAGCAAAATTAACCAAAAGAGCTGACCAATTACACACTATAAACCATGTACTTGTACCCAAGTGACTTCAATATATACCCAATTAACCTCAAGATGCTGTGTTCAGCGAGATGACTTTAGCTCTCGGGCGCGTGTTTTTATATACCCAAGTAACCTCAAGATGCTGCATTCAGCGAGATGACCTTAGCTCTCAGGCGCGGCAACGATTCGAAGATATAGTTGTTCTACATTGAGAATCGTTAACAAAGTCTGAGAGTTAAGGTCACTCGCCCTTTGGGAGCGTGTCACTGAGCCGACTTCTTGCGTCAAACAACTTGGAAATAGAATACTATTCCGCTTCGTTGTCTTCCTTGAATTCGGCTCAGTGACCTCGCTCTGAATCAAGCATCTTGAGGTTACTTGGGTATAAATTTGAGTAAGTGACTCGTCCATTGTCATCAATATGAATTATTGCTTCAGCACAGACCAATTGTTCTTTTTTTTGCTTACTCAACTTTTTGATGAAACATTCAACTTTCATTGCAATGCTTTTACTGCCAAAAGCACAAGACCACTCAAGTGTAAGTGGTCCTTTGCCTTTAAGTGCTTTCGCACCTTTACCTTCTTGGTGTACTCGGAATCGGCGTTTTACATCATTCGTCACACCGCAATACAAAGCATTATTTTTATTTCGGATTAAATAGGCATACCAGTTGACTTCTGTAGTATCCTTCATGAAAGTAAAAGAGTTACCCGTTCTTTCAAGGCTTCCACCTCTTTGCGCAAAGCAAAAACTTCCTCTTCTAGTTGATTTATGCGTTCCCCTTCCGCTGTTCCTTGAACCTGAGGAGCGAGATTAGACAGCTTATCAACTTCGACAGGCCCACAAAGCAAGTGCATGTAACGTGACTCTCTTTTACCGGCTTCACGAGGCAACTTAACCACATAAGCACCGCTCTCCTCACGCGCTAGTCGCTCTAAAATACTCTCAACCTCGCTCACGTCACTAAACGCGGCTAGACGAGTTGTACGAGTGCGAATTTCACCGGGTGTTTGAGCGCCTCGCAGTAACATACAACAGACAATGGCCTTTTCTTGTTCAGACAGCTGAACATCACCAAACTCGGTATTACAAAAACGATGTTGATATTTGCTGACACGACTATTAAATCCACTTTCATCACTGACTAAACGTCGCTCGATGAGTATATTAACAGCATCTAACACTTCAGCTTCAGACAAGCCCATCACAGGTTCACGATTACTTTTCTGGTTACAGGCATTCGTTAACGCATTGAGGCTTAATGGATACTGATCGGGTGTGGTGACTTCTTTTTCAATCAAACAGCCGATGACTCTAGCTTCAGTTGCTGTCAGTTCAATTTTCATCCTACATTTCCTTGATTATATTAAGGTCAATAAATCCTAGTGATTAAGGCGTTTTTGTAATCGCTGAAGCTTAATGTTCAGATAAAATCGATACCCTTGTCATTTGACCGCTTTCATCGATTATCACCACTTTCGAGCGGTTAAGTTCAACTTCGATGAGCTCAAGTTGCTCCCTTTCCTTGATGTAGGCAGCCTTTAGTCTTTTTACCATAGAAACCTCTTCTACATTATCAGCCAGAGGTTCCATCTGTTCATTTACGGTTCCAGAGTCCATTTCATACTTCATTCGTTGTCTGGCATAGTCTTGATAATATAGTGAAGATCTGACAATGACAACGCTTCGTTGTCTCCCTTGAAGGTAACTCCGCAACATCGCTCTGAATCAAGCATCTATGGCTCACTTGGACATAATCGCCGAATAAATGCCCAGATCTTTGTCTGCTTTGATCTAAAGACTGTTATGGCACGAAATGTTGTGCTTTAATCAGTTCAGAAATTGTCAAATTAGGAAAGAAACCATGAGTAGCGTATTTGAAATCGTGAACCAAGCTCGACGTAAAAACAAGCTGAAACGTGAACTGCTTGATAATGAGAAAAAAGTCCGCGATAACCGTAAACGTGTAGATCTACTTGAGAATCTGCTCGACTACATTAAACCAGAAATGACACATGATGAAATCCTAGTCATCATTAAGAACATGAAGGCAGATTACGAAGATCGCGTCGATGACCATATCATTAAGAGTGCTGAACTGTCTAAAGCCCGTCGTGATATCAGCCGTCGTATTAGAGAACTGACAGAAGAAGATAAACAAGTCAGCGGCAAAAAGTAATGAAGCCATTACAGGCTTAAAATTTCTCCCCGACTAAATAATTATTTATTCGGGGATTCCCTCCCCAAAAAATATCGACTGAAACGAGAGGATATTTTGTCACAGCGCAAGTCTGTGTGTACAATGAAGGCTTATTTTTAGATCTAGCAATATTATTATGTCTTCAGTCCAACCTTCTTCCACTTCGACTCTCACCAAACAATTATTTACCATGACATGGCCAATGTTATTTGGTGTCCTTTCTTTAATGAGCTTTCAACTGGTCGATAGCGCTTTTATTGGACAACTTGGTGTGCTCCCATTGGCCGTCCAGGGGTTCACTCTGCCGCTACAAATGGTCGTCATTGGGATGCAAGTTGGCCTAGGCATCGCCACAACAGCAGTCATTGCAAGAGCACTTGGCGCTAACCAACGTCGCTACGCAAATCAACTGGCAAGTCTTGTTCTTGTTATCGGCTCAACAGGTGTGGCCATATTTGGCTTAGTCCTCTGGTTATTACGAAACGTTATCCTATCCTTACTGGGAGCACCTGAGACCATCATGCCGATTATCGATAGCTATTGGCCTTGGTGGATACTCAGTGCTTGGGTTGGCGCTGTATTATATTTTTATTACAGTATTTGTCGTGCCAACGGAAATACTATGCTGCCCGGCACCATGATGATGGTAACCAGTGCAATTAATATGCTGCTTGATCCTTTATTTATCTTTACTTTTGATTTAGGTATTAATGGGGCGGCTATCGCTACTGCAGTTGCTTTTGGGACTGGTATATTGATTGTTGCACCTCGCGTACAAAAGAATCACTGGTGCCACTTTCAATGGCAAGATCTCAATATTATGAGCAGTATTCGGGCACTTGGTAATATCATGGGGCCAGCGATGGTGAGCCAGTTGTTACCTCCTTTGTCATCCATGCTTGCCACCAAATTAATTTCAGGGTTTGGCACTGCAGCCGTCGCATCTTGGGCGCTTGGCTCACGTTATGAGTTTTTTGCTATTGTTTCTGTTTTAGCGTTAACCATGTCGATGCCACCTATGATCGGCCGTTTGCTAGGTGCAAAAAATTACCGTGATATTCAATCTTTAGTTTCCATTGCGATAAAGTTTGTTCTAGGTTTTCAATTATTCATTGCCATCATTAGCTATTTTGCAGCGACGCCACTATCACTATTAATGACTGCAGACTTAAAAGTAGAACAAGTGTTAGAAATGCATTTAACGATTGTTCCGATCAGCTTGGGCTCTCTCGGTGTGTGTATGCTTATGGTGTCGGTATGCAATGCTCTTTGTCAACCATACAACGCACTGATTATTTCTGCATTGCGGCTGTTTGTTTTCTTTTTGCCATGTCTTTGGTTAGGAGCGTTGATAAGCGGAATTCAAGGCTTACTTATTGGTGCGAGTATTGGTAATATGCTTGCTGGCCTTTCTGCCTATCTCATTTATCGCTCGACCATCAATAAGTTAATTCATACCAATACCTAAGTCTGAGGGCTCAGGACACGCGTCTTTTATTGGGCATAAATATGTGACTGAACACAAATTTTCAACAACCTCCTTACTTCTTAAGTGCTCTATTCAGCTTATAGGAAAAAACAAATAGAGCGCTTCTTTCCTCTAAAGGATATCTTTGTTTCACTTCTGAGAAAAAAAAATCATTGATCACACTTTATTAAATAAAACCTGCCTATTTGACAACATTAATTCTAAAAGCAAACATTTCTTTCGAAAAATAAGTCATTTAAAAATGCTGCTGACTTGTATTAAACAATTATCGTTAAGGGATATAACCTAATTATTCTGCTTATCTTTGCAGAATTACACATCCTTTATTTTTCCTAGCAGAATAAGGGGACTCGACCTACAATCCGCCCGAAAAATATAAGTCAATTCAAAAATGACACATAACTGCTGTTTTAGCCCTACTTGTCAAGGTAGCGTCGCAAAGCAAGATCAGCCTACAATAAAAACGTGAAAGGTCAAAAACAATGAGTCCAGAGAAATATCATCAAGACTGGCAAATTAACCAAACGATTGCGGAGTCGATTTCCCCTCTGATTGGTCAGTTATATCGTGAAAAAGGTATCGAAATCATATTATTTGGAAAAACCCTGATTAACGCTACGACTATCGACATACTCAAAACTCACCGAATTGCCAAACGCTACACTGGTCACCCACTGCCCCTAGAGCAAACCATGCCAATCATCAAAGCATTGTGTGAGATGAATGTCGCTTCTTGCAGAGTTGATATCGGGCAAATGGCTGAAATGTATTGGAAAGACCATGAAGATGCCTCGGGGTTAGATGATTTCCTTCAAACGGCTTTGCTTGGTGCTCGCGATGAAGCCTCCCCTTTCCTTGCTAGAGACGTAGTTCTCTATGGTTTTGGGCGAATTGGACGACTTCTCACTCGCTTACTCGTTGAAAAAAGTGGGCCTGGTTATCCTTTACGACTTCGAGCGATTGTCGTTCGCGGTGGGAAAAAAGGGGATCTAGAAAAAAGAGCCAGTCTACTGCGCAGAGATTCCGTCCATGGCCAATTCAACGGCAGTATTATTGTCGACGAAAGCCGCAAAGCATTGATTGTTAACGGCAATTATATTCAGATCATTTACGCTAATAGTCCAAGTGATGTTGATTACTCGGTCCATGGTATCAATAATGCTTTGGTTGTAGACAACACCGGTGTTTGGCGAGATGCTGAAGGCTTAAGTCATCACTTAAATTGTAAAGGCGCAGAGAAAGTACTGTTGACCGCACCTGGCAAAGGTGAAATTAAAAATATTGTGTTTGGCGTCAATGAGTCCGTTATTGCCGAGGAAGACACCATTATTTCAGCTGCCAGCTGTACGACCAATGCCATTACTCCTGTATTAAAAGCATTGCATGATAAATACCAAGTTCTATCGGGCCATATTGAAACGGTACATTCGTACACCAACGACCAAAACCTCATTGATAATTTTCACTCAGGCGATCGTCGAGGCCGAAGTGCATCACTTAATATGGTATTGACCTCAACGGGTGCAGCAAAAGCCGTTGCCAAAGCGCTACCAGAACTTGCAGGTAAACTGACAGGTAATGCAATTAGAGTTCCGACACCTAATGTCTCCATGGCTGTAGCGAACTTAAACCTTGGTAGTGAGGTAGAACGAGAGACGCTAAATGAATACCTCAAAGAAATGGCTCTCAACTCCAACTTATCCGCCCAAATTGATTATACGGATTCAACCGAAATTGTCTCCAGTGACTTAGTGGGTTCTCGTCATGCAGGCGTGGTTGATGGTCAAGCAACGATTGCACAAGACAAACGTTGTGTGCTCTACATATGGTATGACAATGAGTTTGGTTACAGTTGCCAAGTGGTACACTGTATGGAACAAATGATGGGCGTTCGTTATCCAACTTTCCCGAAATAGGTCAACCTTGCTCCACAACGTTAACCATCTGGGATGATGAAAATTTCTCAACGTTTGTATTGAATGATAAGCGCTTGCGCGGTACTAATAAACCAAACTGAATTTTGCCCGATACCTATCTCGGGCTTTTTTTATGCACAGTTAAACCAGTGACCTCAATATGCTGGGTATATTCATGCTCTGTTCATATTCAGTGAGGTAAAGTGAATCTATAAACTCAACGCACTCATCTAAAACAACCATTTGGTGAGCGTTGAAGACAATAGTCAAAAGAGGGCGTTATTATGAATAGAATCATCGTTACTGTACTCGCTGTTATCACAGGCTTTTTAACGTTAGCATTTAGCCTACTTATCGCTATTCCACTGGCAATCGCCGCTCTTATCACTGGCAAACGCATTGAAAAAAAAGTCAAAAACATGCAAGAGCGTTATGAATTTGATACGAGTAAAGGGGATGCCATTGAAGGCGAATACGAAGAAGTTCATCGCTAATATTTTTCGCCGCACCTTAACTCAATGAGTGAGGTGTGGCATCTATTATTAAGAATTAGGGAGCATTAAGTATCAGGGAGCTCGTGTGTCCAATACAACATAAGCACAGCAAAAGTAGACAAAAAAATAGGCACCATAAGAGCAAAGTTCAACGGCATAGCCATTGCCTTAACCCCTGTAATACCACCTAAAAATATAGCAACCCACAAGAAAAATGAATGCTTCAAGTCACTGTCTTCACGCCTTCCCATCATCCATAATGCTAGAGAACGGCCAGTATTAACTAAAAAGCCAGTTGCAAACGTCAGAGGCGTGGCCTGCTTTATGGTGATTCGAAGTGCGATATTTTGAATGCCCATAGCGAAACTGAGTAACAGGTTCGTTACGATGGGCGGAGTAATATAAGTGATCAAAACCGTCACGGACAGTAACAACACAACAAGCAACATAATGATACAACGATAATAAGGAGTCGCACTTAAAGCGACCATTTCGCCACATAAAGCCCCAAATATAAAAAAGCAAATCACCCCTATGTAATACCAAACTCTGGGATCATTCGGCTCATTAAGCAAAATACCAACATGAGTAGTATTACCACTCATAAAAGAGACAAATAAACCGTTTTTCAGATGCAAAAAGCCGATTACATCCACTATTCCTGCAATAAAGAGTAGGAAAAACGGCATAAAAGCTAATAGTCTTTTTTTGTCCATGAGCGCCTTGTCGTCACAATACATATTCAATTGTCCACCTCACAGCAATGCACTAAAAGAAAAGACAGTTGATAAGAAGTTCATTGCCTATAAAAAGTTAATTGCATATCAGGATAGTCCAGTAATTCTGGTCGTGCCGATTGACGTTCGTAAAACAAAACAGAAATTACATATTCATTACGATCACTCGTATTGCGAGTAAAATCAGAATCACCCCTGTCAATTTATCGATCAAACCAGCTTTGGAACGTATTTTATCAACAACACGTACATCGGATAAAACCATTGTCACAAATGTGTACCACAAACCATCGATAAGAAATGGCAAAGAGACGATAGTAACTTTAACACCGATGGGGCTATCTAAAGAAATAAATTGACTAAATAAGGCAGTGAAGAATATGGCGATCTTAGGGCTTAAAATCGCCATAAAGAACCCTTCTCGTGCAGATTTCACAACAGATGTTGCTTGGCCTGACTCTAGTTTTTCAGATATCCCACCCTTAGAGCGTAAGGCATTGACACCTAAATAAACCAAATATAGAGCACCGAGAATTGTAATTGTCTTAAAAATAATTGGACTTTGGTGAAGTACTATTGCTAAACCAAGTAGAGTTAAACAAGCGTAAATTGCAATCCCCATGGCATGTGCCCAAGCGGTTGCCAAACCGTTAATACGCCCCCCAGATAAAGCATGTTTGGCGACAACAGCCAAGCTCGGACCAGGAGACATGGCTCCAAGTAAGCAAATTGCAAAAAGTGATATCAAATCAGAGAGTGTCATTTAATTTTACCTAAAAACATTGAATAAATTACAACCAATCTATTCAAAAAATTAATATACCCAAGTAACCTCGCTCTGAATCAAGCATCTTGAGGTCACTTTGGTATACATCTTGTGCATTATCATTAATTTACAACTAACATATTTAAAAAATAAGTTAAAGATTTATTATCCATTCAATATTGATTCATTTTGATTCCAGACGTTATTTTAAACGTACAAAACTTTTATCAGCACAAATCGGGCTCTATACCCAATTAAACTAAAAAAAGAGAACCACTTATGTCAACAAAAGAGAAAAGCTTACCGACAAATCAGGCGCTCAGGTTGGGTAAAATAGCCTCTCTAGCCACCCGTGTGGCAGGTAACATGCTTGCTGAGGGAACCAAACAAATTGTCAAAGGTAACAAGCCTAAAGCAAAAGATTTATTACTCACGCCACAAAATGTTACTCGCTTAACTGATCAGCTTGCAGATTTACGTGGTGCTGCGATGAAGCTAGGCCAGATGTTATCAATGGATGCAGGTGACTTACTGGCACCTGAACTTACAATGCTCCTTGCTCGCCTTCGTTCTAATGCAGACCCTATGCCTGCAAAGCAACTTAACCAGACTTTAGAGCAAGCTTTAGGCTCTGATTGGAAATCTGAGTTTTTATCATTCAACTTTAAACCTATGGCGAGTGCCTCTATAGGTCAAGTTCATCAAGCCTATAGTGACTCTGGTGAAAACCTCGCCGTGAAAGTGCAATATCCTGGTATCAAAAAAAGCATTAATAGTGACATCGATAATGTCGGCCTACTGCTTAAGATGGTTGGATTAATCCCAGAGTCGGTTGATGTTAAGGCCCTTCTCGAGGAAGCCAAAGTTCAATTGCATTATGAAGCTGATTATATTCGTGAAGCACAATTCATCCAGCGTTATAACGAGCTACTCCGCCCCTATTCACAGTTTTCGGTACCAAAAACTTACCCTCAGAGCTGTGGAGAGTCTGTCTTAACGATGTCATACATTGAGGGAATCGCAATAGAAGATGCTAACGAATACGATCAAGAAACACGAGATTTCATTATGTACAATCTCTTGCACCTCATGTTCCTTGAATTGTTTGAATTCAAAATCGTACAAACCGACCCTAATTTTGCCAACTATGTATTCAATCAAGATACTCGTCAAATCGGTTTATTGGATTTCGGCGCAACACGCGAATATAGTGACAATGTCAGTTTGGGATACCTCAACGCTTTTTCTTCCGTGATTAATCACGACGAGCAAGGCCTGAACCTCGCTTTGGAAAATATCGGTTTCTTCAGCCAAGAGATCCTTCCGACACAGCGTCAAGCCGTTCTCGAGTTAGTTAAGCTCGCGTGTGAACCTATGCTGACTAACGGGCCTTATGATTTTGGTAACAGCGAGCTTGCTCAGAAACTGCGTGATGCAAGTACCACATTGAGCATGGAAAAGGATTACTGGCATACTCCACCAGCCGATGCCTTATTTTTACACAGAAAAATTGCCGGTATGTACCTTCTTGCAGCGAGATTAGAAGCGAGAGTGGATGTGCGTGAATTGATTGACCCCTTCTTTTCATCGAAAGAAGAGAAACAACATATTTGCTCTTAAAAACAACACAATCACTAGCATTTTACTCTTTTTTGCACTTCGCAATTTCATTTTGCAAATAATTGCAGTGCTCAGTGATGCAAAGTGCTATGAAATGGTATATTTGTTGACTTAAAAAGTTGGCATACTATGTGCTTCATATTGAATGTGGTCCTTTTAAGCCAAAGGCCACCTAGCCAACTGACGTTGTTAGTGAATGTTTATTGTTCACAGTTATAGATGCCAATTGCTTTTTTTGCAATTGGCTTTTTTCTGCTCAATCCATGACCACTTTCCCGTTTTCTAATTACCCTCTTTCTAAAACTTTCGCTTAAATATCTAACGGTATTAAATGTACATACCCAAATATACCCAAGTGACCTCAAGATGCTTGATTCAGAGTGAGGTCAATGATTCGAATTCAAGGTACCAGGGAATAAAAGAGTAAATCATTAATAACCTTCTAAACAAATAAAAATATTGACTCTAGTCATGATACAAACATAATAATTTAATATTGTAGACTAATTTATATTAACTTAATTATAATTGGATTTTACCATGGCTAAAAATAATTATTATAACTTTGAGCCAGTTCCCAACTCTGAAAAGAAAGGCGTATTCACATTAACAATGATTATGCTAGGGCTTACTTTTTTTTCAGCAAGTATATGGGCAGGTAACACATTATTTGACAGCATGACTATTATCAATTTTTTTCTCTTAGTTTTAATTGGTAATATGTTTCTTGCCCTTTACGCCGCCGCTCTTGGCTATATTGGCGCATATACTGGTTTATCCACCTATATGCTTACACGCTTTTCATTCGGTAATCGAGGCTTTTGGTTGCCTTCTCTTGTTATTGGTATCACACAGATCGGGTGGTTCGGTATTGGTGTGGCGATATTTGCAGTTCCTATACACAGAGCGACTGGTATCGATCTTTATACATTACTCTTTGTTTCAGGGGTAGTGATGATCTCTACCGTCTACTTTGGTTTGTACTCCATTATGCTTTTAGCCGCAATTGCAGTACCAACCATCACTATCTTAGGGAGTTATTCAGTTGTCGATACAATGGGACACTTTGAAGGAATACTGACATTAAAAGGTAATTCATCCACTGAACACATTGATTTTTCAATTGCTCTTGCGACTGTTATCGGTTCTTTTATTGGTGCAGGCACCATGACGGCCGACTTCGTTCGGTACGGTAAGACCCCAAAGAGCTCCGTAATGATCACTTTTTTTGCTTTTTTTATCGGCAATTCTTTAATGTTTTTTTTCGGAGCGTTTGGCGATATGAATGGAAGTCTGAGTAGTATTTCTGATAAAGTGATCTCGCAAGGTATCTTTATTCCTGCAACGACTATCCTTATATTAAGTGTTTGGACAACGAATAATCATGCACTTTATTCATCAGGGCTTGCTTTTTCAACAATAACTGGAATACCAAACAAAATAATGTCTGTTATAAGTGGTTTAGTTGGTACTCTTTTCTCTCTTTGGTTATATGAGAGCTTTTTAGACTGGCTTGTTATCATCTCCTCTATTCTACCGAGTATTGGTGGCATTATTATTGCCGACTTTTTAATTAACCGTAAATATTACAGTAAGATTAATCAAGATCACTATCAACCAGTCATCAATTGGGCCAGCTTTATTGCTTTCTTTACAGGTGTGATATGTGCCTACTTCTTACCCGGCATTATGCCACTTAACTCACTCATTGCGAGCATCATGAGTTACGTAATTTGCAACTCTGTCTTTAATCAAACGACTTACTTGAAAGAATCCTTTGATAAACGTGAGGCTTTCAGACAGTGACTCAATCCAATGCATTTAGACGCCTTGCTTCAACACTAGGCACTCACACTAAACCGGCTAAACTTAATATGATAGACCTAAAATTAAACAATATCGCCTACTTGTTACTAAAAATGCTGCGCTACGTAACACTTTTTCAATAAACACACAAAACACCAATAGAATCAGTAAGAAACAATTGAACTAAAGCGTAACAAACATTAAAATTATCATCATAATGAGCTTTACAGTAAAGATAAGCTCAAAGGTTTACAACAATTTACTAACAACGTCAAAATCAACACCTAATAAATAACTATAATTAATCTACTAGAGCCAACAATTTACTGTTGGCTCTTTTTTTGCGTTTCATCGACTCAGTGGTAAGCTCCCAAAAAAGCGAGAGTTTTGAGTTTACTTGAGTATATACCCAAGTGACCTCAAGATGCTTGATTCAGAGCGAGGTCACTGGGTCGAATTCAAGGAAGACAACGAAGCGGGATAGTATTCTATCTCCAAGTTGTCTGACGCAAGAAGTCGGCTCAGTGACACGCTCCCAAAGGGCGAGTGACCTTAACTCTCAGACTTTGTTAACGATTCTCAATGTAGAGCTACTAAATCTTCGAATCGTTGCCGTGCCTGAGAGCTAAGGTCATCTCGCTGAACGCAGCATCTTGAGGTTACTTGGGTATATAAGAATAAGAGAGGTTTTATGTCTGACAGCCATATCGTGATCAAAGAGCTGAAACGCCAGCTCAAACACGCAAACATTCATTATTCAGATGTAGCACAACATTTAAATCTCAGTGAAGGTTCAGTCAAACGCCTTTTGGCGCAGGGAAGCCAAATTAGTTTAGACCGATTAGAACGTATGTGCCAATTGACAGGGCTCGATATGATCGAACTGATCAAGCTCTCAGCAGAACACAAAAAGGGGTTAGAGTTTCTCACCTTAGAGCAAGAGCAATGTTTAGTTGAGGACAAAGGATTATTGCTTGTCGCCGTCTGTGTTATCAACGGTTACCTTTTTGAAGAGATCATCGAGCAATATGCCTACAACGAAACGGAATTGATTCAAAAGTTAGCGGTTCTGGATAAACTTAACATCATAGAGTTGTTACCTAGTAACAAAATTCGCTTACGTATTTCCCCTACTTTCAAGTGGCAGCCCGGCGGTCCCATACAACACTTTTTTCAGCAACAGGTTCAGGAAGCTTTTTTCCAAAGCACTTTTTCCGGTGAAGACGAAAAACTGGCAATGGCAACGGGGCTAATGAGTTTACCGTCAAACAAAAAAATTCAGCAAAAGTTACAAAAAGTCATCGATGAGTTTTATCAAACTTGCCGTGAGGATGGCACCCTAGAGATGGATGAAAAACATGGTACATCATTAATTTTAGCCATGCGACGCTGGACTTTCCCTCTATTTAGTGGATGGGAGCGATAAAACACCGACAGCAATAAAAGTGACTCAAGTGATCTAAAGTCACCCCAAAAGTAACACTATAAGTTACTTGATGTCACATACAGCTAGACTCGACCACTAAGACTGGTTTGACTGGCGATAATGCCTATATACTCAATTATCGCATTGAAAAATATGTTAAGCCGGAGCCTATATGTTATTCACCAAACGCTTTTTCCCTTACTTCGTAACCCAGAGTCTGGGGGCGTTGAACGATAACATCTATAAAAACCTACTCTTATTGATGGTTACGTATCAATATATTGATCACTTACCCATGCCCGTTGACATGTTCGTTAATTTAGCTGCGGGGCTTTTTATTCTGCCATTCTTTTTATTCTCAGCTCATGCTGGTGCTGTTGCTGACAATATGGACAAAGCTAAGCTGATTCAACGCCTAAAAATTCTAGAGCTCCTGATTATGTTGTGTGCTGCCGCTGCCATAACGATGCAAAATGCTATCTTGATGCTAATGCTATTATTTATGACAGGGACTCAATCTGCCTACTTTGGTCCAGTTAAATACGCTCTTTTACCTCAAGCCTTAAAGCCGGATGAATTGGTGCAAGGTAATGCCTGGGTTGAAGTCGGTACCTTCCTATCTATTCTTACAGGTACATTAAGCGCAGGTCTACTTTTAACCAGCGATAAGGGGTTATTAATAGCATCAGTGCTCGTAGTGTTGCTATCCTTCCTGGGTTTGATCAGTAGTTTTAACATTCCTTCTCTACCGTCTAAAACTCATGAGAAAGTTAAATTCGAGCCAATTACAGGTCTGAAAGAAACCCTTAGAGTAGCCAAAAAGCAACGTGGTATTTGGATGTCAATATTAGCCATCAGTTGGTTTTGGTTTATGGGTGCCACTTACCTGACTCAATTCCCAAACTTTGCCCGTGAACATTTGTTTGCTGACAGTACTGTGGTCTCTTTATTGCTGGCTCTTTTTTCAGTTGGTATTGCTTCAGGCTCTTGGCTATGTAGCAAACTGTCATTCAATCAAGTTGAATTGGGCATACTGCCTTTTGGCGTGCTTGGATTAACATTATTTAGTGCTGACTTGTTATGGGCTGTTCCTGATATGGCCAGCTTTCCTAATCATTATTACAATCTACAAAGCTTCGTCAGCCAATCCGAGCACTTTAGAGTGATGTTCGATCTCTTTTTGATTGGTGTGAGTGGCGGTGTATTTATTGTCCCACTTTATTCTTTCATTCAGTCTCGTTCTGAAGGTGATGAATGTGCGCGCTCAATTGCTGCGAATAACATCATGAACGCTCTATTTATGGTGGGCTCTTCTATTGTTTCAATTTTGGCTTTATCTATCTTTAATCTTTCGATTGTTGAGCTTTTTGCATTTATGGCAGCCGTTAACTTTATCGTTGCTATCTATGTGTACCAACAAGTACCTGAATTTACACAGCGTTTCATTAGCTACCTGCTCAGCCATGGGATGTATCGGGTAATCATCAGAGGACGTCAACACATACCACAACAAGGTGCAGCTCTTCTTGTTGCGAACCATGTTAGCTATGTAGATGCGCTGATCTTAATGGGCGCTTCTACCCGCCCCGTTCGATTCGTCATGGATAAATCAATCAGTGAGCTGCCTGTTTTGAAATATGTCTTCAGGCATGCAGGTGTCATCCCTATTTGTTCACCACGAAAATGTGCTGAAACGTATGAGGCTGCTTTCATTACCATCGAGCAAGCCCTACATAACGGTGAACTGGTATGTATTTTTCCTGAAGGTAAACTCACTACGGATGGTCAATTGAATGAGTTCAGGCCTGGCGTAGAGAAAATCCTCGCTCGCACTCCGGTACCCGTCATACCTGTTGCACTAAATGGATTGTGGGGCTCTTTTTTTAGTCATAAAAACGGACACGCTCTAACCTCACGCCCAACTCGCTTTTGGTCAAGAGTGGAAGTCAATATCGGTCAGATGCTTCAACCAGATCTGCTCACCAGAGATTCATTGCAACTTGAAGTACAACGTTTACGCTCGGATAAATTAATTTAATGGATTGACATTAACAGAATTGGCTTTCAACAGTGACTGCGGATAATTAAGTGTCTTCAGGGTGCTGTGCACAAGAACCAAGATCACCTCCCTAGCCTCATCTATTGTGCTCGGAGAGAGTGGCGAAGAAACGTCAGGAGACACATAGCTTGAGAATAATTATTTTACATGGACTCTACATGCATGGACTGGTTATGTTACCGCTAAGCCATCAATTACAAAAACTGGGTTATGACACTAAAATCATCAGCTACAATACTGTGTCCATTAATGAAGAAACCGTCTTTGAGCGCATCGACAAACAGCTAAAAGAAGGAACAGCCAATGTTCTCATTGGGCATAGTCTAGGTGGGCTCTTAATCAAACGCTATCTAGCTGCTAGAAAACCTTCGCTAGAAAGCATCTCTCATGTGATTACAATCGGTTCACCTCTTCAAGGCGCATCAATTGTTTCTCGTTTACAATCTCTCGGGCTCGGTATCTTTTTAGGTAACTCTCCTCATCATGGATTGAATGAACACCATGACCAGTGGCGATTCACTCAAAAACTTGGCAGCATCGCTGGCACTCGTGCTATTGGCGCGAGAAACGTATTTATACGTAATGATCAGGTCCGCTCAGATGGTACCGTCACCGTAAATGAAACTCGCTTAGATGGAATGCAAGATCATTTCGAAACACCTCATACTCATACAAGCCTGATATACAGCACTCAAGTGCCGAAGCAAATCGATCACTTTATACGAACCAACTGTTTCTTCTGATAGCGCGTTTTTTCATCAAGTAATACAGAAGCACTTTCCAAGTTGTAATGTAAACAGTAATATCCCTACTCTGACCACTTAAAACGTAGTCAGAGTGTATTTATGGCCATTGCGGCTACCATTAAATGTTCTCAGGGCGGGGCGAAACTCCCCACCGGCGGTATACTCTTTTTGAGTCAGCCCGCGAGCGCTCGATTTTCGAGGTCAGCAGATCTGGTGAGAAGCCAGAGCCGACGGTTACAGTCCGGATGAAAGAGAATAAGAGCACATCAGAGTCCCCCTACTAATCAAAGGGTTCTGGTGAGTTTCTTTATGGTTCACGTTCGCTACTAAGCATTACTAAGATAATCTCATCGAAAAATGCCGAACACCAACGATGTTCCCTCAGACCGCCCTGATTCTGGTGATAATTAGGAGTTAACCATGAATCAGTCATCACTTCTTGCCGAATTTGGCGATCCTGTTACGCGCGTTGAAAACGCTTTGATCGCACTAAAAGAAGGAAGAGGAGTATTACTTCTGGATGATGAGGATCGCGAGAATGAAGGCGATATCATCTACTCAGTTGAGCACTTAACCAATCAACAAATGGCCTTGATGATCCGTGAATGCAGCGGTATTGTCTGCCTATGTCTGACAGAAAGCCAAGCAGACAAACTCGAATTGCCCCCAATGGTAACCAACAATAACAGTGCTAACCAAACGGCGTTTACGGTTTCAATTGAAGCAAAACAAGGGGTAACAACAGGTGTGTCTGCAGCTGACCGTGTCACCACAATTAAAACAGCAGCCAATCCAAATGCCCAAGCCAGTGATCTAGCACGCCCCGGCCATGTCTTCCCGCTTCGTGCTCGTCCAGGTGGTGTCTTAGCCCGCCGAGGCCATACCGAAGGAACGATTGATCTTATGCAAATGGCTGGCCTGCAACCTGCTGGTGTTCTTTGTGAAGTCACGAACCCAGATGGCACCATGGCAAAAACACCTGAGATCGTAGCCTTTGGTCATCGACATAATATGCCTGTATTAACCATAGAAGATATGGTGATGTATCGTAATCAATACGATTTAAAATTGGCCTAACCTCTGAGGCTTTCCAAGCGCTAGACGCTTTCAAAACTCGAAGTTCCACAAAAGGCGGCATTGAAGTCGCCTTTTATTTTCTCTCCAATTTATACACGGCACAAAGACTCAGATCACTCGAGAGTATCGCTTCAACAAGTCTAATCTAACAATATCTCACTTGATTATGCTCGCCTAGGAACCAAAAAATCATTAAATACGTATAAAAAGCGTTCAATCAGCACACCTTTTACCGTCCGAAGTTCTAATAAACTTGAAATGACTATGAAACCTAAGTAATAGTTAGATGTATTTTTATACAAACAAGGAAAGATTCATGTTGAAAAAGAGATTTTTTAAGACCAAAGATGAAGTGGAAGTGACATTTGAGCTAGAAAAAAGCCACTGGAACACCATTCAAATCGCGGGAGACTTTAACAACTGGCAACCTGAGCCGATGAAACTGGTTAAGAAAAGTGGTCAATTTAAGTTTAAGACTCGCTTACCCAAAGCAAAAAACGTCCAATTTCGCTACCTTTTTGACAACGAACAATGGGATAATGATCCGCAAGCAGATGCGTATATCCCCAACGGATATGGAGAAGACAACAGCGTCGTTTGTACTCGGCAACCATAGTTAAATATTAGTACAGTAAAACTTGTATATATTTTATAACAAATAAGGCTTCATTTACGATATGGGGCTTTATTTGATTTATCAGATAATTCATTATCTTAAGAAAAATCAAAAAGTTCATTATTTCACTCATTAATTTGAGTCATTTGATATTAAAAATTTTTAGTCATAATAATTGACAATGCCCTACATTGAATTCAATATAAGTTACTTCTACCATAACGTGGTTCGCTATAGTCTGCCAAAAGTAATATTTTAATGAGAACACACTGCCTATGTGCAGTTATTTTTATTTTTTCGCTTAAGACAACAATGCTTCCAACTTTATCGAATAAAGCTTTCTTATGAAACAGATTAAACTCTTTCCAAAAGGTGTCTCTTATATCACCTTTACTATGCTGCTTGCTTTATATTACACATTAGTTGTTAATGTCCCTATCTATAAAGAACTCGTACAAATTCTTTCGGCTTTAGATACTGTCAAAATAGGGTTTGTGATTACCATTCCTATCTTTTTCTTTGCCGCATTAAATTTTCTGTTTAACTTATTTTCTTGGCCTTGGATTACCAAACCTTTTTTTATTTTACTATTAATTACTTCAAGCTTAGTAAGTTATGGCGGCTATAACTACGGAACTCTCTTCGATACAGATATGATTACCAATATCGTAGAAACGGATTCCAGTGAGGCCAGCTCTTACCTCAGTACATACTCCGTATTGTGGACGCTCTTTATGGGCATTATCCCTGCTTTACTCGTTTTTAAAGTAAAGTTAAAGCCAATAAGTGGGAAATGGTTAAAATTCGGACTCACTAAAGTCTTTTCTATGCTGGTATCTTTAGTTGTTGTGGCTATCATCGCCTTATTTTATTACCAAGATTATGCTTCTGTCGGTCGCAACAATAGCTACCTCAAGAAAATCATTATTCCAACTCAATATGTTTACTCGAC
This sequence comes from Vibrio azureus, assembly GCF_002849855.1. NCBI lineage: Bacteria > Pseudomonadati > Pseudomonadota > Gammaproteobacteria > Vibrionales > Vibrionaceae > Vibrio > Vibrio azureus. The sequence continues at coordinate 1,160,513 of NZ_CP018617.1, forward strand.
ATATCATTTTATCAAAGATACTTATTTCACTACGCCAGAGCCATACCGAGAAATAGGACTGGATGCACAGCAATCAACTTCAGCCCTTCAACAAGCTGAGCAAAAGCCTACATTATTAGTTATTGTCGTTGGAGAAACCGCTCGATCTCAAAATTATCAATTAAATGGCTACCCACGAGAAACGAATCCTTATACCAGCCAACTTGATGTGATTTCATTTGTAGATGTTGCTTCTTGCGGTACGGCAACGGCAGTATCAGTTCCATGTATGTTTTCTCAGCTCACTAGAAGAGAATTTGAGCGCAGTGTCGCGGATAACCAAGACAATGCTCTAGATATCATGCAACGTGCTGGCATTGACCTCTTATGGAAAGAGAATGATGGTGGTGACAAAGACGTAGCACACAAAATCAAGAAAGTTGAAATTGACCGTAAACGTAAAGATGAACTGTGTAACGGAAGTACCTGTTTTGATATGGCGCTACTTGAAAACTTCGACAATGACGTTGCTAAGCTAAAAGGCAACAAAGTGATAGCCTTGCACCTTATTGGCAGCCACGGCCCAACTTATTTCCAGCGTTACCCAAAAGATAAAGCCTTTTTCCAGCCAGATTGCCCTCGTGCTGACATAGAAAACTGCTCTGATAAAGCCATTGTCAACACTTACGACAATACCATTCGTTATACAGACTTTGTTCTCTCTCAAACCATTGAGCAGCTTAAGTCTTTGGAAGATCGATACAATACTGCCATGATTTATGTCTCCGACCATGGTGAATCGTTAGGAGAAAATGGCGTCTTCCTACATGGATTGCCTTATGGGTTGGCACCAGACTTTCAAAAGCGCGTACCACTGATCACTTGGATGTCAGCGGGCTTCCAGAAGACTAAAGGCATCAATAATGACTGCCTGAAACAAAAGGCCAAAATGACGGGAACTCACTCACATGATAACGTTTTCCACTCTTTGCTCGGCCTCATGGATGTAGAAACAACGGCTCGCGATGAAAGGATGGATATCTTCAGTTCTTGCCGACAGTAGTCTAATCTTTTCCGGCTATCTTGGGGCTTTTATGCGAAGCCTCGAGATAGCGATTAACCTCCCAATCGCGGTATATCCCCTCAAAGCTTAAAGCCTTCACATTTGTCCAGCTATAGGGGCATACCAAATCTCCTTGTCCAGATTAAAGCGACTCTGTCAATCATTCATCCAAGGTTCAGATTCTTGTGACATACTGTATTCAATGTCGAAAAATAGATGGGTTTATACCCAATCAGTACATATACAGCAAAGAAAGGTTTTTTTGATGAGAACTCTCGGTAACATAATCTGGTTTGTTTTTGGTGGTATTTTTATGGGGCTGCTATGGTGGTTTTTTGGCCTGCTAGCGTTTATCAGTATCATTGGCATTCCCTGGGGACGGGCTTGCTTTGTGATAGGTACCTTTTCGTTTTTTCCATTTGGTAAAGAAGCGATCTCAAGAGATGAGCTGACCAATGAAACGGACATCGGTACAAGTCCGTTAGGCACCATTGGTAACGTAATTTGGTTTGTGTTTGCTGGTATATGGCTTGCTTTTGGCCACCTTATTTCCGCAGCAGCTTGTTTTGTGACGATTATTGGGATTCCATTTGCTTTACAGCATTTAAAATTAGCTTGGATCTCATTAGCCCCGATCGGCAAAACTATCGTATCTACGGAAGAAGCCGCCGTTGCTCGTTACAGTATCAAACGTTAACGTCTAGGGCTCAAACGGCCATTATTCCCAATCAACGGGTATAGTGGCCTGTTCATTAGAGTGTGGCCTGTTAGCAAAAAGGTCCTGCTATTTCGCTTCATTTTCTTCCTGAATTCGACTCAGTGCCATCGCCCTGAATCAAGCGCCTGGGTCACTTGAGTATAACTGTATCGGTCAGTACTCCCTTCGTTCGAGATTCAATCGCTTGGATGGCCATTTTGACAGTCATCGGTACTTGAGCATGATAAGGGTGCAACAGATAAATTGGGCAAGGCTTGGATCTTTCAACATTAGTGACCGCTTGCAAATGTTCATTATTCTCCAGCATAAACTCAGGAATAATACCCACTCCTAGCCCAACCTCTAATAAACTCATGACATCAAATACGGTGTTCGCCTTATGGCCGATCTTGAATGTAACCGTTGTGTTATCACTTTCTCTTGAGGAAGTATGCATAATCGGTTCAACCTGCCAATCATGCGCAATATAAGGCGCAGTTTGCCAATCCCCGACAAATGTCGAAGAATGACAGAGTACATCATAAAACTCACCGACTTTGCGCTGTTTCAAGTTCGAATCACCGGATGTGCCAACTCGAACCGCCAAGTCAATATCTCGTTCTACAATATCAACATGTTGATCATCACTGATAAGGTTCAACTGCACCTCTGGATAATCAGCAAAGACTTGTGTTAGCGCAGGAAGTACGATGGCACGCATCAATGCATGTGACGCTGTAACATTAATTCTACCTGTTGGTACTTGTTTTAGTTCAGTCGCTTCTAGCCAGGCACTTTCAGCCTGTTTGGTCATTTGGGCACATTGCATATAGAAACGTTCACCCGCAGATGTTAAAGACTGCTTTCTGGTTGTGCGTTTTAATAAGCATGTATCTAACTCATATTCCAGTTGTTTTAACGCAGAACTCAATACGGATTTTGATAAGTCCAGTTTTTCTGCCGCTTTTGTAATGGATCCACTCTCTACAATATGAACAAACAGGGACATCAATCGTAACTTGTTCATTTTACCTATTATCCTTAGCTTTTAATTAGTGGCTCAATACCTGAGTTCTCTCAAGATACTTATGAGTCTATTTTTGTTTAATTTTAACTTCATGATTGAACGATAGCCAATGAAAACCTAGGTCTCTCTCAGCTATATACCCAAGTAACCTCAAGATACTGTGTTCAGCGAGATGACCTTATCTCTCAGGCGCGGCAACGATTCGAAGATATAGTCGTTCTACATTGAGAATCGTTAACAAAGTCTGAGAGTTAAGGTCGCTCGCCCTTTGGGAGCGTGTCACTGAGCCGACTTCTTGCGTCAGACAACCGTTCTTCTTACAAAAATAAGAAAGAGCCTGCTATTCCCCTTCGTTGTCTTCCTTGAATTCGACTCAGTGACCTCGCTCTGAATCAAGCATCTTGAGGTCACTTAGGTATATTAGATTTTCCTCATCATTCATTCACTAATGAAAAATATTACCTAAGTCAACATCAATATATGATGCCTTATCAAAATGACAAATTTACGACCATTGTTAATAGAAACCACCTCCAAGCAGCCTCAAGATGCCTAATTTGGCTCAGCAGATACAAATCATAAGATAAAAAAGACTCACTATTGAATTATTTAAAAACATATCGTTTTGTAAAAAATTAAAAATCACTAAGTATATATCTTATATACAGTTTTGTATTTTACTGAGAGTAAAGACATTTTTCATTAAATATGCATTTGTTATTTGCCATTATTTGACAGTTTTATTATCATCCTAACAGATTAAACAATCCAATATACATAAGAGAAACAATGAAACTTGAATCAGTTGCAAAGGCACTAAAAGAATTAGGCCATCCTACACGTTTGAATATCTATAAAGAAGTTGTAAAGTCAGGTACCCAAGGCATTGCTGTAGGCGGTGTACAAAATAAGCTTGGTATCCCAGCCTCTACCCTCTCCCACCATATCTCAAGCCTCTCTTCCGCTGGCCTAATAAGTCAGCGTCGAGAGGGTAGAACTTTATGCTGTATTGCTGATGACAACTGCTTAGATGCTGTGATCGGCTTTTTACGCTCTGAGTGTTTAGCAGGAAACACACTTTAAGGATTTTACTTCTTCTCTTCTTTAATACGAGCGTGCCATTTAAGGTACGCTTCACTCTTTATCCAGCCTGTTTACTCATTATGGCCTTTGATGAGCAAATATCAGCGTTAAAACTGGCTAAAAACTATTTTCAACTCGATGAACCCCTTCACTCCAAGATTACATACACAATAGCAATTAAAACTCACTGAAATCATTTTCAACAGAAATAATCCAGCAAGAAAACGCAAGCACAATGTCAATTCTTTCATTTTTAGCTGACATTTTGCTGTCATTTGGCTGACCACCTATTGACTAAACACTCACCAATATGGAGAATGAACCATCTCTTTTATAAAAAATGTCAAGAAAGTTTCAGGGATTTGAAAGCGGTGTGTGTTATGAAAAATAAAACGATCAAAAAATTGCTGACAGTAACATTAGTTACTTCAACATTGTTCAGCCCAGTAACTTTAGCTAACCCGACTTCTGGGAAAATTCACTTTTCAGGTTCTGTTATCCATAAACCGTGTGGTATTAACACTGCATCATCTCAGCAGGTGATCACTTTGAATACAGAAAATGGTGAAGCGCAGCGTATTAATATCCCTTTAATTAACTGCCAACAAACCGATTCTGATGCTCAAAGATTTAGTGTTACCCTAAACAGTACTTCCGAAGCGATCAAACTGTATGATTCAGCTCATAAAGCTATCAGGCTAGGTCAAGGCAACGATGAAGCCTCTTTTAATGCTCAAAAAAAACAGAGCCTTCAGCTATTTGCTCAGACAAAATTAACAAAGCTCAAAAGTAATCACTCAAGCTCATCGACTCTGTTGCTTTCTTACTTCTAGCTTTTCATAAACAACTTTTTGACGTCGAAGTACTAGTACATAGCACACTCATACTCAAGTAACCTCAGGATGATGCGTTCAGCGAGAAGCCCTTTGGGAGCGTGTCACTTAGGTATCTTACTACTCGTTTAGCTGCTTAATTCATCATGCTAAACGAGTGTTCCTACATATCCCTATCAAAGCTTTTCACTAAACTCCCCGCACTGGTTGCACTTATATCCCTGTTTATAGAAAAATAGCGGAAAACCTAATAATATAAACACCACAAAAGCCGGACGTTTTCCTTTTGTATGTGGTGAGAGATCATCGCTCCCGCAAGCTGGACATACATCATCTAGCTCCTCATCTACTTCAATCTCACTATGCACATATTGTGAAAAATCGGTATTTAATATTTGCTGAGCTAATTGGGCATTTTCTTCGCAAACCAATAAGCGGACTCCTCCCATCGCATTTGAGTAAAGCCATTGAGTATTGATCGTATGCTCATCCGCGATAAAACACTCAATTCCAGCAGACTCTAAATTAGATTTCGCCATTTGTGCTTCATGGGGAAATGAAAATCTCGCAACCACTACCATATATCCTTCCCTAACAATCGTTTAAATACTCCTTAAACATTAACAAAAACAATCAATACAAAACAAGTTGCTTATAAAGTAAATGCTGTTAATGTTAAAAAGTGAACCGTATCGACAAGTAAACTCAGGTACTCTATTTGAAGAATTTTTACTGTTATGCCTGATGATCCGCATAGCCTTTTCTATTTGGCTCAGATTTTTATGAAGTTTTCGGCGATTGTGCCAAATACTTCACCTCTTTAAACTATTATATGATCACTGACTGACGCCTCTTATGGCACCTCATCCCCTCTAAACTCTTAAAGTATGCGAGTATTGCCCCTATAGCATGGGCAATTTTTAGCGATATGAAGATCAAAACCAAGTAAATGATGCAAGTGTCATTTTCAGCTCAATGTTTGATTTGACTCGAATCAGAAAGGACACATGTTGGTATTACGTCGTGCTAACAGTATGCTGTTCATACCACATGGGGAGTGGTATTTCACTTTCGCTTGCAACTTCAAAGGCTGCCATCCGGTAGCCTTTTCTTTTAAAGGTAGCCTTTTCTTTTAAATATACTTTTGTTCATTCAACTCTGGCTTAAAAGTTAACTAACTCGAACATCAGGAGCCTCACCGAGAGTGAGGCTATATTTAAAGGTACCTTATTGACTTTTCATACATTGGATTATTTCTGTTTGATCGACATGATTTTGTTCCGCATAGCTCGCCGTTAAACACCCTGTATAAAAAATAAAAGCGTTTTTCAGTGCATCTTTGCTATCAAAGTCAGCCTTTTTCTTTTTGATTTCGCGTGACAATAATGACTGGCAGGCCTTGTTATAAGGCTCAAGTTTTTGTTCACACTGATTCGTGCTCTCGAACCCTAAGCAGTGCTGAAATGCGGCTTCTTTACAAATATAGCTCGAACCTTTGCTAAAGAGGTTTTGTAAGACCACAGCCTCCTTGATTGAGGCAAGCTCTTTGGGATCATCCAGATTGACTAGCTGAAAAGCTTTTTTTGCTAATACACTATCGCGATAAAGTATCTCGAGTTGCCAACGGCCGGATACTAATTCATTTTTATCGCCGAAATACCACAACGCAAGGTTCTGATCGTGCTTGAACATGGTATCAGGCCACGTAGATTCAGTGAACCCTTTACCTGTTTCAGGGTCAACGATTTCTGGATGCGTCATCCGAACGGTAATTGGGAATTGTTTAGTTTTGGTAAGGTTAGTCTCGCCCTGTTTATTTTTAGGCAACGTCACTGAGTATCGAAAGCCAATGTATTGCCCAAGTTCTGGCATCACGATTTGCGTTGGAGTTACTGTGTACTCTTTGCCCACTTGCGTGATTAAGCCCCCTTCAATAATGCTGACACGAGGAGACAGTAGATTTGAAATATCTTTCTCTTCGCTTGCTTGCGACGTTGTCGTTAGAGCAGCAGCATAGGGTGACCCCTCTACTGAAAATAGGTCAAACTCATGATCTTTAGGCAATGCAATATCATAAAGTGGGTTGTTAAATGCGGTGAGCTTCTTCAAGGTTAATTGTTGAGTCAGGTCCAGTTTGGTCAATTTATTATTGTTAAGCTCGAGTGACACCAAGTTAGGAATTTTGCCCAGTTGGAGCTCACTCAAATGGTTATAGTCGGCTTTAACTTCTTGCAATTGTTTCTGTTGACTGAGGTCCAAACGGGTAAGCTTATTGTTGCGCACGTTAAGCTGTTTAAGATTCACATTTTTAGCTAAATCAAGCTGTTGTAACTGGTTTGATTGAAGGGATAAATGCGATAGTTTTGGATTATGGCTTAAGTCGATCGTAGTTAGGCTGCCACTGCCTAAAAAGAGCGTTGTGAGTTCAGGGTTTTGGCTAACGTCGAGCTGCGTTAGTTTGTGGGCACTGAATCCAAGATCACTTAACCTTGATAAATGACGAACGTCTATCTCTGCAATAGGCATCTTATAGGCGTAGAACATTTTTAACTTATTGTTTTTAGTAATATTAATCTGTGTCAGTTTATTTTTTGAAATATTTAGTATTTCCAGCTCTGGGTTATAAGAGAGGTCGATATCTGTCAATTGGTTGTTTGCCAAAATCAAGCGTTTGAGCTTTGGGTTATATTTCGTATCGATGCTCTGAATATTGTTATTTAGAAGAATCAGGTGTTCTAACTCCGAGAAAAATTTGATTTCTTCCACAGAGCTAATGTTATTATCAGTGCAGTTTAGCTCTGTGAGAGCAGTTGGCGAGTATGCTTCGTAACCCGAAAAGCATTCAGCAAAATTAGGATCGACGAACTCGATTTCACCAATCGTATTTGGTGTTGGCATGCTGGCACAACCAGAGAGAAGTACAATGCTTGTTGCGGCTGAAATTTTACTTATCCATGCGATATTATCTACCACTGACACTTTCATTGATGAATCCTTTTTAAGTATTTATTTGCTTTAAGCGTTCAATTTTCTTGCCCTTAACGGATGTGATTTTGACAATCAACAGAGCAGAAGCAGTCTACGCAACTTTTCCGAACAAAGCTTTAGGTAAACCAACGTAATTATTAGCTTTTTTATCTAAATTCTGCAGACAATGTTTTTTGTAGAGCATTTAGAAATGGCTAACACCGATTGAAACGCACTCGTCCATAAGCCAACGGAGTGACATTATTAGAGTTCAGAGCGACTATAGCTATAAATCGTTACCGCGCTTGATAGTTTGACCAAAACTCATTGTCCAAACATGCCGTAGAACTTAATAAAACCAACACAAATCATAATAAAAACAATAGGTTAATTTAAATCACATGTATATAAAAACAGTTAAAAATGACAATTTACACCCATAAATAACGCTGTTTTACAATGACCGCCGCCATTTTTGCCGCCACTTTTTGAGAGTGACTCAACCAACAAAAAAGCCAGCGTTGAATCCATCAACACTGGCCTTTGTTTAGTTGAACCGAAACGGGAATCAGTCTACAAAATATGGCATGTGTTCATCAGTCAGAGCACTGCCCCACGGAAAGCCAACATAATTCTTTACTTTGCTCACATTCCAGTTAGTTAAGTCTTGGTTAAAGGCTATGGCATTTCTGAACATTCCTGACATATCCGTCACTATTGATGTATCCCAACCACCTATATCTTGGTTAAAGGCTTTTGCTTCTCTGAACATTACTGACATATCAATCACTATCGATGTATCCCAGCCACCTATATCTTGGTTAAAGGCTATGGCATGACTGAACATTCCTGACATGTCCGTCACTATCGATGTATCCCAACCACCTATATCTTGATTAAAGGTTGATGCCGAGTGAAACATGCGATCCATACCCCTCACATTAGATGTATCCCAATCACCTATATCTTGGTTAAAGGCTTCGGCTGAATAAAACATCTCCATCATATCATCAACATTTGATGTATCCCAATCACCTATATCTTGGTTGAAGGCATATGCATTTTTGAACATAAGTGACATATCCGTCACTATCGATGTATCCCAATCACCTATATCTTGGTTGAAGGCATATGCATTTTCGAACATAAATGACATATCCGTCACTCTCGATGTATCCCAATCACCTATATCTTGGTTGAAGGCTTGAGCACCATCAAACATATCTTGCATATTCGTTACATTCGATGTGTCCCAATGACCTATATCTTGGTTAAAGGCTTTAGCACCATCAAACATATCTTGCATCATCGTTACATTCGATGTATCCCAATGACCTATATTTTGGTTAAACACCTCTGCTCCGGAGAACATCCTTGGCATATACTTCACATTGGACGTATCCCAGTACCCGATATCTTGGTTAAAGGCTTTTGCGTTTAAGAACATCGATGACATCCCCAACACATTCGATGTATCCCAGTGGCCTATATCTTGGTTAAAAGCTTCAGCATCATGAAACATATTACCCATTTGCATGACGCTGGATGTATTCCAGTGGCCTATATCTTGGTTAAAAGCTTTAGCTCCAAGAAACATTTGTCCCATATCTCTCACACTCGATGTATCCCAATAACCTATATCTTGGTTAAAAGCTTTGGCGTATTGAAACATCCCCAACATACCCGTCACATTCGACGTATCCCAATCACTGATATCGGCATTAAACGTTTCACGATATATAAATACAGAACTCATGGACGTTACCTGGGTGGTACAAAATCGAATTTTCCCTTGCTCTAGCGTATCTAGCATCGTCTCGTTTCTTATTAGGGTGTTATCCACCACCACATAAACTTGCCCGTTTTCAAGCATCACGGAGTTAACAGGTTGGTCAGGGCATTTTACTGAGATATCTACAGCAAATGCGGTTTGGCTAGCGAGCGCAGCAGCGCCTACTAGAAGAGAAGTTATGGTTCTTTTCATTGTATTTTCCTAGGGTTGAATAGACGTTATTGCGTAAAAGTTGGAAGGCTATCTTCAGACAAGCCACTGCCTTTAGCGAAGTCGGTATGACGAGAGACGCGCTTGACGTCCCAGTGGGTTAAGTCTTGGTCAAAGCGCTTGGCGCCGGAGAACATGCGGTCCATATTGGTCACACGAGAGGTGTCCCAACGACTGATGTCCTGATTGAAGTATTGGTCTTTAGCAAACAGGTCACTCATGTCTGTTACGTGACTGGTGCAGAGTTGAATGTTGCCATCCAGAAAGTTTTGCCAATAGTCTGAATTGCGGATTAACTTGTCATTGACGATGACAAAGATTTCATCATTTTCAATCATCACCGTTCCGGGCGTTTTGGAATCACAAGTGATGGTTTCTTGCTCTGAAGCGAAAAGAGGCCCACTGGCTAAGAGTGCAGCCGTGAGCATCAGCGATTTTAATTGCATGGGAGAGATTCATTATTAACAATAGGAGATATTATTGTATTAATAAGCCAGACTTATATCACTTCAACATATAACATAGCCACCACAAATTAATTAATACTTGAATGCACCTCAAACTAAATACCACTTTTAATTACACAAAAAACACTAATAAACCATTTATTGTGTTGTTTGATGATTAGAATTAAATTACATTTTAACGATAAAATAGAGCCACAAATATTCTTATTACCTAAAAGAATGTGCTTACTTTTATCTATTATTAATTACCCTCCATTTAATTTACTAATCAGCCTGTGTTTTTATCTCAATACATTATTTAATTAGGATATATTTCATTAGTACTATCAAATGTTAGTTAGCCCAGTTTTAACAGATAGAATATTCCCCTGCAGAACTCCCAGCGTCAACCGTGACCTGAGCATTTTGCGTGATTTCGTCTATCACTGCATGGGCAATCGGTCTCAAACCTTCTCGCTTGTACTTTTATAAACAAAAAAGCCAGTGCTGAATCAATCAACACTGGCTTTTGTTGAGCTAAACCAATAAGGGAATCAGTTTAACTTTTAAAAATAGAGCGAAAATTAAACAGTCATTCAGACTCTAATGTTACTTGAGCTGAAAGACTGAGTAGTAGGTGTTGTTTCCTGTTCTTGTCCAGTAGCATCATTACCTAATAGAAGCTCATCCCATTCATGTGCTTTCTCAAGTAACTCTGCCAACGTTTCCTGAATCAAACCAGAACGATAATCAACTAACCTGACAGTGGTGAAAACAGATGCCTGTTCAGTACCTGCAAAAATACCGATGCCGGGTTCGCCACGAAGAGGTCCCATAGCATACTCCGCAAACAACGAGAAAAACGACTTAGGGACCTGACTCGGAATAGGCACTGTTGTCGTTACAGATATGGCTAACTCCTGCAAGACGGTATTACCGACTATATTGACAACGTAAGGGGGCCCCTCGGGGCTCGCTGCTGAATGAACTTTAAAACAGCAGACTTGGTTCTCATCAAAACTCAGCTGTTCAACGGCCAATTCAGCGAGTATTTTTTTATATATATCCACGCTAATTATTCCTGTTAATCCTCTATTTACATACCGAGTTGTAAATCTTGGTTCTTTTGTTGATTAAATGGCGCTATGAACTGAGCATTAAATTCCGCATTCACTCTATAACTGAGTTTTTCACTTTGATTTCTTAGCTCAATCAGTTTCTTTTGATCACCAGCTAAAGCTGGGGCTTGCTGTAAATACTCATCGGTCAGACGACTAAAAATGGCATCTTTACCAACGATAAAGCTAGAGAAATTTTGCTTTATGAACTCTAGTGCTCCACTATCCATATTTTCTAGGCCTAAACGTGCCTTGTTGGCATCCGTGACATCGTCGAATGTTGCTGTCGAAGGATCGGTGCCAGGTTTTAAATATTGGGCGTCATTCTTAAAATCACTGGTTGTTTGGCTAAAGGCTACTTTCACTAAGTTGTGTACAGGGATGCCATCTGTTAATTGTTTTTGCACTTCTGTTTTTATCTGATTAGCTCTGGTCGTAAATGCGCTCTCATTCTTATTGGCAGCTCTGCTGAAAAAATCAACGACAGCGTTTCTAATTCGTCCTGCCTTTGATAAATGTCCTAAATCCCGAGTTGCAGAAACTTGACCACTCCCATCTACGGTAATGGTGTAATCTTTACCTGTACCTAAGTTAAGGTGAAATCTCTGTTCTTCACCCGAATTTACTTTATCAAACTGTAAGTTATTACTAATCGCATTGGTAATTGCGGGGTTAACACCACTAATCGACATTTAATTCTTCCCTACTGCAAGGTTAACTTCATTTGTACGTACCTTAGCCTTAAATTAAAACGATTGTTACCAGTAACGGCCGAGCTATTTTAGAATCGATAAAAGATGACAAACATCAATATACCCAGCCTCTACAGTGAAGTACTGGTACTTTTATTACTCCTGTATGACATCAATCGAACCTTTTAAAAAGTCCTCCCTCAACCAACTATAGACAACAAAGCTCACAAAAAATATCTTAGTTCAGTTAATTATTTTACATATTTGCCAGACACATATAGATTCACCTAGAAAATACAATACAAGGCTTAGATGGAAAATACTTATGTTGAAAAGAGCACTTTTATTAACTGGTTTTGTGTCTTTAGGCGCTTCAGCCTCACCTCTTCAGATCGAGAGCTGTGAACAGTTGCTCAATCTTGCAGACAAAACCAACTCTGACTACGTTTTAATTCAAGACATTGATTGCTCTGGATTCGTTCATACCGAGCCCAAATCGTTTGCAGGCAACTTCGATGGTAATGATTACGCGATATCAAACTTAACAATTTCAGCAACGAAAGGTGATGTGGGATTATTTTCCAGAATTAATGCAGGGGAAATCAAGAATCTAACTATCAGTAATTTCCAAATTAATACCCAAGATAAGAAAGCTAAGACAGTTGGGGCTTTGGCCGGGTTACTAAACGGCGGGATTATTCAAAATGTTACAATCACTGAATCATCAATCTCAAACGCTCTCGGCGATTGGGCCATCGGTTTGCTTGTCGGTAGGGCCGATAACGCGATGCTGAAAGACATTACTGTTCAGCATAGTTCTTTAAGCACATCCACTGACTCTCGTAAAGTTGGTGGCGTATCAGGGTGGTTAATAGAGGGGGCTGGCGCAAACAATATAAAGATTAATGACGTTCAAATAACTGTAAAAAATAGCCGCTTTAATTACGTTGGTGGGATATTTGGAAACGTACACAAAACACCACTTACTTTGCTTGAAATCGCAGATAGCTCAGTTAAAAGAAATGATTTAGGAAAAAGTGGCCCATAACGGACTTTTAGTAGGGCAACTAGATAAATCATCCATCAAAGAAGGCAGCGTCGTAAACGTTGTCCATAATCTAGTTCTTGGTAAGTACAACGGTGTCGCAGCTGGTGTAGTAATCCAGCCTCAGGGTGATGAATTCGTACTAGAAAACATCTCTCATAACGATATAGAAAGCTCCCTACAATGGCACTATGTCGATCGAAATGAAACATACAGAACTCAAAACCTGTACCTAGATTTAAGTAACGAGTCAACGTTACCGCCACCAGTGTGCCGCTTCTAAATACTGTATAAACCCTAACCATAATTTAGTACCATAAATCTATCATTTCGATAGGTTTATGGTGTTATCTAGACGCCTCTCGACCTGTTATCATTTTCTGTGGGGTAATTTTAGTTGACCAGTAAAGAAGTGATAATGCACCAAACTTTAATTAAAATATTTATGCATAAAGTAAGGCGCCCAATGAGCGCCTCAGAGACCTCTTTAACTCTTGCAGTCAACCTTTAAAATTCGACTACTTTAGTAACCTCTTTTTGAGGAGGAAGTTTGATAAACTCATACCATTCGGTAAGGATTTTTAAAAAGATCGTTGTCGAGATAAATTGATTGTAGGAAACATCAAAATTGAAAGAGATTTCCGTACGCTCTCTACCAATTTCTGCATAAAATGTTTCGGTATGTATCTCTCCTTTGTCAATTTGGCCTTCAATAACTTTCTTAGTCTCTTCAATTCCATTTTTAGTTCTTTCGAGCACTTCCGCAAATCCCAATCCACCATCATCCGTTAAAACACCGACTAATGGGTCACAGTTTTCAAAAGCAGGTGTATCGTTAACACCATAAGCGAATGGTTCATCGAAGAATTCAAACTCCCAATAAAATTTAATTTTCATAACTTACTATCTTATTTTAATAGAAAATAATAACAATGATTATCACTGAACAATGAGTTGCAAAGAAGCCTGTCTTTTGAACAATATTAGTAGCGTAACATCGTTGTCATACTTTGAGCCCAACCTTTGTATAGGTTGCGACCGCTGGGATTGTTCTCTTTGTAGAAGTTATCTGCATTAATTGCACCTGTGTGCTGTAAATCCATGTTGTGGCCCATTTCGTGAATGAAGATTCGAGCTAGGTGATCAATTTTTGCATCTTCATTAATAGTGCTAGCATCGTACTTAGCCCATTGTGACATAGTAAAGTGAACCTTTTGTGTGTATTTAATGTAACTCATACCCCAGAAATTCTGTGTGTCAACGGTAGGTGATACTGTCGCAGTAATCCAACCTGTTCTGCCATAGTTTGAACCATAAGTCTCTAATAGAGGCCATAGGTTTTTCTTCCCAAGATTCTGGTTGCTGTTGCCTGTTAAGCGTGATACCTCTTTGATTACGAACCCATAACCGTTGGGAGCATACAGGTTCAGTTTTTTATTGAATTTAGCTAACCAGTTGGGGTTACCAAAATGAAGGTAGTCTGCACTATTTAAAGAAAGCAAACGCAAATGTACTGGAATATACTTAGTACTTAGTGCTGCTGCGGTTTCTACTTTGTATGGAGATGGGCTAATAGTATTTAAAACATCCCAAAATTGCATTTGTGCTTGGCGAACTGAACGAGAAAAGCGTTGATACTTTTTCCCCTTATATTGCACAGTTATACCGATACTGACATTATCAGCCGAGTAACCAGAGATGTAATGCGTCACTTTCATATCATGTCCAAGACAGCCATTTTTTAAGCCCCGGATGTTACAATATCCATCATAAAGATAGAAAAGTACGTAACCAAAACTACGATCTGCACCATTGGCAGCCCTACCGTTATGATGCCACCATAAGTAGCTTGCATCACCGAAGAACCACGTTTCATTGCCAGTCTGTTTACGGCCCTTAGTCCAAATCCATGAGAATGCACGAGTCGAACGATTAACAGCATACTCGAACTTACTCCGCACAGAGGTCGCCAACTTTGGGAATGTTTCAATATCCTTATATAAAAGATCGTCTGTCGTTTTGGTGGCGAAAGCCCCAGTTGATAACAGTAATGTCGTCATTAATATGACAAGCTTTTGGTTAAACTTCATATTATTTCCTTTCCTTATTTCGTTTCTAATCAAAATCATTTTATTTATAGGTTACAATTATATCACTCCAGTGTCTTTCATAATTATTGTTATTTAAACAGTTTCCAAGCCAATTCAAATTAAATAAAGAAATTAACTACAATAGTGATATTAATAAACAAAACTCCATATTAAATAATTTCACCATAGGTATTTAAAATTGAGAAAAATTCAACTTAAATATTCATTTCACCTAAAGATAATCATTTTTTTTCAGCCAAATTATTACTTATTTACCGCTAGATTCACTAATCAGCCTGTATTTTTCAAAAGATCTAACGTTTACGGGGTAAGAAACGGTCGATTAGATTCAATGGCTCAACGCTAACCGTTGATGAAGATGAAATGATTGATAGAGTTGCACTGGTCATGGAAAAATAATTGCTGTATCTATCTGTTAAGAATCCTCGCAGCTAGGTAGATAGCAGGTAGCAGGTAGCAGTCGGATCTTACTAAGTTATGGTTTCTCTGCCATTTTAATTATAAAAAACCTATCAATAGTCTTTAACTCTGTGTTAAAGACCATTGATTTTTAAGGTAGTATTGGTTTTTATCTAATTGTAAAAAACAGCCAAAAAGATCATCTAACTGTGAAGCGCATACTTAAAAATCTATTACTCTCTATACCATACTGGCCGTTACTGCTATTACTCAAAGAATAGTATACACTTTTGGTTATACCCATTACTTTCATTTCAATATTAACTCTATGCTTCGTGTTTTCGATTTATAGTGCTTATCAAAGAATTTGGAGATGGTTTTGGATGTATTTTATTACATTATCTTCTTTATTATTGGTTTATCTAACATTACCTTATGCTTAGTAAGCTAAAGGTAATACAGGCGTACAGGATTTTACCAACACCAGGTAAACTGAGACGAAAGTAGTAGCGACTTCCAAGACTAGGGGGTATGTATTGATACGGATAATACTGAAAGTTAAATTTGCAACACCTGCTGGTTTTGTAATAACCAGCACTTTGAAAGATTAAACGTAAGGCAGTGATAAAGTTTATAAAAGGCAACGTGACCAAAAGCCTAATTTGGTCACTATATATATTGGAGCAGGCTCAATATATAATTTTTTAATGTGCCTGCTCTTTAATATAACTAGAGCTCTATTTTAAGACATTCAGCCTGTGGTAACTGAGATATTCTTGTTGCTGCTCAGAGAACTTGCCATAGCTGCCTCGTTCAATGGACCAAGCTTTTAATACTTCGATATTTAACTTTTTGCTCACTATCATTTCACCATTATTTTCAAAGCTGATATAGCCTTTATCAAATAGATGATCCACATGAGGAGCAAGGAGAAGACCATTGTTACCATCAAGTCGTTCTCTATTATCTGATTTCGACCAAGGCTTTATGTGACTAGCAATTAGGTGATTCTTAAATGAAATGCCTGTCACTCTACAACATGGTTCAATTTGCTCTATCCGACTTCGAAAGAGACCTTGGCCCCTTCTGGCTTTTACAAGCTGATTCCTATCTGTTTCACCTATAGACTTGTCATTTAAGAGTTGGTATTCAATGGCGTCTGAGGTCATGGTCTTTTCTGTAGCCTCAGCAAAACCATCAATGATATCTTCAGCTTCACTACCAATGATTTCAATAATCTTTGATGCGAGGTTAATCGGTACTACAAACAAGTATGCTTGGTTGCCATTACCATTCTCTTGCAGTGGTGAATACTTCTCAGGTAGTAATGGGCGAATAAAATCTATGTGACTCTTTGGTCGAACTTTGTTGTTTACCAAATGATATTCAAGATCAATTTTCCAGCCATCATTAGACCAATCATCCCCTGCAGAACCAAATTCAGCCGGTTTTGTATATGAGTAAGCATGTGAACGCGCAATACCAACGGATAAGATCAACCCTTTTACAAAGGAGAAGATAACATCACCAGGCCTAACAAGCGTCATATTATTATAGAAATGGCTCTGCGTACCATTTCTGTTTTCTTTTGGGGACCACATATAGCCGCCCTCAAACTAACAAAAACAACACAAAAAACAATAAAAACATGTAGTTAATTAAATTTGCATGTATATAAAAACAGTTAAAAATGACAATTTACACCCATAAATAACGCTGTTTTACAATGAACGCCGCCACTTTGCCGCCACTTTTTGAGAGTGACTCAACCAACAAAAAAGCCAGCACTGAATCCATCAACACTGGCTTTTGTTTAGTTAAATCGATGAGAGGGTTAGTCTACAAAATACGGCAGTTGTTCTTCAGTCAAAGCACTGTCTTTGGCAAAGTCAGTATGCTCCAGTACCCTGCTCACGTTCCAATTGGTTAGATCTTGGTTAAATGCAGAAGCATTAGAAAACATCTCTTTCATATTTCGCACACTCAATGTATTCCAATTACCAATATCTTGGTTAAATACTTTTGCCCCAGAAAACATATTATCCATTGAATCTACTTGTGAAGTATACCAATTGCCAATGTCTTGGTTAAATTTTTCTGCGCCAGAAAACATCTTGCTCATAATCCATACTCTTGATGTATCCCAATGTCCTATGTCTTGATTAAAAACTCGTGCTTTGTAAAACATCGAAGCCATGTTCGTCACATTCGATGTATCCCAATTCCCAATTTTTTGGTCGAATGCGTGTGCTTCCCTGAACATACTTTGCATAAGCTCCACATTAGACGTATCCCAATTACCAATATTTTGATTGAACGCGTATGCTTGCCAGAACATCGTAGTCATATCCTGAACTCTTGATGTATCCCAATGACCGATATCTTGATTAAAGGATTCTGCCTTTCTAAACATATCCCTCATATTAGTTACATTAGACGTATCCCAATGACCAATATTTTGATTAAACGCGTATGCGCTCCAGAACACCGACCTCATATCCAGAACACTTGATGTATCCCAATAACCTATATCTTGGTTAAATACCCATGCAGAACTGAACATAAAATCCATTCTTTGAACACTTGATGTATTCCAATAGCCTATATCTTGGTTAAATGAATATGCCCAAGAGAACATAGAACTCATATCTGTAACATTAGATGTGTCCCAATGTCCTATGTCTTGATTAAAAACTCGTGCTTTGTAAAACATCCAAGCCATGTTCGTCACATTTGATGTATCCCAATCACTAATATCTGTATTAAAAGAAACTCGGTCATAAAACACTCTACTCATATCCGTCACCTGTGTGGTGCACAAGCGGATATGACCTTGCTCTAAATTATCTAACAAAGTCTTATTTTTAATTAGAGCATTATCCACCACGACATAAACCTTGCCATTCTCAAACATCACTGAGTTAACGGCTTGGTCAGGGCACTTTATTGAGATATCAGCAGCAAATGCGGTTTGGCTAGCGAGCGCGGCGGCGCCTACTAGAAGAGAAGTTATGGTTCTTTTCATTGTATATTCCTAGGGTTGAATAGACGTTATTGTGTAAAAGTTGGAAGGCTATCTTCAGACAAGCCACTGCCTTTGGCGAAGTCGGCATGACGAGAGACGCGCTTAACGTCCCAGTGGGTTAAGTCTTGGTCGAAGCGCTTGGCGCCGGAGAACATGCGGTCCATATTGGTCACACGAGAGGTGTCCCAACGGCTGATGTCCTGATTGAAGTATTGATCTTTAGCAAACAGGTCACTCATGTCTGTTACGTGAGTGGTGCAGAGTTGAATGTTGCCATCCAGAAAGTTTTGCCAATAGTCTGAATTGCGGATTAACTTGTCATTGACGATGACAAAGATTTCATCATTTTCAATCATCACCGTTCCGGGCGTTTTGGAATCACAAGTGATGGTTTCTTGCTCTGAAGCGAAAAGAGGCCCACTGGCTAAGAGTGCAGCCGAGAGCATCAGCGATTTTAATTGCATGGGAGAGATTCATTATTAACAACAGGGGATATTATTGTATTAATAAGCCAGACTTATATCACTTCAACATATAACATAGTCACCACAAATTAATTAATACTTGAATGCACCTCAAACTAAACACCACTTTTAATTACACAACAAACACTAATAAACCATTTATTGTGTTGTTTGATGATTAGAATTAAATTATATTTTAACGACAAAATAGAGCCACAAATATTCTTATTACCTAAAAGAATGTGCTTACTTTTATCTATTATTAATTACCCTCCATTTAATTTACTAATCAGCCTGTGTTTTTACCTCAATACATTATTTAATTAGGATGTATTTCATTAGCACTATCAAATATTAGTTAGCCCAGTTTTAGAAGACGGAATATTCCCCTGCAGAACTCCCAGCATCAACCGTGACCTGAGCATTTTGCGTGATTTCATCTATAACTGCATGGGCAATCGGTCTCAAATCTTCTCGCTTGTACTTTTATAAACAAAAAAGCCAGTGCTGAATCAATCAACACTGGCTTTTTCACGTTAGAGCTACTTGATAGTTGCTTCACATGATTAGTTACTCGCTATAATGTTTATCTCTTCTGGTTTTGTCACTGTAAAACCATCGGCCATAATCAACTCAGCCCACTTTTCATACATTTTTAAATATACGAATTCAAAGAATTTGCGTGGATTTTTGATTTCCCATTCAATGGGTAGATAGTAATAGTCATCTGGATCATCTTCTAAAAGCGACTCAAAATTGTAATCACTATCCATTAAAGCTTCTTTTAATACCTCCATAATTTCCTTTTTATGTGCAGGAGAAAACTCTATCTCTATACAACCTGAAAATAGTCTGTCATCAAGAGCTGCAGCAAGCTGTTCAGGGTCATTTGGGTCAAATTGATTTAAAAACTCACCCAGTGAATCATCTCGGTCATATACATTAAAGCCGCCAAGGCAAAAAGCAGGAGTAGGATTAAAATCCATACTAGTTTCTGGATATTTTAAGTTCATTTTTTGCTCTGTATAAGGCTCTGAAGTAAATCTCCCCCACACACTATCAATAATGAACTCTTTTGCTTCTTCCCTACTTTCCGCATCAGTAACACAATATAATTCATTATCTAAAATATTGACTAAATCAATTTCTGGATCAACTAAAAGTTGCTTGATCTCTTTTTTTATGGTTTCCACTTCCTCAGAGGATTCACGCGTCCTTCTTAAAATTCTATCTATTGCTTCTTCATCTAATCCAACATCAACAGACATAAGAAAAAGGATTTTTGATACACTTGGGTAGTTACGCATTTTTTCATTTGTCACTTTTTATAACTCTCATATTACTTAACTGGGAAAGTTGTAATTGTTTCCCAAACATTAGTGCTTTCATTTAACCTCTAAAATGCTTGTACTTTTGTAAACAAAAAAGCCAGTACTGAATCTATCAACACTGGCCTTTGTTTAGTTAAACCAATGAGATAGTTAGTCTACAAAGGGAGCCGCCACTCGATAGAGCCGGCCTAAATAAACTGACCAGAGCCAACGCCTATCATGGCTCGATTTTAATGACTCGTCGCAACATGATCGCAGGTCGTTACCTTCAAGGCGGCATGCAAAAGCAGCAGATGCAATCCGCCGTTCACGACTTTTTAGAGTTCGGTGATACCGCCATTTTAAAACTGCGCAATTACTTTGGCCAAGTTGTCGGCCTTTGGCCCATCCCTTCCATCTATTTACGCAAACGCAAGAATGGCGATTTTGCCTTTTTAGAACGCGACAACAAACAGAAGAGTTACAAGAAAGAAGACATCATTTTCATCAAACAATATGATCCTGTTCAGCAAGTCTATGGCGGGCCAGATTACCTTGGTTGTGTTCAGTCGGCCTTGTTAAGCCAAGACTCGACCACCTTTCGTCGCCGCTACTACAAGAACGGCTTGCACATGGGCTTTATCTTCTACACCACCGACCCAAACCTAAGCAAAGAAGATGAAGAAGATCTCAAAGAAAAGATGGCCTCAAGCCGCGGCGTAGGCAATTTTCGTTCTATGTTCGTCAATATTCCCAACTGTAATGAGAAAGGGATCCAACTTATCCCCGTTGGTGACATTGCCACTAAGGATGAATACGAAAAAATTAAGAACGTGACCGCGCAAGAGGTGATCACAGGTCATCGCTTCCCCGTCGAGCTGGCCGCCATTATTCCCAATGGCGGCACGCGAGGCGACCCAATCAAATTTGATTATGTCTACTGCAAAAATGAAGTTATCCCAGCGTGTGAGATGTTCATGGACGCCGTAAACAGCGACCCAGAAGTGCCTAAAAGTCTGCATTTGGTCTTTAATCTTGAGAACGCCGCCAAGTAACTGCAGCGAAGTTTTTTGCAATTTTGTTTTACACTGTCTTATTGCCCTCAGCCCTTACAAAATAAGGGCTGACACCCCACCTAAGAGATCATCGAAAAAACACAAATGATCATCAAAAAAGTGACCTAAAATACACAGCTCATTTAATTTCAACAACTTAGTCAAACCAATCAGATCAACCCTGATCGTTAAAATTTCAATTTCTTGCAATTTTTTTGCACTCTTCGCAATTTTCTCTCGCCCTCTGTAAGCCATTCTCAGCGCCTTAACTATCCCCTATCCCCCGTGATTCCTAAAGGGTTCGCAGCAGGCTGGCGCCTTCCCTAGATAACCTAATTGCACTGAATAAAAGTTGCGAAAAAACGAGATCAAAAACGTCGCAGGTGGGGAGGAGGAGTGTATTTTCCGTGGGGTGCTTGTGCTTTAGGTGACCCAGTTCAGGATTGATGATGCACCAAACTTTAATTAAAATTTTTATGCATAAAGTAAGGCGCCCAAATGAGCGCCCCAAAACGTCTTTAACTTTTGCAACAAACCACTCAAACTTCAACTATTTTAGTGACACCCTTTTGAGGAGGAAGTTTGATAAACTCATACCATTCTGTAAGGATTGTTAAAAACATCGTTGTCGGAATAAATTGATTGTAAGAAACATCAAAGTTGAAATATATTTCCGTGCGATCTCTACCAATTTCTGCACAAAATGTTTCGGTATATATCTCTCCTTTTTCAAGTTGACCTTCAATGATTTTCTTAGTTTCTTCAATTCCATTTTTAGTTCTTTCGAGCACTTCCTCAAAGCCCAACCCACCATCGTCATATAAAACGCCTGCTAGGGGATCACAATTTTTAAATGCAGGGACATCGCAATAACTATAAGGAGCTAACCTTCTACCAAAAGCTATTAATCTCCAACCAAAATATACTTTCATTACTAACTCTCTTACTCTAAGGGGTAAACTGTTCGGTTAGGATCTAAATATCCCGTTACTATCACACCACTTTTGGTGATACCTTGCCACATTTCAAGGGCTCGCGGTAGCTTGGCGCCTTCCCTGGATAACCTAATTGCCCTGAATAAAAATTACGAAAAAACGAGATCAAAAACGTCGCAGGTGGGGAGGAGGAGTGTATTTTCCGTGGGGCGCTCGTGCTTTCGGTGGCTTGGTGGCAGGTATAGAAAAGCCACCGTGAGTGGTGGCTATTAGAAATCGGTATTAGCCGTTGCTATGGGTGATTAGTTAGAGACTTTTCCCAACCAATTTTTTGTACTTGTACATCTTCCATCATGATATAAGTACTGACACATATAACAACTTTTACTTGGCCATTAGATCTCTAATTTGCTTAGCATTTAGGTTGTGCTTATGAACACAATGATCACCAATAGCTATCGCCAATATCCAACAAAGAAGAGGACCAATGATTGTCCCAGCAGTAAAGAAAGCAACAAGACACAGAACGAGAGCTCCAGCTATTGAAGAATAGAACAGTCCCAATGGACCAAAGAAGAGTGTAAGTAAGAAAGATACTAACCTTGATTTTTCATTAAGATTCACTTTAAGCACCTAAATCAATTAAATTTCGCCAACCAATTACCGAAGAAATAAAATGGCTACTGGATTAATTGAATTCTACACTGAAAACTCTCAAACAATAAAGATCATTATGCATCTAAACGCCTAAAATTCACGGCTATTTCTAAACAGCATTTATACTCCAATAACATCAACTCACTTCACACAAGACAGAATACTTCTACCTAGCTAAACCGTTATGGCTAACCTGTGTAAGCACAGCAATTTAGAAGGACAAAAAGGCAGCCTCAAAAGCTGTATCACTGTATAAATGAACATGAATATCTAGTGCCATGACTCCATCATTTCGATAGGCTCATGGTGTTATATGAGAGTAATTTGCCCCGAATGTGGCGCGAAAGCCTGCATACAAAAATCAAACCGCATTTCAACGAGCTACAGCGATTTATATTGCAGTTGCAGCGACCCTGAATGCGGCCACACGTTCGTGATGAATCTGTCCTTCAGCCATACGCTTAGCCCTTCCGCTAAGACCACCACACAAATGGCCTTTAACCTGGTTAAAGCACTTGGCCCAGAGCAAAAAAAGAGCTGAAAAACCAGCTCTCAATACTATAAATTAAACCTTGGGCTTTCTGTTTCATCCGCCATCTGAATGATCATCTTCATGGCCTCTATCTTATTGCTATCAAGCTCGCCTTGATTGTCTGCAATCACCAATCCCATCAAATACACACCGACTTTTGCCCTGCTCTCAAGTTCGGTACTTAACGCGACCCCATCTACGATTAACTCTAATGCTTGTTGGAAAAGTTGGTTTTTATTAGACATGACAAGCCCTCCTTATGATGACATAGGCAACACACTGGATATACATACAGCTCCCTAGTGAGGATTATATCTTTTTAGGATCGTTTTATAAGCTCATCAATGTGGACTGGCTATCGTTTCAGCCTTCATAAAGCGTTCCCATTCAGGATCTCCCCTATCTAACTCCATTTCTAAGAAGAATTTATCGATGATTTTTTGGCTCTTGGGTGAAATTCTACAGTTATTGCCACTGGACCAAGGGATCACTTCTGATGATGAGATCAATGATAGAGAGATCGACGGCCTACTCTCTCTTTTGGGTTCACATCCAACGATTATAGATACTTGGCCCGCTAATATGATTAACCAACGTGTGGAAATCATACTTAAAGACGGTGTTGTTGATGATCAAGAGAGAGCTGAACTTTTGGTTATGTTGAAATTAATATGCGGCCAACAATTTACAGACACTGGTGCTGCAGAATGTGGGGCTACTGATTTCTTTGGAGAAGCAATCGACCTCTTAAGTATAAAGGGGAATTCAATCTGTTTTACTGGAAAGTTCTTAAGTGATTCGAGAAAAGTTATGGAATCTCTTGCGCAAGAAAGTGGGGCAGAAATACGCACCGGCATAGCAAAAGATCTAGACTTCTTGATTATTGGTTCAATGGCCAGTCGAGATTGGAAGTTCTCAAGCCATGGAAGAAAGATAGAAGCTGTTCTGAGTAACAAAGAAAATTATCCCGTTAGGTAGTATACATAGATCATCAGTTTGGCTCGGATACCTAGACGACAGCCCAAAATAATAACGCAGTTGCCTAACTAATCGCTCAAGGAGAACAAAATTATGCCGCTCCCAACTTATCAAGAAACAATCGACGAGCTTCCAGAGGGTGTTACCCCATCAATAATACTTGGTAACGGTTTTTCTCAATCTTGGGATACCGAAATTTTTAGATACGATTATCTGTTGGACAGGGCTAACTTTGGACAGCGTGACGCAGAAATCAAAGAAATCTTTAGGCGCTTTGAAACTAGCGATTTTGAACAAATTATGAAAAATCTAATTGCTGCTGAATTTGTTGGCGAGGCTTACGGGGTCATGACTCCAACCTGTTGATTAAGTGTAATATTCTCGTTCAATAAAGGTGCCGATAACCTTATCGTGCATTTCTTCTGATTTAGAGAAACCAATGGTTTTTCTGGCTAGACGCTTAATACGAGATCTGAGTGTAAGGTTGGTTCTTTCTATCCTTTGGGTGTATCGTTTTCCAATGATATGTTTCTCTTTCGGGAGACTCGATGAGTACACGCTATAGTCATCGGTGCAATAAAATGGGATTGTGAATTTTGATAATAGCCGTTGTAGCTCATTAAAGGTATCGGTATCTCTTTTCCCAAAAGCATGAGCAATCACACGTTTATATCGAGGTTCCCATGCGTACCAAAGCCAACGTTGATTTTTCTTCTTAGCAACAAATGACCATTGCTCGTCCACTTCGCATATCAATTCAATATTGGCGAAGTCAAAAGGTATCGTTGTGACTTGTTTTGGCGTGAGCTTTTTTTAAAGTGCGTAGTACGGTGTTATATCCCACCTTTAATACACGTGCGGTTTCTCTAACACCAGAGCTATTCATAGCCATATCTACGATTTGTTCTTTAACCCATGGCTTGTAGGCTTCGTAGGCATAATCGAGTTGGAATGAACGCTTGCAATCAAGGCAACGAAATCGCTGAAAGCCAGCAGCCCCTATACCATGTTTCCGTACAGGCTCGCTTTGATTACAAAAGCGACAGTTTACTTGAATGGTAGCCATCGAAATACCTCTAAAAAGTGAGGTCATATTCTATCACACAATCAACAGGTTGGAGTCATGACCGGCTTACGGTATCGATGAAGATACACTTAAGCAAATTCGAGATGATCAAGAGAAACTAAAAGAATCACTGATTGATGTTATTTCTCGTAGTCATCCACTCCGCCCGAGTGAAGTAACGAACGTTCAATTCAGAACTGTTCGAGTATTTATCAGAGAATTTCAGAATATTTTTACTCTGAATTACGATATTTTGCTTTACTGGGCAATCAACAAAACTAATCGTGAAATCGATAGCCACAGATATCTAAACAAAACTGATGGATTTGATAGCAATTATTGGTCTCAAGACAGAAGTCAAAACCTGTTCTTTGTTCATGGAGGCTTACACCTATATGACACAGGAACAGACATCAAGAAGCATATTTATTATCGAGATGAAAGAATCGGCATCGTTGACCAAGTTCAAGAAAATCTTGATGCTGGTAGGTTCCCCCTGTTCGTATCTGAACCAACTCACGAAAAGAAACCCCAGAAAATAGAACACAACCCATATCTAAATCGTTGTTACCAATCCTTAAAGTCCTTAGATGGTGTTCTATATATCCATGGACACTCTATGGATGATAATGACATGCATATCTTCGAACAAATTAAAAAAAGCAGGGTTTCAAAGGTTTACGTGGTTATCTTTGGTGATCCTAATAATGAACGTAATAGACGTGCTCGTGCTAATGCATTGACTTTTCTACAAAAACCGGGACTTGAAGTTGAATTCTACGACTCTGCTACGGCTCCTCTCTGGGCTTAAAGCTAAAATGACAGCAGCCTCCTCGGGCGCTTCTGTTTCTGAGCGAGTTACTTCCGTGATTTACATATCAATAAATTTGGCAGCGTAAAAGAAGCGTTAGTTTTTTTGAGGACACACCTCGCCACTAAGAATTCGTAGCAAAAGCCGATGATGAAAATTACTTGGGCAAAAATGAGTCAGCGTAGATCTCAGCTGACTCAGTTCTCATAAATACCCTGTACTATTCTTCAACAGGATGAATCAAACCGCGCATTCGCCATCTATTATTATTAACTAACGATTCAAATGATACTCCATTAGACAGTGTCAAATTGTCTGCATGGTCTGTCACTATGATTTGTGGGCTAAAGCCGTAATTTGATTTTACTTCATTACAGTAAGTTGATAGTTGGCTGAATAAGTTTTCAACAGCTTTGACATCTTCATCAACAGGTCTATCTTCATCAGTCCTCTGCTCTTCTTCCTTACTTTTTTGCTCTTCGAAGCTGTTAGAGTTATCACGATTAAAGTTAGGAAAATAGACTTGCGTCGGCTGATCCAAGAACAATATTGAAGGGATGGCACACTTATCACCCAATTCAGCAAAATATTTATGCAATGCTAAAAATAAAGTTACATGGCAGTATAGCCAATTTGCACCACTACCCATTGACCTTAGATAGATTTTTTCGTTTTCTTGCGTTAAGTGATAGAGGTCAAAGGTTTCAAATGAAAAATGAAGATTGATGGGCTTATAGCTGGCTTCAAACGAAAAATGCTTACCAATTTCAACCATATATTCGTTTACCTTAGCCGATGCTTTTTCTAAACCTTTTTGCACATCGTATTGTTTAAGGTCATCATTAATCTTTTTGAGTTGTTTTCTTACCTCTTTGATTTCCTTTTCAAGCTCTGCATCATCGGCCATATTGAGATTATCGAGAAGTGCAAATAGCTTTGCCTTCTGCATTACAACGCTTTCATACAGACTCTTTTGTTCTGCTAATTGCTTATCTGTTTTCTCGATTTCCGTTATTTGTTGGTTTAGTTCGGTCAATTCCCTGCTGACAACTTCAATATTGCGTTGTACGTCGACCAATGAAGATTCAAACTTTGCTTTTATAGGGCGTGCTTGTGCAAGGTTACCCGATACCTTGGTGATCGCCAGTTGTAGTTTTTCCGCACTTTGTCGCAAGCTATCTTTTTCAGTATGACAAAACGGACAGACCGATGCTGATATATGAACATGCTTAGGTGAACTAAACTGCTTTACGTTATCAACAAATATTTCTTCTTCTTGAATATGTTTATTAATTGACGATGCTTGGCGCTGTAACTTCCGTAATTCGGCGTTTTTTTGATTACGCGACAGTTTCAACTGATTATATCTTTGTGTGGACGCATCGGAATTATAGTTAATTTTCTCAGAAACTATGATGCCATCGAATTGGTCTTTGGCATTTTGTGGATGGCGAAGCACCTTATCTAATGGTAAAGGAGCATCTTTAAATCCCATCAAGGCATACAACTGGCTCAAAACTGGGCCAACTTTTTGTTTATAGCTGTCTGAGGTACGATTGTTGGTTTCTTTTTGGCGCTCTAATCGTCTAATTTTCGCGCTAAAGCGTTCTTTTTCTTGTGATAAGTGAAAGAATTTTTGGTCGACAAGTCCTAAAAAGATCTTAGTATGCTCAATAACCTGATCTCTCTTTTCTTTCTCATCGAATCGATAAAACAACGCATGTTTATTAGCAACAAGGTTCTGATGTTGAAGCATAAATGATGAAAAGCTACGCACCGATGGTGTAGGAGCTTTTTGATTAAACCGCCGATTGGCTCTGGCAACCAAAGATTCATCGACATCATCTATATCTAAGAAAAACTCCCTTAAGTGCTTCTTGAACTCATCTAATGGACGAAAGTAGCTGGCATTGAAATAATCATGCTCAATATCTTTAGTACTGAATGCTTCAACGCGGCGAAAGAAGGCTTTCGATGCAATAACAGGATCACGCGCAATCACTATATCTTGTTCATTAACAGCAAGTGCAACATAATACATAGCGGCGCTAGTGGTAATAACGCCTTTTGGGATGGTATTTTCACCACTGCCAAAGCAGTAGTCAAAAATTTCAATTAAGGCACTTTTGCCTGTCGATGACTTACCAGTAACAACGTTAAGCCCAGCCTTAAAATTAACCGGATGCTTTTTCCCTTGTTTATCAATAACGCCAATTTCATGAATGAGTGTATTCATCGTGGTTTCACTCCTAAAAATGCATAAATCTCGACCACTGAGTGAGCACTGAATAATCGGCCTAACTTTGCTGCACTTTTTTGATTGGTAAAGACTGAGTCAGAACCATCACCCTTGTGAAGGGATAAACCTTGTTCGTTTACCGATAACCAGTCATTGATTAAGCAGTATTGAATGCATTGCTCGGTTAAGGCTTGAAATCCGTCAATTCGCTCTTGCAGGTCATAGAGTTGGGCGCGGTCGTTGAAAACAGACCAAATAGAGCTTTGTCTTTTTTCTCCAAACACAGCACCAGAAATCTTTTTATTAAAAACAGGATGGCTACAGAGTGGGATGACCAAAGGCGCGAGCAAAAGGTTATTTTCAGACTCATCAATGGTCGTGTAAAATGAAGCTAGGTAAGAACCATATTCAAACGGGTTGTATTTTAACTCGTACAGAGCATCGACAATACTGCTCATGGCTCTACCTTCCATTTCAAGTTGTTTTCATCATCATCCATAGCGTCATGGATCAGTCCATTTTTGTACTCAATCGGAGGTATATCGTTACCCATGTTCAGAGGTTGTTCTCCCATGGTTTTGTTGTACAGTAATTTTGAGCTTTTTATTCCATCAATTGCTTCGAGTTGAGCACTAGAATGAGCAAGCTTATATTTTCTAATCAGTTGTTTCTGATAAGTATTCGTTTTATCTTTGTACAATGGATATTCGTCTAGCTCTTTAAGAAGAGAGTTTTGTAGTTCAAGCCAGTTGCCCAAGGCATCTGGTATCATATCGTAATGTTCTATTTCAGCTATTTTTCGAACAAAGGTTTTTTCTTTATGTAATTCAATCTGAAGATCAGTTGCCTCGTAACCTGAAAATTCTGGAAAAGTAAACTCTTTTTTACAAAGATGAGCTGTCAATTCTTCACATTTGGCTGTGAAAGCTTGCTGACTGACTACCCACGACTGCTGTGTTGCCTGTGCATATACAAAGCCAACTAAGCTATTAAGGTAATTGTTTAAATTATTCTTCGGAATACCAACTGGCTTAGCAAGAATCTTTTTTTGAAGTAGGCCAGAATTATCGGCTTGCGTAAATAAGATGACTTTACTAAGAAGATTTTCCAATAAAGATTTGTCTGAATTCATAACCTCTTGTTGTAATTGAATTATTTTAGCTGGCTTTTCTGTATCAAGCTGTACTTTTTTTCGTTCAGAGAAAATCGCTTCAAGTACACTTACACGTTGTTCGATTGTTTGTGTATTCCAGTCTTTTAAACGAGTTTTTGTACCAAAAGCTTGAGTCGTGTGCAGTACTAGAAAGCCATATTGCGCATGGTCAAATTCGGGAGCCAACCAGTTCTTGAGGGTTTTCCAGAAGTTTTCATGGTGATCAGTTAGTGGTGCTGAGTAATCTTTTACTTCAGTTTGAATAGATATTGAAGTATCTGGCGAAAGCAGGCTCACGTCACCATCTTTTTCAAACCAAACGGACTGGCCTTCTTCTAGCGAAAAGCATTTATCCAAACCAATCAATACTTGGTAATGAAAGGCTAGCGCCGTTGTTAAGGCAGCATTTTTAGTTTGTCCTTCGCCCATGCTTTCAGATCCTCGTATTCCCTTCGTAAAATTTGGGGGAATTTCTCCCACGTTGGTTTTTGACAACTAGCAAACCCACTATTACATCATAACAGTCTGTTTTACATAGGATATCATTGAAGATAATGTTTCTACGATAGGGAAATGCGACAAAGTAGTGGAAATGCGACAAAGTAGTGGTATGGCTACAGAAATCGCAGCTTACTATTAGCAATTCTATTGGATAGGGCTAGTACTTGCTAAGAAAGAATAGGAGCATTTTTGAGTTAGAGAAGACAAAAACTATGGATTGGGCCTGTTGCCATCATTAAGAGCTTTGCACTCATAACTCAAGCAAGTGTTCTGTTTACCCCATTTAAAACATTGCACCACGTCTCACCACAAATTATACTGATTTTATATACAGTGTAATTTAAACCTCCTATGTCTATCAGAAACTTAAAAGACAGCTCTAAGAAGCCCTGGCTTTGCGAATGTTACCCAAACGGCCGCGCTGGTAAGCGAGTGCGTAAGCGGTTCACCACTAAAGGTGAAGCCGCCGCTTTTGAGTTGTTCATCATGAAACAAGTCGATGACAAACCCTGGATGGGAGAAAAAACTGATGATAGAAGGCTCTCTCAACTCATCGAGCTATGGTTCACTCACTATGGCGCTACGCTGGCGAACGGTTCTGTTATTCAGAGCAAGTTTTTAAAAATGGCGGATGCCATGGGGAATCCTATCGCCTCCACTTTCACTTCCAAAGTGTATTCGACGTTCCGCAGTCAACCAATGGCTGGGACCATAGATTTTGTTGATGCACGCTGGAATGAAGCTGCGCAGTTAAAAGGCTCTCAGCTCAGTAAATTTAAAGTGACGTTTACCAACACTAAAACGAAGAAAAATCGCTCTGTGCCCATCTCAGAAGAGCTTTACCATGAGATATTTAAACCTACCTCAGAAAAGTTGTTTCAAGAATGCTATACACCTTTCTGCTACATCTTAAAGAATAAACTAGGGGTTACCCTTCCCTCTGGCCAAGCATCTCATGTTTTGCGTCATACTTTCGCTAGCCACTTTATGATGAATGGCGGGAATATTTTGGTGTTAAGAGATATCCTTGGCCATGCTGATATCAGCATGACGATGCGCTATGCTCACTTTGCACCTGATCATCTCACTGAAGCTATTTCCCACAACCCGCTTTCAAATTTGCAGCCGTCGCCACAAAATTTTTTTGCTCGGCTGTCGCCACTTTGTCGCCACTTGCCAAATTTTAGGCAAAAAAAGAGCCGCAAAAAGCGGCCCTTAACAGTTCGTATTTTCCGAAGTATTGTATTACTTCTCTTTACCGAATACGTTGTTCTCTTGCTCTTGTACACGGATGAAAGTCGTACGCTTAGTTAGCTCTTTAAGCTTTGCTGCGCCTACGTATGTACACGTTGAACGTACACCGCCAAGGATGTCTGAAATCGTGCCATCTACGCTGCCACGGTATGGCAATAGTACGGTTTTTCCTTCAGCTGCACGGTACTTCGCAACACCGCCTGAGTGCTTGTCCATTGCCGACTGTGAAGACATGCCGTAGAACTTCATGAATTTTTGACCGTCTTGTTCGATCACTTCACCGCCTGACTCTTCATGACCTGCTAGCATACCGCCAAGCATCACGAAATCTGCACCGCCACCGAACGCTTTCGCTACGTCACCAGCACATGAACAACCACCGTCACCAATGATGGTACCGCCAAGGCCGTGAGCAGCATCCGCACACTCAATGATGGCAGATAACTGAGGGTAACCTACGCCAGTTTTAACGCGAGTCGTACATACAGAGCCAGGGCCGATACCGACCTTAACAATGTCCGCACCAGCAAGGATAAGCTCTTCACACATATCACCGGTTACTACGTTACCTGCAGAGATCACTTTGTCAGGAAACGCAGCGCGTACACGTTGTACGTATTCAACCAAGTGCTCTGAGTAACCGTTAGCGATGTCGATACAGATAAAGATAAACTCATCTGATAGCGCCATGATCTCTTGCGTTTTTTGGAAATCCGCATCTGATGTTCCCGTCGACACCATCACGTTATTTAGCGTAGTTTTGTTAGCAGACTGCGCAAATTCAGCCCAATCTTGAACCGTGTAATGTTTGTGAACCGCTGTCATTACACCGTGCTCGGCCAATGATTTAGCCATTTCAAAACTGCCAACCGAATCCATGTTAGCCGCAATAACAGGTACGCCTGACCATTGACGGCCGCTATGCTTGAAGGTAAACTCGCGGGTTAAATTTACTTGAGAACGGCTTTTTAAGGTTGAACGCTTCGGGCGAAACAGTACATCTTTGAAACCTAACTTGAGTTCTTGTTCGATACGCATTATGTAATTCCTTGATTCATATATGTATGTGCCTCATCAGAGCGCGTTATAAGCTCGTTGGCAGACGAGTTTATATTCTTTCGGACACAAAAAAACCGGAGCGTTGGCAGACGCTCCGGTTTTCAGCATTATAGGCTGTGATTTATTTCCTACAAGTCTGATATTTGATTTTTTTTTGTGATACCATATAGAACATCGCATATCTGAAAAACCTCATCTAGACACTACCTTACCACTTCATCATTAATTTCAAACATTTAAGAAAGTCGAAACGTAAACCTTTGCGCAAACCATTGCGTCAATCCGATGGTGATAGTGTGACCAAACCTGCTTATCAACCGAGCGCTCTCCTCAAAGAAACAAACAAATTGGTGATAATTCCTATTTTATTAAAGCTGCTTTTGCGCAAAAAAGTAGGAAAAATCACCATCAGATCACATTTTCTCTTATAACGTTTCTCTAAAGGCATTGCTATAACAGTTCTAGCATTGCAAAAAGTGTTGTAGAAAATGCCAAATAATAGATATACCCAAGTGACCTCAAGATGCTTGGGTATAAAGCCCGTTAATCCACCTCTCCAATGACCAAAGGCTCTAAAGTTACTGTAACGTTACCGCCAGCTGCTGAGTAGTCTGTGTAGGTTTCATTTTTTTGAATTGTATACAGCGCATCAATCACATCATCATGATCGATAAACACACTTTCTGGGAATTCTTCTATGATGCGATTGGTAATTTGTGGGATCACTGCATACTTCTTAACTCTTGGATCCTCGATGTTGTTCAGCACTTCTTGTGCGATTTGTACGAGGTTCTGAGCGATGTTTTTAAAGTTGATTTGATCGTCCATTTCCATAAAGATGATGTCTGCTGCTGCCCAGCGATAACGCTGCCAATAGATAGCAATTTGATTCACCGGATATTCAATATTGGCAAAATCCACCACAGGCATCTCGACAATGTCAATTTGTGGTACTAGGCGAGATGGCGATACCCCAGTGACAATAGCGTAGACTTCTGAAGGTTGTAACCACAGTTCCTTAATGTAATTGGCTTTGAATTTTTTGATCACCGTTGTGTGGATTTCATTCGGGAACTCTTCTTCCTCTTGTTCAGGCAACGGCGTGTCTTGCTCTTGATTTTGTGGTTCGGAGTTCTCTTGATCAGGCTCATTAAACATAGAAGACGCAGCCGTTAACTGATGAATCGTCAAGTTCATTTTATTGGCGACTTCCCGCATCAGCCTTGAACGATCAACGTCTAAGACAAGGACTGGCTGATTCGGCATCACGACAGGATCTAATAACACCTGCTCACCAGCCAATGTTAGGGCAGGAATAACCTCGCCTTCTTTTAAATTGGTTTGATAAACAAACAAAGGAGGCACTTCCGCCTGCCAGTATGGCAATAATGCTGGATTCGCTAATCGAAGTACTAAAAAGTCTTGCATCGAATCATCGAGCTCACGAGCTTGGCGAATACTTTCTTCTAATTGTGATAAAGTCTCTTTGGTGTCGTCCGGGAAGTTAAGCATTAACATATTAACGGAAAACTCGCCGTGAGAAAAAGAATCATCCACAATACTCTTGTTTTCATTCCAACTTGAGACGATATCCTTGCCTAAATCTAAAGCTAACTCTTTTGTAGTTTGTGAAAAAACCAATGTTGTCATTAATAAAGATACGATTAAAGTAACTATTCTAAACATAAAACCTCCTTTTCAACATTATTTATGTTTAAGGCACACTATAAATTTCCACAAGTATAAAAACTTATAATTTCAACAATCATCACAGATAGCATTAATTTTAAATGACAGTTAAGTAATATATAAACACTCAACCCAAGACCAATTAAAATAAAATTAACATGTGATAAGATAAACTTAAGGCATTGGCATTGAAAATTAATAACCCATCATTTATTGTGAAAGTCATTTATATTTATTGTTCTATTAAAAATGATTCTATCACCTTTCTGGTAGAGTAAACTTTGCCCTCACAGCAAAATGATCCGACAAATCCCAGGTTCCCCACATATCTTCCTCAAAATTTCTTGGAGCTTCTATTTTACTGCTGCTAGCGAGTATACTGCCGTTATCAACATACAGTAAATAATCGAGCCTTTCTCTTTCGGATTCATCGCTATAGGAAATATTCTCATTTAAATATGAGTCATAACTGTATTTAATATTATTGATTAAAGGAGGTTCCACCAGCTTTAAAATTCTTAGCATTTGTTCAAAGTCTAATGGATATTTGTGCTTTGCAATATTAAAATCCCCCCCGATGATGATTGGCTCATCATCCGGTAGGTTTAACTGTTCCATATAATTAAAAATTTCCCCAACCTGCAGCATTCTTATGTCTCTATGACCTTGTGAGTTCCAAGAGCCAAGATGTAAATTAAACAGATGGTAAGGCTGATTATCCTTGATGATCTTTGTGTAAAGGACCCCTTTATCTGCCGCACAATCAGTGCCTTTACAGTTTTCAAATACATGTTGAGACTGATCTACAATCGGGTATTTACTGAAAGTGAGCACGCCGCCATCATAGGTATTACTGCCATGATCGGTAAGTTTTTCGCTGACATAAGGAAAGTGAGTCTGCATTGTGCGACGAATCGCTTTATCATTTTCACTTCGAAATACTTCCTGCATAAATACAACATCATTATCTTTGACCTGCCCTGCGATTAAATCGTCTCTTGTATCCATATCCTTACCCACATGGCTGAGCATCCAAACATTATAACTGCATACAGTCAGGTTATTATTTTCTTTAGGTCCAAGAGAAGATGTCTTATCTACAACAAGAATAATATCATCGTAGCCGCCTGTATATTCTGCCTTGTAATAATACTGATACTCGCCTTTAAAGCCTCTGTAAATGGCACGGCCTGACTTAAACTCACCTAAATGGGTCGTTTCTGGGTCAGTAAGAGTATAAGTCATCGTTGTCCCCCAGACACTTCCATGTAATCGAATAGCTAAGGCAAGTTGCTCGTAACCCAAAAAGATAAAAAAATAATAGTCTTGACCCGATTCAATACCTGAATATCTGGTCAGGCTCGCAATTTGAGTGTATTTAAGTGGTGGAATCTGTGTTTCACCTATTTGTTGAATCAGTTCTTGATTTCCATTCACACCAACCGTTAATGCTTCCTCTGTATTATTCAATAAGTATATGTTTGTATCTGCACTGCATATAAAAGAAAATAACAAAACAATCACTAATATCGAAAGCTCAAATATTTTATCCATAATATCCCTACGGTTTATTCGTTCTCTACTTAATTAAAACATTTTTAATATCACTACGAGCTTTATCTGTTCTTTTAATGATTTTTTGTTATTTATCGCAAGTTTTGAATAGTAAAAGCCCTTTCTAATTTTAACTAATAGAAATATCAGGAACAGTGTTATTTATAATGAAAAATGACTTATTTTAAAATGTGCTTTAGCTCACATTTTAACTTTATCAGTGAATAGAATATAATAAACAAAAAATCTAAAAATAATTTTAGAATAAGAAAAACTTCAAAATGACAGATGAGACATCACAGTTACGTGTAATTCGTAGTCTTATTTAAAAACACCATTCATTGCATAAACACCCCTTTGCCATACCCTACAAACGATATGATCTTTGTTAAACTATTTTACGCTTTTTATGATAGTCTAGATTATAAATTTAGTGCACAATTACTGGCAATAAACTTCACATTTCCATAACATTTACCTGCAAGTGTGAAGTAGATAACTTTGAGTCTGCTGTTTGGCGCCTTATACCCAAGTGACTTCAAAATACTTGGGTATATTATGGATTCAAAGCCAAGCGCAACATGTTAACAACATCACTCGCTAAAAGTCCGTACTCTCCTGATTGAGCGGCATCAAGATCCGCAGCATGGCTATGAACGACCACACCTAAACGTGCCGCTGTCGCCGGTGGGAGCCCTTTTGCAACAAAAGCACCAATCACTCCAGTCAGCATATCGCCCATTCCTCCCGTTGCCATTCCAGAGTTACCCGCCAAACAAGCATACATTCTCACTCCGTCGTAAATTAACGTCCCAGCGCCTTTTAAAACAACAGCACCGCCATACTTTTCATGGAGCTGCTTAATCGCTGAAAAACGATCATTTTCGATAACATCCACACTCACACCAAGTAAGCGAGCGGCTTCACCAGAGTGTGGCGTGATGATTCGTTGTTTATCGTAAACGAATGCGCTGTTATTTTTACGGCTTACCTGAGCTAAAATGTTTAGCCCGTCGGCATCTACGACCTTAGGTAGGTCTTGTTGTGCTAGATATTGGTAGATCTGGTGTGCCCACTCATCATTCCCTAGACCTGGCCCAATAATGAGCACCGATGCCCAAGCGGTTTTTTCTGCGAGCACATTTTCAATGTCTCCCAATTCTTTAAGCGATATCGCCGTACTCATTACTTCTGGAATGCCCATCTGCAAGGATAAAAGCGATTCTGGGTGAGTGATCGCAGCCGCCAGCCCGACACCAGAACGAACAGCGCCCAGTGCACATAATCGGATTGCACCAGCCATACCTCGGTTCCCCCCAACACATAGCGCTTTTCCATGATGGCCTTTATGTGCTGTCTTTTGTCTGTCGGGTATCAAACGAGGAATAATCTGATGATCAATGCCTAACGCACTTTCGTCTTCAATAGAACGAAATTCTGCACTAATACCCAGCCCCGCAAAGTGCAGTTTTCCAATATAAGAACGCGCCTGCCCCGTACAAAGCCCCTGTTTAACCGCCACGAAGGTAACCGTATGTTCTGCCTGAATCGCGACACCGTGAACCGCTCCAGTATCTGCATTCAATCCAGAGGGAATATCGACCGAAATAACCGGACAATTGATCTGATTAATTTGAGTAATTCGAAGTTGATAGCCGTGATTGAGTGGGCCACGTAGGCCTGTGCCCAACATTGCATCTATGATGACTTCTGCATCGAGCAATGCGACATGCCAATCATCCCAATGCTCGATGTGTCCACCAATGCTACACCATTCTTCATAAGCGGTTTTAGCATCACCATCCAGCTGGTTTATCTCACCTAAATGGAAGACACGGACTTGTAACCCTGCTTGCTTAGCTAAACTAGCAAAGACATAGCCATCCCCCCCATTGTTGCCTTTGCCGCACACGACCAGTACCCGTTGAGCATCAGAATAGTGTTGCCGAAAGCATTTATAGACCGCAATACCGGCTTTCTGCATTAAGTCATACATCGACACCCCAGCAATTTGCGCCGCTTTGATCTCACCAGTTCTGACTTGCTGTGACGTATACAGTTTGAGAGAAAGATTAAAGTCCATATCGACATTCCACTCATTAAGGGATACTTTAAATGTATACAAAAAAGCCGGGAATCACCCCGGCTTTTATATATTTTATTTCCTTCGCTTATTTTTGTTTTTGTACTACCAGCGCCTCAGCAGTCGCATCCTGAACGGATAAAAACAACGAATTGACTTCTCCTGTAGGGCTTCGCATTGGGTTAAGCGTGATGTTTTGGTACATAAATTCTGCTTGCTGAGTCACCGGGCGGACATTACGGCAGCAAAATAGATAGGGCCTTTGGTGCCAAGTAATGAAACTACGGCAACCAAGATCATATACAGGCTTGGTTTTAAGCTTAAACCACTCTTGAGGAATCTCTGGGAAAATATCAAACAATGAGCGACCAATAGCTTCATGCGATTGCAGGCCGCTGTGATGAGTCATGAAACCATTCCACAGCTTCACGTTATATTGTCGATCAATCACGATAAGGCCCATATCGATGTTCTGGACCATGTCGATCATCCAATGAAATTGCTCAAACTCTGCTGGTAGATTTAGCATTTATAGTTCCTCCAGCAAGTAAGCGAGTTTATTGTCGAGAAGTGGTAACGATTCATCTACGAACATAAACAGCAGATCGCAACGTATTGAGGTTCCCTCGATGGTATAGCTAACTTCAAAAGTCATCGTACGACTAAAGCTACCTGCAGTGGACTCAATTATCGAATCGACCGAAATATGTTGCCCCAGCAAGACCGGAGGGCTTTGGAAAAAACGAACTTCAGATTGTTCACCCAACCCATTGAGAAATGATCCAACCAAAATGTTAGACATATCCATAAGCAACTCAAGCTCTTCTAATTCTTCACTCTCAACAGGCACTTTCATCAATGTTTTGAGATCCGAGACACTTGAATCACTGAGGATCACCAAGGCTTCACCAGCAATACCCTCTCCACAAAACCCTTGGCAAACCCCTGAAACATTATCTTTCGAGGCTAAC
This sequence comes from Vibrio azureus, assembly GCF_002849855.1. Classification (NCBI taxonomy): domain Bacteria; kingdom Pseudomonadati; phylum Pseudomonadota; class Gammaproteobacteria; order Vibrionales; family Vibrionaceae; genus Vibrio; species Vibrio azureus. The sequence continues at coordinate 1,199,311 of NZ_CP018617.1, forward strand.
TCTCTTAATGCCATATGTAATTCGCTGACTTCGAATATGTTGACATTGGGCAACGGCAAATTGACAAACACATCGAAGTGCCGCGCCAATGCATCAGCAGCTCGACCAATAGCAATGTTGGCTACCTCCATATACACATCACGGCGACGCAATTTAGGCAGAGAAATAGGCGCTGAATAGGCGGTAACTTCGTCTTGTTTGGAAACAGTAAAAGGCTTTAACGCATGATTAAGTTCATTAATATTAAAGGGCTTTTGAATGAATGCATACGCACCAAGGTCTAGCACGCGCTGTCTTGCCTTGGGCTGAATGTCACCAGAGACGACGATAACAGGCGTCGAGATCTGACGCTGCTTCATCTGTTCTAACGTCTCAAAACCGTCCATTTCTGGCATGGTGAGATCAAGAAATATCAGCTTAAATGACTTCTGCTGTAATGCGTGTAGGGCCTCTTTACCATTAACCGCAAAAGTGATATCAGCCTTCAGTGCTGTGGGTAGTGATTTCGCCATCTGCTTTCGTGCTAAGGCTGAGTCATCACAAATTAGGACAGGAAATGACATACTACCACCTCTCAAAATTGTAAATTGCGCCAATTTAACAGGTTGACACTGTACATTCTATATTTTGAGAAAAAATAACCTGTGTTTATCTTCAATACCCAAGTCAACGACAGGCTTGCCAGACATA